>NZ_SRSD01000007.1:0-252368 GCF_008369015.1 Oryzomonas rubra
GCCCTGGCAATGGCCCTGATCTGCATCCCCACCCACAGGACCACGTCCCGTCAAACGGGGCACAACGAAACCGGCCGGTTCTTGGATATCCTGAGCGTGACCCGCCACAGCACTCTGCGGGGTCTTCTGGCCTTCATCTTCGGCCGGGCCTGCGGCATCTCCCTTCTGAGCGCCTTCCTGCCGATCATGCTCACCACCAGACTGGGGCTGAGCGGCACCCAGACCGGCCTGGTCATGGCCTCCGGCACCCTGGTGATGACCCTGCTCCTGCGTCCTGTGGGCATGCTTTCCGACAGAGCGCCGCGCAAATCCATGGTGGTGGTGGGGGGTACCATCGTCTCGCTGCTTTACTTCCTGATACCGGTTGCGGTTGGATTCTCCCAGATACTCATTCTGGGGGTGGGGATCGGCCTGTTCAGCGTCCTGTCCCAACCCGCCAGCACGGCGCTGTTGGTGGAGGAGGGGAGCCGCCATGGCATGGGGCTGACGATCGGTACCTTCAACGCCGTGCTCAACCTGGGCTTTGTCTCTGGGCCGCTCCTTGGCGCCGGGTTGCAGAACACCCTCGGACTGACCGCCGTCTTCTACGCCGCAGGGATCATGGGGCTCGGCGCCGTGGCGATGTTTATTAAACATATTTCAGCAGAGGTAAAACAAGCAACTAGCTAGACGATTAATACTATTGCGTGCTGTGATGTGAATCAGTTTTCAATGTTGAAGCCGTCTGAAGATTTTGGGCTTCTCAACGCCGTGCTCAATCTTGGGTCTGTCTTGGGGCCGTTCCTCAGGAAGGGATTTCTTCAAACTGACCGCGATTCTTCTATGCTGTAAGGATCATGGGGCCGATGCTCTGCTTATGGCCAATACGCGAGATTAGTTCGGCAGTGCAGTGTCAGCATCGCTGGTAATAAACTCGCTACTCACAGCAAAACCAGTTACAAAAGGACCGTATTTAGGTCATGACTCTACCCCGCTCCTCAAAAATTATGGAGGTAGCATTAATAATGTCCAGTTCTCAGAATAGCTAATATTGGGGCGGCGCTGCGGGTTCTAACCAGAACGCATGGTATAAACTTTCGCAAAGCTTTCGCAGGTAGTCGAGGCTTTTCTGCCACCCTCGTTTGAAATCCCTACCGAAGTAAGCCAGGATTTTCAGCCGGTCCTGCTCAACTCCTTCTAGATACCTGCCATACACCTCGTAAATCATCTGTTTCGAGGCGTGCCCCATGAGATTGGCCAGCCGGTTTTGGTCACACCTAATTGCCAAGGCCCACGCTGCAAAACTGTGCCGGGTGGTGTAGGGCTTCCTGTATTTCACCCCAGCCGTGGTCAACGCCCTGGTCCAGACCTGTCGCAGGAACTTCTCGGCGGTAAAGGTTGCTCCGTTCTCCCTTGTGAAGAGGTATTCCTTCTCAGGTGGCACCAAGGCCCAGTTTTTTCATGCGGACCAAGTTGCAGGCTGCTGCGATTCTCCATCAAGGTATGGCCTTGGTAGCAAGGCTTGGATTCCTTGGCCTTGCCCTTGCGGTAGAGCCGGGCATCGGGATCGGTGACGGATGCAGGGGTGTCGTTCTTGAGCTTCTGGCCCTTGAAGTCTACGCTGCCTTTTTTACCGCCACCTGCTGATGGCGGACCATCCTTGGGTTTGAAGCTCTTGACGGAGGCCCATGCTTCGATAAGGGCTGAGTGGGTCATTATTGCACAGTCAATGCGGGGTATTTGTTGCTTTTGTGCGCCCAAAGGCCTATCGCCAACATTATTTTTCTCGTAAAGAAATATGTGTTATTTGACCCAACGAATAAATCAAAATACGCCATTTGACGAGATAACTAGCTAAGCTCAAAAGATGCATCACAGGATTGTCTCATGTTGATCTCGAAATCTTAAATGCCAAAATATGCTGTTATTAATGATGTTATATTGTAGCCATATCGGTATGTCTCCCGTGTATCGTCTCTCAATTCACTGAGCGCACCGGTGAAGACGTTGAGGTGGTATATATTTTGCTTAATGCGAAGATACATATATTTGAATTACTTTATGATGCGCTGAGCCGATACATATTTGATCTCTGTGGGCCGAATTCCCCGCCACGTGTGGCGATTCAATAATCCATGAAAGTTGCAGATAACCCGCTGCTTGCGGCGGCGGGGCATCCAGGAATAGCTTCTGTCGCCCGTTATTGTTAAGGGCGGACATGGATAGAGTCAGTTGCTATCAAATAAGTGCAACGAGGAATATGTCGACGTAAGCAGACTTTGTATATTTGAATCTTATCAACCGGCAAATGAGCTTCGCTCATCAAGTGAGTATCCCCTACCAGAGGCGGGGTGTGCTTATAGGAAATTATAGGCGAATCTTCTATGTAGATATTTGATTTGGTGGACAACGCGAGGATACAGATGGAGACGCAATATCTGAGGACGCTCATGATGGTATTGGAGACAGGCAGCTTTTCCCGAGCCGCAGAAAAGCTTTGTTTGTCACAATCTACGGTTTCCCAGCGCATAAAATTGCTTGAAGATCACTATGGGTGTCAACTGGTAGACCGTTCTGGCTCTATTCTTAGGGCCACCCCGCCGGGAGAGAGAGTCCTGGAGAAAACAAATTTGATATTGATAGCCGAACAGGAAATCGAAAATGAAATGAAAAATATGGGGAGGAAGGTGCAGCTTGCTGTTGGGTTTACCCCTACTTTCGGTATCGTTTACTTGCCGAAAGTTCTGAATCTTTTTATGAGGGAAAAATCTGATGAGGTCAACCTGAAGCTTATCGCTCAACAATCTGAACAGTCGATTAAAGCTCTGATTGCTAAAGATTTTGACATTGTTGTTATTGAGCATTGTGGTGAATTGCTTTCAGAAGAAGTTGCCTACTTTCCTCTGCCTCCAGATAATCTTGTTTTGGTTTCATCACCTTTACTTCAGATACCAAGTGAGGGTGTTACCCTGAAAGATTTATTCAAATATCATCTTATCACTCGCAGGGAAGGCTGCAGTTCACGCTACCTTCTAAAGAAAAATTTGTGTCGCTTCGGTTTCTGTGTTGATAATTTCAAGGGGGTTGACGTCTATGATGACCTGCATCTCACAATAAAATCCGTTCTGCTGGGACAAGGTGTTGCTTTTGTATCGAGAGATCTTGTCGCGGACCACATTCAAAGGGGGGAGGTCCGTGAACACTCAATACCTGGCTTTTTATATACCCGTTCGCGTACGTTGGCCACTGATCAGAAACGGATCAAAAATTATTATTTCAAAAATTTTATTGAGTGCGTACATTCCGTGTTCGCCTTACCATCACCTTTTAAACCGCCTAAACATACCGAAGCCGTGTAGTTGAAGTAATGATGCTTGGCAATATTCTGTTTCGGAAGCACGTCCGTCGCTGGTGGGCGGCCCGGTCTTCAAAACCGGTGGGGGAGATGAGAAATCTCCCCGGTGGGTTCGATTCCCATGTGCTTCCGCCATTTTAAAACTGTGCACAAAGAAATGATTCGACCAGATGCCCTTTTGTTTTGAGGCGTTTAACACGTTGATAAACGGATTTGCGAAAGTGCTAAAATTTTAAAATAACTGGAAATATCGTAACGTATCATGCAATTCACAGCTACTGAATTCAATAATATTATCAGGTTGAATTACCTGTTCCCTCTATCGCAAATTTCAATATCATCATTAAAACAAATCGTTTTACCTTATAGATAAAGTTCTCTATATATAGCATTAATATAATTTATAGCTTGCAGTTCAGAGGGAAAGTTATTTTTCCTGTCGCGATGCCCGGAGTGGAAAAGCTCAGTGCAATCATTGATTGAGGAGAACAGCCGTGAATAATCATAGAATTCTCGTTGCTGACGATGAACATCTTATTTCCTCAATGCTTTGTTTCAGGCTTGAAAAGGCCGGATATGTTGTTGAGACTGCAGCTTCTGGGGGAGAGGCCCTCCAAAAATTCCACGATTTCAAGCCGGAACTCGTGATACTTGACCTCTACCTTCCTGATGCTTTTGGACTCGACCTGCTTGCTACAATGAGGGAGGATGATGTTAATCTCCCATTCATAGTTATTACTGCCAGCTCTTTTGCGGATTTAGCTGTCAAAGCATTCAAGCTTGGTGCAGTCAACTTTTTCGGTAAGCCGTTCAATATGGAGAAGGTAGTTCAAGGCGTCGCTCAGAGCTTAAAGGAAAAACAAAAAAAAGATGTTGAATCGATTTCCATGGAACGCCGGAAAAAAACAGCGCCGGACCAAATGATTGGTAACTCTCCCAAAATGGTTGACGTTTTCCGGCTGGTCAATGTGTGTGCCTCGACTGACGCAAAAACGGTCCTGATCACCGGGGAAAGTGGTACCGGCAAGGAATTGGTAGCTCGGGCGGTTCACCAGTACAGCGCTCGAGCCGGTGCAACCTTTGTTGAGGTCAATTGCGCGGCTATACCGGAGAATCTTATTGAAAACGAGCTGTTCGGACATGAAAGAGGCGCCTATACCGACGCATCTAAAATGCAGAAAGGTATCTTTGAGCTTGCCAATGGCGGCACCATTTTCCTTGATGAAATCGGCGACATGCCGACCACGATGCAGACAAAGCTTCTGAAAGTCATGGAAACGAAGCGATTTCGCCGTCTTGGAGGTGAAGGTGAGGTGGAGACGGATGTGCGCATCATTGCAGCAACAAACCAAGACCTGCCACAAATGGTTGCTGATGGGCGTTTCAGAGGGGACCTGTATTACCGGCTCAACATGCTGAATATTTGTATCCCGCCACTGCGTGAACGGATCGAGGATATTCCTGCCTTGGTACAATATTTTATACAGAGTCTGAATGCTGAGTATAGCAAGAGAGTGGAACTGGTCGCATCCGAGGCATTGGAAGACTTACTTTCCTATTCCTGGCCAGGCAACGTACGCGAACTGCGTAATGTCATAGAGCGGGCAATGATGCTTGAGAAAGGCAAAGAACTGACGCACTTTCATTTGTGCAAGGAAACTCCGCGGAATCAACAGAGCCTTGAACCGCCACCGAGCACTTATACGGTATTTCCGGTAGATAACGGACGTTGTTTTGCAGGATTCCAACTGCCCCCCGAAGGGATCTCCTTCGAGGAGGTCGAAAAACAGTTGATTACTCTTGCCTTGGAAAGCGCCAACGGCAACCAATCAAAGGCGGCAAAATCACTCAAGATGAGTCGTGATACTCTGCGTTACCGCTTGAAAAAATTCGGTATTTCGGAGTATGCAGATCAAACTTCCTGCAATGTATTGAAAGATGATGTTCCAAGTGACCTCAAGCGTGAAAGATATAATGACTCCAAATGGGCCAACTGCTGAGGACAGTAAGTAAGTGCTTAGAAGATGATCAGCCCACTCCCACATCATTTCGTTACGTCGGCATGAAGTACCTTTCACCGGCTTTCATCCTACGGGGCTAACGATATAAGGATAACAGTCTCCCCAATGAGGCGTTTTTATTACGTGCCGCTGACTTCATGTCAATATGTCGAAAGAATATATGAGCGTTTCATTATGTCGCAAAATCAAGCTGCACATTGTATGCAACCGCTGTCATTTTTATGTGCGCAGGGCCGATAACAGATGCACAAAACATGGGCCAAGGGAGTAGAAAAATGATGAAACCGCATGCCGCAATCTTTTTCTACGTCATTTTTTTTATCGTGGCCTTGATGCCCGCATGGGGATTCGACGGCATGGATATTCCCAAAATCAAGAAGATGGCGGAAGAAGGCAATGCTGACGCCCAATCGAAACTTGGTGTTCTGTATGCTTCCGGGGTGGGCATAAAAATGGATAAGCAGGAAGCGGTTAGATGGTACCGGAAATCGGCCGAGCAAGGCGACCCGGTTGGCCAGTGGAATCTGGCATTCATGTACGTGAGAGGAGAGGGGACCGCAGCCGACTTCACTGAAGCACGTAAACTTTTCCGTAAATCCGCGGAAAGTGGATTCGCAAACGCCGAATATGATTTGGGAATGATGCTTCTTCAAGGGCTTGGCGGAAAGCAGGACCGGGAGGAAGCGGAAAAATGGTTTCGTATGGCCGCGGAACAGGGATATCGGGAAGCTAATAAAATACTGAAAGAACTTGATCAGAAGTAGGTGTCGGACAGCCTGATTTCAGGTGCTGACGAACAATATTCTATACCTGTGCAGATGATCAGCGTTATCAACGGTACCATCCGCTCGGCTCTGGCTGCTAGCCAGTTTTCCGAACCGTCCTCTGATTATACGTTGGTTGGCGGATTCCGGCCTGCCGCGCAGGCGCTTTCCTGATCATGAGTGCATCGTGACTCTGCACGTGTGCAATTGGTTGCGCACTATATGAGAGCATGAAAAGGGGAGGTGTCATGATTTGTGAAATATTCAAATGCTGCAAATTTTTCAATGATGTGATTCCAGAAATGCCCAAATCGGCAGACTACATAAAAAACAAATATTGTTTAGGAGATAATAGCTCCTGTGCCAGGTACCGTGCGTACAAAGATAATAGTGGGTGCGTCAATGCGGCGGCAGTGCCGTTTTTCTTTCTCGCCGACGACGCTAGGGAAATCGAGCGGTGCATGAAGAGCGAGCATCTGCCGGATGGCACCACAATCCTCCGTTCACTTCTTAATGATTACCTGAATGATGACAAGTGACCGCCTCAACGTTATGAAGATCCACACGCTCCCATGCATCATGTCAAAGATGCGAGTGGTGTTTCTCCTTCTGGCGGTTATGCTTGACGCTGCTACAGCAGTAACATATGCCGAGACATGCGTAACGTCATCCTGCCATATTCCTTTTAATGCCATAAAAAACATGCATCAGCCGGTCAAGGAGAGCGACTGCCTCTCCTGTCATCTGCAAAAAAACAAGGAACACCCGTTCAAGGAAGGTAAAAGCTTCGACTTGACTGCCAAGGGGAGTGCCCTGTGCTCTCAGTGCCACGATGCGATGGGAAAAAAGAAAGTAGTACATTCTCCGGTCAAGGACGGGGACTGCCTCTCCTGTCACAACCCCCATGGCGCAAACGGCCGTTTTCTTCTCGGCGATAGCGAAGACCAGACTGTGCTCTGTCTGGGCTGCCATGATAGCGCACCTTTCAGCCAGAAATACGTTCACGGTCCGGTGGCGAGCGGGAGTTGCACTACGTGCCATGACCCACATCAATCTGACGCCAAGTCCCTTTTAAAAGGCGCTTCCCGCGAAGTCTGCCTGGCGTGTCATGCCCACTTTGCCAAGAAAATGCAGGCTGCGGCGATCATCCACCCTCCCGTGAAGAAAGAACCGTGCACATCCTGTCACGACCCGCACAGTTCGGCATGGCCCAATCTCCTGAAACGGGCGATGCCGGATCTCTGTACAGGCTGTCACAAGGAGACCGGGAAAAAGATCAAGAACAGTCAAGTCCCCCACAAACCTGTCATTGAGGGCAAGCTCTGCGCCAACTGCCATACGGCCCATTTCTCCAAGGCCCGGGGGCTGCTTCTGGCCGATGACGAGAAAAGCGCCTGCCTCGGCTGCCACAACACCGACAAGCTTGGCGACCCGGCCCTGAGCAACATCAAAAAGGAACTGGATGTGAGCAAACACCTGCATGGCCCGATCCAGAAGGGGTGGTGCAGTAGTTGTCATTCTCCCCACGGGTCTGACTTCCCTCATATTCTGGCTGGAAACTACCCCAGCGATTTTTATGTCGCCTATAAAGATGACAGCTACAGCTTATGCACAAAGTGCCATGACAGAAATCTCTTCCGTTTCGCCGAAACGACGCTCTATACAAAATTCCGTAATGGCGGCAGGAACCTTCACTATGTGCATGTTAACTCCAGTAAGGGGCGCAGCTGCCGGGCTTGCCACGAGCCGCACGCATCAAACGGCCCAAAGCTGGTCAGTGCCGATGGCGCAAGGTTTGGCCAATGGCGGATCAAGAGCCGTTTTCAACTCACTCCGACCGGCGGGAGTTGCGCTCCGGGATGTCACCGCCGCTTTCGTTACGATCGGATAACACCGTTCGACCTGAACGCCACAACTCAAAAATAGCATCCTTTCATAATCATACCATTCAAAAACGGCGCCTCGTGGGCGCCGTTTTCCATCCAGGATCACGATAAAACGGTTTCCGTTTGGTGCATATGCCCCACCTGTCTTTGCGGTCAGAGTGATATCCCCCTTGGCCGCTGCCTGCACATCCCGCATCCCCGGCTTCAAACTATTTTATATAATATAATCAATATGTTGTAATTTATAAAAATATTTAAATACTGGCATTTAACTTGCTAAATCATCAATCGACTTGCAACAACAAGGTTCTTGTAAGGAAGCCGTCTCTTTGGGGGAAGAGGCTGTTTTCGAAAGGTTGCAGGGAGTATCGAAAGGGAGCCCACGTATCATCCACAAGAGCTAACCATTTAGCCCCATTTCAGGAGGAAATTTCATTCATGAATAAACAGATCATTACCCTTGTCGCCCTCGCAGGCATCGTTGCGGGTACAACCATCGCCTATGGCGCTGCCGGTTCCAATGGCGGCGGTATTGTCGGTTCCAAGCACGATATGAACGTATTTCTCACCACCAACGGCGGCACGAAAGACCTTGATCAGCGTGTCTGCGCCTACTGCCATACCCCGCACCACGCAGCCGACCCGACGCAAACCGTCACGAAAACGGTGACCAATCCAGCCACAGGTCTTTCAACGGATATCACGTATAGCGTCTACGTACCACTCTGGAGCCGTGCCGTTCTCACCTCTACCTTTGACCAGTACGTCAGCGCCACCTTCAATCCCGCCGCTGACGGCAAATTTTACGATAACATGGCCGGTCCATCACGCCTTTGCATGAGCTGCCACGATGGTGTCACCGCCGTTGACTCCTACTATGGGAAAACCGGCACCGTAACCCAACTGGGAGACGATCAGATGAACTACTTCGGCCAGAATCACTTTGCCATCGGTCAGTCGTTTGGTCTTGCCAATGATCACCCGGTCGGCTTCGTCTATGCCGACATGCAGACAAACCCCAAATATGAGTTGAAAGCTGCCGCTTCACCCATCGGGACCAAGACAATTGCCGATGTCCTCACAAACATCGACGGGGTTGGGGCTGTCATGACCTGTGCCTCCTGTCACGACGTCCACAACGGCACTGCGGTGCAAAACACTGCACCCGCTTCCGGACGCGGTTACTTCCTGCTCGCGGCACAGAAAGACTCCGCGTTGTGCCTCTCATGCCATGACAAGAACAAATAATTGAATTTGTGTCTGGCATTCGCAGCTCTTTGGGGGGCTGCCGGAATCCGGCAGCCCTTTTCTTCTAAGAATTTTATATGGTTATGCATATATATTTATACTGGATTTATGGGACGCGTAATCAGACACAGCAGTTTATTAACCGTTAAATACAAGGGGGATGGCATGAACAGAAGGTGTGTAATTCCTGAAAAGGCGTGGAGCACGGGCGTGAAATGGGTCGCGTTAACGCTTTTGTCGATCGCTTTGACCGCCTGCGCCAGCCAATCCACTAATAAGCGAGTTTTCTGGCCCGCCCCTCCCGATCTGCCGCGCGTTCAGTTTTTGAAGTCCATAAAGGACTCAAGCGACGTCATGGAGAGCAAGACGTTATCGCTTCTGGCTCTCAATAGCAGCAACGGCGATGACTTTATACCGGTGGTCAAGCCCTACGGGATCGCCGCCGGCCATGGCAAGATATATATCTGCGACACGGTTCAGGCTGAGGTCCTCATCATTGACCTTCCCAAGAAAAAAATGACCCGCCTGCCGGGCAATATCAATGCGGGGCGGCTGAAAAAGCCGGTAAACGTGGCGGTCGACGAACAGGGCAACATCTATGTCGCCGATACGTCGCGGCTTGAAGTGTTGCAGTACGACCCGGAAGGTTCTTTCCTGCGCAGCTTCGGCAGCGGCAAAGATCTGAAACCGGTTGCCGTGGCGGTAGAGGGGGATTTTGTCTACCTCTTGGATCAGTCCAGCAGCCAGATCCACATCTTCGATCGGACCAGCGGTGATTACCAAAAATCCATCGGCCGCGACGAGGATCCACGTAGAGGTCTTTCCGGCCCCACCAACATGGCGGTTGACGGCAAAGGAGCGCTTTACGTCTCCAACTTCGGTACCGGTAAGATCATCAAGCTGGACCGGGACGGCAACTTCCTCATGGGGTATGGCCGCCTGGGCGTCAACTTCGGTGAATTCGGCCGTCCGCGCGGGGTTGCTGTGGATAATGACGGCCTTGTCTATGTGGTCGACGCCGCCGCACAACAGGTGCAGATATTTGATGCGCAGATGCAGTTGCTGATGTTCTTCGGCGCTCCGGGCACGCCGGGTTCGCTCAATATCCCGGCCGGTATTGCCGTCACCGGCGACAATCTCGACTATTACCAGAAGATGGCCGCACCGGGCTTTATCCTTGACAAGGTGCTCTTCGTGGTGAGCCAGGTCGGTGATCATATGATCAGCATTTACGGACTGGGCAAGAAACAAGGACTCGACTACGACGCCGAGTACAAAAAGGCGCTTGCCGATCAGGAAAAACGGGCGGCGGAGGCTTTGGAAAAGGCCCGCAAGGCTCAGGAGGAAAAGGAGAAGACCCCTGAACAACCAGCTGACGCCGGGAGTAGCGATAGCGCTCCACCGGTAAAGTAGCGGCGAGGCCATTTCCCCGTGAAGAAACGCATATGAGTGAGCGCCGTTTTATGTATCTCGCCCTGTCGGTGTGCCTAATCTGGCTGGCTACTGGCTGCGATCCCGTGACCCGCCATAAGGCCTTGACCTCTATCCTGGATGGTTACCCAACCTTGCCGCCTGTCGAGGAGATCTGCCGGGAACACGAAGAGCGGGCTAAGGCGGTCTGTTTACAACAGAAAACAGCCTCTGTTCCACTCTCACCAACGGCGGCCCGAGGTTCCGAGCACAACCCCTATAAGGAGAAACTCTGCAACTCGTGCCACAAAGCGGACAAGGGGGGCGGGAGCGGCGGCGAAGATGGACTGTTGATCAAGCCCCGGGAATACCTTTGTGTTACCTGCCACAAGGACCTGCTGACAAAGCGGTTTCAGCACGGTCCCGCGGCGGTCGGCGATTGCTTGGCCTGTCATCTCCCTCATACCTCCGCCAACCCGGCGCTGCTCAACACGAAGAAAGAAGCTCTCTGCGTCAAGTGCCACACCGAGCGCCGCAAAGCGGTCCGTATGCACGACCTGTTCGTCGAAAAGGGAATAACCTGCGATAACTGTCACGATCCCCATTCCGGGGATTCGATTTATTTTTTGAAATAGCCCCCGCAATGGAGAATACTGCCGGAGCCAAAGGCTTCATGAACCCCGCCTCGATACGAGGCAACACGCAGCGGAGAAGTCCCATCGGACGATGGGATCTGCTCCGTTTGCTGGTACAGGGCATTGGGGTGTTCGGCGCGACAATAGCGTTGTTTCCTGTCACAGCCCAAGCGGCTCGTTTCACCTTGCTCGGCCTGAGCGGTTTGCACCAGTCCGCGGAGCTCAGCTATAACTACAACGACAACCAGAGTGAGACCAGGACCACAACGAACAGATCTACCAATAATGATTTCAGCGAAACCTACACCGTTGGCGCCGGGTACTCGATTCTTCACCCCCGCCTGCTCCGCGGTGACGCGAACATTTCCCTCTCTTCCAATCAGACGTTGGTGAACAATACCGCGGAAGGCGGTTCTACGGGCACCAACATGCGTATCTCTTACGACGTCAACGGCATCATACTCGACCGTATGAATTACCCCTTCAATTTTTCCGTCTCTTCATCCAATGGGACTATCAGACCTCCTTTCAGCCGGGCTTACACACTCGACATGGAGAGCCAGAACGTCTCCTTCAGCATCCCAAACCAGCAGTTACCGATTACCTTAACCTACAGCAGAAACGCATCGACAACCCACGGGCTTGCTGACGACATCGATCAAACCTCCCAGGCGGCATCTATTTCGTTCCGCAATAGTGTGGACGATCTAAGCAAGACGAGACTTTCCTTCACTCAGTCCTTCGATCGACAGACACTGCTCGGCAGCGAGAGAACCGACAACCGGAACACCACTGTCGTCAACATTGCCAACACCCTGTTCTGGAAAAACATTCAAGGATTGCAACGTCAAATTGATTCAATGTATGTCTACAACGAGCAAAGCGGCAGTTATCCCGAATTGCAGTCAAGTGTCGCCTCAACTCTCAACTGGCAGATCGGGAAGGCACTGGACAGCAAACTTGCTTATGTGAAAAGCCGCAACACAGATGTGCACAATAACAACGACCAGCAGAGCATATCCGGTTCGCTCTCGCAAAAATATCTCAAGTGCCTGCTGACCACCGTTGGCGGTTCTCTTGCGCAAGGGAGCTATAATGACGGTTCAGACCGCACCGCCTCGTGGAATGGACGAGTAGCCTATACCAATGAACTGCCCCGGGAGAGCTCGGTCAGGCTCGACTACGGCTACCAATATGTAATCCAGGAGCGCAAGCGCTCAGACGTCAACCTGGCAAACGTCGAGAAAACCACTCTCAACGGCCCCTTCCCCCTGTTTCTCGACTTGGCGGCCCACAATATCGACAGCGGCACTATCGCCATATTCAAGGACGCCGCAATGACAATCCGCTTCAGCGACTTCAGCACCGTATTGTCTGGATTTCAGACCAGGTTGCTGATCAACTCGGACCCCGGTGTTCCTTCTGTCTACATCAGCTATTCGTATCGCCAGAGCCCGAACATCACGTTTGCAACTGCGGGCCATACCGTCGGTGGAAAGCTCAGTCTGCTCGACAAAAAGTGCGTTCTCCATGCCAATTACAGCTACAGCGACAGCCGGATTCTTGCCGGAAGCGACCCCAGTTCGACGATCGGGGCAAATACCCATATCGATGCAGGCATCGACGGTCTACTTGGCCGCCATACCCTGTCTCTCGAATATTCGCTCAATAAGAGTGTTTTTCAGAGGCTCCAACAAGTCGAGACAAACTGGATACACACCTTGCAAGCTGCGAAGGCGTCGCTTCTGACCAAGGCAAACGATCGGTATTCCTGGTACGAAAACACCTCTATCGGTACATCATCTACGCAGGGATGGGACAACACCTTTCTTCTCTCCACCGCTTACAGCCGTGTGATCACCCCCAATTTACGGGGCAAGGCAACACTGGGGTACTTCAACATGATCACCAGTTCGATCACCAGTAACAGATTCAGTATTGAGCTCGGCCTGGAAGGCAACTTCGGCAGAACGGTCGTCACGCTCGACTCTTCGGCAAACTGGGGTTTCTCTCCTTCGAGCTATAGTCATAGCCAAACCGTTAACCTGAAATTACGGAGGATATTTTGATGAAACGCTCACCGCGCCATTCAGAGGGACAGCAGGGTGGACCATCGGCCATAATTCCTCTGGTATGGCTTCTGATGCTTGCCCTTGTAATGGGGGGGGCAGGGTGTGCTGCTATCCCTGCGCCGCACGCCGCGACAATGATCGATAAGATCGTCTGGCCGCCCCCGCCCATGGCGCCCCGCATCGTCTGGGTCCAAACCATCGCCACTGGCAATGATGTCGGAATCCACAAGGGGTTCTGGGGCCGATTATGGGGCACGGTCTTTGGTGAGGAGGCGATACGCATCACACGCCCCTACGGCCTCCACGTAGACGGCAAAAGGAGAATTTTTATCGCGGATACGGGGGGGCAGGCCATTCATGTCATCGATCGGGTTTCTGGACGTTACGAACTGGTCAGGGGAGATGAGGCTAACCGGTTCTTGTCGCCGATTGGCGTTGCGGAGGATATGCGCGAAATTATCTACGTGAGCGACTCGGCAGCGGGAAAGATCTATCGGTTCAATCTGGACGATTTCAAGATTGAGGCGTTCATATCCAAGGGCCTGCAGCGCCCGACCGGCATCGTTTATAATCCGCACAACGACCTGCTTTACGTCAGCGATACCCTGGCCGGCCAGGTGGTAGCTTTCACTACCCAGGGCAGGGAAGCCTTCCGTTTCGGCATGCCGGGTGAAAATCCGGGGCAATTCAACCGTCCCACGGATCTGGCGCTCGATGAAGGAGGACGCCTCTTCGTAACCGATGCACTCAATGGCCGGGTGCAGATATTTTCCGCCAATGGCGCCTATCTGAAAGGATTCGGCAAGCAAGGCGACGCGTCGGGGCTTTTTGCCAAACCCAAAGGGATCGGCATTGACAGCGAAGGACATATGCATATCTGCGATGCCCTCTTCGATACGGTACAGATATTCGACGAAGACGGGCAATTTCTGCTCAGCTATGGCAACCGGGGGAGCGGCAAAGGAGAACTCTGGATGCCGTCGGGGCTTTTTATCGACCACAATGATTTCATATATGTCGCCGACACGTACAACAACAGGCTCCAGGTGTTCCGGTACATCCGGGAGGTAAAGGAAGATTAGCAGGCTGAGACTGCTTTGGGGCCGGTTGGAGAACAGGCATTCGATTCGATAAAGGAGAAATCGTGATATTGAACATAGTATGGCCTGTGCTGACGCTGATTGCGTCTTTGATCATCACATTCGCCACGCCTGCTCCGGCAGGGGCGGTAGGGATACTGAACAGCAAGCATAATCTGTCCGTATCGGGCCCCGGCTCCATCAAGGCGCTCAACGAAGAGCGGGTTTGTATCTTCTGCCACACCCCCCATCACGCGAATCCCTCCACACCGCTCTGGAGCCGCCCGACAAGCACGGCCATCTACGATCTGTACCAGTCATCCACGCTGGTGGCAAAACCGGGGCAACCGAGCGGTTCTGCACGTCTCTGCCTCAGCTGCCACGACGGCACCATCGCTCTGGGGACCTTTTACGGCTCTTCGGAAGCGATCGCGATGGCAGGAGGAATAACTACCATACCAGCCAACTACCCAACCAACCTGAAAACCGACCTGCGTGACGACCACCCCGTATCCCTTGCCTATACAAACGAATTGGCCCAGCAGAACGGACAGCTCAACACCCCCGGCTCTCTTCCCCATGCAATACGGCTCGAAGAAGGCGGAATGCTGCAGTGCACAGCCTGCCACAACCCCCACAGCAACAACTACGGCAAATTCCTGGTTATGGATAACTCCGGCTCAGCCCTTTGCACCGCCTGTCACAACATAACCGGCTGGCGTAGCTCCACCCATGCCGCCGCAGGCCAGGGCGCGGGTTGTACGCTTTGCCACGCCAGCCATAATGCCGGCAGAAACGCACGTCTGCTCAAATTCGCCATCGATGACGCCAATTGTTTGCAATGTCATTCGGCAACGGGGGGGAGCGTAGACATTGCGACCGCCATTACCAAGTTCTACAATCATCCCGTGGGGGCCACCAGCGGCATCCACGACCCCACGGAAAATCCGCTGACCGCCCTGAAGCATGTTGAATGTGAAGATTGCCACAACCCTCATCAGTCGAAGAACGCTTCCGCATCGGCGCCGGCTGCGCCTGGTCCGCTCCTGGGGGTAAGGGGGGTTTCGAGCGCCGGGGCGGTGCTCCCCTCGTACGCTGCAAATGAATATGAGATCTGTTTTCGCTGCCATGCAGAGAACAGTTTTTACGGCACACAGACGATCGTCAGGCAGATACAGGAGCTTAATACGCGGCTGGAGTTTGACATCTCGAACCCGTCTTTCCACCCGGTAGTGGGCATCGGTAAGGGGGGCAACGTGCCGAGCCTGCGAACTCAGTACAGTGTCAGCAGCATGATTTACTGCTGCGACTGCCACGCCAACGACGATAGCAGCCAGGCTAAAGGACCGCACGGTTCAAACTTTAAACATATCCTGGTTGCCCGTTATGAAACGGAAATCTACCCGCTTGTCTACAGTGATGCCAATTATGCACTCTGCTATCGCTGCCATGATCAGAATGTTCTGCTTGATCCCGGCAAATCTGCATTCTCGGGCCACCAGCAGCATCTTATTACCCATAAGGTGCCTTGCTCGGTCTGTCATGCCTCCCATGGAGTCCCGCAGGCCCGCGGAGCCACCACCGCGGCCAACTCTCATCTCATCAATTTCGACATCCGTTTTGTCACATCAGGATCATACGACTCCACGGCACGAAGCTGCACGGTAAGCTGCCATGCGACCAATCCGAAATACTATTGATTTGTCCCCTGTTGCGGCTGGGGCGCGCTAGAGAACAATCGCAGTGATAGGTATCTTGGTGCATGTCATGGTCCTGAACTGGATTCGGATCGTTTTGGTTATTTCCCCCGGCGCGGGCTATATGACCCTTCATTATGAAATGAATGCCCCATACCCGCCTCAGCTCTTTTCACGCACCAGGCCTTGCGCCCTAACAATTGGCTTCAGGCATGGCGGCATGTTTGAAATCCCGGCGTTCATTCATCTTTATAATTATATGTTAAAACAACAAGTTTTAGAACAGTTCGGCCTCTGCACAATAATTAATCCGTTAAATTGAATAAATATATACAGCATATTCCTCCCGTACAAATGATTTGGTCCTGGTATTGCTAAAAGAATACCGGCTCCCGTTTTATCGTCCGGCTTCGTACCCCCATACGGGCTGAACAGCATCAGCCGCATTGTTACCAAGATATGCGGTGGCATCATCTCGCAAAGGTAGTTACTGCCTGAGAGAATTTCTGTTGCAAAATCAACGGTACAGAAAGGAAATCCAATTACATGAAACGATTCGGAATAAAGACAGGCTTACTGACGGCAACAGCTGCCGCCAGTCTGGCCTTGACGGCCGGCACTTCGTTTGCCGCCCATCCGTCAGTCACGCTGTACACATTCGAAGAGATCGGCATGCAAATGGCCGGCGGAGCTAAAGTGCCGGTACAGGTGGACGCGAACGGGAAGGGCATGCCCTACAGCCCGAAGCAGACGTGCGGCACCGCAGGCTGCCACGTGAAGAACGGCGTCGATTACACCTATGACAAGATATCCGACCACGCTTTTCACTCGAACCAAGGCAGAAGTGAATACGTCGACTCTTCCACCGGAAAATTCGATGCCACCAAGAACAAGCCATGGACCCAGTCGACCGCCATGGTTGGCAAGTGGTGAAGCCCCTCTCTTCGCCAGGTGGCGAACCTCATGAATCAAGCTCCAGGCAATACGAATATTTCATCATTGAATTATGTCAGTAATTTGAGCAATTTCGTATCCGGCAGCACCAATACTGTCACCCCCGGCACCACTCCGAACACCGGAAGCCAGTACACTATGGTCGATCTTTCGGCCTGGGACCTGGCTACGACATGCGGCAGTTGCCATCCGGGCGGCGGCTTTGTGGAGAAGGACCGAAACGGTAAACGCTTCAGCATGATGAACCCCGCAATTGACGGCTATACACCCTACACCATGACGGTCTTCGATCAGTACTCCGCCAATACGGGGTTGCCGAAGCATCAGGTCATGGCGTCCCCTTGGTCTTACCCGCTCTACATGAACGGTACGCCCGTTATTACCGGTTCCGGTTGGGGACAGGCCATGACCATGACCATGCCAGACGGAAGCCAGATGCAGGTTCAAAATGGGCAGGTGATGATGCCTAACGTCAAGGAAATGGACTGCCTGATGTGCCATTTCGACGGTTTCAACAACATGATGTCGTCGGTGATGGCCTACAGCGGCGCCCATAACGCCACCCCCTCATTCGGTGCGGGCTTTATCAACATGTTCACCCAGGCCTACGACTTCACCACCGGCTTACTGACAAAGAATTCCGATAACACCGTGTCCCTCTCCCCGACGGCTTTGGCCAAATTGGAAGCAAACCCCTCAAGCCAGAACTGTCGTAACTGCCACATGCCTTCGGGCCTTAAAGACCTTCCTGACATGATGCGCGATTTCCTCTCCAGCGCCCCGATGGCCTACACCGGCAGTTTCGCGCAATCGTTTACCGGTCTTTCCATGCCGGCCTTCGACTTCAACGCCCCGTTTGGCAACACGTGGGATTGGGCACTGAGCCCATACGCGACATCCCCTACTCTGTACATGACCATGACCGGTATCAGCAGCACGACCCCCGGTTTCGTCACTACGATTCCGGCCGGATGGCCGTCCGCCATGGGGATGTCCGAATTAAACAAGGCCGCATTTGCCAATTTCTCCACGGCCATGCCCGGCATGAAGCAGTACTTCCTGGGCGGCGGCAACCCTGCCGGCAGCGGTCCGATTTATTTTCAGGCCAGCCTTCCCAATGGCATGCAAAACCAGAATGCTCTTAAGAAAGGCGTTGTGCCTTTCCCGCGTGCCGAATGGTTCAAGCGAGGCGATCTGTGGGCTCCCGGCTACGACGTACACCTTACCCTTGAATGTGCCGGTTGCCACATGAATACCAACACCACAAAAGTCGATGTATTTGCAGCGCCCATGGATTCCAGCAATCCAAACACCATTTTTGACGGTAAGAGCCTCTGCGACCCGGGTAAGGGGTATGACAGCGCGGCAGGCGTAGAGGGCAATGCAGCCAAGAGAACCACCGTCAATAGCCAAAATACGGTCAAGAAATGCGAAAATTGCCACATTACCGGCAAAAACAGCGATGGTGTCGCCATCGATACCTTCGGCGCGACCAATCCGTTGACAGCTCATCAGAATGCAGGCCTGCTGGCCAATATCACCCAGGCGGTCAAGACGACAACCGGCAGCAACGAAGTGTCGTTTGTCGGCAACCATCTTGATGTCATGGATTGTACGGTCTGCCATATCGCTCGCGAGCAGATGGTCGTCCGCGAACTGGACTCCACCTCCGGCAACCGCTATCCCAATATGCTTGGATATGCTACTGAACGCGGCATGTTGGGTATGTTCTCCGACCCTGGCATGGGAATTCCGGCGAATACCAACCTGAAGAAGTGGGAACCTCTCTTCACGTGGCAGAAGAATGGCAACTACTACAAGACCTTCGACAATACCAGCACCAACACGAACTGGCGGCGGAAAATCTACGCCGTGAACATCATTACCGCTGCCATCTGGAACAACGTGGATCCCCTCGTTGACGCCAACGGCGACGGCGTTACCGGTTCCGCGCCGACGCACCACACCGGCGATTATAGCGGCGTCCTGACCGCCAACTATGATCCCTGGATTGCCCGTGACCTGAAGGCCGGCATGAATTTCGGTCCTTCCGGTTTTGCTCCAATCCCGGTCGGATTCGGCAACGGTTCCTACCAGAGCGCCTATGACCAAACCGGCGCCTTCACCGGGGCATGGAAGTATGTCGGCGTGTACGGCGGCAACGTCCTGTTTTCGACCCCGGAAGAGATATCGGGCTACAAGGCGTATCGCAACGCCATCAAGGGCTCAGTTGACAACAAGGATTGGACAAAAACCCAGCTTACTTTCCTGGGTGGCCCTTACAAATTGACCCACGGCATACGGCCGATACAGACCTATGTCCTCGGCACAAGTTGCGCCGACTGCCATTCTTCCGCACCTAAAACCTCCTTATTCGCAGGTAATTTCGATATGCTCGGCACAGCCGTCAAAACTGTGGCGGGGCAGCAATTTATGCAATCCCCGGCTTCGCAACTCGAAGTTGTGGGCTTGCAGGATGATATCGAGACCGGCGCCGAGTTGTCAACCAAGGCCGGCGGCGCCCTTGAAGTCAAGTTCGATGAGCTTGGCACCTGGAGCGGAAGTACTTTCACCGCAGATGCCTCAGGAACTTACAAAAGGGTAAAACCTCTCGACAGGTCTGCAGCTCTTTATCCGATCGACGGCACCTTCACTGACGTCAAAGGTAACACCTATGTCAACCGGACGGCATGGGTAAGCAACTACCTCGCCAATGAAAACGCCATCAACGCGACGAAGTTCGGAATCGGCGTAAAACCGTTCGCCAACTTCTCATCCAACTTCACCGATATCGACACGGCAGCCCCTGGCATACAGGTCGCCAAAGGTGTCGCCCAACCGTTGGCAGCCTATGCGGCAAAACCGGGTAACGTCGGTATCTCAACCTACACCTGGACCTCCAGCGACGGCACCGCCATCGCTCCCGGCAAAACCTCCAGCGTGACTTTTGCCACCATCGGGCTGAAGACCATCACCCTGAAGGTTACCGACGAAAGCGGGAATGTCGCATCGGCAACACGGCAGGTCGAGGCCGTTGTTCCGGCTGCCGACGTCATAACCTGGGCAGACAACCCCGGCAATCTCGGCGGTACGCTTACCGTCACATCTTTGCCAACCCCCAACGACAAGGTCAAGGTCATCTGGGGCGACGGCAGATACGATTATATCACCACCATCGATGCTCTATCCGTTTCCAAGACCCACACCTATAGTGTGGCCGGAAACAAGACGGTCGAGATTTACGTCTACAAAAACGGTATCCAGAAGGGATACTTCAAGAAGACCATCACCGTTGACGGCACGAACTAAACCAGCCTGAAACAATGTCATATAATGAAATCGCCCGGAGGGCCCTCTCTCCGGGCATTGTTTTGGCCATACCGCAATGCGTATTTGTTGCCAATGTATTAGACAAATTGTATGTGTTATTAAGTGAATACTTGTGAGTAGTATGGCTATTTACCAAATAAAAATAATAATATACTTGGTTTAAAATAGTTACTGTGACAGTGAGGAAAATATGGACTCGCACAAATCAATAGCACATCTTTTAAAAATACTTGGGCATCCAATCCGCCTTAAAATTTTATTGAGTATGGTCAATGAATCAAAATCTGTCAAAAATATCTCGGAATATCTTGGACTGAAACAGACTACAGTGTCAAAACATGTTGCCTTATTGAAAATGAATGGAATTATTGAAGGTAAACGTAATAGTTCCGCAATGCACTATGCTATTATCAATTCGCAGGCTAAAAAACTTATCAATTCATTGGTTTGTAATACTACACAAACCAATAATGTTATCTAAAGTACAAAACTAATTAGTATATAAGCTATGTTGTTGTTTTGTTCATAAACTAAATGACTATGGAGGAATTTATTAATGAAACTGTTAGCTATGCTTCTGAAGTCAATGATTTTGTTGTGGATGTTACCGCTATTAATTTCAGCATGTTCGGTTACATCATCAAATGTAACCCCGCCATTATCAACTACCGAAATCTCCGCAACCGATCTCAAGAAAACAGCAGCAAGAGTGAATGACAAAGATATTACCGTTGCTGAACTCAAACGGGCTCAAATAATTTTAATGGCGGACCGACCCGGTTTACAAATTCCACCATATCTGCAAAAGGACTTTGAAATGCAGGCTCTCAATCAATTGATCAGTTCGGAACTGCTTTTCCAGGCTGGCCAGAAGCTTGATATAAAAGATCTCGACAAGCAGGCTGATGCAAAGCTGGCTAAGATCAAAAATGGATTTTCCGACGCCAAGGATTATGACAGGGCACTCCAAAATATCGGAATGAATGAGAAGATGTTCTATGACGACACTCGCCGAGAACTGGTCATCAGCAATTTTGTCAAAACGAACATCTCTTCCAAAATTACGGTCAGCGACGAAGAGATCAAAAAGTTTTATGACCAGAATCCTGACAAGTTCCGTCAGGATGAACAGATTAGGGCTAGCCATATATTGATAGGTGCTGACAGCAAAGCAGGGGTTGAAGCGAAGACGGTAGCTCGTGAAAGGGCCGAGAAACTTCACAAAGAACTGTTAAACGGTGCTGATTTTGCCACACTGGCCAAGGCAAATTCAACCTGTCCCAGCAGTAAGCAAGGAGGCGATCTGGGATTTTTCGGTAGAGGCAAGATGGATCCTCAATTCGAACGGGCCGCTTTTGCTCTTGAACCGGGAGGTCTGAGCAATGTAGTGGAGACACGATTTGGCTATCATATAATCAAGTTGCTGAACCTGAAGAAAGCAGAGACTGTCTCCCTGGCTACAGCTAGGGATAAGATCGAAGATTATCTCAGAACTCAAAAAACGAATGCGGCTATTGGTGATTTTGTTGGCGGGGCACGTAGAAACGCCAAAATTGACGTGCTGCTACCATAATAGCAGTTACTAATATGTCAGAATATAATGGTCAAAATTTTATTTTAACAACTGGTGGAAAATGTCAAACATTACATTCAGAGTACTGGGGGCGCAACCAAGTCGGAGCATGTAAATTGAAAGCATGATTTGATAGAGGACTTCCAATGTTTGACAATATTTAAAAAACGGTTTAATACATATTTGCATAATATGATTTGAATATGATTAAGCGCTACGTGGCAACGCATCCTGATTACGCTGTTTGTGTGAGGATACATGAAAATCAAAATCAAGCTTTTTTTGAATGTTGCGATTGTTGCCGGTATTTCAATTGTGATATCAGTAGCCTGCTACGTCAGTATGACCTTTATAAAGGGGAAGCTGGCTTATCTTACGGAAAAAAGCACACCATACCAACTCAGGACAGTGGAATATGAACGATCTATCCAGGCAGCTACCGCCGACCTGGTAAAAGTGAGTACATCAAGGGGCAAAAAGGAACTTGATGTTGCCAGGACGGAAGCATCAAAATCACTTGCAACCGTAAAAAGCTCTCAAACGACAATTGAGTCGATGTCCGGTGAAAAGTTTGAAACGTATTCGGAGTTGGAAGGTATTTTCAATCGGCTTGTCGAGACGGTAACGGCTAGCATCACATCCCAGGAAGACGCCAACAACGCAGCAAAGGCAACAACACAGCATCTGAATGAAACCATCGCTAAACTCAAGGAGCTTGACGGCCTGGTAAAGTCCCTGCAAGTTTCGCGTTCAGCCACGTACGTAACATTTGTTGAAGGCAGAAACTCCTTGGCCGACAAGCTCACTAGCCTCGAAATGGCCAAGACACAGCTTAAAGATACCATGGTTCTCTGCTTTCAATCTCAACGAGGCAACGCTAAGGGCTACAAAGGAGAAGTGAAAGGACATATCGACCGTTTGTTACAAAATGGCAATGTACGCGGGAATCCAAAACTTAAGGCCGCACTGGCAAACCTGTCCACAAAGTTGGACGAATATTTTGTATTGCGATTGGCGGGGAATAATAAAGCTGACGTGTTAATTGACGGTATTTTGGACAAAATGGATGGAATAATCGGTTCCCTTGATAATGAAATAGACAATATCAGCGAGAAAGTAGGCGATATAACAGGCAAAAACGGAAATTCGTTTGTGCAATCAAACATTACGGTGAGTGCACTTGCCAGTAATTCCGAGTTGCTGGCGTATGGGGCATCGGTCGATGGGCTTGTAACAAGGCTGTTTACTGCTGCTACGGGAAAAGAAATAGATTCGACTTTGACGACCATAACAGCGCAGTACGCCAAAATCCATAAGGCGGAGGCAGAGCTTCAAAAGCATTTAAAGAAGCTTAACGCTGCGAAAGAGCTTGCGGTGCTGAATAGAACGACGTCTGCGTTGGATGGCGTCTACGCGAGCCTCACCACCAAAGACGGTATCGTCCCGAAGTTGAAAAACAGGCTGGCAATGCAGGAAGTAGCGTCCCAGGAATCGGCGAAACTCCGAAATATTGTCATGCAGCAAGCTCTGAAAAGTAGACAAACATCGAGCGTGGCGCAGGGAGAACAGGAAAAATCGATCGCCGCCGTCAACTCCATGATCCGCAAAAGCCTTGGGTTGATCCTTACCATAGGTGTGCTTGCGGTCTTTTCTGGCATCATTTTCGGAATATGGATGTACCGGGCAATCGCCCATCCTCTTTCCAGGCTTATTACCACTACCCGTGAGATCGCTTCCGGTAATCTGAACTGTGCCATATCTGCGGAAAACAATGACGAGATCGGTCAGGTCCAGAAAGAAATGGCAACCATGGCAGGCAGTCTCCAGAATATTGCCAAAAAGATCGGGGTGGCGACTGATGCCCTGGCAGGTAGCTCGGAGGAACTCTCATCCACGGCGCGTACACTTGAGAATAGCACGGGGGAACAGACCGAGCGTATCGAACAGTCTGCTGTTGCCATGACCGAGATGTCCCAGACCATCAACGATGTGTCCAATAATGCTAACGAAACGGCAGACACTGCAGCATCAATGCGAGAAGCCGCCAACCGTGGCCGAGACAGGATGCATACCGCAGTCAGTTATCTCCAACGATTTGCCGAGACAACTAAATCATCGGCAAAAGAGGTGGAGACACTCGGAACCCGGTCGGAGAAAATTACCGGCATTGTCGCGCTTATCAATGACATTGCGGACCAGACCAATCTGCTGGCGCTGAACGCTGCAATTGAGGCCGCCAGGGCCGGAGAGCAGGGCCGCGGTTTTGCCGTCGTTGCCGATGAAGTGCGTAAACTTGCAGCCAGGACCTCTGAAGCGACGGACGAGATCGTGGAAAACGTATCATCCATGAACGCCGGTGTCGACACGGCTGTCAAACTCATCCGGGAAGAGAGTTCTTCAGTGGACCAGGTTGTAAATATCGTCAATGAATCGGTACAGTCCATAGACGAGATCGTTGAAAACATGGATAGGATTACCGGCATGGTCGGCAGGATCGCCGTTGCTGCCCAGCAGCAGTCCGCAACATCAGATGATATTTCAAGGGTGATGAATACAATATCTGATACCGCCAGACAGATTAAAAGTACTTTTGTTGACGTCAAACAGTCATCTGAAAATCTTGCCGCCACAGCCTCTGATCTAAATGACACCGCCAAATGGTTTCGGCTGTAATGGTCACTGCCACTTTACTGACCACTCGACATTACACCATGGCGTAGCAGTGCTCATTATGCCTGCGACGGGCGCAGTCGTTCCTTAAATCGGTCATAATGCAGCATTGCCCCCGGCATCCCCCCTCCCTTGGTCCTGATGATATAGCGGCCCCGGTTTTCTTGGACAGAGGAATGAGGTAAATTTCTTGTTCAAGGAGACAGCCAATGAAAAAAGATGTAGTCAGTGCCGGCGCACCGAAAGTCAAACGTTGGAGCGCCAACCGCAAGTAGGAAGTCGTTCTTCGCCTCATGCGTGGCGAACCGGTTGACGTCCTCTCTCGTGAGTTGGGCATCGAGGTCTATCGCTTGGAGGAATGGCACCAGAAAGCTCTGCTTTGGGAATGTCTCGATTCTGGGGGAGGTTATGATCTGTTTAAAGAAGATTGACGACAACAACGGTAAGTGTTACTTTGTAACTAACAAGACAATAACTGTCTTGTTAGTCTGGTATGTCGTGAGGGAAGGTATTTTTCTATAACTAAAAAAAGAATGTGAAGGAGGTGCACTCCAATGAGGCAGACGAAATTTACACTCCTGTTTCGCCTCTTTGCACTTTCCCTACTGGCTTCACTCTTATTGCTGACAGCATGCGGAGGCGGAGGCGGAAGCGGATCTTCACCCAGTGCCACTGCGCTTGCTTCTTTTTTCAATTCACAACCTCGTCTGGTAACTTCAACAGTCCCGGCAAACGGTGACATCAACCCCTACGGCGTCGCCATAGTGCAGCAAAGCATGAACAAGCTGACGGCGGGCCACATTCTTGTAAGCAACTTCAACAACAGCAACAACCAGCAGGGCACCGGCACGACCATCGTCGATGTTGCGCCGGACGGGACTTTAGCTCTGTTCGCCCTCCTCAATCCCAATAATCCGCCTGCCAGCGCATGCCCAGGTGGGATCGGACTGACAACCGCCCTCGTGGCTCTTCGTTCCGGGTGGGTAATCGCCGGCAGTCTGCCAACAACGGACGGCACCGCTGCCACGGCTCAGGCCGGATGCCTGATAGTGCTGGACAGCACGGGGACGCCCAAGGAAATCTTCTCGGGCGGTTCGATCAACGGGCCGTGGGACATGACCGCAGTTGAGGACAATGCGGGGACCAGTCTCTTCGTGAGCAACGTACTGAATGGCGCCGTGGCCGCTAACGGGAACGTCGTAAACCAGGGGACTGTAGTTCGTATCGATCTGCAGATGGGAGGAGCCATGCCGAGCATCATCGCAGAAACCATCGTCGGATCTGGTTTCCCCGAACGGACCGACCCGGCTGCCCTAGTCATAGGGCCGACAGGTCTCGGCCTCAGCCCGTCAGGTGACGTGCTGTACGTTGCGGACAGCCTGGGTAACCGGATAGCGTCGATTGCGAATCCGCGTACTGCGGCTTTGTCGGCCGGGATCGGCACCACGCTCACGTCCAGCCCCGTCTTGAACGACCCGCTCGGCCTCGCCGTCGACAACAACGGGAACATTTTCACGGTCAACGGCAATGATGGATTTATCAACGTATTCGATTCAAGGGGGAAGTTGATGGGGAGGAAACACCTGGACAAGACTGTCGCCCCGGGCACTCACTCGCTTCCGGGCGCCGGCACCCTCTTCGGCCTTGCAATTGCCTCGGGTGGAGGGATTTACTTTGTTGATGACGGTACCAACACCCTGAACATTATGCCGTAGAGAGGTGAGGTACGAAGCATCTTACGGGTCAACCGTCCGAATGTCGCAAGCGATATTTGGAAAGTTGGCCCTTTTTAGCGGCAGCTTACCCAATGTTATTAAAATTGCTGTGAAATTTTCTGATCTCGTCTCCCGCTCCATTTAACGTCAAGGAATCCTTCGGGATTCCTTTCTTTTTGCCCCGGCTGCGGCGGTTCTGGCCTCTCCTTTAAAGACGTACCTCGGAATGTCGGATCTGCAAATCTAAAGTATGAATGCCGATTGTTGCCGCTCCTGTAGGCGTCATTCCTCGGCTTGAGCCATATCCTGCACCACGAACCTGCCGCAGATGAAACAGAAGAGGCCGGCCAGCCCCATAACGCCCGGTGTGATCAGGAGGGCGCTGCGCAACCCCCATTGGTCGGACAGCCAGCCGAGGACGGAGGGCGAAACCGCGTCGCCCAGGGCGTGGATGAAGAAGATATTGACCGCAAAGGCCATGGCGCGGATAGCCGGGTTGGTGACGTTGATGATGACGGTATTGAGCGGTCCGGTATTGAAAAAGAGAAAAAACTCGGCGATGAAGATCGCGGCCATGCAGCCGGTCAGGCCGGGAGCGAGGATGGCCCAGACGGCGAACGGGGTGCCGATCAGGAATCCCCAGCCGGAGATGAGCAGATAGCCCTTGCCGCTCCTTTTTTGCCAGAAATCGCCGAGCCAGCCGCCGGCCATGGTGCCCAGTATTCCGGCCAGCACCGTGGTCGCGCCGAACAGCGTATTCCCCCGTGCCACGTCGAGGGAATGGGTGCGGTACAGGAACGAGGGGATCCACTGGGCGAGTCCGCCGATGGCGAAGGTCATGGCCGCCATGGCAAGGGTGTTGCAGACGAACGAGCGGTTTTTGAACAGGGCGGCGTAGCCTCCGGAGACCTTTCCCTGTGAGGCCTGCGGCGATGAATCCTCGCCGCCGCGTGGCGGGGTGCGCAACAGCGCGATGGGAACGGCCAAGAGCAGGCCCGGTATACCAACCAGCAAAAATGCGGTATGCCAGCCGTACCGCTGTCCCAGCACCCCGCCGAGGAGATAGCCCAACGCGCTGCCGACCGGAATGGCGACATAGAACCACGCCAGGACCCGTCCGCGGCGTTCCTTGGAGAAAAAGTCGGCGATGAGGCCGGGCGATACCGTGCCGAAACTCGCCTCACCGATCCCGACGGTGGCGCGGGCACCCAGCAGGGTCCGGTAGCCGGGGGCAAGACCGGCCAGGGCCGTGGCCATGCTCCAGACAACCAGGCCTCCGGCGGCAAGTTTGGTCCGGCTCCAATGGTCGCCGAGCCAGCCGAAGAGCGGGGCGAAGAGCAGGTAGCTGAGCATGAAGGCGCTCCCGAGAAACCCCAGCGCCGTATCGGAGAGACGCAGATCGATCTTGATCAGGGGGAAGACCGCGAAGAGCACCTGCCGGTCGATGTAGTTAAGCAGGTTCACCGTCAAAAGGAGCCCCAAGGCGTAGCGGCGGTAGGTGAGCGAGATTGGCTGGGCGTCCATACGGCGTATCCTCTGAGAGAGCTAGCAACCGAGTGATTGTAAGCGCAAAATCAAAAATATCAACCACGGAGGTTCGCGGAGGAAACCCAAAACCAATATTTTACAGATTCGTGAGTAAACTTGAATCCATTTGTTTTGCTTCCCCCAGTTTTCCCGCCGTGTCCTTCGTGGTGAGCGCTGTGTGGTTTCTGCTTCAGAGTTCCATCACCGCTTGGCGCGTCATTTTCACGATGTCTGCCGGCTCGGTCACAAGCAGGGATTCCTCGCGAATCTGTGCGGCACCGGTGCCGGTCACCTTGGCGAGCAGGTTGATGAGGCGGTCCCGGCTGGCGGTTGCATCGCCTCCCTCCGTGCTTTTTTTCAGCGCCTCCTTCACCGCGAACTTTTTGATCTTGAGCGTCGTGGTCTTGGGGAATTCCGACTCGTTCCAGAATGATTTCCTCACCAGTGGGTGAGATGACCGGTATCCAGACCAGCAGGTAAACGTAAGGAGTCTGCCAAGAACCAAAAGAATCACAGGACTGGACTTATCCTGTAATAACGCAATGTCAGCTCATGAACAGCGGAACCGCCACATATGGAAGAATTCGTTGTAGGGGACCCGACCATCTGACAGGGCGGCGTGGCGTCCCGTCGGGCTATCCCAAGGAAGATTGGGGACAATCGGTTTTTTCGTGATCCCCCGGCTTGAGCCGCCCCGGAAACTCCTGATTTACCGTTCATCTACCTCGTGGTGCATTTAATGAAATAGCTGATATACTCACATAGTATGAAAAAACAACCCAACCCGGTGAGAATCGTTAAGAAAACGGCCGTAACCGCCCCACCAGCCACCCCATCCCAACAGGAACGCCCTCAGTTCCCCTTCGTCGGCATCGGCGCTTCGGCCGATCGAAGATTCCGAGGCGTTGCGGGGTATGGTGATGATTGTTTTCAACGAGGTGGCGCCACGTCAGGAGAAAAAACGCCGGGACGCTCCAGGACCGCGACCGCCGACAGTTCCAGGGTTGTGGAGTTGGAACAGGAACTTCAGCAGCTGCGCGAAGCGCTTCAGACGACCCGCGCGGAGAATGCGCGACTCGCTGGCCTGCTTGCGGCAGGAGGCTGATAATGGCAACCACTAAGGACAGAAGCTCGTCGACTGCCGCCGAACTGCGCCGTCATGCCGAAGAGCGGTTGCAGGCGAAACCGGATGGAGTGCATTCGCCACGGATCAAGGTGGAGATGCAGAGGCTTGACCATGAGTTGAAGGTCCACCAGATCGAACTGGAGATGCAGAATGCCGAGTTGCACGGGACCCAGGACGAGCTTGAACTGTCGCGGGACAGGTATGCCGAACTCTATGACTATGCTCCTGTCGGCTATTTCACCTTTGACGTCTACGGGGTGATCCGGGAGGTAAATCTTACCGGAGCCAGACTGCTGGGGGGGGAGAAGCGACATCTGATCAATAAGCCGTTTATCAGTTTTATCGCCGATGCGGATGGGAGAGCGATTTTTTCCAATCACCTCCAATTGGTCATGCAACGACAGGTCATGCTGCGCTGCGAGATCGGTCTCACGGGAAAAGACGGTGCGCTGATCCAGGGGCAACTTCAGAGCGTCGCGGTCGCCATCGAAAACAAGGCCGGTTGCATCCTAACCTCCATCGTTGACGGCACGGTCCGCAAACAACTGGAAGCGGAACTGAAAAAGGCGCACGACAACCTAGAGGTAATCATAGGTGAGCGGACCGGCGAGTTGGTCAGGGCGAATGAGCAGCTCACGGAGGAGATAGACGAGCGCAAGAAGTCGGAAGCGTCGCTCCAGGATGCCTATGCGGAAATAAAACAGTTGAAGGACCGGCTCCAGGCCGAGAACATCTACCTGCAGCAGGAGGCATCCCAGGTCAATAATTTTGGCGATATCATCGGCCAAAGCAACGCCATCTCGTATGTCTTCTTCCGGGTCGAGCAGGTCGCGCCCATGGATGCGACGGTCCTTCTCCTGGGCGAGACCGGCACCGGCAAGGGGGTGATCGCCCGCACCATCCACAGCCACAGCGCCCGCAAGGACCGGCCGATGATAACAGTCAACTGCACGTCGTTGCCGGCGAACCTCAGCGAAAGCGAACTCTTCGGGCGGGAGAAGGGTGCCTTTACCGGGGCCCACGCCCGGCAGATGGGGCGCTTCGAGCTGGCCGACGGCGGCACCATTTTCCTCGACGAAATCGGCGAGATGCCGCTGGAGTTGCAAAGCAAGCTGCTCCGGGTCATTCAGGACGGGGAGTTCGAGCGGTTGGGCAGCCCCCGCACCATCAAGGTCAATGTCCGGATCATCGCGGCCAGCAACCGGAATCTGGAAGAAGAGATCAGGAACGGCAGGTTTCGGGAAGACCTGTTCTACCGTCTCAATGTGTTCCCCATCACCATCCCGCCGCTCCGGCAGCGCACGGAAGACATCCCGCTGCTCGTCAATCATTTTATTGCCAAATTCAACAAGAAGATGGGCAAAAGGATAGATGCCGTGTCAAAGGAGACCATGGCCGCCCTCCAGGGATACCACTGGCCCGGCAACGTGCGGGAGCTGGAAAATGTCGTCGAGCGTGCGGTAATCACCAGCCAGGGGAACGCGCTCCAGGTGGTGGACCGGTTCGATACGTTCCGGAAACAAGGTGATATACAAGGGCAGGAGATCAAAGCCCTCGCCGACCTGGAACACGACCACATCCTCCAGGTGCTCCAGAAAACCGGTTGGCGCATTGAGGGAAAAAACGGGGCGGCGACGCTCCTTGGTCTCAACGCCAGCACGCTTCGCGCCCGGATGAGGAAATTCGGCATCCTCCGGCAATGATGTAAGACCGCGTACTACCCGCCCCAGTCTGCCACTAACGTAGTCCATCATAGAGGGCAGTTATGCTAAATATGATGGATGGCGCTGGCGTCTTCACCGCTCCCCCCGCAGCCTTAATTCGCTTTTTACCGCATAAACAGTCACTTATGTCCGAGACATCCGTAAGGCGTCTCTGGCGCATGAGCTGCTTCGTATGTTGGTCTGCTCCGTGCCGCTTGCCGCACCGCCGGCCCCACTCGCGGGGTATGCACCGCCTCCTCCGCCGGGCATCCGCATCTTCCTCCCCCCTATCATCATTCAATAAGTGTTATGGGACTCCAAGCCCGTTGCAATGAGAGAGAGCGGGACTACATGGGTAAAATAGCGGCCACCCCGCTCGCCGAAGTCGCCACCAACAGGAAATCGCTGGACCTGGGCCTGCTGGTACTCGCGCGGACATTGTCCCAATAGGGTGATAGAATTAAACAGTCTGTCGCTCTGGCGGAGATTTTTCCCTGGCGTTGCAACGGATGAGAATCGCATTACCCAAGGGGGAATAGAATGAAAATCGGTATTGTCGGAAGCGGTTTTGTCGGGGCGACGGCGGCGTACGCCATGGTGATGGAGGGCATCGGCCGGGAGATCGTGCTGGTGGACAAGAATGAAACCCGCAGCCGTGCCGAGGCTAACGATATCTACCACGCCGTCCCCTTTGCCCGGCCGCTGAAGGTGACCAGCGGCGGTTATGCCGACTTGAAGGGGAGCCGCGCCGTCATCATCGCTGCCGGCGTCAACCAGAAGCCGGGCGAGAGCCGGCTGGAACTCCTGCAACGGAATTCCGCCGTGTTTCGTGCCGTTGTGCCTGAGGTCCTCGCCCATGCACCAGATGCCGTGCTGGTGATCGCCACCAACCCGGTGGATGTGATGACCCATCTGGCGGCACGCTATGCGAAGGAGCATGGCGTGCCGTCAAGCAGGGTACTCGGTTCGGGCACCATGCTCGATACCGCCCGCTTTCGCACCCTTTTGGGGAGCCACCTGGGAGTGGACCCGCACCATGTCCATGGCTACGTGCTGGGTGAGCATGGCGATTCCGAGGTTTTGACTTGGTCTCTCGTAACGGTTGGCGGGATACCGCTGGAAGAGTTCTGCCGCCTGCGTGGCGCCCGGTTTGATGCCGAGCAGCGGCAGAGGATCGACCTGGACGTGCGCAAGGCCGCCTACGCCATCATCGAAGGAAAGGGGGCCACCTACTACGGGATCGGCAGCGCCCTGGCGCGCATCGTCGATGCGATCCTCAGCGATCAACGGGCCATCCTCACCGTCTGCACCCCCCTGGCGGCATCGTGGGGGGGAGGCGACGTGACCGTCTCGCTGCCCCACCTGGTGGGTGAGGCGGGCGTGCTGGCGACCTTTCCGCCGGTCCTGACACCTGGGGAGGAAGCTGCGCTCCAGGCCAGCGCCGGAGTGGTCCGCGGGGCAATCGAAGGACTGAATATACCTCCCGCGGCCTAGACGTCTGTATGATCAACGGGAGGCATCAGCCTGACGTAAGGAGCCGCGCCATGGGCAAACAGATCGAGATCAAATGGCTGCCGGAACCCGAGGAAAAGAACTACCCGGCGGCGGCTATGTGGATGCGAAAGGCTATTCCCTCAACGGTATCCGTCATATATGGCAGCCATGTGAAATATGGCGGATTCCGTTGAGGGGTTCCCCATCGCCCCATATTCATTTTTCTTTTTAAAATTGGTTCATTAGGTTCGATGCCCTGCAATTACTCCCTGGCTCGATTGTTGCGTGGTGTCCACAGAACGGAATTTGATTGCAAGATTATTTGTGAAAATCAGGCTCCACGCCGCTCTATAAAATGAATAACGATGAAAGGTGTATTGCCATGGCTTATGGGAGTTCAGGCTGAGGCCGCACGGTTTTCGGTGTCGCTTCACATCATGCACAAGGGAAAAAATCCATGATCGATGCAACCATCACGATAACCGTGCCACCGGAAAAGTGGAAAGAGGTACTGCAAACCTTTACAGCGATACTCGGTCCGATTCGGCATGAGCAGGGGTGTATCAGCTGCAATTGCTACAGGGATGCCGAGGTTGAAAACGTTCTTTTCTTCAAGGAGGAGTGGAAGAGCAGCGAGGACCTTGGCACCCATCTGAGGTCCGCTCATTTCGGTGTTTTGATCGGGGCCATGAAACTGCTCGACAAAGAACCGGAGATCAGGTTCAACACCATTTCCTCCACGGTGGGATTGGAGGCGATACAAGCGGCACGGGCGTGATGATAAGCAGCCAGTGGAGTCCACCGCAGACCAGTGAAGAGATGCTGGAACGGTACGCTAAACTACACCGCCTTTTTTGACAGATTCGAACAATTGTTAATGGTGAGGCAATGCCATGAAAAAATCACTTTTGGGAACACTCATTTTTGCGTTGGTTCAGGTAGTAGCTCTTCCCGTGATGGCCGGGGTGGAGGTAGGCATCAGCATTTCCCTGCCCCCGCCCATAGTATTTGTCTCACCACCAGAGGTGATCGTGATACCTGAGACCTATGTCTATGTCGTGCCTGACGTAGATGCGGAAATCTTTTTCTACAACGGCTGGTGGTGGCGTCCGTGGGACGGACGCTGGTATCGGTCACGGTTCTATGACTCGGGTTGGTCCTACTATCAGAGGACTCCCTCCTTCTATACGGGGATACCGTCAGGTTGGAGGGATGACTACCGGAATCATCGCTGGGAAGGCCATCAATGGAACTACCGGCGCATACCCCATCAACAGGTCCAACGGAACTGGCGCAGCTGGGAAAAGAACAGGCATTGGGAGAAACAACAGACATGGGGCGTCCAGGGCTTGAAACCCCGAGCGCGATCACGACAACCGCCTCAGGCGGTCCAACCGAGATCCCGGACACAACCGCAATCGCGAGAGGCCACCAAGCCTCAACAACAACGGCCACAATCCCGGGAGGTCAGGCCGCAGCAATCTCGGCCGCAGTCCCAACCGGTAAAACAGCAATCACGGGAGGCGGCAAAACCGCAACAACAGAGACCACAACCCCGAGAGGCGCAGCCACAACAATTCCGGCCGCAAGCTCAACCACAGCACTCACAGCCGCAACGCCAGGAGATGCCACAACAGTCCAGACCCCAACAGGGAAAACCTGAAAGGGGCGGGGAAGAAAAACAGGATCGAAGGTAGGCCGATACCCTCTGTAAAGGAGAAAAAAATGGACATGACAAAAGCATGGAGAATTTCTTCCTTCCTGATCGCGGCAACCTCCGTAGGCATGCTCTTCGGGTGTGCCAATTACGAGGTAAATACAAAGCGCGGCAATATACCTGGCCATTATATCCGTTACGAAATGCAGGAAGCGGATCGGGCGGTGGAGGCAGCGCGTCAGGCCGGAAAGGACAAGGCCTGCCCTGCCGAATTCAAGGCTGCCGAGGCTGCCAAGAACCACGCCTATGATGTATTCAGGGCATGCCACACCGAGGAGGGCGCCGCACTGGCAAAACAGGCGACCGCACTGGCTAATGCCCTCTGTCCTCCGCAAACAACCATGGATATAACGCCCCAACCTCTCGCGGTCCCGGCCGCTGAACCGACCCCGGAGCGGATGAAATACTGCGTTTCCCTGGATATCGAGTTCGACATCAACAGGGCCGACATCCGCCCCCAGTATCACGATGAAGTGGCCAAGGTCGGCGAATTCATGAAAAGAAACCCGACGACCACCGCCACCATCGAGGGATATGCCGACGAAGTCGGCAGCGCCGATTACAACATGCAACTTTCCCAGCGGCGCGCCGAGAGCGTGGTGAAGTCCCTGACGAATGATTTCGGCATCGATCCCTCCCGCCTCTCCGCCAAGGGGTACGGCAAAGCAAAACCGATCGCCGACAACACGACCGATGCCGGGAGGCAGAAAAACCGGCGTATCGAAGCCATCATCGACTGTGCTCTCGATGTCAAGGATCTCGCCCAGCCCGCCGAGAGGCTCTGCATGACCTTGAAGATGGAATTCGCTACGGATAGCGCAGAGATCAAACCCAGCTATTACGGCGAGATCGACGGGGTCGGCGAGTACATGAAGAAGTACCCGACGACCACCGCCGTGATCGAGGGGCATACCGACAACGTCGGAGCTCAGGATTACAACATGCAGCTCTCCCGGCAGCGGGCCGAAAGCGTGGTGAACTACCTGGCGGATAAACATGGCATCGAACGCTCGCGGCTTTCCGCCAAGGGGTATGGTTCAACCCGTGCCATCGCCTATAACACCACGCCCGAGGGGAGGCAGAAAAACCGCCGGATCAACGCCATCATCGACTGCGTGATCAAGAAGTAGTGCGAAGAGGCATCCGAAAAGGGCGTACCGCGATACGCCCTTTCTCGCTTTTTGCCGCAAAGCGGTGCGGCATGTGATAGTAGTTCGGAACTGCCTGGCAAGGTTACCGCTCACCAGAAAAGGAGAATATTATGGCTCAACTGCATCGCATTATAAAATTACTGGTTTGCATGGGGTTCATAACCGCTTTCCTGGGGTGCGCCGCCACGCAAAAGCATGAAAGCACCGGCCAGTATGTGGATGACTCGGTCATCACAACCAAGGTAAAGGCCGCCATATTTGACGAAGCAACGCTGAAAACGTTGCAGATCAATGTCAAGACATTCAAAGGGGTAGTACAGCTCAGCGGTTTTGTCGATTCGCCACAGAGCGTTACCAGGGCCGGTGAGGTCGCCGGCAAGGTTACTGGCGTCGAATCGGTCAAAAACGACCTGGTTGTGAAGTAGCGGCATGATCCCAGATTTACGACCCGCTCCGGCGGGTTTTTTTCTACAGAGCGCTCACAGGTCATGGGCAGACGCTTCGCCCAACTCGTCGCCAACGAAGCCCCCCCGCACGTTGCCGCATTTCTCCATAAGGTGTTCGCGAGCCGGGTGCTGATCCGGTATTACTCTGTGGTGACCATGGTTAACGTCACTTACGGCACCATCGCCATCACGGTGGTTGCCCTTATCAGTGTGCAGGTCGCAGCAATAATTCTGTCGTTGGGAACCCGGTAAAATTGTCTGGCTGAAGGTCCTGACCCGTCAGGAGTTCTTCGTCTCCATTGCGTTAACCGGTTTTGTGCGGGATACTCTCTCTGGGTACTTTCCCACTCCAGAGAGGTGGCAATTAATGGACAAGAAGATATACGTGAGCATCATGGCCGCCTTTGCCACGGCAGCAGCAATCTGGCTGTTCGCCCAACTGGCGGCCCCAATCGCCAAACCGCTGACGTGGGCGCTCATCATCGGCATTGCGACCCTTCCCCACCACGACCGGCTGGTCAAGAGGTGTCCCGGCCACCCCGGGCGCTCTGCCGGGTTGATGGTTCTTGCAATAACCGTCTGCTTTATCCTGCCGGTTGCGGGCCTGATCGTCTTGGTCGTACAAAACGCCGCCGATTGGTACACGGAAGGCGAGCGGCTCGTTCTGGCATTTTCGACGACCGGGGCGGGCGCACTCAGCCATTTTCCGTTTGCAAACGAGATTAGGGGCATGGGAGAGCGGTTCGGCATCGATCTCTCCGGTCTCGCGGCAAAACTGGCTGCCGGCGCTTCGGGGTATCTCCTTGATGTGGCGACCAACGCCGCGAAAAACCTTGGGGAACTCCTCTTCACCCTGGCGGTGGCGCTGTTCATGCTCTTCTTCATCTACCGTGACGGCGACAGGATCGTGTCGGTTGCCATCGCCCGTTTGGCCGCGAATCAGGACAACGTGCACCGCTATTGTTCCGAAATTCGTGCCACCGTTACCGCCGTGACCGTCGGAACGATCTTTACCTGCCTGGTGCAGGGCGTAACCGCCGGCCTCGGGTATTTTGTCGCCGGGATTCCGGCCCCGGTTCTCTGCGGTGCTCTGACGGCCCTGGCGGCGCTTGTGCCGGTTGTCGGCACAGGTATTGTCTGGGTGCCGCTCGTTGCCCTTGCCGCCATAAACGGCGCCTATCTCAAGGCGGGACTCCTGGCGCTCTGGTGCGTGTTTTTCGTGGGCCTTGCCGATAATGCGATACGCCCCCTTGCCATTGGGGCAAAGAGCACCGTTCATATACCTATCCCGGCGGTTGTGCTCGGAGCGATCTGCGGGGTGTTTGCCCTGGGAATTCTCGGTCTTATCGTGGGTCCTGTCCTCTTTGCGATCCTCATCACTGTTTGGCGGGATGTCATGGGTGTCGGATCGTTGCAGAGCCAGGCTTGAATTCAATCATCTGGTTCCGAAGACCGTTACGTATGCCTGACTTCACATCACGATACGCATATGACCATGCAGAACCCCATCTCGGTGCGGCCCAGACCGTCCTTGCCTTCCTGATGCTCTGGCTCGGCCTCGCGCTGCCGCTGCATGCCGCCGAACCGGTGGAGATCGTTGTTACCGGCGTTGAAGACGCAGCGCTGAAAAACGTGCAGGAGACGCTCGCTCTCCCGGCCGGACTGGTGCGCGAAGGAACGGTGGACCGCCTCTGGCTCGACCGTTTTGCCCGGCAGGCGGGCGATAAGGCCAGGACCGCGCTGGAGCCGTTCGGCTATTACCATGCGCTGGTCACGGTTACGGTCGAACCGGATGGAGAACGCTACCGCCTGCTGGTCACGGTAGCGCCGGGAGAACCGGTGCGCCTGACCGGGGTAACCGTGACGATGGTCGGGCCGGGCAAGGAGGAAAAAGGCTTGGCGAGGCTGGTTGCGGCGTTCCCCCTGCACAAGGGAGATGTGCTGCTGCACCAGAAGTACGAGGAGGCCAAGACGGCGCTCACCGCACGGGCCCGGGATCTGGGCTACCTGGATGCCGAATTTTCCCGGCACGAGATCCGCGTCGCCCCGTCCGCCACAACCGCCACTATCGAGCTGGTCCTGGATACGGGCGAGAAATACTATTTCGGAGCAACGCGCATCCAGGGGGCGCCCGACTATCCGGACAGTTTTCTGCGCCGCCATCTGACCTATGCACCCGGCGAGGTCTTTTCCTATCCCCATCTCGGCGAAACCCAACGTAACTTCACCAACTCGGAGCGCTTCAAAGAGGTCGTCATCACGCCGGAAAAGCAGGATGCCGAGGCACACAGGGTGCCGATAGCCGTGCAGTTGACACCCGGGCCGCGCATAAGCGTGCGGCCGGGCATCGGCTACGGCACGGACACGGGGGCGCGGTTCACCGTCCGTTACCGCGACCTGAACATGTTTCACCAGGGGCACGAACTGTATTCGCAACTGTATGTTGCCGAGCGGCTCCAAGGGTTGGTGACCGGTTATGTCCTGCCCAGCCCGACGGATGTCAGAAGCTCAACGACGTTGCAGTTGAACCTGCAGCAGGAGAATATTACGACCTATTTCAGCCGCATAGTGGCCCTGGAGCTGGACCGCAACCGGAGTTTCGGCCCAGGCAAGCTGGGCACCGCCTACATAAAGGCCCAGTACGAAGACTATACCGTAGGCGCCCAGAAATCCTCCGCGCGACTCCTGCTGCCCGGTCTGCGTTTTTCCGATGATCGATATGACAATCCCGTACGTCCCCGCCGCGGTTTTCGCTACACCCTTGACCTGCACGGCACCCATCAACTGCTCGGTTCGGACACGAAACTGGTCCAGATCCTGGCCGCGGGGAGTTATCTTCTGCCGCTCCCCTGGCGTCTTTCGCTGCATATGCGGGCCAATGCCGGGGCAACCCTGCTGAACGATCCCTTGACCGATATTCCCCCTTCGCTGCGCTTCTTTACCGGCGGTGACCAGAGCGTGCGCGGCTATTCCTACAAATCCCTCGGCCCGCGCGACGCCACGGGCAAGGTCGTGGGGGGCAAACAGCTCCTGACCTCAAGCATGGAACTGGAACGGGCGCTCTTCAAGGATTGGGGCGTTTCCCTGTTTTACGATGCAGGCAACGCCTTTAATAACTTCTCCGCCATCAAGCTGTTCCAAGGGGCGGGCGTCGGCCTGCACTACTACACCTCGGTAGGAGCCTTGAACCTTTCCGTTGCCCAGCCGCTGGGGGTGGAAAAACAGGCGCTCCATTTCCACTTCACCGTGGGGTTCGAACTATGAAACGGCCGACCCCAAAGAGTCTCGTGGCGGCTGTGGCGATTACCCTGGCAGGGGCCGCGCTTGCGGCCCTTGTCTGGGTCGTTGCCACAACCGAGGGGGCCCGCTGGCTCCTGGGGACGGCTGGTTCCCTGAGCGAAGGCAGCTTCTCCGTTCAAAAGGTCGAAGGAAGGATTGCCGACCGTCTGCTCCTCACGGGGGTGCGGATCGGCCTGTCACAGCAAAAATTGGAATTTGGCAGCCTGGAACTACGCTGGAAGCCGCTCCTTCTCCTGTCGGGCACCGTCGCTATCCAGGAGTTGACCGCCAGCGGGGTGCGGATTCAGGACAATACCCCTCCCGCCAACAAACCGCCGATTCTGGCCTGGCCGAGGGTACCCCAGGTGGCGCAGCAGTTCGATGGGATCATCACACGATTGCAGGTGACAGACCTCAGCTATCGCCGCCGCCAGGAACAACCCGTACCGGTAACGTCGATCGCCGCTTCCGTCACTTGGCGCGACAGTCTTCTTGCCATCAGCGATCTCACGGCGGCAGCACCTTCCGGCCGGATAAGCGGCGTTGTCTCGGCAGGTTTCAGACAGCCATCCCTCACGGCAGACCTGGCCGTTGCCCCCGCGCACCGCCTAGCGGAGATGGACCGGTTCCTGTTGAAGGTGGGACGCGGCAACGGCACAGGGCCTGAGCCGTTTACCGGGACGGTCGCCATCACCGGCACGGCGGGCACCCGGAAGCTGTTGGAACTAACCGGCGATGTGAGCATGGCGCACAATGCCTTCAATCTGCGGCGGGTTCGCCTGACCAGTCCGGGTCAAAAGGGGCTGCTCACCGCCGATGGCTCGCTGACGTTCACAGCCCGGGAATCGGCCCTGTCGTTGCAGGTCACGGCGGCCGGCCTCGATCTCGCCCCCCAGCTGAACGTGCCGACAAACCTCTCCGGCACCCTGAGGTTCGCGGGGGGCCTGGACAGCTATCGGGGCGATGTTACCCTGACCAACCGGGCGCAAGGCTGGCGGGCGGCGTCCGTTTCGGCGACCTATCGCGGCACGCGTGACGGCATAAAGCTGGCCCCGCTTAACGCCAGGTTTCTCGATGGTTCCCTGGCGGGCAACCTGGATATGAACTGGCGTGACGGCTTTGCCATGCGGGGGGCGATCAACGGCCGGAATCTCAACCCTGCCAGGATTGCCCCCGACTGGAAGGGGAGGGCGAATTTCAATGCCACCGGCACACTGGCCTGGTCCGGGAAAGCGCCTCTCACGGGGAGCGTCAGCGGTGTCCTCCTGGAAAGCCGTCTGCACGGGCAGGCGCTGACCGGCGGGGTACAGGCGGGTTTTGCCGAGAACAATCTTAACCTCTCCCGGCTGGCGCTACAGGGCAAAGGTTTTGACCTGCACGCCTCGGGGGAACTGAACCGGCGGCTGGCCGTAACCGCACGGATCACCGACCTTTCCCGGCTGGTTCCGGGCGCGGCCGGGACGCTCCAGGCCGATGGGTGGGTGCGCTGGCGCGAGAGGCATCTCAGCGGCGCCGTCGCCGGTACAGGGAGCAAGCTTGTCTGGCATGGAGCTCGGGCAGCCGCCGCCACGCTGATTGCCCGGCTTGAAGAAGGCGCGGGGTATCCCCTGCATGCCTCCGTGTCCCTGCGTGATGCGGTCTATGACGGCTATGCGCTGGGTGCCGTCACCCTGAACGCGGACGGAACGCTGCCCCATCACGCGGTGAGCGCGACACTGCATTCGGCTGGCAGCGAGGCGCGGCTTAATCTGGCGGCAGGATACAACTCCGGTGTCTGGATGGGAGAGATCACCCGTCTCGCGGGCAGGGACCGCTCCGGCCCGTGGAACCTGACGGCTCCTGCAACATTTGCCGTCAGCGCAGAAAAGTTCTCCCTATCTCCCCTGGCCCTCACGGCCGGGACAGCGGAGCGTCTCGAAGTCGCCTCCGATCTGGCCCTGAATCCGCTGAGCGGTCAGGTCCGGGCAAAATGGGCCGGCCTGAACCTGGCTCGGGCCAATCCCTATCTGAAGGATATGCAGTTCACGGGAAACAGCAACGGCACGGTCCGGCTAGGCTTCCTGCCCGGGAAGCGGCTCACCCTGGCAGGGAGCGCCTCCGGCAGCGGGACCTTCACCGGGCAGGGGACGAGCATAACCGTCCTGCGAAGCCAGGTAACCCTTGACGGCAGCGAACAGGGCGTGCGCGCTGGCATGGATCTCTCCACGGCGAACGGCGGCAGATTGAAGGGGGTCTTTTCATCATCCGCCCCGCTCCGTCTGGCCATGCCCGAGAAAGGGGAACTGACGGCGCAATTGAGCGGGATCGACCTGGCGCTGCTCAAACCATGGCTCCCCCGCGACACCGTACTTGCAGGGCACATCACCGGCCGGATGAACGGCATCCTGCTGCCGGGACAGCGCTTTGAACTGACCGGCACTGCCGCGCTTTCCGGGGGGGCGTTACATCGGACACGGCCCGACGGGGAGTTGAACCTCACCTTCAACGCCGCGGAGGCCTCATGGAACTGGCGGGGAGCAACGCTTGCGGGTACCCTTGCCCTCACCATGGCTGACCATGGCCAGGCGCGGGCAAACTTCCAACTGCCGGTTCCGGCGCGGTTCCCGGTTGCCGTTGACCCGCAGGGACCTCTCCGGGCATCGCTCACCGGGCAATTCCAGGAAAAAGGCATTATTACCGCACTCTTTCCAGGGCTGGTTCAGGAAAGTTCCGGTGAGCTTGCCGCCGAACTTGCCATTAACGGAACCTGGGAAACGCCCCAAATCGGAGGCACGTTGAAGCTGGCCAAGGCCGGTGCGTATCTGCCCACCGCCGGCGTTCACCTCAAGGACGTCCAGTTGGCGGCGCGCCTGGAAAAGAATCTCATCCGGATCGACACCTTCCGGGCTGTCTCCGGTCCCGGCCACGTGGAGGGGACGGCGCTTCTCACCCTGGCCGGTTGGCGGGTTGTCGGCTATCAGGGCACCATAACGGGTGAAAATTTTCAAACGGTCTATTTCCCCGAACTCCAGATTCTGAGCACGCCGAAGCTCACCTTTACAGGAACCCCGCAAAAAATCACGCTACGTGGCGAACTGCGCCTGCCAGAACTGCACATCGTCGGGGCACCGTCCCGTTCGGCCATCGCGCCGAGCAGCGATGTCATCATGGAGGGGAGGGCCGTGCCGGTCGCCAAGGCCTCTCCCCTGGTTTTGGACGCCCAGGTCCGGGTGCTGCTGGGCGATAAGGTTTTCGTCAAGGTCGCGGGCATCGACGCCCAATTGGGCGGAGCCCTGGACCTGTCATTGACCCGCCTCGACAGCATTACCAGCAGAGGTGAGATCAAGGTGGCCAAAGGACGGTACCGGACCTACGGCGTGAACCTGGAAATCGTCCGTGGGCGTCTGTTTTTTGCCGGCGGCCCGATTAATCGCCCCTCCTTGGATTTTCTGGCTCTGCGCACCATTGGGGACGTGCGGGCCGGCGTGACGGTTGCCGGAACCCTCCAGAAGCCGGTCACCAAGCTCTACTCCGAGCCTGCCATGCCTGATGTGGATGTCCTGGCATATATCGTTCTCGGCCACCCGCTCGGCAGCAACAGTCAACAGGCCAGTCTCGTGGCCCAGGCTGCCGGTGCTCTGCTCACGTCCGGCCAGGCTGGGACCCTCCAGGAACAGATAAAGAATCACCTCGGCTTGAGCACCCTGGAGATTCAGGGAGGTGTCGGGGGAACCGCCAGCCCCATGGGGTACAAACCGCTCCAGGTGACCCCTCCCGGAACCATACCGGCGACGCAGCAGCCCGGTGTCACCGAGACGATGCTCACCGTGGGCAAGTATCTGACCCCGCAACTCTACATCAGTTACGGTAAGTCGCTGTTTACCGGAAGCAACCTGTTCCTGCTCCGGTACGATATTTTCAAACAGTGGCAGATTGAAACCCAGACCGGCACAGAGAGCGGCGCCGACCTCTTCTACAAACTGGAGTTCAAATAAGAACTTGTTCGTAAATGACTTTGTTCGGGTATCGCGGCCGGATTTGGGGCGATTTTTTCTGGCCTGATTGAGTAGAACCGCAGGTGTAGCAGAGCTCCGTCCTGAATCTGTTTGACCGATGGTTATAACGGATTACAATGCTCGGTGAGGGGGTTCGCGTGAATACGATGCCCCATTTCAAAAAGCTTCCCGCTTTTTTCCTGTTCCTGACCGCGGCTGTGCTTCTTTTTCCCGCCGGCTTCGCGTCGGCCGGCGCAAAGCCTCAGTCGGATGAAAGCCTCCTGTTCGACACCTATCAGAGAAACAGGGCCAAATTGGAGACAAGCAGCTTCGGCTTTCCTCTCGTTGTGGAGTCTTCCGAGCGAGAGGATCGCGTGCATGTGGATGTCTACGGGATCTTCGAGCATCCATTCAACACCATCGTCGACGTGCTCACGGTTCCGACAAGCTGGTGCGATATCGCGCCTCTCCATCCCAATGTCAAGGGGTGCACCTACAGCAAGCTGCCGGTCGATTGGCTCCTGACCTTTTACCTCGGCAGTAGAGCCTATCAACCTCTTGAAGACACGCGCAGTGTGATTTTCCATTACCGGAGCGTTGATCGGCAGGGGAATCTGGATATTGTCCTCAATGCAGCCGAAGGTCCGTACGGCACAAAGGAGCACAGGATACGGTTCGAGGCTCTGCCCATTACTGGGGGCAGGACATTTGTCCACGTCAGTTATGCCTACAGCGACAGCGTTGCCCTCCGCTTCGTGGCAAAGATCTATTTTGCGACACTCGGCCGGAGCAAGGTCGGATTCACGGTGACCGGCACGGACGAAAGCGGCAACCCCATCTATATCGGCGGACCGCGCGGCGCGGTCGAACGCAGTGCGGTCCGGTACTTTTTTGCGATCCAGTCCTTTATGAATACCTTGCGTTACCCCGAAGAAAGCCGTTTCAGCATGAGAATCAACGAGTGGTACGATCTTACGGCCCGCTACAGGAAGCAACTTTTTGATCTTGACAGGAAGGACTATCTTGCAGCAAAGACCAAAGAGCATGAGAACCAGGTGACGCTCCAGCGACGGATCGCGACAGGTGTGCAGTGAGTGTTTTTCCTCTGGAACTGCGCAAAAGAGTTCACCTTACGACAGATACAATCCGTCAGATGTGACAGTTATGCTAAATATGACGGCCACGGCACGACCGCCTTTCTCTGGCGCGTTTGTTGCCCTGTAACCTTTTGACAGAACCCGTGCATAACCACGCTTTCGACGGAGTTTGAGTGAGGGGAGACCATATATGCGATACAAACTGTTTGTGATTATATTCGTTTTTCTTGCGCACCCGGCCCTTGCCGGGGAACTCACCTTGCTCGGCGGTTACGGGGCGGCAAATAACCCTGTTGAGAAAACCTTCGCCTGGCAAGTCCAGTACATGGAGGGGCTTGGCGAACATCTCGCGTACTCCCTGTCGTATCTGAACCAGGGGCACTTCATCTCCCACCACCGTGACGGCAATGCGGCCAATCTCTGGCTCCGGACCAATCTGCTCGACCGGCAGCTTTCCCTGGGGGCCGGTGTCGGCGGTGTTTTCTATTACGACACAAAACTCTCTGCCAATGCCTCCCCGCGTGACTTGCACGGTTGGGGGACCATGACCCAGGTGGCGGCAACCTGGTATACCAAGAGTCGCGTATTTTTCCAGGTGCAAGGCTACTGGATCAAGGGCGACAAAAGCTTCGATTCCCTGTCGGCGCTCGCCGGTATCGGTTACCAACTCGATGCCCCACCATCAGAGGGACCTGACGTAAAAGGTACCCACCTCTCCGAAAGAACCACCGATAACGAACTGACAGCGTTTGGCGGCGAAACGGTCGTGAACATCCCCGGCGACGGTCATTCACGCGCCGTCGCTCTCGAATACCGGCGCGGCCTCTGGCGCTTTATTGAGTGGACGGCGGGGGCTCTTTACGAGGGGAGAAGTTCCTTGATCGACCGGTACGGTCTGACCACACAACTCTGGCTGGCAAAGCCCTTCCTGCATGACCGTATCGCCTTGGGCGTCGGTCTCGGCCCCTATTTCGCCATTGACCGCCGTGTCGATGCCACGCATGTGCGAGTCCCCATTATTTTTTCAACAACGGGAAGTTGCCGCATCAGCCAGGATTGGCTCATACGGGCGACCTGGGACCGGATTATTACCAGATACGACCGCGACACGGACATCTTCCTCGGTGGCATCGGTTACCGGTTTTGACGTGGGCCGTTACGGCACATAAACTTTGGCCGGAGGTGATTCGCCTCCTTAAGCCCTCGGCCTTTTTTTGATTGAGCCATAGATTTGGCAGGTCGTTTTTACGCGGCGCAACAAAACGTGCCTTGGATTGGCAAAAGGATTCCTTTGAAAATTAGGGCAAGTGCCGAGTGCGATGATTGCAGAAACGGAGATTTCAGCCCGCTTGCTCACCCCAACCAGCTCTGGGATCTGATAGAGGTCAGGAACTCTGTCGCCATGAATATCCAGTAGTGCCGGGGATGCCCCTTCGACTGCGATTTCTGCGACATCACCGCGCTGGTCGAGAACGGCATGCCGCACGAGAACAGTCCGGTAGCTGTAATACTGATGGAATACGAGCAGGGCAGAGCTTTTGTGCGTGGAGTAGAAACGGCTGTTAATGAAGCTATGGCTGGCCTTCCGGTCGCGAGGGTGATATCGTAAAAATACCTTGGGCTATGCAGCACTTTTTGCGAGAACATATCGCAAAAGAGAATGATATACTCTACCCGTTGGCGGAAAGAGTTATTCCCGGAATCATACCTTCGGAAATAATAAGGGAATAGCAACAAACAGAAATGCAGTCTAACGTCGACTTTAACGCGTACTATCAGAGCCTGGTCGAAACATACGAAAAGGGGGATTGCCTACTCGTGAGGTTACCCCTGTCAACTACATTAATTGAGGGGATGTAACGCATGACTACAACCGGCTCCGAATACCGCCTTGACGGCATTTATAAACAGCGTCAGGAAGGTTTTTACCTGCAGCGTGTCAAACTTCCGGCCGGAGTCATCTCCTCCAGTCAGGCCCGGACAGTCGCCGCCGTTTCCTCACGCTTCGGCCAGGGCACCATCCACCTCACCACCCGCGGCAGCATGGAGATCCACTGGCTGAAGGAAAGCGATCTGCCCATTGTCAAGCGTGACCTGGCCAAAGTCGGTCTGACCGCGCGCGGTGCCTGCGGTGGTGCTGTTCGCGGCATTACCTGCGGCAGCCAGGCTGCCCAGGAGTTTCCGGCGCTGGAATCCATTGCCCGTCGTCTCCATCGACAATTTACTGGCAACCCCCGCTTCGAACGTTTACCCAAGAAGTTCAAGATCGGCATCGAAGCCAGTGTGGTCAGCGGCCGGCACCTGATCCAGGACGTTGGCTTGGTACTGGCGGGGAACGAAGATGGTCGCGACCTCTACGACGTATGGATCGCCGGCGGCTTGGGGCGCGAACCGCGCCCCGGCTTCCTGTTTAAGCAGCGGCTCCCCGAAGAACGCATCATTCCGGTTATAGAGGCAATCGTCAAGGTCTACGCCACTCATGCGCCGCCCCCCAAGCGTCTCAAGTTCCTGGCCAGGGAGTTCGGCGAAGCGAAATTGTGCCGACTGATTGAGGAAGAAGTCGTGTTCCGAGAGGAAATCCCCCGTACCAGCGGGCTGCCGGAACAGTTGGTGCCGTCCTACGACGGGCGCCAGCGTCTGGAGTTGCAATTGTTCGCCGGCAAGCTGACCGCTGGGCAACTCGAGCAGATCGCCGATACCGCCGACAGGTACGCCGATGGCGTGCTGATGATTACCGCCAACCAGGATATCGCTCTGCTCTTGTCACGCGGGGTCGAAGCTGCCCCAATTCTGGATGCATTGCAGCAATCGACCAGCTTAGACTTTGCCGTAACTGCACCAGCCATGCGAGTCTGCCCCGGCAGCCACGAGTGCCTTATGGGCTTGGCGTCAACCCGTGACGTGGCCATTGAACTGTTGGAACTCATCGGAGAACAGGGCCGAACCCAAAGTTGGGCCATTTCCGGTTGCCCCAACTCCTGCAGTCAGCCGCAGTTGGCCGATGTCGGTATTGTTTGCTCTGCACTGCACAAGGATGAGAATGGCAAGCGCACTCCGCGCTTCGACATCTATCGGCGTACCGATGCCGGGCTCGGCACGCTCTCGGCAAATGATTTCACTGCGGATGAACTGTTCAGCAGGGTGAAAGATATCGGCTGATGGATGCCGGAATAGGCATGGTTCGCTGCGCCCGTGCGCAACTCCAAAAGATGACACCACGGCTGACTCCTGGCGAGCCGTGACAGCTGTACCCCACCGCACCTGGTTTGTGTGGTTCACTACCTCCTCACACACCATCTGATAACCCCTTCACTAGTTCATCGCTCAATTACCCGTGATTTATAGATCGGAAGAGTGCGTTCTATGCATCATGCCCTCGCTGCAGGGTACGAACTTGCTCTGACTACTTTTTGTGATAGGTTTAAGTGAGCACCCCCATTGCATATGAGGTTTAAATTACCGCCATGGTGCGAGTTGAGGGGCTTGCATAATGTACTTCGCTCCATCTGCACTAACCTTTTCACTAGACGGCACCAGAAACGGAGAGGAAATCAACGAATATCACTAACTAATTTCTGCTGAACCTCTAAGGAGGCCATTCATGACCAAAAAAATCGCTTTTTGGATCTTTCTGCTGGGCACTCTCTCCTCTGCTGTTCTGTTTCTCGGCTTGACGGTGGACACCCATAGGCAGGTGGCCGCCCTGTCCCACGCTGACAAGCTGTCGGAGAACGTGGTCGCCGGAAAACGGGCTTTTGAAAAGTACAACTGCAACGACTGCCACACCATCCTCGGCTTTGGCGGCTACTACGCGCCCGACCTGACCAAGGTGGTGCAAAGAGTCGGCGAGGATGGCATCCGCTACCGGGTCAAACATCCGGAGTTGGCCTTCGCCAATTCAGTCCGGAAAATGCCGCAGCAGCATGTGTCCGAAGTGGAAATCGAAAGTCTTGTCCCATTCTTCAACTGGGTCGGCGAGATCGATAATGGCGACTGGCCACCACAAGACAGCAAAAAACGCCTGTCCCGCAGTGAACAACGCCTGTCACTGGGGGCAACGGTTTCTCCAGGCGCAGCGGTTTTCCAGACAAAAGGGTGCATGAACTGCCATTCGCTGCATGGTGTTGGCGGCACGTTCGGCCCGGTATTGGATACCATCGGTCGCACGCTGACATCTGAGCAGATCGAACAGTACATCCGCAATCCCAAAAGCGTGAACCCCAATGCCAAGATGCCGCCGCAGAATGGGCTCTCCGACCGTGAACGGGACGAGGTGGCAAAATTCCTGGGAAACCTGAAATAGGAGGCCATCATGGCATATACATCGCAAAAAATTGCTAATTGGTATTTCACTATCGCCCTGTTCCTCTTTGTCCTTCAGGTGATCATGGGGCTTTGGCTGATATCCAACTACGTCTTCACCATACCGCAAGAGGTCGTCAACGTATTTCCGTTCGCCACTGCGCGGGCCATGCATACCAACCTCCTGGTACTCTGGATGCTGCTTGCCTTCATGGGGGGGACCTATTTCATCGTCCCCATGGAAACCGAGAGCGAGATCTGGTCACCAAACCTCGCATGGTTTCAGTTGATCGCCCTCGTTGTAACAGGTGTTGTTGCGCTGGTCGGCTTTGCTTTTGGCTGGACCAAGGGCAGGCCACTCCTGGAGATTCCTCCGCCTCTTAACTACATGGTGGTGGTCGGTGCACTGGTCTTTCTTTTTAATGTCGGGATGACCATGTTCAAGGCCAGACGCTGGACCGTCATCCAGGGAACTCTGCTTGGCGGCCTGGTTTTCCTGGCACTCCTCTATCTGGCCGGCATCCCTTTTTATCGCAATGAGGTGATTGACTGGTACTACTGGTGGTGGGTCATCCATCTCTGGGTTGAAGGGGCGTGGGAGCTGGTCACCGGCGCCATTATGGCCTTCATCCTGATGCGGCTGACAGGCGTGGACCGGCAGGTGGTGGAAAAGTGGCTCTACGTTGAGATCGGCCTGTTCATGTTTACCGGCATCGCCGGAACCGGGCATCATTACTACTGGATTGGCGCTCCGAAATACTGGCTCTGGGTCGGTGGTGTCTTCTCGGCCCTGGAGCCGCTCCCCATCCTGCTGATGGTCATTGATACCATGAATCACGTCCGTCATCGGCATGCCCAAATCGTCAATCCCCACACCTGGACCATTGCCATGGGGTGTGCCGTGTTCCACATGATCGGAGCCGGTGTCTGGGGTTTCGCTCATACCCTGCCACAGGTCAACTATTATACCCATGGTTCCCAGGTCACCGTCTCCCATGGCCATCTGGCCTTCTTCGGCGCCTATGCACTCCTAAACCTGTTGGTTTTCTATTTTGCCATGCCCCAGCTGAAAGGGATCGAGATCTACAAGCCGACCCGTGCCAAACTGGGTTTTTGGACCATGTGCAGTGCCATGATGCTGATGGGGCTCACCTTCGGCATTGCGGGTGTCCTGCAAAGCTACCTGGAAAGAGTCCTCGGCATGGGGTACATGACCGCCCAATCCTACATGCGGCTATGGATGGGGGTCACGCTGGTACTGGGGGTGTTTTTCCTGGGTGGCGTGCTGATTACCGTGTGTGATCTGTTGTCGCCAAAAGCTGCAACAGAGAGGCTGGACTGAAAAAAGTTCAATATCAATGCAGGCGGTGAATGGCTTTTATTGCATCCCCACTCACCACTAAACAGGAGAAGACCATGCAAAAAACAAAATCGGGGAACAAAACCATCGGCGAGATTGTCGCAGCCGATTACCGGACTGCCACAGTCTTTGAAAACCACGGCATCGATTTCTGCTGTGGCGGCAAGGTCGCTCTCGCGGCAACCTGCACAGAGAAAGGACTCGATCTTGCCACGATTACAAGCGAACTTGAGGCGGTGCAGCATGAACCGCTCGAACGGAACCAAAATTATTCGTCCTGGCCGCTGCCATTTCTTGCCGACTATATCGTCAATACCCACCACGTTTATCTCAAGCAGAATGATGAGCAGATTGCCACCTATGCACGGAAGATCGCCGGTGTCCATGGGGCTCACCACCCCGAAGTTATCCGGATCGCCGCCATCTTTGAAAAGATTGCAACCGACATGGCTGGGCACCTGAAGGAGGAAGAAGAGGTGTTCTTCCCGGCTCTCAAACGGGCCGATGCGGCCAGAACAGCCGACAGTGCGCCTGATGCCAAGGACCGGGAAACTATTCGTGTATCCCTCCTCAGGCTCCATCGCGAGCACGAAGAAATCGGCGATGCAATCCACGAGATCCGCCACATCTCAAAGGAGTATACAATCCCTGACGATGTCTGCAACACCTTCATGCTCACTTACCAGAAGCTCAGAGAGTTCGAGGATGATCTCCACAAACACGTTCACCTTGAGAACAACATCCTTTTCCCGAAGGCGGCACAGCTCTAGCTTGGGGTAGGGGGTAAATATTATTATATTTCGAATAAAATAAAATAATCAATCTACTGAATACAATTGCCGGTATTTACCTGAAAAATAGATATATGTTAAAATTATTTGGTATATATACTGGTAGTTCGTTTAATAAATAGCAAAAAAATAAACAACAAACTTGATCAACCGGCTGCCAACTGCCGTAGATTCGTAATATCCCGTAATGGCGGTGCGCCAAACAACCGGTTGTATTCACGGCTGAACTGGGAAGGGCTCTCGTATCCTACCTGGAACGCTGCAGTCGCGGCATCCAGGTGTTCTGCCAGCATTAAACGCCTGGCTTCCTGTAAGCGCAACTGTTTCTGGTACTGTAAAGGGCTTAAGGCGGTCATCGACCTGAAGTGGTGATGGAACGTTGAAATGCTCATGCGGACTTGAGCCGCGAGGTCATTGATACTCAGCGGCTGTGTGAAATTAGCCTTCAACCAATCGATTGCCCGCGCTATCTGATGGCTCTGGCTCCCCGCCGATGCTATCTGGCGCAGGCGCTCGCCTTGATCGCCCACGAGTAAACGGTAGATGATTTCCCGCTGGATGATCGGCGCAAGGATCGGTATGTCCTGCTCTTCGGCAAGCAAGTCGATCAACCGTTGAAAGGCGGTGAGCAGTGGCAACGTCACCTCGCCGGTCGCCATGCCGCGGCTTGATTGCTGTGCACGGGGTGCGGGAAGATTACTGTCCACCATCAGCTGTGAGATTTCACGCTGATCAAGTTTCAGTCTGAGCCCTAGGTATGGCTTCTCCGGGCTCGCTTCGATAATCTGCACGACCGTGGGGAGATGTACGGACGTGATCAAATAATGATGCGCGTCATACACATACGCGTCATCGCCGAGCAGCACGCGCTTTGCCCCTTGCGTGACCAGGCAAATGCTCGGTTCGTACATGCCGGTGACCGGCTCGGTCGGCTCAATCCGCCGGAAAAGCGACAGACCCGGGACTGCGGTTGTGTGTTGTTCGCCTTTTTCGGTCCATTGAGCAAGGCTGGCTCCCAAAGCTTCGAGCGCAATTTCCAAGTTGTTATTCTCGATCTCCTGCATAACTGCCTCGTTTCGAATGAATTTATCCTTACTGAATAGTACCTAACCCCACATTGCGTTACAATCATTATCCAGCATTTCGTACCATTAGGCAATAATTGAACAGGATTGGTCTATCTGTCGTTGCTGTTCCTGGAGTACGGTAGAATCATCAATGGGGTAGTCTTGGATAGGTGAAAGGAGAACACAATGCAAAAACGCAGATTAGGAAATAGTGGCTTGGAAGTCTCGGCCCTCGGGCTGGGGTGCATGAGTATGAGTTTCGGCTACGGTCCGGCCGGAGATAAACAGGATATGATCGCGCTGATTCGCTCGGCCGTGGAGCAGGGCGTCACGTTCTTCGACACTGCCGAGATCTATGGCCCGTTCACGAACGAGGAACTCGTGGGCGAAGCCCTCGCACCGTTCCGCGATCAGGTCGTCATCGCCACCAAGTTCGGCTTCGATTGTGACAGCGGCAAGCCGGGCGACCTGAACAGTCGGCCGGAGCATATCAAACAGGTCGTCGAGGCATCACTTAAACGGCTCAAGACGGACACGATTGACTTGCTCTATCAGCATCGTGTTGACCCGAACGTGCCAATCGAAGACGTGGCCGGGACAGTGAAAGAGTTGATTCTGCAAGGCAAGGTCAAGCACTTCGGGCTGTCGGAAGCCGGGGCGCAAACCATCCGCCGCGCGCACGCCGTCCAGCCGGTCACTGCACTCCAAAGCGAATACTCGCTCTGGTGGAGAGAGCCGGAAGCGGAAGTGTTGCCGACCCTGGAAGAACTCGGAATCGGATTCGTTCCTTTCAGTCCCTTGGGTAAAGGCTTTCTCACGGGAAAGATCAACGAGGAAACGAAATTTGACAGCACCGATTTCCGCAATCAGGTTCCCCGTTTTAGCGAGGAGAATCGAAAGGCAAACCAGGTACTGGTCGATCTGATCGGTCGATTTGCGGAACAGAAAAAAATAACCCCCGCCCAGGTCGCACTGGCCTGGCTCCTGGCCCAAAAGCCATGGATTGTTCCGATTCCCGGCACCACGAAGCCGCATCGCTTGCGCGAGAACATCGGAGGCGCTTCAGTTCAACTTGCGCCGGGAGACCTGCGCGAGCTCGAAAGCGCCGCATCAAAAATAACGGTGCAAGGTGCACGCTACCCGGAAAACTTGCAGAAACGGGTTGGACGTTGAAGTTGAAGCCGGAGAACGGTGCAAACAAACAGCCATTACGGCAAAATGAAACCGGCAGAGAACTAAAAAAATAACGGGAGTGATTATGAGCACAAACGATCTGAGCAAGAGTGTGATTTTTCCCATCGGAGAAAAACTTGAGAGCAGTAATTTTGACGGAACGGTCTGGCTCAACATGCTGACGCCTTTCGGCTCAGCCCTTCCCATCGGGAATGTGACCTTTGAGCCGGGATGCCGCAACAGTTGGCATACACATACGGGGGGACAGATTCTGCTGGTGACGGGCGGCAGGGGCTATTATCAGGAATGGGGCAAGCCGGCGCAGGAGCTCCACCCCGGCGATGTCGTCACTATCCCTGCCGATGTGAAGCACTGGCATGGCGCTGCCAGGGATAGCTGGTTTGTCCATCTTGCCATCGAAGTCCATCCCGAAAAGGGTCCGGCAACCTGGCTGGAGCCGGTGTCGGAAGACGATTACAACACATTGAAATAACAGGGCCGTAGACCGTGACCGAAAAAATAACAAAAAAACAGCCTGAAGATGTCGGACATCAACGGGATTCTGATGCGTCCGGCATATCAGGGGCTTCAATGCCTACTCCGCATCATCCAAAAGCACAAAAGGGGGACGGCGCTTCGGCGCCGGACACCCCGGGTTGGCGCGTGCTCGCTGTCCTCAGTATGCTGATGGGCTTTGCGTCGATTTCGACCGATCTTTATCTGCCCGCCATGCCCATGATGAGCCATTCTCTTCACGCAAATGAGGGGTTGGTCGACCTGACGATCTCCGCCTATCTCATCGGCTTCAGTTTGGGGCAGCTTCTGTGGGGACCGATCAGCGACCGGTATGGGCGCCGGTCCTCGGTGGCGATCGGACTGGTTCTGTTCGTGATCGGCTCGGCCGGTTGCGCTCTTTCGGGAAGCGCGCTGGCTATGATCGGCTGGCGTGTTGTACAGGCCCTTGGCGCCTGCGCCAGTGTGGCATTGTCACGGGCCATGGTGAGAGATCTCTATGAAGGTGCCCGTGCGGCGCAGATGTTGTCGATACTGATAACGGTGATGGGGATTGCTCCTCTCGTCGGACCGCTGGTGGGCGGACAGATCGTCGCCCTTGTCGGATGGCGCGCCATTTTCTGGACGCTGGTCGGCATCGGTATCGCGACACTCGCGGCGTTGTTCACGATTCCCGAAACGTTGCCCGTTACGCGGCGCAACGAGGAATCGCTTGGCCGCGCAATGGCCCGTTACGGCCAGCTTTTGCGTGACCGCCGGCTTCTGGGCTATGCGGGCACAGGTGGTTTCTTCTACGCCGGCATGTTCGCTTATATCGCGGGTACGCCGTTTGCCTACATCACCTACTACCATGTGCCGGAACAGCTTTACGGCCTGCTGTTCGGCCTTGGCATCATCGGCATCATGGCCTCCAACCTTTTGAATTCCTACCTGGTTTCACGGTTCGGCTATGACCGGATGCTTCTGGCCGGCACCATCATCGCCGCGTTTTCCGCTATCATGGTGGCGCTGCTCGCCCGCACCGGCTGGGGCGGACTTTGGGGGTTGGTCGTTCCTCTGCTCGTGTTTGTCTCCGCGACCGGTTTCATTGTCGCTAACTCGATCACCGGTGCATTGAACAACTTCCCGGAACGTGCCGGTGCCGTGTCCGCGCTGATCGGTGCGATTCAGTACGGCAGCGGTATCATAGGTTCCGGTTTGGTCGGCATCTTCGCCAACGGCACGCCGTGGCCGATGGGTTGGGTGATTGCGCTTTGCGGGGTCGGAAGCTTGCTTTCCATGTGGCTGCTCTTCCCGGTGCCCGGGCTTTCCGGGGTACGGTACATGCCGGCGCGCCTTATCTGCAATGAAGAAGACAAAACAGAGGCGTGTGGATCACTTTAAAAGAACAAAGTCTGGAAGGATATTCGGTGTGCCTGAATGAGTGTAGCTGATAACGCGGGCAAGCAGCGGCTTTGGCCGCCACATCACCGAGCAACATCTGGCTGCAGAGATCGCCATCAAACCAAGGCTGCTTAAAACTAAAATCAAAACAAGGAGAAAACCCATGTTCAAAGCAAAAGCATATTCCGCCGCCAGTGCCACATCGCCGCTGGTTTCCAGCACAATCCCGCGACGCGATACGACGGAACGCGACGTGCAGATCGAAATCCTCTTCTGCGGCGTCTGCCACTCCGATCTTCACCATGCCCGCGACGAGTGGCACAGCATCATGCCCACGGTCTACCCCTGCGTGCCGGGGCACGAGATCGTCGGCCGGGTCACCAAGGTCGGTTCCGCGGTCACGAAATTCAAGCCGGGCGACCTTGCGGGCGTCGGCTGCCTGGTCGATTCAGACCACACCTGCCCCAATTGCCAGGATGGCCTGGAACAACTGTGCCCGAATCAGACCCTCACCTACGGTTCCCCGGACAAGCACCTGGGCGGGGTTACCTATGGCGGCTACTCCGACAGCATCGTTGTCGATGAACGCTTCGTTCTGCGCGTTCCCGCCAACCTCGACCTTGCCGGGGTCGCACCGCTGCTCTGCGCCGGGATCACGACGTACTCGCCCATGCGCCGCTGGGGCAACCTCGCAGGCAAGAAGGTCGGCGTGGTCGGCCTCGGCGGGCTGGGGCACATGGGGGTCAAGTTTGCCCATGCCTTCGGAGCCCACGTCGTGGTCTTCACCACCTCGCCCAACAAAAAAGAGGATGCGCTCCGTTTGGGCGCGGATGAGGTCATCATCTCCACCAGTGCCGAAGACATGAAGAAACACGCAGGTACGTTCAACTTTATCCTCGACACCATTGCCGCCGATCACGACATCAACGCCTATATCACCATGCTCGGCCGTGACGGCAACATCACCCTCGTCGGCGCGCCGGAGAAACCGCTCTCCGTCTCCGCCTTTGCGCTGCTGTTCGGACGCCGCAGCCTCTCCGGGTCCATCATCGGCGGTATCGCCGAGACCCAGGAGATGCTCGACTTCTGTGGCTCGCACAACATCACCTCCGATGTGGAAGTCATCCCCATCCAGAGGATCAACGAAGCGTATGAAAGGCTGCTCAAGTCCGATGTGAAATACCGCTTCTCCATCGACATGGCTTCTTTGAAATCGGAATAAGTGAAAGACGACACAGGAACAACATCCGACCGACATCGAAGATGAAAAATTGATGAGTGGGCGGTTTAGGTTTGATAGAAAAGGGAGAGAAATGGCACATTCAAAGAGCCTCATCGCGTATTTTTCACGCAAGGGGAATAATTACCTGGGAGGCAGTATCGTAAATCTGCCAATCGGAAACACGGAAGTAGCCGCGAAGAAAATACAGGCACAGACAGGAAGCGATCTGTTCCAGATCCAAACCGTACGACCTTATCCGGAAGATTATACAGAGGCCACCAGGGTGGCACAGGATGAACTGAGTCAAAACGCCCGCCCCGAACTGACGGAAAAGGTAGCTGACATGGCTTCCTATGATGTGATTTACCTCGGGTATCCGAACTGGTGGGGAACGATGCCGATGGCGGCATTCACCTTCCTTGAGTCATATGATTTTTCGGGAAAGACTATCATTCCCTATTGCACCCATGAAGGTAGCGGCATGGGGAGCAGCGAGCGCGATATCAAAAAGCTATGTCCGCAGGCAAAGGTGCTCTCCGGTTTGGCGATTCGCGGTGGCAGTGTCGGCAGAGCGGACAAAGATGTGGCGAGCTGGCTGAAAAAGCATGATTTGATCCCATGAGCCAAGCCAAAACATAATTGATAATAATTGCTTACGCTGGCCATGGTCAGGACATCAATGGTGAGGAATATGATAAAGAAACTTGGTTTTGGCTGCATGAGGTTACCACTTCTGAATAGGGATGATCAGGCGTCCGTGGACAGGGAGACATTCAACAGGCTCGTGGATACCTTTCTGGAAAAGGGATTCAATTATTTCGACACTGCGCTGTCCTATCACGGCTTCAAGAGCGAAGCATTCGTCAGAGAGGCGCTGGTCAAGCGGCACAGGAGGGATGAATTCCTCCTGGCCACGAAGCTGCCGCCCAGAATGCTGAAGGACAAGGAGGATCACGAGCGGATCTTCAGCGAGCAACTGGAAAAATGCGGCGTCGAATTTTTCGACTACTACCTGCTGCACAACATTGGCGTCAGCGCCTACCAACTGGCCTGCCGGTACGACTCCTTCGGTTTTGTCCAGAGGAAAAAACAGGAGGGGCGCATCGGGAAGGTGGGCATCTCCTTCCATGACACGCCTGAACTGCTTGATGAAATACTGACGGCACACCCGGAACTGGATTTCGTCCAACTGCAGATCAACTACATCGACTGGGAGAACCCCGGCATCCAGTCCCGCAGGTGCTACGAGGTCGCCCGCAAGCACCGTATGCCGATCATCGTCATGGAGCCCTGCAAGGGCGGGAACCTCGCCGTGGTTCCCGCACCTGCGGAAGAGCTGATGAAATCGTACAACCCGGACGCATCCATCCCGTCATGGGCCATTCGGTTTGCGGCAAGCCTGGAAGGCGTGATCATGGTGCTCAGCGGCATGGGCACCATGGAGCAACTGCTCGACAATACGTCGTACATGACGGACTTCAAGCCGCTTTGCGCAGAGGAGTACCGGATCATTGACCAAGTGACCGGCATCATCAACGCAGACACGGCCGTTCCCTGTACAACTTGCCAGTACTGTGTCGACAAATGCCCGAAAAACATACCGATCCCGAACTACTTCGCGCTCTACAACAGCTCGAAACGCGCCGTGACCGACAACATTTCAAGCCAGTTCGTCTATTACCTGAATCTGGCATCGAACCACGGCAGGGCCGGTGACTGCATCGGCTGCCGGAAATGCGAAGAAGTCTGTCCGCAGCATATCGAGATTTCAAAACTCATGAAGGATGTGTCGGAGACATTCGACAACGGGCCGGGGCTGCCGACCAAGTAGTCGTGTCGGCAATCCCGGATATAAACACACCTGAAAAAGGATTGCACATGCCAGAGGATAAGAAATACCGGAGCCTTCTCCGGGATCTACAGCAGATGGGCAAAGTCGTTGTGGCCTTCTCGGGCGGCGTTGACAGCACCTTCCTGCTTCATGCCGCCCACGAGGCTTTAGGAACGAATGTTTTGGCCGTGACCCTGGCGACCCCGTACATCCCCCGGAGCGAGCTTGCAGAAGCCAAGGCCCTGGCGGACTCCCTCGGGGTTCGCCACCGGGTGGTCGTCGAACCGTTCCCGGAGGCGATCCGGAACAATCCGCCGGATCACTGTTACCTGTGCAAGCGCCACCTCTTTTCGGCTCTGCTGGCGATGGCGGCCGAGGAGAGGATCGACCATGTCCTGGAGGGGACCAATTCCGACGACCTGCAGGACTTTCGCCCCGGTCTCCGGGCTCTTCGGGAGCTCGGGGTCGAGAGCCCGCTCTTGAATGCCGGCTTGGCCAAGGACGATATCCGCCGACTGTCCAGAGGTCTCGGACTTTCGGTATGGGACAAACCGGCCAAGGCCTGCCTTCTGTCAAGGATTCCCGTGGACACACGGGTGGAGGAGGCGGAGTTGCGCCGCATCGAAGAGGGGGAAGAGTTCCTGGCCCGGATCGGATTTCCTTCGGTCCGGCTCCGGAGTCATGGCGAGATCGCCCGGATCGAAGTGCCCTTGGAAGAAATCCCCGCCCTGATTGCCGCCGCCCGGCAGCACGGCGTCGACGACAGGCTGAAAGCTCTGGGATACCGCCATGTGACCGTCGATCTGGCCGGCTACCGCAGGGGAAGCCTGAACCGGGGTCCGGACGCGGCAAGCTGACAAGCCCATGCCCGGTTGTCTGCGACCTTCCCCTCAAAACCGGACAATCGGGCAAGAAATCAAGAGAGTTAGGCTATCAGTCTTCGCTCTTTCAAGAGTAGTATCGGATACGGTTATTGTCGTGTCACATCCGACATATGTCGGCAGCGCAAATTGAAAACCGGGTATCAAAAAATCATTCAATCCCCAAGGAGGCGTTACATGGCAAACAACATTTCACGTCGAAATTTCCTGCAGACAGGCGCCGTTGCACTGGGAACCGTAGCCGTAAGCCGATTTGGCGGCATAAGCAACGTTTTTGCCGCGCAGCAGGAACAGTCCCAAGTCTTTTTCACAAAAGACATCAGTGCCGCCGGGCTGCTGCAGATCTATTCCAAGATCAATCAGGGCATAACCGGCAAAGTCGGGATCAAGGTACACACCGGCGAGCCGCACGGCCCCAACATACTACCGCGGGACCTGGTGAAGGCCCTGCAGCAGCGTATTGCCAATAGCAACCTGGTGGAGACAAACACTCTCTATAAGGGCAAGAGACAGACTACAGCAGATCATCGCGAAACCATCAGGATCAATGGCTGGGATTTCTGCCCGGTGGACATCATGGACGAGGACGGGGCAGTGATGATCCCCGTTAAAGGCGGGAAACATTTCAAGGAAATGTCGGTAGGCAAACACATGCTTGCATACGACTCGATGGTCGTGCTGACCCATTTTAAAGGGCACGCCATGGGCGGCTTCGGCGGTTCACTGAAGAATATCGCCATAGGCTGCGCGGACGGGCCCATAGGCAAGAAAATGGTCCATGCCGCCCCGGATAACGAGCATTACGAGAGCTGGCTCAAGGGGGAACCTTTCCAGGAAAACATGGTGGAGTCGGCCAAAGCCACCATGGATCATTTCGGCACGAGGATCGTCTACATAAATGTGCTGCGCAATATGTCCGTGGACTGCGACTGCGCCGGCACCATGGCAGCTCCGGTCAAGGCGCGCAATCTGGGCATCCTGGCTTCCACCGATCTTTTGGCCGTAGACCAGGCTTCCATCGACATGGTGTATAAGCTGCCCGAAGCGGAACTTCACGACCTTAAGGAACGCATTGAATCCCGCAAGGGCCTGCGCCAGCTGTCGTACATGAAAGAGATGAAAATGGGCAATGATCAGTACAAGTTGATTACGCTGTAAGGACAAGAGGCGATATGGACCACGGTATTCTTTTTGACCATTCCCGCACCGCGCGAATCGGTCTGCCGGAAACGGTTTTCTGCGAAGGAAAGCCTTTTGAGGCGTTAGTAGAACTGCTTTCCCGCTTCGGCAACGGCTCCGGGCATCCGATCCTGTTCACGCGGCTTGCCCCGGAGGTCTTCGCACAAGCGCCCGAAGCGATCCGTACGGGCTATGACTATCATCCTCTATCCCGCACGGCTTTCGGGGACACGCTTCCGCCAAAGGCCACGGGGAGGGTTGCCGTAGTCTCCGCAGGAACGGCGGACAGCTTTGTGGCCTGGGAAGCGGCACGCACGTTGGCCTATCTGGGCATTGAACACAAAATTTTCGAGGATTGCGGCGTCGCGGGACTATGGCGGCTTGCGGAGCGTTTGGAAGAAATCAATACCTTTGATGCGCTCATTGTGGTGGCCGGGCTGGACGCCGCCCTGACGAGCGTGATGGGTGGCCTCACACCCAAGCCGATTTTCGGCGTCCCGACCTCCGTGGGGTACGGCGTGGCCCACGGAGGCAAGGCCGCGCTGGCGAGCATGCTCTCCAGTTGCGCTCCCGGCGTCGCAATCATGAATATCGACAATGGCTATGGTGCCGCTTGCGCCGCAGCGAGGGTGGTCAACGGATTATGAACGGCACGAAAGAAGAAAGCATACCTGAAGGGCACGACCATCATCATGGTCACGCACACCCCCATGAGCACATGCCGTGCGAAAACGTAAAACAGAATGATCGGGTTCTGACCATACGAGCCCATTCGGGCCTGTCTGGAGATATCTTGCTCGCCGGACTATTGCGTATGACGGAAACCGGCGAGGCGGAAACGGACCGGCTGCTCTCCGCCATACTTCCCGAACTGTCCGGGACCGTGCGGCTGACCAAACGGCAGGTGAACCATATCGGCGGCTGGTTCGCGGAAGTCGCACTGCCGCATCAGCACGAACACCGGACACTTGCAGACATCGTCGCACTCATTGCCGCGAGTGGCATGGACGACGCGGCGAAACGCCTCGCCACGGATACCTTCACCCTGCTTGCAACGGCTGAGGCTGCCGTGCATGAGAAAAAACCGGAAGATATCCATTTCCACGAGGTCGGCGCATTGGACAGCATCCTGGATATCTGCATGTCGTGCGAACTGTTTACCCGCCTTGCCCCTGCGCGCTTCGTGGTCAGTCCGCTGCCGCTGGCGGATGGAGGCGTCGCCTGCGCTCATGGCATCATCCCCGTTCCGGCTCCCGCCGTACTGGAACTCCTCGAAGGCATCCCCGTCCGTCCCTTCCCGGATGATGGCGAGACAATAACGCCGACGGCTGTGGCTCTGCTCCGCTGCCTCGGTGCGACCTTCGGGCCGTGGCCCGCCATGCGGGTGGAGAGGCGGGCTCTGGTCTATGGCACGCGGGTCTTTGCCAACGCGCCCAACGGGGCAATCTTCGCCTGCGGTCCGAGGGACGATGGTTGACGCCCGTCACCTGGGTTTTCGAAACGCGGAAATGAAAAACCACGAGGCAAAAGAATTGAATTTATCGACATATGAAAAGGTGACTCACAAAATGAATAAAAAAATATTAGTGTTGTCCTCCAGTCCGCGGAGAGGCGGAAATTCGGATCTGTTGTGCGACCAGTTCGCTAGGGGAGCACAAGAGGCTGGGCATCACGCCGAAAAGATTTTTGTAAAAGATAAAAAAATCAATTACTGCACGGGATGCGGCACCTGTATCAACGGGAAAAAAGCATGTCCACAGAAAGATGACATGGCCGAGCTCCTGGAGAAAATGATTGCGGCCGATGTGATCGTGATGGCAACCCCTGTTTACTTCTATACGATGTGTGCACAAATGAAAACCCTGATTGACAGGACCTGTTCCCGTTATACCGAGATCAACAACAAGGATTTTTATTTCATCGTCGCAGCTGCCGACGACAGCACGCAGGCAATGAAAAGAACCCTGGAAGGATTCAGAGGATTTACCTCGTGCCTTAACGGAGCAAAAGAAAAGGGCATCATATACGGCGTTGGCGCCTGGAATATTGGTGACATTACAGAAAGCCAGGCTATGAAACAGGCCTATGAAATGGGTAAAAACGGATAATAGTCAGTCCCGGGACTGACTACATCTTTTTTCCTTGGCTGTCTCCTTGGACAGATAAATTCACCTCATTTCTCTGTCCAAGAAAACCGGGGCCGTTATACTCAGCCGCTGGGTTCCAGCCGGCACCTCGATGATTTCAAGGGTTCAGCCCCGGAGTCAGGGTCAAAATCTTCATGCCCGAACAGTAGGCTTGTTGCACTCTCCTTCCAACCATGCTCCGGCCCCGGTTTTTCCGGAAACCACCATGCATGCTCTGCATGCACCACATCCGGCTGAAGACCATCGTCCCTATGGAGGATAAATTTCGACCTTCCCCATGGCGTGATCACGGATACCGCATCCCCTTCGGCAAATTTCCTCGCCTCAGCCAGTTCCGGGTGTACGCTGACCCGCGGCCCGGGACGGAGGCGACGCAGTGATGGTATCTGACGTCCCTCCGAGTGAAAGAAAGGCATGATCTTGTTTCCCGTCATCAGAATGTACGGGTACTCTTTAACCGCGTCCGAAATAGACGGCTCGGTGTACACCGGCAGTGGAGGTCGTCCCATTTTCTCCATCACGGAACTCACCAGTTCGACCTTGCCGCTGGGGGTGGGGAACCCTTCCGTCTCATGCTTTCTGTAGCGCATTTCGCCCAAAAGAATTCCCTTCTCAGCGAATTCCTCGAATTTCATCCCCGACGGTTCCAGAAGCCATTCGAGATACGCGTTCCGGTCGTGCCAGGGGAATGCGTCATTCAGGCCGAGGCGATGGGCCAGTTCCAGAATGACATCACGGTCATCTCGTACCTGGCCGGTCTGCACGATCTGTTTGCGGGCCAGGACACACCACACCTTGTGAAAGTAGACGACGTCATCCTGTTCGAGCCAATGAGCGGCAGGAAGGATGAGATCGGCCAATTCGGCTGTCGGGGTCATGAAAAAGTCCGAAACAACGGTAAACTCCAGATGGTCCCGAAGCGCTGCTTCAATAGCATCCCCCCGCGTCGCAGTGGTTAGCGGATTGGTGCCGACCAGCCAAGCGGCTTGGGGGCGATAGGGCTTTCCTGTCACACACGCATCCCAGAATGAGGGCTGGTGGCAGCCCGGAGCGAAAGGGAAGCGCCCGGCACCGATCATTTTCTCCTTTTGACCTGGCGGCAAAAACTGCATTCCAAGAATCGCCTTGTCTACCTGTGGCGATTTGGACCGCACTCCTGCGGGGGGAACGTAGCGAACCATCCCTCCCGGGACATCGAGGTTCCCGGTGATGGCCATGAGAATGAGCGCTGCGCGACCGGCCTGAAACGCAGACAGGTTCAAATCCATTCCGTTTCCCCAGATGACGCATCCCGGTTTTGTCCGGGCAAAGGCCCGCGCAGCCTCCCTGATTATGTCCGCCGGTACACGGGTAATCGGTTCGGCCCATTCCGGGGGGAACGCTTTGACATGCTCGGCGAGTTCGGAAAAACCGGTGCAGCACTGTGCGACGAATTCCTGATCGTAGGTGCCCTCGGTGACGATCACGTTGAGCATTGCCAGCAGGAGCGCGCAGTCCGTCCCTGGACGGATTTGCAGGAAGTGGCTGGCCTGTTTCGCAGCCTGTGTGCGCCGCGGATCAACGACGATAACTTCCTGGGCGGCCCGAATGGCTTTGCGAATGGAACTGGAGCAAAGACCGTCAGCAGCGCCGAACTCCAGTGCGTTATTGCCGATCACAAGCAACGCGGCAGGCATCGTACCGGCCGGTCCGTGAAGATCGGGTTGGGGAAGCCATCCCACCGTAAGCCCTGACGAAATGTTTCGGGGCAGGAAACAATTGTGCCCAGGGCTCACAAAGTTGGGTGACCTGAAGGCATGAATGAACCGCCCGGTGAATTCCGTGTAAGGGCGGCCGGTTCCCTGGCAGAGCGCCACGTACTCGGGGCCGGGTGTTGTGCGGATGCGGTCGAAAACCTCTGCCATCTCGTCCAATGCTTCATCCCACGAGACCGCCTTCCACTGTCCCGACCCCCGAGGCCCCGTTCGTCGCAGCGGTGTCACTATCCTGTCCGGATGATGTATGATCTCCGGCCCAGCCATCCCCTTTGGACAGATGTAGCCAAAGCTCGTCGGGCTTTCAGGGTCTCCGGTCACCTTTACGGGATTTCCCTCGTCATCCAAAAAGACCAGCACTTGACACACACCATGGCAGCCTCGACACGATGTCCGCACGATCGAATCCTTGAACTTCATATGTTGCCTCCAACTCTCAAAATGTAGCCGCAGCGAAACGACATGCATCACACCCTTTTATCATCAGTTCTGCGACCTGATGAGGGCGTGCATCCACCCCTTCTATGACTACAGACTGAAAGTTCTCGATGCCCATGAAGTGCATCAGCGATTTCAAGTAGGGTACCGAGTGGTCCTCCTCCCTGCCAAAGTGGAAGCCACCATTTGAATGGATGTGCAGGCATTTTTTACCCAGTCCGTTCAGAAGCCCTACCGGTCCTTTTTCCGTGTAGATAAATGTCTTGCCGACGACACAGACGGAATCGAGGTACATCTTCATTTCCGCAGGAAAACTGAGATTCCACATGGGAGTCACAAAAACGTATTTGTCGGCGGCTATGAATTGGTCCGCCGTGCTGTTAATGCGCTGAATTTTTTTCTGCTCGACCGCGGCAAGAGCGGCGAAATCGTTCCCCTCGCGAAGCTTCCGCCACCCGGTCAACACATCTGAGTCTATCCGCTGGATCGGGTCACGGTAGACATCGAGAAAGTCCACCTGGTCATTTGGATTATACCGCAGATAGGTTTCAAGAAACTCCCTCGCTGCGGTCAGACTGCGCGATTGCTCGACGGGCTTTAGGTTACAGGTCACGTACAACAGGTTTGCCATGATTGCTCTCCTTTCGAGATGTCCTTTATCCAGTCTTTGCTGCAACCGTGCCAAATGAAAAAGCCCGTGAATAGGTGATATTAACCGATGAACTCGGCTTGATACGCGAAATATCGATTTTATCGGTGTGATATTTCGCGAGTCGTGGTAAAATTTTGAAATATCGCACCTTAATCGGAGAAATCATGCCGCTCAATAATGAAGAGTTTTTTCGGGAAACAACCCTGCGCATTTGCAGTAGCCTCGATATTAAGATCGCCCTTACCCGATGCTATGAATACCTGCGTCAGCATTTCCCGCTGGACGAACTCTTCCTCGACATTCACGACCTTCAGTTGGGCGCAATCAGAAGGATGGCCCATGTTTCAGCCTCCGGGGCGATAGCGGATGAAATTGTCCCGCTTCCCGAGAGTGTGTGGAATTTGGTAAAGGGCCTAGCGGAACCGGTTGTACTGACGTCATCAATGGCAACGCCCATCACCCAGGCGATGGCGCCGCTGGTTAAACTCGACGGGAATTCTGATCTCGCAGTGCCGCTACGCATTGAAGGAAGGCCGGTCGGTGTACTCATACTCAGGTCATATGGAGATAACGGCTTCGGGGAAAACCATGTAGATCTGATCAGGACAGTGGCGGAACCCTTCGCGATGGCGCTTTCAAACGCACTTGCCCATGAAGAGCTTCTCCACTATCGCGACACACTCCTCGATGACAAGAGTTTTCTTCTGAGGGAGCTTACTACGGGAACACCGGACGAGATCATCGGGGGGGGCAGCGGATTACGGAATGTCACGGACATGGTACGCCAGGTTGCCCCGCTCAACAGCACTGTCCTTCTGCTCGGTGAGACGGGAGTTGGAAAGGAAATTATTGCCAATGCCATCCACTATTCATCGGCGCGAAAGGATGGCCCATTTATCAAGGTCAATTGTGGGGCAATACCGGATTCTCTTATCGACAGTGAGCTTTTTGGACATGAAAAAGGGGCCTTTACCGGAGCACATGTAGAAAAGAGGGGAAGGTTTGAGCGCGCAAACGGAGGGACAATCTTTCTTGATGAGATCGGCGAACTTCCTCTTCCGGCCCAGGTTCGGCTACTTCGCGTTTTGCAAAACAGGGAGGTTGAGAGGATTGGCGGGTCGAAGAACATTGCGTTAGATATTCGCGTCATAGCGGCGACACACAGAAATCTTGAACAGATGATCGGGGAAAACCGGTTTCGCGAAGACTTGTGGTTCAGAATCAATATGTTCCCCATATTCATTCCACCGTTACGGCAGCGGCGGGAAGATATACCCGCTTTGACCCGCCGCTTTGTGCGGTTGAAAAGTAAGGAACTCGGGCTGGTAAAGCAGCCTGCCATTGCTCCGGGAGCCTTGGACCGACTTGTAAATTACGATTGGCCTGGAAACGTCCGTGAACTCCAGAACGTCGTTGAGCGTGAGATAATCCGATTTCAGGGAGGGATGCTCGAATTCCGGTCGCTCCTGCCGGGATCCGAACGGATGGATTTGAGTTCCCCTCAGAAGGAGTCCGGCCTTCCGGAACTGATACCGCTTGATGAAGCCATGGCGCTGCATATTGGGAAAGTCCTGGCCTTCACCAAAGGGAAGATCAACGGCCCAGGAGGGGCCGCACGGATTCTCGGCATAAATTCCAGTACACTCAGAAGCAGAATGGAGAAGCTCGGTATCAGACACCGGAACTAGGAATACTGGCAGCGGCTGCCCTGGCCGTACGTTACGCGGACAACGGTCTTGACATTTAAACCGCCTTGTGCCAAGCCTAGCAAGGCAGTAGAGCCATAAACGTCTGCTCGTATCTGCTACATCGAAAAGCAAACGGTCAAAAGGAAACGTCGAACCATGAAAATTGCGGTTGTCGGGGCCGGGGCGGTCGGCCTCTATTACGGAAGTCTCTTGCAACGCGCCGGGCATGAGGTGCGCTTTTTACTGCGGCGGGATTATGACGCCATTACCAGGTCCGGCCTGACCGTCACGTCCCCGCGCGGCGATTTTCACCTTGAAGAGGTCCGGGGATTTCGCAATTCCTGCGACATGGGAGCCGTCGATCTGGTCCTGATTGCGCTCAAGGCCTTTGCCAACCAGCATCTGGTGGAGATGGTGCGGCCGTTGCTGGGGAGCGACACTGCGCTGCTCACCGTTCAGAACGGCCTCGGCAACGAAGAACTGCTGGCAGACGCTTTTGGCGGTGATCGTGTGCTGGGCGGGGTGGCCATGATCGGTGTTACCCGTGGCGAACCGGGGATCGTGAACCACATGGCGCTCGGCTCCATCCGGCTGGGGGAATTCAGTGGCGGACGTTCGTTGCGGAGTGAACGATTGGCAGCCATGTTCGGCGATGCCGGCGTTACCTGCGAGGCGGTAGCCGACCTCCGCAAGATCCGCTGGGAAAAGCTGGTGTGGAATATCCCTTTCAACGGCCTGTGCGCCTTGACCAACCAGACCCCCGGCACGTTGTTGGCCAATCCCGCCACCCGTTGTCTGGTCGCGGAAATCATGGACGAGGTCATCGCCGGAGGCAACGCCCAGGGACTATCCGAACCGGTCTCCCGGGAATACCGGGATGAGATGTTGACCAGCACGGTCCAGCATACCAGCGACTACCGGCCCAGCATGATGGTCGACCGGCTTGAGGGGCGCCCCCTGGAACTGGAGGCGATCTACCGGATTCCCCTGTGTTATGCGGCACAGCAGGGGGTGCCGATGGTCCGGGTTGGGATGCTCAATGCTTTGCTGGACCTTGGCGAGCCGGTTCACCCCTGACGCTTCGATCTTTTCCTTGACAGCGACGGCCAGTAAGGATATAAATCTATATAGTTAGTAGTTAAATTCGGGAGCCTGCACGAGAACTGGCCGGAAAACCGAGGCCAGGGGTGGCGGCCCCCGGCTTTTTTTTACCCTATGACATGGCAAAGAGGTAGCAACATGATCAGGAAAACAGCCCGATGAAACAGACCATTACATCATTATTTCCCGCGGAAGAGCAAATTCCTGAACCATACCGCATCGAAACGCCGATCCGGCAGGATTATTACCTGATCGACGGCGAATTGCGCCGTTGGGATGGCCCCTTGCAGGAGGTCCTTTCGCCGGTCCGGGTTGCAGCGGAGGGAGGGCTTGTCCCGAAGCGGGTAGGGGAGTCTCCCCTGCTTAGTAAAGGGGCGGTCCTGGAGATTCTTCAGGTGGCGGTGCGGGCCTATGACAACGGGCGGGGAACCTGGCCGACCATGTCGGTGGGGGAGCGTATCCTGTGTGTACAACGTTTTACGGACACCATGCTGGGAAAACGGGAGGAGATCGTCAAGCTCCTCATGTGGGAGATCGGAAAGTCCCTGCAAGAGGCGAAGCGCGAGTTCGAACGGGCCGTCACCTATATCCACGACACCATCGAGGCGCTGAAGGAACTGGACAGGGTTTCGTCCCGTTTTATCATCCAGCAGGGGATCATCGGTCAAATCCGCCGCGCCCCCCTGGGGGTCGTGCTCTGCATGGGGCCATACAATTTCCCGCTCTACGAGACCTTTACGACCCTCATCCCCGCATTGATCATGGGAAATACCATCCTGCTCAAACCGCCCCGCTTCGGCATCCTGCTCTTTCAGCCGCTGTTGGAGGCCATTCGCGACTCGTTTCCGCCGGGGGTCGTCAACACGGTCTACGGTGACGGCGAGGTGGTCGTGCCCCCCCTGCTTGCCTCGGGTAAGGTGGATGTGCTCGGTTTCATCGGCACCCACCGGGTTGCCGACGCGCTCCGCGCGATCCATCCCCGTCCCCATCGGCTGCGCTGCGTGCTCGGGCTGGACGCAAAGAACCCGGCGATCATCCTGCCGGATGCCGACCTGGATCTTACGGTGGCCGAGTGCCTGCGGGGGAGTCTTACCTACAATGGCCAGCGCTGCACCGCGCTGAAGATCATGTTTGTGCACCGTTCCATTGCCGATGCCTTTGTGGAGCGCATGTCCGCAGGAATTGACGCCCTGAAGTGCGGCATGCCGTGGGATGAAGGGGTGACTATCACGCCGCTTCCGGAGCCGGAAAAACCGGGCTACCTGGAAGGGCTGGTGCGGGACGCTCAAGGCTTCGGCGCACGGGTAGTGAACAGGGATGGCGGCATCAACGACGCTTCGTTCTTCTATCCTGCGCTGCTCTACCCGGTCGGCCCGGCCATGCGGGTTTATGACGAGGAACAGTTCGGCCCGGTCATCCCGGTCGTCCCCTACGACGATATCCGGGAACCGATCGACTATGTGGTCGCATCGGATTACGGCCAGCAGGCCAGTATCTTCGGGCGTGATAGCGACTTGCTGGCCCAACTGGTGGACGCCCTGGTCAACCAGGTCTGCCGTATCAACATCAACAGCCAGTGCCAGCGGAGCCCCGACTGTTTCCCCTTCAACGGCCGGAAAAACTCCGCCGAAGGGACCCAATCCGTGGCCGACGCCCTGCGTATATTTTCCATCAGGATCGTGGTTGCAACGCGGGAGTCCGAGGACAACCGGGAGATCATCACCGACATCGTCAAGGGGCGGAAATCCCACTTCCTCCCCACGGATTTCATGCTGTAAGGGGGACGGTTGGGTAAAGGGGCACTGATCGTCTTGCCACACCATCCCGGCGTCGCCGCATTCCGGGCATATGCCATACATAGCTGACCGTAGGGCGCCGCTCATCGGAAGGGGCCTTAGTCCTCTCTCGCCATAATATACCATGCGCATATCTTTCTCATGCCCTCAAGTGTCCTGGCTCGTGCAAAAATATCATGAGTCGGAATTCGGTTTTTCCAATAAACGACACGGCATTTTTGACCCTGAAAACCAGCCGTGTGGCGATGGGGTATGTCGATGTCGAGCGTACTACGGTAAGTCACGGTTTCACGTTGCATCCACAGAGAGGACTGGGTCACACATGATTTCGAAAAAATGCATAGCATCACCGGTTATATTGTTACTGCTCGCACTATCCCTGAGTTCCTGCGCCGGCGTGAAGACGCTCACGGCCGAGCGGCCGCAGGATGAAGCCTTTCGCACGGTGCTGAGAAGGGATGTTTCCACGCTCAACGTACCGGTAGAGGCGACAGCGGAGGAACTCGCCCGAGTTTTGAACCAGACGGTTCATAAAGAGCTGTACAAGGGGGCAACCGGGACGAGTGGGCTGACCGCAGATGTGAGGCGCAACGGCCCGATCTCTGTCAGCGCAGCCAATAACTACCTGTACGTCACCCTGCCGGTCGCCATGTCGCTCAACTACGGCATGTTCGGAACCCCCGCCATTCCCGTCACTTTGAAATTCAAGGCCACTGCCGGCATTACCCCCGACTGGCGACTGCATGCGGAGATCTACTACCAGGGGCTGAGCGATTTGGTGACCGAGGAGGTCGGCATCGGCCCCCTCTCGTTCAAGCCGCGCAGCATCGTGGAGGGGATTACCCAACCACTGCAGCGGGTAGTATCCGATCTAGTCAACAAAAAGATCAATGACCTGATTCCTGTGAAAGCCCTGGTTGCCAGGGTCTGGAACAGCGCCCGGCAGCCGGTTCTGCTGGATAAAAGCCGCAGTGTCTGGCTGAAACTGACCCCCCGTGAGGTTGTTTTCTGCCCGTTGTCTGCCCGGAACAATAAGGTCAGATTGAGTGTGGGCATCAGCACGTTTGCCGAACTGGTGGTGGGTCCCGAACCGGCGACGCAGCCCCTGCCGCCCCTGCCCAACCTCAAACTGGTCAACACGTTCGACAGGACGTTCCGCATCGCCCTGAATACCGATCTCTTCTACAAGGACCTGCGTGCCATCGCTGCGCCCCTGTTGCGCAACAAGCAATTCGATTCCGACGGCAAAAGTATCGTCATCAAGGATTTCGACCTGTATGGCAACGGGGACAAACTCGTCATCAAGCTGGAGACCCAGGGATCGCTGGACGGGGTCTTCTATCTGACCGCCAAGCCGGTCTATGATCCAAAGACCAACGTATTCTCCGTGGAGGATGTGGACTTTGACATGCAGACCCAAAGCCTGCTGCTCCAGTCGGCCGACTGGTTTCTGCACGGCACCATCAGGGGTGTGATTCAGGATAAGCTCAATATGAATCTGAACCGGCAGTTGGAACAATCACGCCAAATGGCCGGAAAAGCGCTTGCTCGGGTGCCGTTGATGGATCACGTATTTTTGACGGGTGACGTAAAGGATCTGAAGTTTGGCGATGTGATTATGCAAAAGGACAGAATATCCCTCCAGGTGTACACCGAGGGAGAATCTGCCATTCTTTTTCAATAGCCCATCGCCAGGGACGACGGTTCGATAGCCTCCGCATCCCTCAGGAGAGCAGTCGCGTCAGTGCATCCGGATGAAGATGAAGCCCCAAGAGCCCGGCCAGCCCCATGATACCTCCGAACCCGGCGAAGAGCAGCGACAGGAAGAGCAACGTGCGCTTCCCGGTCAAGGCGGTAATGGCCAGCATGGCCAGCGAGATGGAGAGGGCCGCGTCGGACAGGTCGAACTGGTCGTCCTTGAAGTTCAGGTCATCGTACTCCTTCTCGAACGCCTTCGATTTCTTCATCAGGGCATCTTCCTCGGCCTGGTAGCGTGCAATCGACTCCTGATAGTGCCTCTGCTGTGTCATCAGCACCACGTTTCCCTTCCCCGTCGCCATGGCCTGAAGCGCGATGGACTGGCCCAGACCCAGCTCGGCGACATGATGCTTGATCTTCTTCGATTGGTACTCGTTCCAGCTATCCACGGCATTTGATTTGGCCTGGAGCATGGCCTGGACGATGTTATCGTCTTTAACCTTGGTGATGCCCATGAAGACGGAGACCAGGGCCACGCTCACCGCCACCCAATTGTTGAGCCGATTCTTTGTCTCTGCTGCGTCGAGGCTTTGTTGCATGTTATTCAATTCGGTCACGGCATCTCCCTCCTGACAAAATATAGGGCCATGCCGTAACAGTATCCATTCCTGCCATCGGCTGTCAATTACGATATCATCGGGGGGAACACCTAAGGGCGGATTGTAAGCTGAACGACGGAAAAATGTCCCATACGGGGCAGGGCGAAGGCAGCTTTGGCACCGATACCGCCGATACCTTCTGAAAGGGGTAATTGACAATGGGCGTATATAAACTACAGTTTTTATAGCAAGCCATTCCATGCCTTTAAGCAGAGGAGCCGCGTCATGATGGTTGCTATCATGACTCTCTCGGTTGCGATTCAGTTTCTGGCGGCGTTCATGGCGCTCCGGCTGATACGGGTCAGCGGAGAAAAGACCGCCTGGATGCTTGTTGCGAGCGGACTGATCATCATGGGGGTTCGCCGTGCGGTCATGTTTGCCCATATCCTTGCCGGCTCTTCACGGTGGGACGTGACCGTAGAGATGCTGGGGCTTGTCATCTCCATCCTGATGACCTGCGGGATCATCCTCATCAAGCCGTTGTTCCTGCGCTATAACCAGGTGCAGGGGGAATTGCAGCGGCAGCGGGCGGAACTGGAACGTGTGAACAAAAACCAGGAAGAGCGCATTGCCGCTACGGTTGCCGAATTGCGCAGGAAGGACGAGGTGCTCATCCGGCAGAACCGCTTTGCCGCCATGGGAGAAATGATTACCAATATCGCCCATCAATGGCGCCAACCGCTCAACAATATCGGGCTCATTGTCCAGAACCTCAATCTTGGTTATCTGTCCGGCACATTGTCCCCGGGACAGTTTCAGGAAGATGTGGACAATGCCATGGCCACGATTGAACGCATGTCGCAGAAGATAGACGACCTGCGCAATTTTTTCCTCAAAGACACGGTGAAACGGGGATTCCATGTGGATAAGGTGATTGCCCAGACCACAGGGCTCCTGGACGCCTCGCTCCAGCATGCCCACATCCGTGTGGATGTGCAGGCTGAAGCGGGTGTGACGCTTGTGGGCTATAAAAACGAGTATGCCCGCGCCGTGCTGAATATCGTCAATAACGCCAGGGATGTTTTACTGGAGCGTGAGGTGGAGGCGCCGTGCATTACCATCCGAATCTTCCGGGAAAGCGGTCGGTGTGTGGTTACCGTGCATGACAATGGGGGAGGTATCGACGAAGCTGTCATCCCCAGGATATTTGACCCGTATTTCACCACCAAGGAGCCCCATAAAGGTACCGGCATCGGGTTGTACCTGTCGAAGGTGATCATCGAGAACAGTATGGGAGGGAGCATCTCCGCTCGAAACATCGACGGCGGCGCCGAGTTCAGGATAGCTGTCTAGTTTCCTCCCCTGCGGCGTCTGCCTCAACGGTGCAGCAGCGCCATCTCCATCCGTCTGAGGGCTTTGCGCAGAAGTTCGCGTTGGCAGCCGAAGTTGAGCCGGATGAACCCCGGGGCGCCAAAATCGCTGCCGTCCGAAAGTCCTACCCCCGCCTCCTCAAAAAAACGCCCCGGCTGGTCGATGCCGGTCCCGCGGGCATCGATCCAGGCCAGATACGTGGCCTCGACCGGGGTCATGGCTAGGCCCGGCATGCGGGAGATCTCTCTGGTCAGCAGGTCGCGGTTGCCGCGCAGATAGGCGATCAACTCCCGCCGCCAGGGCTCTCCGTCGCGATAGGCTGCCAAGGCTGCGGTGTAACCTAGGAGGTTGACGTGCGGTACGATACGCCCCATTGCCTTTTGGAAACTCCTGCGCAACCCAACATCGGAGATGACGGCAAATGAGCATCCCAGGCCGGGGATGTTGTAGGTCTTGCTGGGGGCCAGCAGGGTGATGGTGCGGCTGGCTATTTCCGGGGAAAGGGCCGCGATGGAGATATGGCGCTTCTCCGCATCGAGTACGAGCCCGGCATGGATTTCGTCGGAGCCGATCACCAGATCGTGGCGTTCGGCAAGTTCGGCAAATTGTAATAATTCTTCCCGCGACCAGGAACGGCCCACCGGATTATGGGGACTGCACAGCAGCAGGAGTTTGGTCTGCGGGGTGATGGCGCGTTCCAGCGCCGCCATGTCTGCCACCCAACGCCCCTCCTGCAACTGCAGCGGTGCCGTGATCAAGGTGCGCTGGGACAGGGGAGGGGCCGACAGAAAAGGGGGATAGACCGGCAGGAAGGTTGCAACCGCGTCGCCTGCATCGCCCACGGCCCGACAGAGCACATTCAGCCCGCACACCAAGCCGGGCAGCCAGACGATCCAGTCCGGTTCCGCCCGCCAGCAGAAATCCCGCTCAAGATGGTCCAGAACCGCTGCCGTCAACTCATGCGACGGGTGGGTATAGCCGAAAACACCGTGGCTGACCCGCTCGTGGAGCGCTTCGATGATAGCCGGGGGGGAGCGGAAGTCCATGTCCGCGACCCACAGGGGGATGATGTCACGTTCCCCGTACCGGTCCCATTTCTCGCTGCCGCTGTTCCTGCGGTCGATGGGGGCATCAAAGTCGAATCGAGTGCCGGCGGTCATGGGGTGGGTCCCTGAGGTGGGCAGAGTCCATTGGTAACTTCCAGCACGGCATCTGCCCGGTTGAGGGTGTACAGGTGCACGCCCGGAGCACCGCCTGCCAGCAACTCCTCCGTCTGTCTGCGGGCATGGGCCACCCCCAGCTTCTGCACCTCAGCCGCGCCTCCGCGCCGGTCCGCCTCTTCAAGCTGCGCCATAAAATCCGGCGGCATAACAGTGCCGCACAACGACACGATACGTTTGATCACCTTCAGGCTGACTACCGGCAGGATGCCGGGAATGATCGGCTTGGTGATGCCGTGATTGCGGGCGTTGCGAACAAAATCGAAGTAGATGCGGTTGTCGAAGAAGAGTTGGGTGATGGCAAAGTCGGCGCCATGGTCCAGCTTGAGCTTGAGGTAGGCCAGGTCTGCCGCGGTGCTCGCGGCCTCGGGGTGAACCTCCGGGTAGGCGGCCACTCCCAGGCCTACCTGGGGGTGGGAATCGTGGATGAGAGCCACCAGGTCCGAGGCGTGCGCCAAGGGGCGGTGGGGCGATGATTTGGACGTACTGTCCTGGGGCAGGTCGCCGCGCAGTGCCAGAACATTATCCCCCCCGGCCCGTGTCAGTTGGTCCAGAAACGTGTGCACATCGTCCTCATTGGCCCCGACGCAGGTCAGGTGGGCCATGGTTTCCAGGCCATGCTCCTGCTTGAGGCGGCCGACGATCTCCAGGCTGTCCCCATGAGTGCTGCCCCCTGCACCGTAGGTTACCGAGCAAAAGAGCGGTTTCACCTCCTTTAGGCGGTCGACGGTGTGGAAAAAGGCAGGCCATTCCGAGCGCTCTTTTGGGGGGAAGAATTCCAGGGAGAGGAACGGTTTGTCCGGTATTATGGTATCGATGATCTTCATGTGTAAGTACGTGTTCCTGTCGTAATGTGGTAACAGAGTCGTTTAATCAACGGCGCAACTGTTGCGCCGGGGTGAAATAGCGGCGGTACCCCTGCATCAGAAGCAGGAAGGCGGTGGCCGCCACCCCGCCGGATACGGCGCACATGATGGCGATCTGGTAGCGGACCGCAACCGCCGGTTCCGTACCGGACAGAATCTGGCCGGTCATCATGCCGGGCAGGGAAACGATCCCCATGGCCGCCATGGTGTTGAGGGTCGGGATAAGGGCGGCGGAAAAGGCGTTGCGCAGGGCCGTCTCAACCGCTTGGCGGGGGGTAGCTCCCAGGCAGAGCGCCGTCTCGATCTCCTCGCGACGTTCTCCGATCTCGGCCTCCAGCCGCTCGGCCGCCAGGCTGGCTCCCTGCATGGAGTTGCCGAGGATCATACCGAACAGGGGGATCAGGTAGCGGGGTTCATACCAAGGAGAGTACCCCACCACCAGGGCGCAGAAGAAAAAGGTCACCCCTCCGCACCCGGCCAGGATCGAACTCCCCATCACCCGGTAGAATCCGGGCATCTTCCGTTTGGCCTGGGAACCGGCCACCTGCAGGGAAAAGCCGGCCATGACGACCAGGATGGACGCCACCAAGAGCGGGGTCTTGACTGAAAATACCACGTGGAGGAGATAGCCGATAGCCAGAAGCTGTACGACCATCCTCAGGGCGGCCCAGCCGATTTTCCGCGCCTGCCCCAGCCGTTGGAAACGGGACAGGGCCATGGCGAACAGGATCAGGGCGAATGCCAGCAGGAGGTTGGAAAGCTCCAGATTCACGAGTCCGCGGTTATCCATGTTTCCCCTCCCTTTCCGGCTCTGCCAAAAAACCTATCAATTCGGCGCTTGCAGGCTCTGCCAGGACGTGCGCCGCCGGACCCGCCTCCCTGATCCGCCCTGCCTCCAGATAGATCAGATCGTCGGCGATCTTGCCGGCCAACCGCAGGTCGTGGGTCACCAGGATGACCGCCATGCCCTGGTGCCGGCAGATATCCTGGAGGGCCGCGGCCAGCTGGTCGCCGGTCGGCCGGTCCAGGGCGCTGGTCGGTTCGTCCAGCAGCAGGACCCGGGGGGAGGTGATCACGGCCCGGGCCAGGCTGGCCCGCTGCTGTTGGCCGATGGAGAGGCTTCGGGCATCCCGTTCCAGCAGGTCGGGAGCCAGGCGGGCCAGTTCCAGGGTGCGTCTGACCTCCACGCTGCCGGCGTCCGGCACGGCTTCTCTACGGTAGGCCAAGGGGCGTTGCAGGTTGTGGAGCAGCGTGCCGGGAAACATGAACGGCCGTTGCAGCACCATGGCGACCCTTCGCCGCAGCAGCAGCGGGTCCATGCCGGCAATATCCTCGCCGCCCAGCAGGATGCGACCTGTGGTCGGGTCGTCGAGGCGGTTGATCAGCCGGATCAGGGAACTTTTGCCTCCCCCGGAAGGCCCCACGATGGCGGTTATCCGCCCCTTGGCGGCCGAGAACGTTACTTCGCTCAGGATAACGGCTTCCCGCCCCTGCCCGTCGGTCCGCGTCAGGCCGACCCCTTCCACCTGCACCATTGGCTGGCCGTCAGGCGGCACTATTTCTGTCATCGCGCTTTTCCTCGCACCTTGTCGTTGGCGTCTCCGACAGGTTTTGCGTATTACTGTTCCCCCTGACGTGGCTGCCACTGAAACCTGCCCAGCGGGATCCGGCCGTGCCCGTCAAAGCTCACCCCTTCGCTTTCAAGGCGAAGCCGTTGCACCACATCCGCCGGGCTGCCGCCGGAACGCGGGCTGATCTGCCCCCTGGCATTCACGACCCGGTGCCACGGGACGGGAACCTGGTCGTGGAGGGAACTCAGGGCGTAGCCCACGAGCCGGGCGTGGCCGGGCATACCTGCCAGACGGGCGACTTGCCCGTAGGTCGCCACACGCCCCTCGGGGATGAGCGACACAACAGAATAGATCTTTTGGTATGCGGTTATGGGGGTCGGCATGAGAGTGCCCCGTTTTCGCCGGCCGCAGCCGAGCCAGAGAAAACATCATTCAACTACAAAACCGTTATGGCAAGCAACTCAAAAAAACATCAATTTCTTTTCTCACATCTTCACGCAAAACACAAACACCTGACGCCGTCCCGGCTGTTTCCCTCACGTAAAAACCCTCTTTGAAGATGCCCGGCAGTCATGGCATTTTAAACCACATTTCATCGTCGTACCTTGTGCCGTCTGTCCCGACGCGAATAGCTCCGGCCGAACGCGTTGGAATAGGGGCGCTTTTTATTTTGTTTTTTTGTGCGTTTGTGGCTATATTTGCTGCAGTAGAGACAAAACCTCGATATAGAGTTCACTTTGAAATGATAGGCGACGGAAGGGGAGGTGTCTTTTGAAAAAAGTGTGCGCATGTGCGGCCGTATCCCTGGTACTGGCATTCTCCGGCACGGTGTTCGGGGCCGTATCGGAAGGGCAGTTCTCGGTTTCCCCCATGATCGGCGGATACACCTATGATGGGGGGCAGCATCTCAGTACAGCCCCCGTGTACTCCCTCAGGGGCGGCTACAGCTTTACGGATCACATCGGCGTGGAAGCGGGACTGGATTACTCCATCACCTCTTCCAAGCTGGTGACGGACAAGGATGTCTCCATTTTCAAATACGGGGTCGAGGGGCTGTACCATTTCATGCCGGACAAGAAGCTCGTGCCGTTTGTGGCTGCCGGGCTCGGGGGCTACAACATGTCGGGCCCCTCGGCCCTTGTTTCGAGAAAGATGATGGGCTTTTTCGACTATGGCGGTGGTGTGAAATACTTCCTGTACGACCAGCTGGCTCTGCGGGCTGATGTGCGGCACGTCGTGGCCAATGCCAGCGCCTTCGAATATACCCTGGGCGTGACCATCCCCTTTGGCGGCATCAAGGGCGAGGTTAAGGCGGTGTCTGCGCCTCCCGCGCCCAAGCCCGCTGCCAAGAAACCCCAGGACAAGGCCAAAATGGCCCAGGAGGTCCCCCTGAAGAGGAGTGCCGAAGAAAAATTTGCACAGAAAAAGGCCGCCTCCGCCCCGGCTGAAACGCCCGTGCCGGCGCAACAAGCAGCCAAGGCGGCCGTCGAGCCGGCTGTCAAGGCCCTGCCTGTCCCAGCCGTTGTTACCCCCACGGAGGTTACGGATACCGCCTTCAACATGCAGCTCGTCTCCATTCCCAGCGCCTGTTATACGATGGGGGACCCCTCCGTCAATGCCCTCGCTCCCCACGAAGTCTGTCTCAATGCCTTCAGTATTTCCAAGGTTGAGATTACCCGGGAGTTGTTCCAGCGGTTTGTGGAGAACAGCAACTATGTGACCGATGCTGAGAAGAACGGCGGCTGCTACACGATCAGCGCCGGCAAGGAAACCCTGAATCCGGCAGCCACCTGGAAAAATCCCGACTTCTACCAGAGCAAAAAGGACCCGGTGGTCTGTGTTTCCTGGAATGATGCCCAGGCCTTCACCACGTGGCTTTCCCGCAGCAGCGGGAAAAAGTACCGGCTTCCCACCGAGGCGGAATGGGAATTCGCAGCGCGGAGCGGGGGCAAGCAGGAGAAATATGCCGGTACCAGCAATGATGCCGACCTGTATCGCTACGCAAACTTTTGCGACAAGAAGTGCATCTACGAATGGAACGACCCATCCCAGAACGACGGCTACTGGAGCACCGCGCCGGTGGGAAAATATGCCCCCAACGGTTTCGGCATCCAGGACATGTCCGGCAACGTAGCGGAATGGGTGCAGGATTATTTTGCTGCCGACTACTATGCCGCCAGCCCCAAAATGAATCCCAAGGGGCCGAGCGCCGGAACCGGTCATTCGGTGCGCGGCGGATCATGGCGTAGCCAGAAAAATGAGTTGTCCATCACAGGCAGAGGTTCTGCGGAAACTGGCAACGCCTACGACAACATCGGTTTCCGGGTCTGCCAGGAGCCGTGACCGGAAGGGAACCCTGAGGTTTGACGTACAAAGAGGCGCATCGTTTGATGCGCCTCTTCTGTTTTTCAGGCCCTTCAACGGCGCGCTCAGGGCACTACGTCGAGATTCGGCTTGTCGCCTGGGCGGAGAGGCTGACCTCAACGGTTTGCGTAACCCTGCGGCCAGGGGCATAGCTGCGCTCGGTGAAACGGATGACGCCTTCACGCTCCACGAGAATAACGGTGGAGCTGCGGGTGCCATAGCTCTCGCCGGCTATGAAGCGCGGCGACAGCATGCGCTCGCGCTCTCTGCCGACCCCGGTGTCGGGGAGCAGGTGATCGGGGAAAGGGGTGGCATCGGAAAGGAGTTCCAGCAGTGCCTCCGTTGAGACCCGGTCAGCCCGGATGAGGCATTCCAGATACTCTTTGGAGGTCGTCACCTTGGGCCAGGGGGTATCAAGGAGATGGTTGCTTAAGCCGTGAATGCCCGCCGCAACACGCAGGGGAACGGTGTTACCTCTGTTGGAGTAGTACCAGAATTCTTCCCGGCCGGCCACGATCAGGTTGAAGCCGTCGTAGTCGGCCCGTTTCGCGTGCAGTGTTTCCAAAAATGATTGGGGAGGGGCCGTTCCCGTCAGGAAGCCGGCGGTCAAGGCGCCCCGTGAGAACCGGGGCGTGTCCAGATTGCGGGCCGGATCCCGGAAATTGGTGACCGCGGCCAGGCGACCGTCGGCGGTGATGCCGAGCCACGTGCCGCCGCAGAGCAAGTCGCGGCCTGCCAGGATGTGGGGGGAGTCTTTCCAGAATGCCGCGGGCAGGGTGGGGCGGTCATAAAATTCGTCCCGGTTTGCCGCCAGAATGAGGCGGTAGCGGGGATGGTAATCCAGTGCAAAGACGGCCAGACACACGGGGATTCTCCCTGACGAGTCAAAGGTGAGCCGGGAAACGCTTTCCGGCTTACCTGAAGCTTATCAGAGTGATCCCTCGAGGTCCAGAATCACAGATGGAGAATGGGGCTGATTCATGGAAATGGGGGCTTGGCCGGTTTGCAGTTTGCACCTGAAACTGTCGTGTGACTTTTTGTTTACGCTATGCATATTAATTGTAACGTGGTATTTAAAAACGATTAATAATGCTGTATGGTACTGCAATGCCGACTGAATATTTTTGGTTGGAGACATGAAACTATGATTTGGCCCCATTTGATTCCAACTGTTTCGAATGCCGGTACGGCCATCGGACGTATGGTTCTTGTCTCCATTGTTCTCTTCATTGCCGTCGCAACCTCCTGGGGGGCCGGACCGGGCGGTCAAAGCCAAGCCGGCTCGGGTGAACTGACCGACTTGAGCCTGGAGGCGCTGATGGAACTCAAGGTTTCCTCTGCCGCCAAAAAGGAACAGCGGGTGGCCGATTCGGCTGCGGCCATCTTCGTCATCACCCAGGAGGATATCAGGCGTTCCGGGGCGACCAGCATCGCGGATGCGCTTCGCATGGTCCCGGGGCTTGACGTTGCCCGGATCGATTCGAACAAATGGGCCATCTCGTCCCGGGGATTCAACAGCCGGTTTGCCGGCGAGATGCTGGTCCTGTTTGATGGCCGGGTCGTCTATACCCCCCTGTTTTCCGGGGTGTTCTGGGACCGCCAGGATACGGTGCTGGAAGATATCGATCGCATCGAGGTCATACGGGGCCCTGGTGCAGCCTTGTGGGGCGCCAATGCGGTTAACGGGGTCATCAACATCATCACCAAACAGGCCGACGAGACCCCCGGTGGGCTGGTATCCACAGGCGGGGGAACCAGGGAGCGCGCTTTCGGCACTGCCCGGTACGGTTTTGCGCTCGGCAGCCATAGCGATCTGCGGTTGTACACGAAATACCTGGAGCGGGACCATTTCAAGGACAGCAATGGAAGCGACGGCACCGATAGTTGGCACATGATCCGGGGGGGCTTTCGGCTCGACTCGAATCCTTCTGGCCAGGATACCCTGACGGTTCAGGGGGACGTCTATGACGGCAGATTGGGCGAAACCTACGTCAACATGCTGCCCGACTCAAGCACGCACAATACCGTAACCCCCGTCTTCGGCGGCACGATCCTGTCCCGCTGGAAACGCACCTTTTCGGAACATTCCGACATGTCCCTGCAACTCTACTATGACAGGTCGGAGCAGGAACTCCACGTCATCGGCGAAAAACGCGACACCCTGGACCTGGATTACCAGAACCGCTTTCCCCTGGGAAGCGATCATGAAATCACCTGGGGGCTCGGCTATCGCTTCACCCATGATACCATCGCCAACTCCACCTATGTGCTCATCACCCCCGACAGTCAGGATAACCGCCTCTACAGCGCCTTTGTGCAGGATGACATCACGCTGGTCACCGACAGGCTCCACCTCATTCTCGGTTCCAAGTTCGAGCATAACGACTATACCGGTTTTGAAGTCCAGCCGACCGCCCGTTTGCTGTGGACCCCCAACAGGCAAAATTCCGTCTGGATGGCCGTTTCCCGAGCGATCAAAACCCCTTCCCGCGGCGAGAGCGGGTTTACCCTGTACACCCCCACACCTGCTTCACAGCAGACACCCCCGGTATTTTTTCAATTCAACGGTTCAAACCGCCTCAAGGCGGACGAACTCATCGCCTATGAACTGGGATACCGGGCTCAGCTCACAGAAGGCTACGCCTTTGATGCGGCAGCGTTTTACAACATCTATCACCGGCTCGATGTCCACAGCCAGGGGCCGCCGTTTTTTGAAACCGCCCCGGCCCCGCCCCACGTGGCTATCCCAGGATATCTCGTAAACTCCGGGAATGCCCAGACCTGCGGTTTCGAGTTGGCGGTGGACGCGCATCTGCTCCCCTGGTGGCGCCTGCGCACCGCTTATACACTCCTCGAATTTGTCGAAGAACACGCAAATCCCGATGCCATTCCCTGGGACCCCAAGGGGGAGGCTCCGCGCCATCAACTCTCGGTCCGTTCCTCTTTGGATCTTCCCCGCAACGTGGAACTTGACCTCTGGATGCGTTATGTGGACCGACTCACTAATCTGGCGGTCGGCAGCTATGTGACCCTGGACGTCCGCTTGGCGTGGAAGCCGGTGAAGGGCGTAGAGTTGTCGCTCGTCGGCCAGAATTTGTTGCACGACCGGCAGTTGGAGTTCCAGCAGCAGATATTGAGCACCCAGTCTGCAACCGTTGGCCGCAGCATGTATGGAATGGTCACATGGCTGTTTTGAGGCACTCTTGTCCGCAACAGCCCCCCTGGGCTCACAAAGGAGGACGGTACGCGCCGTTTCGGCGTGGCCGCCGGATCGGCTGGGGCGCTATTGTCGGCACGCTTGTTCTGGCCGGCTCCAGCTTCCTGTTTGTCGCCACCGCGCACGCGTTGTCGGGACCTCCGAGCGAATACCAGATCAAGACGGCCATGGTGTTCACCATGGCTAAATTCGTCGAGTGGCCGGCGGGGGCCCTCGGGGGCGAGGGAGCGCCGCTGGCCCTGTGCGCTCTGGGCATAGGGCCGTTCGGGCAGGCAGTAGAAAACCTCAGGGGGAAAAGCATCAAGGGGCATCCCATAGCCGTCAGGCAGATCTTCCGAACCGGAGAGATCGGCGGGTGCCAGATCCTGGTGATCAATGACTCCCAGCGTCGCCAGGTGCGGGCCGCTGCCGAAAGGGCCGAACAGCATGGCGTGTTGACGATCGGCGATATGCGCGGGTTTGCGAAGGCCGGCGGGGTGGTCGGGTTTGTCGTTCAGGAGGGAAAGGTCCGATTTGAGATTAACCTGGAGGCGGCCCAAAGGTCCGGATTCATGATCAGTTCCCAGGTTCTGAAATTGGCAAAGATCATCAGGGAAGAGGAATAATGAAACAGCGCCTCCTTTCCACCATACAAAATCTTTCCATCAGGCGCAAGATGACGGTCCTCATCATGCTGATCTGCGGTATTGCCCTGGTGGCGGCATCGCTGGCATTCGTCATCCGTGAGGCGCACGGCATTCGCGCTGCCGAGAAGGAGGATCTGGCTTCGCTTGCCGAGATCATCGGCACAAACAGTGCTGCCGCCCTGATGTTCAACGACTCGAAGGCGGCCCAGGAGACGCTCGCCGCCCTTTCCGCAAAAAGCTCCATACGCGCCGCCTATGTGCTGGATGGCGCCGATCATGTGTTCACCAGCTATCTGTCTGCGACAGAGGTAACCAAGAAATTCCCCTTCGGAATACTGGATGCCTCTGCGCCCCCGGCTGCCAACCATGTCGCCTTGCAGCGAATCCGCTCGGAAGCCGACCGCCTGCTCGGGTTGTCCGGATATTTCAGCATCGCGAAACCGGTCGTCTGGGATGGGCAGAAGGTCGGCACCGTGCTGCTGCTCTCGGATACGAGCGTCTTCATCAACCATCTGTACTCGACGCTTATCTCTACCACCGTGGTCCTGGCCGGCTCGTTTCTGCTCATCTACTGGCTGTCTTCACGCCTGCAGCGGCTGATCTCCGATCCTGTGCTGTTGCTTTCTGACGCGATGAAGCGGGTATCACGCAAAAAGGACTACAGTATCAGGGTGGTCCGGGAGACGGATGACGAGTTGGGCGAACTCATGTCCGGTTTCAATGCCATGCTGGAGCATATCCAACTGCGGGACGATCAACTGGAAGAGGTGAACCGTTCCCTGGAGCGACGTGTCGCCGAGGCCGTAGCCGAACTGCGCCGCAAGGACCAGATGCTCGTCCAGCAGAACCGTCAGGCAGCCATGGGGGAAATGATCAGCAATATCGCTCACCAATGGCGGCAGCCGCTCAATGCCGTTGGCGGCATTATTCAAAATATCCAGCTTTCCTACGAGAGTGGGCACCTTAACCGGGAAAACCTGGAGTTTGAGGTCCGGGAGGCGATGGAGGCCATCCTCTATATGTCGCGCACTATCGACGACTTCCGCAATTTTTTCCGTCCCGGTAAGGATAAGGCGGTCTTCAGCCTCAACAGGGTCGTTGCCAAGTCCATTGAGCTGGTGGGAGCGAGTCTAAGAAATAACGGCATCGCCATCGACCTGGAAGAGGACCAGGAGGTCAGCGCAGTGGGGTATGACAATGAATATTCCCAGGTGTTGCTCAATATCATCAATAACGCCAAGGATGCCCTGCTCGGCCACGGTGGTGCGGCCCCGCGCATCCATATTCGGGTGTTCAGCGATAACGGCCGTTCCGTCGTGACGATCCGGGACAATGGTGGCGGCATCCCCGACAGTATCCTGCCTAAGATCTTCGATCCCTATTTTACCACCAAGGAACCGGGGAAAGGGACCGGGATCGGTTTGTGCATGTCCAAGGTCATTATCGAGCAGAATATGGGCGGCAAGCTCACGGCAGGTACTGTTGGCGATGGGGCTGAATTCAGGATAGAACTCAGCAGTGTCCCTGCGTTTAATATTTGATGAACCGCGCTAGCCCATTGGGACAACGTGCCGGTTGGCATCAACGGGTATAACGGCGAAACAGGGAACTGCGTTCTGGCGAACCGGGCCATCGCCGCCATGATCGGTGGAAGCGTCGAGGAGGCACGAGCCCGTAATTTCAGTGAAATCAAGTTGATACTACCGTCTGAGGAGGTAACCATGAGAAGGTCGCTCTTCGTTGTACTGGTTCTGTTCGTGGGTGTGGGTGTTGCCTGGGCTAGCGGCACGAAAAAAAGAAAGCTCCCCCCCTACGAATTCGGAGGCGTTACCATCAACAATTACTCCCAGCAGGCGGGTATGCCTCCGGTGGTGTTCGATCATTGGGTGCATCGCCAGTATTTTACCTGCCGCCTCTGCCATGTGGATATCGGGTTCGGGATGACCGCCGGCGCGACCAAAGTGCGTGCCATGGACAACATGAAAGGGTACTATTGCGGCACCTGCCACAATGGCAGGATGAGCGTGAATAAGAAGAAGGTCTTTGAGGCCTGCGCCAAGGAGTACAGCAGGGATGAGTTTAAGCGCTGCGTGAAGTGCCATGCCCTGGAGCGGGATGCGGCCAGGGAAGAACAGTTCTACCGATTTGCGGACGCCATGCCGAAGGAGCGGTTCGGCAACGGGATCAACTGGGAAAAGGCCGAGGAAGAGGGGCTGATCAAGCCGCTTGACCAACTTGAAGGGGTTTCGATCATGAAGGCGAAGCTCAAGGTCCAACAGGATTTTTCGCTCAAGGCAAAGGTCGAAGGGATGCCCGACATCATCTTCTCCCACAAAAAACACACGGTCTGGAACGGTTGCGAACTGTGCCATCCCGAGATCTTCATAGGCATTAAAAAGGGAGCCTCGAAGTACTCCATGGTGGAACTTTTTGACGGCAAGTATTGCGGCGTCTGTCACGACAAGGTGGCATTCCCCCAGACAGACTGCCTGCGCTGCCATACCAAGCCGGTATAACGGGTAGCCAGGAATAACGGAGATATGGCGATGCGTACAACAATACTGGCGCGCATGGTTCTGACGGCATGCCTCGTCCTGTCCATTTGCCTGTCACAGGCGTATTGCGACGAGGTGTGGCGAACGGAATTCGAGGAGGCCTGCGCAAGGACCGCGGACGTTATGACACTTTCCGATAACGAGTTGAAGGCCTTGATCGGGAAATGCGAGCGGTTACAGAAGGTTATCGAACAACAGGACGAAACCGCCCGCAAGGTATATTTGAAACGGCTCCAGATGTGCAAGAATCTCTATGTTTACATCCTTGAGGCCAAGAACAGTGAAAAGACGCAGAAATAGGCTGATATCGAGCCGGTAAACCCTGAAGACGAGGTGCGAGTGAAAAAGGGGATGAATAGCACAACTCTGTTTCTTGCCGCCGTGGTGCTACTGTCGTGCCTGGGGAACGCCCAGGCGATGGATCGAAGCGAGTTGGGCGATGTGCTCAAGACCATTCCTCCCAACGGACCGTTTTGGAAGTACGGTACCCTCGTCATGCGCCGTAGGACCAAAAAGGCCGGGATGGCCCCGGTCGTGTTTGCCCACTGGAGCCACCGGGCCCGTTACACGTGCCGCGTCTGCCACCTCGACCTGGGATTCAGCATGCGTGCAGGGGATACGGGCATCTCCCGCGCCCAATATACTGCGGGAAAATACTGCGGAGCCTGCCATGACGGCGTGACGGCATTCGGGGTGCAGGATGGCGAGCCTTCCCTGTGCGCCCGATGCCACATGAAGGATACCCAGGCCTTGGAGGCCTCCTTCGAGACCTTTGCCGCCCCGCTGCCCATAGCGGGCTTCGGAAACGGCATCGATTGGGCTGGAGCGCTCAAGAGCGGCAGGGTCAGCCCGAGAAATTCCCTCTCTTTTGCCGCCCCCTCCATGCCGCTCCCGGAAAAACTGCATCTGCCGATGAAGCTCAGCACGGCGGCTCCCCGAAGCGACGTGACCTTCTCCCATGAAGACCATTTCAGCGAGCTCGACTGCTCCAGTTGCCACCCGGATATCTTTAACATCAAGAAGAAGGGCACCGTTGATTTCTCCATGGACAAGAATATTTTCGGTAACTACTGCGGCGCCTGTCATATGCGGGTTGCCTTTCCCATGAATGACTGCAAACGCTGCCATTCGTACATGAGCAACTTTTCAGGCTTCTGACCGAATGTATTCTTTGCGCCTCCCCCCGGATTCGCCAATAGTCTGTGTGCTGGCCTTGACGGACCGGCAGATCGCTACCGGGAATTTCAGCCAGCGGGTCTATTTATTGACACATCCCCTGCACTTGGTTTACCCTGCCCGCCATGATTGATGCTGCCAACAACGATGCCCTGTGGGACAGCCTCTGCAAACAGTGTGGCCTCTGCTGTTTTGAAAAGCTGGAGGACGAACGCGGCACCATTCTCTACACCCAGACACCGTGCCGCTATCTGGATGTGACAAGCCGGCGCTGCAAGATTTTCGAGCGACGCTTCGAGATCAATCCAAGCTGTGTGAAGTTGACGCCGGAACTGGTTCCGACCCTCCGCTGGCTCCCCAACGATTGTGGCTACCGCCGATCGACCGTCGAACTCCCCATAGAACCGCGTCGGATCAGGAGAAGAGGGAGAAAAGGCCACAAATAAAAAAAGCCCGCATGAGCGGGCTTTTTTTATTGTAGTGCGGCAGCAGACGACCTAATCGGCGATCATCTCCGGTTCGGTCTCAGGGATGGCAAACCCGTGGGACTCTTCGGTGCCGGTCAGGTTGTTGCTGAGCACATGCTTCATCCGCTCGACGTCAAGCTCATTTTCCCAGCGGGAGACAACGATTGTGGCCACGCCATTACCGACGAAGTTGGTCAGGGCGCGGGCTTCCGACATGAAACGGTCGATACCGAGGATCAAGGCCAGACCAGCCAAGGGGATGGTGGGGATGGCTGCGAAGGTGGCTGCTAGGGTGACAAAACCGCTTCCCGTGACCCCGGCTGCACCTTTGGAGGTGAGCAGCAGAACCGCGAGGACGGTAAAGGTCTGGGTCCAGGTGAGGGGGGTATTGGTGGCCTGGGCGACAAACAGCGCTGCCATGGTGAGGTAGATCGACGTCCCGTCCAGGTTGAAGGAGTAGCCGGTGGGAACGACGAGGCCGACCACCGATTTCTTGCAGCCCAGGTTTTCAAGCTTGACCATCAGCCGGGGCAGGGCCGATTCGGAGGACGAGGTGCCCAGAACGATTAGGAGTTCCTCGCGGATATAACGAATGAACTTGAAGACGTTGAAGCCGCAGAACTTGCCTATCGGTCCGAGGACCAACAGGACAAAGAGCAGGCAGGTAAGGTAGAAACTTACCATCAGCAAGCCCAACTTTGAAAGAGAGCCAACCCCAAATTTGCCGATGGTGAAGGCCATGGCGCCAAAGGCCCCGATTGGGGCGAACTTCATGATGATGTTGACGATCCCGAAGAGCGCCTGGGAAAGCTGATCGATCAGCCGGTAAACAGCCTTGCCCTTTTCACCGAGGGCCGACAGGGCGAAGCCGAACAGGATGGCAAAGACAAGCACCTGCAAGATGTCCCCTTTGGCAAAGGCGTCAACCACGCTCGACGGGATGATGTTGAGCAGGAAATCGACCGTGGAATGGGACTTTGCCTGGGTGGTAAAGGCGACGAGAGCTTTCGTATCGAGCTTGGTCACGTCGGCGTTGAAGCCTTCGCCCGGCCGGATGACGTTCACCACGATAAGGCCGATGGCGAGGGCCAGCGTGGTAAGTACCTCGAAGTAGATCAGCGCCTTGGCTCCGACCCGGCCCACCTTTTTCATGTCCTCCATGCCGGCAATGCCGGTGACGACCGTACAGAAGATCACCGGTGTGATGATCATCTTGATCAGTTTGATGAAGCCGTCCCCAAACGGTTTCATGGCAACGCCGGTCTCCGGGTAGAAGTTGCCGAGGACAACGCCGATGGCAATCGCCGTAAGCACTTGGACGTACAGATGCTGGTAAAACCTCTTCGTTTTCATACACATCCCTTTCATCTGCTTATTTAAACCGGATTTGGTTCAGCTTGTCGTCTGTTCTTGGTCTGCTGTTTGGCAATATAAAACCATATCAGCAAGCTGAATACCAAGTTGACCCATGTATTCAAATTATTGAAATTAAACGCTAAACATTGTTTTATGCTCTCTTGTTGTCACTGAATAGGTATAACCCAGGTTATGCCGTGGGCGGGGGATGGTGTGGAAACATCCGTTACTGCGCATGAGTAGGGTGGTATAACCGATGTTATGGGGATAACCTTGGTTATACCCTTTCTTTTGCGTGTTCCCTATTTGTCTGCGTCGGCCCTTTTGAAGCCATAATGGTTCCTTGGCAGGTACTCCCAATTTGTGGCGACTTCGTTTGCCCGGCGCGCTTCCTTACTGGGTAGAATAGGGCGCGCGGAGTATCCCGGGGGACAGCTATCCTGATTTTCTCGAAATTTGCATATTTGCTTCACGCTCTTGACGTTATAACCTGCATATACATTTGTTGTGATTGGTTTATGGGCTTGTTACGTTTCGGTCGGCCGGGGACCTTGAGGAAAACGACAAATGCGCCAAAGGAGATGAGCTATTGTGCTTGAAAGAAGGCTGAGGATCATGCTGCTCGTTCCAACCCCCTATTTTTCCGACCGGGGAAGTGATGTGAGAGCCTACGAAGAGGCAAAAGCCCTTATACGCTGTGGTCACAATGTCCGGATTTTCACCTGCCACCTTGGGCGCGAGATGCCGGGCGTTGCAACCATCAGGATGCCCCGTGTCTCATGGCTGAAACAATTGTCAGTACATCCTTCCTGGCATAAACCGTATTTCGACATACTTATGTCCTATCAGGCGCTTAAGTTCGCCCGAGCATTCAGGCCGCACCTGATCCATGCCTATGGACACGAAGGTGCCTGGATTGGCGGACGGCTTAAAAAGAGGTTGGGCACTCCCCTCGTGTTTGAATACCAGGGAAGCCTTACCGGTGAGATGATCGAGCAGGGCTTTATCAAGGAAGGTTCCTTGCTGCACCGCTTCAATTCCTGGCTGGAACGGCGCATCAACATGCGATCCGCGGATCTTATCGTAACCAACTCGGTTTCCGCGGCCCGAAACCTTGTTGGCCCGTGGGGGGCTGACAAAAAAATGGTCGCATCTCTGGTGGACGGAGTCGATACAGCCCTGTTCCGCCCCTATGAGCGTGAGGAGGTACGCATCAAGCTGCGTATCCCCCCTGGCGTACCGCTGGTGGTGTACCTCGGCACGCTGGATCGCAATCAGGGGATTGATACCCTGCTCTCCTCTATTGTCCTGCTCAAGTCAAAGGGCAGTCCGATCCGTTTTCTGATCATGGGGGCCCCCGAAGAAGAATATCGTGCCAAAGCCGTGGAACTCGGCATCGAGCGGATGATAATCTTTACCGGCAGAATCGACTACGAGAAGGCCCCGTTCTACCTCTCCGCAGGTGACATAGCCGTATCCCCCAAGATTTCCTTGATCGGGTCCAATGGTAAACTGCTCAACTATATGGCCTGCAGACTACCGACCGTAGCCTTTGATATGCCTGCGAACCGTGAGTTGCTTGGGGACGCCGGCGTCTATGCAAAATATGGCGATTCCAGCGATTTGGCCGTTAAAATGAACCGGTTGCTGCGGAACAGGGATGAACAGGCGCGCCTGGGCAGGCTTGGGCGGGAAATGGCAGAGCAGTTGCATAGCCTGGATTGCCATGGCAAGGCATTGAGCGAAATCTATCGGACCCGCTTGAAAATGTAGGCTATAATAGAGCGACGCAGTGGCACGTACGTCTGAAAAGGCGTGCGAAAATTATCATAGGGATGGCCGGTCCGGGCCTTTCGGGGAAAGCAAACATGGAAAATCTGACGCAACAACAGATGGTGCGCATGATCAGCGTCGGCACGGTCCTGTTTTATGTGATTACCGACAACGAACAGCGCAGCGAAAGGCTTTTAAACCAGGTCGCCGCACGGCTCAAGGGGATGGGGCCCCCCATTGTCTGGACCTGTACAACGGGTTTGAGCCGGGAAGGGGCTGTTGTCCCGGATACGGCAGATCCGCTCAAGGCCCTCGATTTTGCCATTGCCCACCCCGGTCCCTTTATAATGATCATGAAGGATGTTTACCGGCTGTGGCGGGACAATCCGCTGTTGGTCAGGAAATTCAAGGACCTCGCCTCCGCTTCGAGCGGCAAGGGCAAGGTGGCGGTCATCCTGGGGGATGAGGAGTGGGTTCCCCACGTCCTCCGGGAAGATTGCATCATGGTAACCCAAGGGCTTCCCGGGATTGGGGAGATCCAGGATTTTCTGAAGTATATGCTGAATCGGGAACCGTCATTTTCCAAAGCGTGCCAAGAGGACTCCACGTTGTTCGAACGGCTGGCGGTCGCTGCCAGGGGGCTTGATCTCGTCGATCTTGAAAGGTCGGTGCGTTTGCTGCGTCTGGATGAAATGGCGGGCGGTGCTAATCCCGTTGCGGCCCTTCTGGAAAATAAGCGGCGGATCATTCAGCAGAGCGGCATAATGGAACTTGTTACTGATGTCGTCGGGTGCAACCAGCTCGGGGGGATGGAAAACCTCAAACACTGGCTGGAACGGCGCACCTGCGCCTTTGGATTGGACGGCATATCGGCAGGGGTTGGGCTTCCCCGGGGAGTGCTGGTCATGGGGATTGCCGGTTGCGGCAAGTCGCTGTTCGTCAAGTCGATCGCGGCCGAGTGGCATCTTCCCCTGATTCGGCTCGATATGTCAACGGTCTACGGTGGGGTGTTCGGCACACCGGAGGCAAGTTTACGCCAGGCGTTCGATACGGCGGGAGCTGTGGCGCCCTGTGTGCTCTGGATCGATGAAATAGAGTCCGGCATTACGACCCACGGTTTCAAGTCCGAAGGCGGTGCGGCGTCCCGGGTGCTGGGGACCTTTCTGACGTGGATGCAGGAGAAACGCGAGCCGGTGTTTGTGGCCGCCACGGCGAATGCCATCGAAATGCTCCCGGCCGAGGTACTGCGCAAAGGACGCTTTGACGAAATATTCTATGTCGGCTTACCAGAGGTTGCTGCCCGGGAACAGATCTTTCGTATTCATCTGGCGAAGCGGCAGGTTGAGCCGGCCTCTTTCGACATCCCTCTCCTGGCCGGCTCCACCCGCGGATTCTCGGGCGCGGAGATTGAGCAGGCCGTCAATTCGGCGGTTTTCGAAGCGCTTGCCGACAGGCGGCCCATGACCCAACAGGACCTGATGGTCATGATCAGCCAAACGGTTCCACTTTCCGTTACCATGGCAGAACAGATCAAAAAGATCGAGGCGTGGGCCTTTAAGCGGGCTGTGCCGGCAGCGGGCAAATTCAGATAGCCCCTTCATCTCCCGATGTTCGGTATCGCTGAGGGCGCAGGGTAGGCTGGGAGTTGCTCCCCGTGGACAGGCGTCGCTGTTATTCTTCCTGCTCACGCGCCAGCTTGAGGCGCTTGCTCAGGGCGGGTTGAGAGATGCCGAGCAATCGCGCGGCGATTGTCTGATTGCCTTTGGCACGGGTTATGGCCTCGGAAACGAGCAGTTCCGTTGCCTCCGAAAAGGAGGGAAGACGCTCGAGACAAGAAAAGGGATTGCCCTCGGGGGCGGTGGCGACGGGTGAGGAGTCGGGTTGGCCGATGCCGCGCAAAAAGGTGTCCATGGAGAGGATGTGGTCGCGATGGACGCTTACGGCGTCGTAGATCATGGCTTTCAGTTCGCGTACGTTGCCGGGAAAGGAGTAGGTGGCAAGGAGTTGGGCCAGTTCCCGGGGAGGGGTCGGTTTCTTTTTTCCCAGGGAATGTGCAACTTTGCCGAGGAAATAGTCGAGGAGTAACGGAATGTCCTCCTTCCGCTCCCGGAGGGGAGGGACTTGGACGTGGTGGGTCCGCAGGCGGTAAAAAAGGTCGCGGCGGAATCTCCCGTCAGCTTCTTTCTGGGCAAGGTCGTGGTGGGTGGCCACGATGATGCGTGCCTTGAGGCGCTTCGGACGGTCGCTCCCCAAGGGAAAGTACTCCCCCTCCTGGAGAAGTCTCAGGAGCTTGATCTGGGAAGGGATGCTGAGGTCGCCGATTTCATCCAGGAACAGGGTGCCGTCGGCAGCCTCCTCGATCATCCCCCGGCGTTGGTGGTCGGCACCGGTGAAGGCACCTTTGAGATGGCCGAAAAGGGTGTCGGCAAACACCGTATCGTCCAGGCCGGCCACATTCACCGCCACAAGCGGTCCCGCGCAGCCGCTCAGAAGATGGGTAGCGCGGGCGAGGAGTTCCTTGCCGACGCCGCTTTCGCCGGTGATGAGGAGCGGCTGGGGGCTAACCGCAACCGCTTCCACATAAGAAAAAATGGCGTGCATGGCTTGGTTGGCCGTGATGATGGCGGCAAAGGCTTCGGGATGCCGAAGCGACCCGGTGAGGACGCGGCTGGACATCTCGTGATTCTCGCGCTGGAGTTCCAACATCCTGATGGCGCGCAGCACCCCACCCACCAGACGGTCTTCTTCCACCGTCTTGACGAAGTAATCAAATGCCCCGAGCCTCATGCAGCGCACGGCGGTCTCCAGTTGGTTCATGCCGCTGATCACGATGGTGGTGGTTTCCGGATGCTGTTCCGCGATCATGGTCAGGAGGTCTTCGCCAGAGACATGGGGCATGGTGAGGTCAAGGAGGATCAGGCCAACATTCCGGCTGGTGATGATATCCTTCACCTCCCGGCTATCCTGGCAGGTAAGAATATTGGTAATACCGGCGGACCGCTCCAGGGTAAGGGAGAGCGAACGGAGCCAGGCCGGCTCGTCATCCACAAGGAGTATGCAAAAGGGTGGATACAGGTTCTGGCTCATTAGGGCGTCTCCTCGGCGGCCGGGAGGGTCAGGATGACGGTCGTACCTGCGCCGGGGGTCGAGGTGAACTTGAGCGTCCCGCCGTGTTCATTGACGATCCCCGCCGACACCGAGAGGCCCAGCCCGGTCCCTCCTGTTTCCCGTTTGGTGGTGAAGAACGGATCGGTCAGGCGGGGGATATGTTCGGAGGCTATGCCGACCCCCTCATCCGTTATGGTCAGGGCCACGATCCTGGCATTGCTGACGCGGAACGTGGCCAGGGATATCTTGCACTCCGTGTTGGGCAGCGCCTGGCAGGCGTTGAGCAGCAGGTTAACGACAACCTGTTCGATGCGTTGGGTGTTTCCCCGCACCTGGGGAATGTCGGCGGCGTACTCTGCCGAAAAATTGACCGTTGCCTTGCGGAGCGAGCTGTCGACCAGGCGTACGGCCGCCTGGGCAACCTGATTCAGGTCGAAAAGGTCGCTGCCGGAGTTGTCGTCCTGGCGGGCGAAATCCTTGAGCTCCTCGACGATGCGCTTGATGCGTTTCGAGCCCTCCAGCATCTCGTCCAGCATGTGGGGAACCTCGTTGCGCATCCGCGAATAGGGGAGGCCGCCGAGGGGGAAATCGCCGGATTCGTGGTAGTGAGCCTCCAGGACCTCCACCGCGTCCTGGTAGACCTCCTTGAGGATCGGCATGTTGAGCAGGATCAAGCCGTTGGGGTTGTTGATCTCGTGGGCCACGCCGGAGACCAGGATACCCAGGGAGGCCATCTTGTCGGCCTGAATGAGTTTGTCCTGGTGACGGCGGAGCTCTTCCAGGGCGCGTTTACGCTCCGCCGACTCGCGGGCCAGTTCCTGGGTCCGCAGCGCCACGCGCTTCTGGAGGGTCCGGGACCAGACCACCGTGGCGGCCAGAATGAGCAGGAGCAGGACCAGAGCGAGGGCGCCATAGCGTACGGCCCGCTCCCAGGAGACCGGCGGCGGCTCCAGGGTGCCGAGCCATTTGTCGTAGATCGCCTGGTACTGGCCGGTTTTGTGGAGGATGGCGAGCCCTTCGCTGATGCGGGTCATCAGCTCGTCATTCCCTTTTCTGACGCCATAGCAGTACTTCTGGGCCGCAATGCTGGTCGCCACCGGAACGACGTTCGTCAGGTGGAGTTCCCGGATGAGGTACATGCCGGGCAAGATGGCGACGACCGCGTAGTCGTGGGCGCCGGAGGCGAGAAGGCGCAGGGCGTCGGCCGGGGTGTCAGAGAAGTGCAGGTCACCGCTGAAGCCGAGATTCCTCAGGGAGTCATGCATGATCCCGTCGCGGAAAACGATGATCTCCTTGCCGTGCAACTCCTGGATGGAGTTGACCGGTTTGGTATCCTTGCGGGCAAAGATGGCGTGGTGAACGATGGTGTGGGGAGGGGAAAAGGTGATGGACCCTAATCGTTCCTCCGAAAAAGAGATCCCCTGGAGGACGTCGATCTCGCCATTCATGAGGGCGGTGCGCATCTCGGACCACGCGCCGAAGCGGAATTCCACCTTCATCCCCATGACCTTGGCGATGGCTCGGGTAAGATCCACATTGTACCCCGCCGGTTGGCCGTCCTTGTCAAGGAACTCGTAGGGAGGGTAGGCGCGGTTGCCGCCGACGATGATGACCTTGTTGCCGGGATTCCGGCTCTGGTCGCCGGTGGCGCCGAAGGCGGGCAGGACCGGGAGGCACAGGAACAGAACGGCAAGGCAGGTCCGCAGGAGGCGCCCGAGGCCGGCCCGGGGGCCGTAGGTATGCCGATGTCTTTGCCCAGGTCGTGTGGTCACTGTTATCCCTGCTCCTTGTCTCTCAAATGTTGCCGTGCGTCAGCGGTAGAGCAGCCCGCCGATCAACGCCCCGCCGAAGATGATCAGCGCCGGATTGGTCCTGGTGAAGGTTAAAAGGACAAAGGCCGCCAGGACGAAGATGATCTTGTCCCAGCCAATGGTCAGAGCCGTCCCCCACCCGCTTTTGCCGGCGCCGAAGACCGAAAAGGCCATGTCGTAGGCGGTCCAGAGCAGGAGCCCGACCACCAGCGGCCGCACCACCTTGAGGGCCGCCGCTATGTTCGGGCTGTCCTTGACATGGAAAAAGTAGGCCACCATGATGAGCATCAGCAGGGTCGTGGGGACCACCGTCCCCGCCGCGGCGGCCACGGCGCCGGGGACCCCGGCCAGCTTGTAGCCGACACAGGCCGATACTTGGGGCGCAACCGGGCCCGGCAAGGCATTGCCCACCGCCACGGCATCGGCAAACTCTTCAGGGGACATCCACGGCACAGGGGCAGTCCCCCCGGGCGGCAGCCAGAACGCCGTCGTGGTTTCGCGCTGCATCAGCGCAAGTGAGGCCGGCCCGCCACCCCAGGAAAAGAGGGCGACCCGCGTATAAACCCAGAATATGTGCCAAAGAAGCATGAATCGGCTCCCCGTGATGGAGTCACGTCCCGCTAGTAATACCACAGTGGCGTGCTGGAAAGAAAGTGTCAGATTGTACAGAGAACGATCTGTAAAGCCTGTGCGGACAGGTCTTAATCCGCCTGGAGCCGCTCGCGTTGCGCCAATTCGGGGAAAAAGCGCCTCCAGAGCAGGACGACCAGCAAGGTGCCGATGCCGCCGATCAGTGCGGCGGGCATTGCCCCGAACCAGGCGGCGGTCAACCCCGACTCGAATTCTCCCAACTCGTTGGAGGTGCCGATGAAGATGGCGTTGACGGCGCTGACCCGTCCGCGCATTTCATCGGGGGTCTCCAACTGCACCAGCGTGGAGCGGATGACCACGCTCAACATGTCGGACCAGCCGAGCACCACCAGCGCCACGAACGACAGGGCGATGGACGTGGAGAGGGCAAAGACGATGGTGGCGATGCCGAACCAGGTTACCGCGGCGAACATGACCTTTCCCACCTTGCGCTGCAATGGCTGGCGCGCCAGGTAGATGGAGGCGGCAAAGGCGCCGACGGCCGGTGCGGAACGCAGGAAGCCGAGGCCCCAAGGACCGGCGGAGAGGATGTCGCGGGCATAGATCGGCAGCAGGGCGGTGGCGCCGCCGAGCAACACGGCGAACAGGTCGAGGGATATGGCCCCCAGCACGACCCGACGGCTGCGGATATAGGAAATCCCTGCAAAGACAAAGTGGAGGGAAACCGGTTCACGGAGTAGTGACGGCGGCCGCTCGATCCTGATTGCCACAATGGCCGCCGCAGACAGGAGAAAGAGCGCGCCGCTGACGGCATATACCACGGCAGGGCCGGCAATGTAGAGGAAACCGCCCATCATCGGACCGATAATGACGGCCGCCTGTCTGACCGAAGCGTTGAGCGCCATGGCACGGGGCAGGGTTTCCTGATCCACCAGCGAGGGGACCAGGGTCTGGAGGGTGGTGAATTCAAAGGCGCGGGCGATGCCGATCAGGAATATGAACGCAAGGATGGCCTCCCTGCCGGCCCACTGGGCGTGGCTTCCCAAGCAGAGGCCGAACAGCGCCGCCGCCTCGACGAATTGTGCGAGAGAAACGATCCGGCGGCGATCATAACGATCGGCAACATGTCCCACCAGCAGTACCAGCGCTGCCGAGGGGATGAATTGTACGAGTCCGACCAGACCGAGGTCAAAGGCGCGATGGGTCAAGGAATAGATCTGCCACCCCACGGCGACGCCGGTCATCTGGTACGCGATGGTGGCTGCGGCGCGCGCCAGCAAAAAGAGGAGGAACGGTTTGTGGTGCAAAGGTGGTGTCATCTCGCTCGCCTCGAGGGGTATCGTTGATCTGAATGGAGTCAATCTGCCATTACTATAGATATGATGCGCCGCCGGGTCAAGCGGGGTGAGCATCCCGGTGGCGCGACAGTTGCCGAGCCCGGTAGCCGCCTCAGGGCCCCACACGGTACGGAAAATTGCACTCGCATTTTACGCTCGCCGTGCTATATTGAGACACTGATTACAGATGGGGTTGATGTCCCAGGGAATAAGCGATACATTATTTGCGATTCTATGAATTCTTCAACAAGCAAGAGTAGTTCGATGCCTTTATCATCATGCGGTGCAGGCAAAGCGGTCGCCGGCGTTGTGCTTTGGCTGGCGCTTCTGGCGGGCCTGACCCTCTCCGTACTCTCCGGCCTGAAAATATGCACGACCATGTGCAGCGAAACGGCGAAGTTTGCCATCTTCGGGATGGATTTCGGCTGGTTCGGCTGTCTCTTCTTTGGGCTGCTGATCCTGCTTGCGGCTCTGCGCAACCGCATCCCCCTTGCCGGCGCCCTGTTGCTCTACGGCGTCAGCGGGGCAGTCGGTGCCGAACTGCGGCTGATCTGGATACAAAAGTACGTTATTGGCGCCTGGTGCCCGGTCTGCCTCGGCATCGCAGCAATGGTGGCTACGGCAGGTCTCGTTTTGCTCTACGAATTACTGGCTACGCAAACGGCGTTAGGAGGAAGCATGAAAACAAGATGTACCCATGTCGCGGTGATGATCCTTGCACTTCTGATCGGCCTCGGCGCAGCCGTGGTCGGTGTACAGAAGGAGGCAGAGGCGGCAGGCCCCGACATTTACTTCGGGAAGCGCCAGAGCGACACCACGGTGTATGTTGTCAGCGACTGGTTCTGTCCCGTCTGCCGCAGGGTGGAGCCTGAAATAGAGAAGGTGTTCCCGGAGATTGCCGCAACGGCCCGCGTCGCGTTCGTCGACATGCCGATCCACCCGGATACCTCCAACTATACCCCCTATAACCTGCAATTCATCATGTACAACAAGGATAAATACATGCGCCTGCGCCATGTTTTGGACGAACTCTCCCGGTCAACGAAGAACCCGACCCCGGAGCAGGTCCAGGCGGCGGTGGCTCCCCTGGGCATCAAACTTCGACCACACAACTTTGTTGAACTGATGAACGGCGTCAAGCTCTTTGAATCCCTGTTTCGGGGCTTCGGGGTCAAAGCCACCCCCACGGTGGTGGTCGACAACACCAGAACCAAAAAACGAAAACTGTTGGTCGGCAGCCGCGACATAACCAGAAACGCCATAAAAGAGGCCATCGTCGAGGTCGGAAGGTAGGCGGTTGCGGCAGCTTCCCCATGAATGCCGTTGGAATCCCTTTTTGCCGCCCGGCAGCCTGATGCTGCCGGGCGGTTTTTTTGTTGCAGTTGTTGACACTGTATTAAATATATGTATATTAATATGTTTAAGGGCGACATGGTTGCACCCTGAATCGAAGATGTCGAAAGGGTGGCATATGAACTTTCGTATCACCGTCCTGTGTGAAAATTCAGTCGGACCCATCTGCGGCACTCTGGGGGAACACGGCTTTGCCGCCCTGATCGAACCGTCCGGGGGGGAGGCCATCCTGTTCGACACCGGCCAGGGGCTTACCCTGCTGCACAACGCCCGCCGGATGAACAAAAACCTTTCCGCGGTCGGAAAGGTGGCTATTTCCCACGGCCATTTCGATCATACCGGAGGCCTGCTTCCCTACCTGCAGGAGTTCGGCCCCCGGCGGGTGTACGGGCACACGGGTATCTTCGCCCCCCGCTACCGGGTAAAGGATACGGGTGAGTGCTTTCCCGTCGGCCTGTCCCTGGGGCGGGAAACATTGGAAAGCGTCGGGGCGACATTCGATCTTTCGACGGCATTCCGCGAACTGGCCCCCGGTGTTCACCTATCCGGCGAGGTTCCCCGCGCCACGGCGTTCGAAACCGGTGATCAGGGGTTGTACTGCGATTGCACCGGGCAGGAGTTGGACGCCACGATTGACGACCAGTCGTTGGTGCTGGAGACCGATAGGGGGTTGGTGGTCGTTCTGGGATGCTGCCATGCCGGACTGGTCAATACGCTGGAGCATATCGCCTATATGACCGGCCGGCGCGATGTGTACGCCGTGATCGGTGGGACCCACTTGGCCTTTTGCAGCCAGGAGCAAACGGGGAAAACCATTCAGGCGCTCAAGGAGTGGGGAATCAGGAAGATAGCGGCCGGTCATTGCACCGGTTTTGCCGCCTCGGCACGTCTGTCGCGGGAATTGCCGCGGGAATTTCAGGTGGCGCTGGTTGGGTATACCCTTGAGGTGTGATCATCGAAATGCTGTATTGGCGGGGCGTTCCCAGCAACGCACCCGAGGCGTCGGGCGTCCGCCGTGGAGCACGCCATATCAGGTTATTGGGGGAGAAATTGCCATGGAACGGAAGAATTTCGATATCGTAGCATCAACCTGGGACGAAGAGCCGCGCCGGGTAAAGCTGGCTGCAGACATCGGGGCAGCCATAAAAGATACGGTCCCGCTTTCAGCGGATTGGGACGGGATGGACTACGGTTGCGGCACCGGCCTGCTGACGCTTGACCTGGCGCCCGCCCTGCACAGCATGGTCGGTCTGGACAGTTCTCAAGGGATGGTGGATCGCCTGACGGCCAAATGCTCCGCGACAGGCATCCAAAATACGCGCGCGATCCGTTGCGATCTGGAACAGGGAGAACCGCCCGTGGGTCCCTTTCATCTCGTCACCAGCGCCATGACCCTGCACCACATCCTGGAGATCGTTCCGCTGCTGACGTCGCTGCGCGGGTTGCTGCATCCCGGCGGCTGGGTTGCTTTGGCTGACCTGGAAACCGAGGACGGCAGCTTCCACGACAACCCGACCGGCGTGTTTCACCATGGTTTCAGCCGGGAGGAACTGGAGGGTTTTCTTGCCCAGGCCGGTTTTACTTCCATCGCCGTCCGCAAGGCGACCACCATGCGCAAAGGTGAACGCGTCTACTCGGTGCTGCTTGCCGTGGCTGTCAATCCCTGAACCGGGACAACCGTTCTCGCCCGATTTCCTTATTTGGTCTTTACCGGCTGCGGTTCGGCGGTTTTATCCTTGCTGAGCCCCTTGGCAAAGCCGAAGAGCAGCAGCATGACCGGCATGAGTTGGGCAATGACGATCAGGGCGCAGAATCCCAGGAATATCCATACGAACAGACCACTGTTGTCTTCCCGTGCACTGCTTGCCGCAAATGCGTTGGAAACGGAACCTATGCTCAACAGCAGAGCGTTTTTAAGTAAGGTGGTTTTCATGGCGTCCTCCCTCTCTATCTCTACTCCGCACGACTACCTGTGTGAATGTGTTCACTCTCGCGGTAACCGGGTGTGATGCTATTTGGCGCTCGTGGTTCCGTGCAATTTTTCATCGCCAGCTGAAAAGATTCCCCTCAACATCCCGACAAAGAGCATAATACCGGGGATGAACTGGAACAGGACGATCAGTATCCCGAATGCGATGAAGAATGTCGCCAGCAAGCCCAAACCTTCACCTTCACTTCCCCCTCCCGCTGCCAACACCTTGGTTGCAGTGATCATCAGGGACAATAGCGTTGCTGATAAGGTTCTCATGGCTCTCTCCTTTCTTCCCTCGGGTGTCCGGCGTGTTTCCTTACCCTTATAATTTGCATGTGCCGTGCCATAACACATGCATAGCTTGATCTTTGATTCAACATACTGATATTATTGTGTATTACTACGGGTAGTGGCGGCGGTGGACGGCTGTGGGGGCGGGCGGCCGTATGGGTGTCTGTATACCAATCCCATACAACCATGACGAGGCGTGCCGAGGGTGGTGTTGTGATAATATACTGATATTATTTAATTTATCTGAGGGTAGGACCGGAATGTACCTGTATAGGGAAATGATACATTCGGGAGACGGCTCTCATGTCGTGAGAAGTTACAGCGGCGAATCGACCGTACAGGTTACTCATGTGGGTTTTCGGCAAGCGCCTTATGGACGAACTCCTTCACGTCCCGATTCAGCTGCCCCCGGGAGGTGCTGTCCAGGTACATCATATGTCCGGCACGGTAGCGGCGGGTTGAAATGTTTTTCTGGAGTGCCGGCGTTAAACCTAAGTGATTGAGGGTGTATGTGCTGGAAAAGTGGGGGGTTGCCAGGTCGAACAGCCCCATGGCCACGAAGAGCTTCATATAGGGGTTTTTGGCAAAACTGTTGCGCAGGTTGTCGCTGGTGTCGGCGTAGCTGTTCTTCGCCTCCCAGTCCCAGTGGCCGATGCCGCCGCCCAGGACAAAGTATTCCAGGTCGGATTTGTAGCCGAGTTCCGTGCGGATATAGCGGTTGAAAGCATCGGTATAGGGTGGCTTGATGATGGCCACGGTGGGGTCAAAGCTGCGATGGCTCGACGGTTCCAGGTCCGGAGCCGTGAAGCGGCTGTCCAGATATCCAACCATCTGCTGCCGGTCGCGGAGGAGCTCCCTGACGAAGTTTCTGTTGTCGATACGCAGGTTGCGGTTGGCGATGAAGGCCGCATCCAGTCCGGTGAATTCAGCCAGTTTGTCGGCAACCTCGCGGCGTTTCTCTGCAGGCAGGCTATCCCCCTGAACCAGTGCCGCCGTGTACTCCGTTGCCGCCCATGACTCCGCCTGGGCCAGCGTCTTGTCCAGGTCGGCCTGGAATTGGGGTGCCAGTCGGTGATGATACCATGCCGTTGCCGTGTAACTGGGGAGGAACAGGGGGTAGGGGAGGTCATTGCCCTGGTCGAAGCTAAGGGGCTGCATGTTCATGACTGAGGAGATCAGCACGATGCCGTTGAGCGCGATGCCGTGCTCAAGCAGGTATTCGGACAGCCCCGCGGAGCGGAATGCCCCGTAGCTCTCTCCCGCCAGGAACAATGGTCCCCCCCAGCGTTCGTAACGTCCCAGATAGAGCCTGATGAACCGCCCCAATGAGTCCACATCGCCCTGGACCGTGGCGAATTTTTTCGTCAGATCCGCCTTGGTCGCCCGGCTGTAACCGGTGCCGACGGGGTCGATGAACACCAGGTCAGCCCACTCCAGCCAGGTCGTGTCGTTGTCCTCCAGATGAAAGGGAGGGGCGGGCATCCTGCCGTCGGGCAGCATTCGCACGATACGGGGGCCGACCGCCCCGAGGTGCAGCCAGACCGACGACGCACCGGGGCCGCCGTTGAAGATGAACAGCAGCGGACGTTTGACGGTGGGCAAAGGGGGGGGGACGCTATAGGCGACAAAAAAGATCTGGGCCTCGGTTTCGCCGGCATCGTTCTGCACCGGCAGCTCGCCTGCGGTCGCTGTATAGGCCAGTGTCTTGCCTTTCATGGTGATGGTGTGGCGGGTTACGACCGGTGTTTCCGCGGCCGGGCCCGACTCCTTGTTCCCCTTCTCCGCGCCTTTTCCGTCATCATGGGCTGATTGGGCGATCCTTGTTGTGGTCTCCGCCGCGGACAGGCTGGGATGATGAAGTTCACCGGCCAACAAGAGGACCGTTAAAAACAGGGGGATGAACAAGGGGCTTACCTCCGGGGTCTGGCGCTCGGGCATCAAAAATACGAGTACACTATACCCCAACCATGGGCTGTCCACAACCATCACAGTGGTTGGAGGCTGAGGGTGGAGTGACCTGGCCGGAGGCGGCATGATTCTTACTTCCGGTCGTGATTGTTGTTGATGTATTTTTTGTTATATATTATAAATTGAATCATGGGTCTGAGACCGGGGGTACGATTCCGGTATGATTGCCCAGCCCCAATCCGAATGAGCGAGGTGAAGGAGTGAAAGAACTGCTAGTGCTGATCATATTCCTCGTTGTGTGGGTGGTACTCCAAAAGTACATCCTTCCGCGCCTCGGTGTGTCCACCTGAATGTCCAACGCCTGCGACCTCGGGGACCGAGGTGCCAAACACGAGAATAAAGTGAAAGATCCGCCTCATGGCAAACAGTAGCAGGGGCGGTGGGGTCTGCCGAGAGGCGTGCCGGCCAATTCGATTGCACTTTGTTGCAACAATCTGATATTACTATCACCATGTACCACGCTATGCGGCATCACTCGACCAGACGCCTGGTTATTTTCACCCTGCCTTTATTCCTCCTGTTCCTCGGGATAAAGGTTCCTACTCTATCACGTCCGCAAAAGCCGAAAGCCACACCGCGTGCCGTCCTGGAGACGCCAGCTGAAAAATCGGTCCAGCTGGCACCGGCCAACCAGTGCGATGAGCCAGTTGCCCTGGGCTGGTCGATTTCTCCCATCACTCCCGTAGGTCAGCCGCTGTCGTCTCACATCGTGATTGTATTCGTTTCCTCTCTGCTGCTGTTACGGCTACTAACGCCCCGCGCTCCCCCCCGTTTTCCTTCGTACGTTTAATCCCGTAACCGTATCTAGCGCCCGTGGCGATGCCGTCAACAACGGTTGCCGCGTGCGTGCGTCTTTTTTTTGTCTTATCTTATCTTATCTTATTTCAGAGGAGTATAAATCATGAAAAACAGTATGAAATTTTGCGTCGCGATGCTTGTTTGTGGGCTCTTGCTTGTGGGGGGGTGCGCAAACCAGGAGGTTGTGAAAAAGGACGAGGGGATAGCAGCGGCGCCTGTCGTCAAGACGGTCGGACCGCAGAAAAACGATGCCGTAACGCCGGTAGCCGGGAAAGAACAGGCGGCTGTTCCGGCCAAGCAGGCCGCTGTTGCACCGCAGGCCCAAAGCACCTCGTCAGCTTCACAACTTCAGTCTGCCCTGGACAGGATCTATTTCGATTTCGACTCCTCCCAACTGTCCGATGCGGCCCGCGCCACGCTGGCAAAGAACGCCGCTGCGCTCGTAAAGGCACCCGAGGCCAAGGTTCGTATCGAGGGTAATTGCGACGAGCATGGTTCTGCCGAATACAACCTGGCTTTGGGCGAGCGCCGCGCTCAGGCCGCCAAAAAGTACCTGACGACACTGGGCGTTTCCGATGGGCGGCTTGCAACCATCAGCTATGGCAAAGAGCGGCCTGCCGACCAGGGGCATGACGAGGCGGCCTGGAAAAAGAACCGCCGCGACGAGCTTGTCGTCGTGACGCCGTAAAGCTGTTTTCAGTCCGGGGGGGGCGCTTTGAGGTCCCCCCGGGCTGAAGGAATGATTGATAACCATGATGCAAGGCGTGACGTTTGTTCGTTTGCTTGTTCTGGGAGTGACGGTCGTGTTCTGTTGCGGTTTTACCTGGGGGGGGGCTGCGGCCGGGGCTGTTCAGGCTTTGACAGGGCTTTGGCAAACTGGTATAGAATGGGCTGCATGGCAACGATTTGAACCACTGAAAGGAATGGATAATGTCCAACGAACTGATGGTCAAGAGTGATGAGTCCAAGGGTGAGCTCAACCAACTCGTCAGCTTTAACCTGGGGGACGAAGAATTTGGCATAGAGGTCCTGAAGGTCCGCGAAATCATCCGCATGACCGCCATTACACACATGCCCAACACCCTGCACTACGTTGAGGGCATTATCAACCTTCGCGGGCGGGTGATTCCCATTATCTCCATGCGTCGTAAATTCGGTTTGCCCGAAGTGGCGAACAATAGCCAGACCCGCATCATTGTTGTGGATGTGGACGGCGATTTAACGGGATTTATCGTCGATGCCGTGTCGGAGGTCATCCGCATCTCCGATAGCGAAATACAGCCTCCCCCACCCGTGGTGTCGGGCGGTATAGATCAGGAGTGCATCACGGGCGTGATCAACCGAACGGATCGCCTGCTCGTGCTTCTTTCCCTGGATAAGATGTTTTCGCCGGGAGAAACCCAGCTATTTGGCGGAATGTAACTAAGATTTGCCGGAAAAACCGCCGTGACGATGGGGATACCCTGATAGAGTATCCCCATTATCGTTTTCCAGCCCACCTTTGGCACGACAGCCTCTCCACCCGGCTAACCGGCACACAATCACTGTTCCGGTTCCCATGAGGGGTGGCGGTTTTGTCGCTTCTTTTGGGGGAAATGTACGAATAGAGCACCGATCTCCTCCCTGATCCAATTTGAGGCCCGGCTTTTGCAAGTTTTTGAATAGCATGTAATTTGGCGGCGTTCATGTCGTGCCGCGTTCGAGGTACATGCGAACATGCCCCGAGGTGGCGATTGTCGCCCCGGCCTCACGGAATCAAGCCATCTTATAAGCGCCTGCCCGACAGCCTCTCGAGGACGCGTTCATGATACGAAGCCTGCTCGATCACCTCTCCTACCTTTCGTTGCGGAAACTTCTGCTCCTGCAGACCCTGCTGCTTGCCTTGCCGGCTGTGGGGTTGATCGTCCATTTTGGTCTGGACCAGCACAAAGATGCGCTGCAGGAAGGCGTCGCCGAGACGAGGAAACTGGCCTACAGCATTGCCTCCGAACAGAGAAATCTTACTGCGGCCGCACACCAGCTGGTGACCGTGCTGGGACAATTGCCTCAGGTCAGGGAACATAAGACGGCGGCCGTCAACGGTATTCTGACGAGTGTTCTCGCCCTGAATCCCCAGTATGCAAATATCGTGATCGCCGACCCAACAACGGGAGATGTGTGGGCATCGGCTCTGCCTCTTACCAAGCAGATCTCCCTGCGCGATAAGCGTACCTTCCGGAATGCCGTCAAAACCAGGCAATTTTCTTCCGGCGAATATGTCATTGGTCAGATTTCCACAAAACCGACCATCGGTTTCGGGTACCCGGTTCTTGATGAAAAAGGTGAGGTTAGGGCCGTTATTGCAGTCAACTTCAACTTTGACCATTACAATGTCCTGTTTAACCAGGCCGGCTTGCCCCAGGGGACGACCTTCAATATCATCGACTATAACGGGGTGATAATCGACAGAAACCTGAATCCCGAGGAGTTTGTCGGTAAAAAGGTCAACGACGGGATCTTCATGAGCATGGTGAACGGTCCTGAGGAGAACTCGTTTATTGATGTGGGGGTGTCCGGCGACCGGCGGATCATTTCGTACACCAAATTGCGGTTACGCAATGAAACGTTCCCTTACCTGTACGTTCGTGCCGGTATTCCTCTCCAGGCGACCCTGAGTAAAGCGGCGGAAAAGCAGTTTTACAATATGGCGTTCCTGTCGCTGTTCCTGCTCGCAGCCATTTTTTTGGCCCTGTTTATCGGCAAACACTGTTTTGTTAACAGAATCAATGCGTTGCGGGAGGCTTCCCACCGGTTGGCGGCAGGGACTCTTCACACGCGGGTTTCCGCTTGCCTGCAGGGGGGAGAGTTGGGGGATTTGGCCCAGACCTTCGACCAGATGGCGGATCAGCTTTCCGTCCGTGAGAAGGCCGTGCGGGAAAGCGAGGCCCGATTCCGCAGCGCTTTGGAAAACGCTCCCATCGGGATGGCACTCGTCTCTCTCAACGGTGCGTTTCTCCTGGTTAACCACGCCCTGTGCGCCATCCTGGGATATGAAAAAGAGGCGCTTCAAGGTTTGACCTTCGCGGAGGTAACCCACCCGGACGACCTGAACCTGGATATCCCCAATGTAGAGCGGCTGCTGGATGGAGAGGTTTCCGCCTATACCGTGGAAAAACGGTACATAACCAAGGGCCGCGAGTTGGTCTGGGGGCAACTGACCGCCTCTGTCCTCAAGGGCGACGAAGGCGCTCCGGAATATTTCATCGTTCAGATCGAGGATATCAGCGACCGGAAGAAGATTGAAAAAGAGCGTGAAGGGCTCATCGGGGATCTTCAGGGTGCGCTGTGCGATGTCAGGATATTGAGCGGCTTGCTGCCCATCTGCGACTCCTGCAAGAAGATCCGTGACGATAAGGGGTACTGGAACCAACTGGAAACCTATATCAGCAAACACTCAGGCGCCATGTTCAGCTACGGCATCTGTCCTGACTGCGAAGCCAGACTGCAGGGCCGCAGGGAAACCTGACAGGCCTGTTTCCCCTTACCCTTGGGGCACGTTTTCCTGCAACAACTCCAACTCCCTGATGCGTTCCTTCTGCTCCCGCTCCCGCTGCCATCGCGCCGTTACGTCGCGGATGATCGCGGCAACACCCTGAACCTGCCCGGCCGTATCCGTGACCACGACCATGGAAAATTCGGTGGAGATGCGGCTACCGTCCTTGCGCAGGGCGGGTGCGGAGAGCATTTCAACGCTGTAGCGGCTCGTACCGCTTGCCATGACCCGAAAGTAGCCGTCCCAGTGCCGTTGGCGCAGGTTCTCGGGTATGATCAGGTCCAGGGATTTGCCCAGCGCCTCTTCGCTACGGTAGCCGAACATTCGTTCCGCGCCGCTGTTCCAGAGTTGGATAATCCCCCTGCTGTCGGAAAACATCACGGCGTCATTGGCATTTTCAATGATGGTGCTGCAGAGTCGTTCAGTATCCATAGGCCCTCAACCTCTCGTTCGTATTTCGTTACGAGCGCCCCATAATGGGCCGCGAAACCGGCCGGTTTTCCCGCTTCTGCCGCTGTGTAGCCCGCGGTGATATCGCTTTTCAGTCTAGCAGGTATGAGCCGTTCGGCAAGGGGGTAGAGTATTCCGTCCTCTTTCGCGATATGGGCGCGCAGCAGTTCGGCGTAAGCCCGGGCATTTTCCACGACGAGCTCGGCGCAGCCGCCCTTGCCCGCCGTGGCCTCTTTGGCCGCTGCCTCCATGGCCCCCACATACTGTCTTCCCTGGTCATGCTCCAGCAGCATGGCGGCCACCGGACTGTGCTCGCGGGGCATGCCGTTTTCAAACAGTGCCGCAAAGAGGACATCCTCTTCTTTCGCGTGGTGGAAGCGGTCGGCGTAATTGCGGATAAAGTCCACGCCGTTCAGGTAGAATTGCCATCCGTCGTACGCTCCTGCGACGGTCCGGCGGGCATTGTGCTCCAGGAGGGCCACCATCCTGAGAATCAGGCGATGTTCGTTGACCAGCGCTTGGGTAATCTCGGCTTCCATCAATTCCTCCGTTCTCCGTTGACGCCTATTACCACGCACTCAAGGGGGATCTCCTGCCCGCTCCGGGCCAGTGCCTCCCTGACCAGAATGTCCAGACCGCGGCAGCAGGGTACTTCCATAATGGCCACGGTGATGCTCTTTATGGTGTTGGTGCTGAAGATGCCGGCCAGCTTTTCTACATAGGGGGTGGTGTCGTCCAGTTTGGGGCAGGCGATGGCCAGGGCTTTTCCCTTCAGCAGCTCCTGGTGCATGCCACCCATGGCATAGGCCACACAGTCGGCGCTGATCAGGAGGTCCGCGTCCTGGAGGTAGGATGCCGTTGATGGTATCAGATGGAGTTGCACCGGCCACTGTCGCAGCTCGGAACGAACTCTGACCGTAGTGCCTTCATCTGGTTCCGGTTGTTCGATGGTACGCGCCATGCTGCCGGGGCAGCCGCATCCGGGGTGTGTCATGATCATTCTCCTTTTGCCGTAAGGTAACTGTTGATTTTCTGTTGAATTGCCGCCTCGTCGTCCTCTGTCAGGCCGTGGATGGCGACGACGTCCTTTAAGAGACAGACACCCACCGTGCAGGTAACGCAGCCGATATCGTAGTGTTTGAGAATCCCGCCGATCTCCGGGTGTGTCTGGATTACGTCCTGGATGGCCTTGTCGCCTAGACCGCTTCTGAGTTCCATGGTCAACCTCCTCGCCTCCTGAAGTATGGTTGCAGGATAACCTGCCCAAGCGGGGAAAGTAATGATGCAGGTCAATATTTTGTCGGATATGGGGCGGAAAGAGGATTGGTTTGTCGTGAAACGGAGAAGGAATAGGAGCTGTGAACCCTTTTATTTGGAAGGGGGTTGAGGTATAAAAGGTGATGCAGGCGTTTCGTTCGACGAGTGATCGGTTTGAAGCGGCGGAGGTCTTAATCGGCAGCGCTGAGCAGGGAACACCCGTCGTTAAGATAGTCGGATGCGCAGACTTGATCGACGACCCAATAGAGGTTGTCCTGTCCCAGAAGGATGGCAACCGGCTCTTCAATGCTGATGGCATACATTTGCGCTATGGAATAAAATGGGAATTTGGCGTACACGGGTAACCGCTCCTGTTCGTTTGACAACTGGTCGTGCCTGCGTTGCTTAATGTTTTCTTTGTATAAGCATAAGGTGTGCCTAAAAAATAATGTAATATAAACAGCATGTTGCATGTATGTAACAAAATATTGACTTGTTTGGGCCTGTTTGGGGTATAGATATGTGTCTAAAATTTGACTTTTGGCGGTGAGCGTACAGATGGTGGATGTGATGGCAATGCTGGGCAGGTACTTTGAGGGTGCTGGGTTGGAGATCGTGGCCACCCATGGGAGGGTAGTGGCAGAACTTGCCCTGGCTGTCGGTCATGTGGCCTCTCTTTCCCCTGAGGAATGCACCTTCATACAGGAAGCGGCCATGCTGCACGACATTGGCGTATGTAGGGTTTCTGCCCCTGGAATCGGCGCTCTGGGGCCCCATCCCTACATCATGCATGGCATTCTGGGGCGGGAGATCCTTGAGCGCGAAGGCTTGTCGCAGCATGCCCTGGTGTGCGAACGCCACATCGGTGTCGGCTTGACGATCAAGGATATCGCTGACCAGAAGCTGCCGCTTCCCCCTCGGGATATGGTTCCCAGAACGACGGCAGAAGAAATTATCTGCTTTGCCGACCTGTTTTTCTCCAAAAAGCCGGACAGGTTGTCCCACAGAGCACCGCCTGAGCGGGTTCGTGAAAAGCTTTCCGGCTTTGGAAAAGACAAGCTTCAAATTTTTGACGCATGGATGGAACGCTTCGGGGCTGCTCTCCAGGTAGGGGGATGACCGGTCCGAAACCTGTTTCGTGAGGTGCCTTGCTTCCAGACGGTTATTCCATATACTTAATTGTGGTTGCATTTAAAACGGCTATGCAGTAAATTAACCCTCTTTTTATTGGGAAATCCCGTATTTTTTCAGGTGGTCTCATTGCAACAGGATGCCCCCACAATTGAACAGCTTCGCACCAGCATCGACACTATCGACAACCGGATTGTCGAGCTCCTCAACGAGCGCGCCCGGGTGGTGGTCGAGGTCGGTAAGCTTAAGTCCGGCAGCAATATGGAGTTCCATGTTCCCGGTCGCGAACGTCAGATCTATGAACGCCTGCTGAGTCGCAACCCCGGGCCCTTCCCCAACGACGCCCTGCGCAGTATCTACCGTGAAATCATATCGGCCAGCCTGGCCCTGGAATCCCCCATGAAAGTGGCCTTTCTGGGACCCAAAGCGACCTTCAGCCACCTGGCTACCATGCAGCAGTTCGGACTGTCCGCGGAACTGGTGCCGCTCAAGTCGATCCCATCGGTCTTCGAGGAGGTGGAGAAGGGCAAGGCGCTGTACGGCATGGTGCCGGTGGAAAATTCCACCGAAGGGGTCGTTTCCCATACCCTCGACATGTTCGTGGAGAGCAGCCTGAAGATCACCGCCGAGGTCCTGCTGGAGGTCCACCACGATCTGTTGTCCCGTTCCGGGCGACTTGAAGACGTCAAGAAGGTTTATTCCCATCCCCAGGCCATTGCCCAGTGTCGCCAATGGTTTGACGAAAATCTGCCCGGCGTGCCGCTGGTGGACGTAGCCTCCACGGCCGTGGCGGCACAGATGGTCAGCGAAGACAGTACCGCCGCCGCCATCGCCAGTGAACTTGCCGGTTCGCTCTATGATCTCAAGGTGGTCAGAACCAGAATAGAGGATCAGGTCAACAACTTTACACGCTTCCTGGTGATCGCCCGCAAGGAGATCGAACGCTCCGGCAACGACAAGACCTCCATACTATTCTCCGTCAAGGATGAGCCGGGCATCCTCTGCCGCATGCTGGAGCCTTTTGCCAAGCGCGGCATCAATCTCTCCAAGATCGAATCGCGTCCCTACAAGAAAAAGGCCTGGGAATACATATTTTTTCTCGACCTGTTTGGCCACGTTTCCGAACCGGAAGTGGCGGCGGCCCTGGACGAACTCAAAGAGTGCTGTCAATTTCTCAAAGTCCTCGGTTCCTATCCGCGGTCGATATAGGAGCGAGACGGCATGTCCATGATCATTGAGCGTCTGACCGTCATCGGCGTTGGCTTGATCGGCGGTTCCTTTGCGCGGGCCCTGCGTGAAGCAGGCGCGGTCGGCACCATCGTCGGCGTCGACACCGATCGTGATAACCTGAACCAGGCCCTTTCCCTGGGGGTTGTCGATGAGATCACACCCGACGTCGCTCGTGGCGTGCGGGATGCCCAGGTGGTGTTCGTTTCGGTTCCGGTCTGTTCCATCCCGATGGTGGTCCGGGAGATTGCCCCCTTTCTCCCCCCGGGCTGCATCGTCAGCGACGGCGGCAGCGTCAAGTCCGCCATTGTGCGGGAGTGCGAGGCGCTCATGCCACCGGGATGCACATTTGTCGGCGGGCACCCCATTGCCGGCACCGAACATTCGGGCGCAGCGGCAGCCTTTGCTGCACTCTTCACCGGCAAACGCTGTATCCTGACGCCGACCCCTGCCACCGACGCGGGGGCATACGATACGATGGCGCGGCTCTGGCGGTCTGCCGGTGCCAATGTCTGCTCTATGGAGCCGGGTCACCACGACCGGATCTTCGCCGAAATATCCCACCTGCCACACGTCGTGGCGTACGCCCTGGTGCATGCCGTGGGAACGGCCGATGTGGAAGGGGAAAACGTGCTCTCCTACTCTGCCGGCGGTTTCAGGGATTTTACCCGCATCGCCTCTTCCGACCCGGTCATGTGGCGTGACATCACCCTGATGAACAGGGCGGCCCTCCTGACGAGCATCGATGGTTTTTCGGCGAGTCTGGCGGAGCTGCGTCGGCGCATCGACTGCAGCGATCCTGCGGCGTTAGCCGAATTTTTTACCATTGCCAAGCAGTTTCGCGATGGTATCCTCTGAACGAGAAAGATCAACTGTGCACCAACGGAGTCTTTGCGTGAAATCCATCACAATACAACCTGCATTGTCTGTCAATGGTGAGATCACTGTCCCCGGGGACAAGTCCATCTCCCACCGTTCCATCATGTTGGGGGCTATTGCCAATGGCGTCACCACCATCAGAGGTTTTCTGCGCGGTGAAGACAACATGGCGACCATGGGGGCTTTCCGCGCCATGGGGGTGCGGATCGAGGACGACGGCGAAATCGTGACGATACACGGCCAGGGGCTGCGTGGTCTCAGGGAGCCTGCGGACATCATCGATTGCGGTAATTCCGGCACCAGTATCCGCCTTTTGACCGGCCTTTTGGCAGGCCAATCCTTCTTCTCGGTGGTAACCGGCGACCAGTATCTGCGTAAGCGCCCCATGAAGCGGGTGGTGGAACCGCTTGTCCGCATGGGCGCCCGCATCATGGGGCGCGACAAGGGGACCCTGGCGCCGCTTGCCATCACCGGCGGCGCCCTGAATGCCATCGGCTATGAATCACCGGTTTCCAGCGCCCAGGTGAAATCCGCCATCATGCTGGCCGGCCTGTATGCCGACGGGGAAACCTCCGTCCGCGAACCGACCCTTTCCCGCGACCACTCGGAGCGCATGTTCCGCCTGTTCGGGGCCTCGCTGGAAGTGTTTAAAAATGGCGTCACGGTTCGTGGGGGGACCGAACTCACCGGTCAGGAAATCGGGGTTCCGGGCGACATCTCCTCGGCGGCCTTTTTCATGGTCGCGGCCCTGGTCACGCCGGGGGCGGAATTGCTCATCCGCAACGTGGGCATCAACCCGACCCGCACGGGGATCATCGACATACTCAGGTCCATGGGCGGCTCTCTCGAACTGCTCCACGAGCGCGAAGTTTCCGGCGAGCCGGTGGCCGATGTCCTGGTCCGCTCGTCGCGGCTGAAGGCCATCCAGATCTCCGGCGACGTGGTGCCGCGGGCCATCGACGAATTCCCGGTCATCTGTGTGGCGGCAGCCTGCGCGGAAGGGCGGACCACGGTGAGAGGGGCCAAGGAGTTGCGGGTCAAGGAAACCGACCGGATCGCGGCCATGGCAACGAACCTGCGCACGCTCGGGGTCGTGGTTGAGGAGTGCGACGACGGTATGGACATCCTCGGCACGGAACGCCTCGGCGGCGGCACGGTGGAAAGCTACGGCGATCACCGCATCGCCATGTCCCTTTCGGTTGCGGCCCTAGTGTCGCACGGCGGGATTACCATCCGCGATGTTGAGTGCGTGGCAACGTCCTTTCCTTCCTTTTTCCCGCTGTTGGAACAGGTCGCAGGCAGGTGATGGCCGTGAACGCACGCCCCAACGGCCTGATCATCGCCATAGACGGTCCTTCCGGCGCCGGTAAGAGCACCATCGCCCGTTTGCTGGCCAAGAGGCTTGGCTATCTCCAGATCGATACCGGTGCCATGTATCGGGCTGTGGCCTTTCTGGTCGGTCAGGCGGGGATCGATCCTGGCGATGCCGCTGCCGTGGAGCGCCTCTGCAGCAGCGCGGATATCCGCCTTGATAACGCCAACTGCTCCCTGCGGGTGTATGCCAACGGACAGGATGTGACCGAGTTGATCCGAACGCCGGAGATGTCCCTGATGACCTCGCGCATCTCGGCCCTCAGGCCGGTGCGCGAATCCATGATGCTGCTTCAACGCCGGTTGGGACAGGACGGCGGTGTGGTGCTCGAAGGGCGGGACATCGGCACGGCTGTCTTTCCCGACGCCGAGCTCAAATTCTTCCTCTTCGCCTCCCCCGAGGAACGGGGGAAGCGTCGTTACGCGGAACTGGTCGGCAACGGGGAGCAGGTAACCCTGGAAGAGACCATCGAAGCGGTTACCCGGAGGGATCGCCAGGATTCCCAGCGTGATATCGCCCCGCTCAGGCAGGCCGAGGACGCAATTCCCGTTGATTCGTCCCATAGCAGTATCGACGAGGTGCTGAACAAAATGGAAGACATTGCCAGGGGAAAAATCCAACAGGCTGGAACACTACTATGAAAGTACTTCTCGCAAAGCGCGCAGGATTCTGCTTCGGCGTCAAGCGGGCCACCCAGATGGCCTTTGAGGCGGCGGGGATCGATAAAACAACCTATACCCTCGGGCCGATCATTCACTCCCCCCAGGTCGTCAACAAGCTGGAGGAGATGGGGGTCAAGGTGCTTAAGAACCTGGACACCATGGATCGCGGCACCATCATCATCCGCTCCCACGGGGTAGCTTCCCACGAGATCGAAGAGGCGGTGCAAAAGCAGTTGGAGATCGTTGACGCGACCTGTCCTTTCGTCAAGAAGGCCCAGGAACATGTCAAGCGGCTCTCCGAGACCGGCTACGGCGTGGTTGTGGTTGGAGATGCCGACCATCCCGAGGTGCAGGGGATCGTCTCCTATGGCGGCGACAAGGTGTTTGTCGTCGGTTCCGGCGAAGAGGTTAGCAAACTTCCCAAGATGAACAAGATCGGCGTCGTCGCCCAGACGACCCAGTCGTTCGAAAACCTCAAAAATGTCGTGTCGGAGTGCCTTTTGCGGGGCGGTGAGATTCGGGTGTTCAACACGATCTGCGACGCCACGGCGATACGCCAGGAGGAAGCCAAGGAGTTGGCGTACCAGGTTGACTGCATGCTGGTGGTGGGGGGCTTCAACAGCGCCAACACGCGCCGGTTATCCGAGGTGTGTGTTGAAATCCAGCCGCGCACCCACCACATAGAAACCGCCGCCGAGATCGATCCCGGTTGGTTTGACGGGGTTGAGCGGGTCGGGGTCACGGCCGGGGCATCGACTCCCAAATGGATCATCGATGAAGTGGTGAGCCGGATTGAGGAGCTGAATAAAAGCAATTGAATTTTTCCCAACTCGTTGCTATATTACTATGCTTACAAATACATCATATACAAAACAGGAAAACAGCAAGATAGAAAAACGTCCAGGGGGTAAGTTTTAATGGTTGATTTCAAAAGGCTCGACACTTCAGACACCGGTGAGCAAGACGACGACGCTGAACAGCAAAGCAGTGAATTTGCCGCGCTCTACAACGAGAGTCTCAAAGAAAGGCCTGAACGGGATAAAATTATAGAAGGTACGGTCGTCCGTATTGACCAGGATACCGTGTTGGTGGATATCGGCCTTAAGTCGGAAGGTTTTGTTTCGGCCAACGAGTTCCGTGATGCCAATGGCGAGATTACGGTTCAGGTCGGTGAGCGCATTCGGGTCCTCATGACGCGCGAAGACGGGAAAAAGGGGTATATCCTCTCGAAAAGAAAGGCCGACTACCTGGCCGCCTGGGAAAAGATCGGCGGTTCCGGGCAGGAAGGCGGCATTATCGAAGGGACCATTACGGCACGGGTCAACGGGGGGTACACGGTGGATATCGGTGTTCCCGCTTTCCTCCCCACCTCTCAGGTGGATATCAGGCCGTCGTCCGATGCCGAAAGCTATATTGGCTTGAAGTCCAAGTTCAAGATCATCAAGCTGAACCAAAAACGCGACAATATCGTTCTCTCCCGCCGCGCCATCCTTGAGGAGGAACGGGCCGCAATCCGCGACGTAACCCTCGCAAAGCTCGAGGAAGGGCAGATTGTGAATGGCGTTGTCAAAAACGTCACCGATTACGGGGCATTTGTGGATCTGGGGGGCGTGGATGGGTTGCTGCATGTCTCCGACCTCTCCTGGGGCCGGGTGGGCAAACCGTCCGATATCCTCAAGCCGGGTCAGGAGGTGACCGCCAAGGTGCTCAAGTTTGATCGCGCCAAGGGGAAAATATCCCTCGGCATCAAGCAGACCCTTTCCGATCCCTGGCTGGAAGTCCCCTCCCGCTATCCCCTGGAGACACGCATCAGGGGCCGCGTTGTCAGCCTGATGGAATACGGTGCCTTTGTGGAATTGGAACCGGGTGTCGAAGGTTTGATCCATGTCTCCGAGATGTCCTGGACCAAGCGGGTCCGCCGCGCCGCCGATGTACTCACTGTCGGCGACGAGGTTGAGGCGGTCGTGCTGGGGATTGACATGGACAACCGCAAGATATCCCTGGGGCTGAAGCAGGTGTCGGAAAACCCCTGGAAAACGATTGCCGAAAAGTACCCCGTTGGCACCAAGATCGAAGGCCAGATCAAGAACATGACCGATTTCGGCATGTTCATCGGCATAGAAGACGGCATCGACGGTCTGGTCCATGTCTCCGATATCTCGTGGACCAAGCGGGTCAAACACCCCGGCGATGTCTACGAAAAAGCACAACTCGTCCAGGCCGTGGTACTCAAGGTGGATGTGGACAACGAGCGTCTCTCTCTCGGCATCAAACAGCTTGAGCCGGACCCCTGGAGCCTCGCTCCCGACAAGTACCGGGCCGGTGCCAAAGTGACCGGCAAGGTGACCTCCCTGACCGATTTCGGCGTCTTTGTCGAGCTTGAAGAGGGGATTGAAGGTTTGATCCACGTATCCGAGCTGTCCCGCGAAAAAGTGCCGTCTGCCAAGGAATTCGCTGCCATCGGCGACAGCCTTGAGGCGGTGGTGTTGAGTTGCGATTCGCGTGAACGCCGCATTTCGCTCTCCATCAAGGCAATGCAGGCTGCGGCGGAGAAGGCTGAGTTTGCCCAATACCTGAGCTCCCAAGGCGAGGCGACCTCCAACTTAGGTGAGCTTTTGCAGCAGGAACTTAACAACAAAAACAATCAATAATTCACGTTTTACTACGAAGCAGGAGACGATGCGATGACCAAAAGTGAACTGATCGAAAAAGTCGTTCAGACACACGGAATGTTGAATATGAAGGTTTCTGAAGCCCTTGTGAACACGGTTTTCGATTCCATCGAAGATGCCCTGAAAACCGGCGACAAGGTGGAAATCCGCGGGTTCGGCAGCTTTACGATACGTGAACGTTCGGGACGTGAGGCCCGCAATCCCAAGAGTGGCGAGGTTGTCCGCATCCCGGCGAAAAAGACGCCGTTTTTCAAGACCGGCAAGGAATTGAAGGAACGGGTAAACTGCTAAGCAGTTCCCTCAATGGTTGAACCGCCGCCCGGATGGCGGAACTGGTAGACGCAAGAGACTTAAAATCTCTCGACTCTCGGGTCGTGCCGGTTCGACCCCGGCTCCGGGCACCAGCATGAAACGACAAAAGGGCTTTGCAGGTTGTACCTGTAAGCCCTTTTGTGCATTCTGGGTGCGGGGGTGATGTCTACGCCACGGGCATGTTGAAAATTTTTCAGAAAAAGTATACAAACATAGTTTCTGACTCATGTAAAACGGTCTAGAATCTTCATATTGTTAATGCTTGGGGAGGTAGCGATGAGCCTTGTAAAATTGTATGACACAACCCTGCGGGATGGTACCCAGGCAGAAGACATTTCGTTACTGGTGGAGGATAAGGTCCGCATAGCCCGTAAACTGGACGAACTTGGGATTCAGTATATCGAAGGAGGGTGGCCGGGAAGTAATCCAAAGGATGTCGCTTTTTTCAAGGATATCAAGAAGGAAAAACTACGGCAGGCCAAGATTGCCGCCTTCGGTTCCACCCGCCGGGCCAAGGTGACGCCGGACAAGGACAACAATATTGTCACCCTGATCAAGGCTGAGGCAGATGCCATCACGATCTTCGGCAAGACGTGGGACTTCCATGTCCGTGAGGCGTTGCGCATCTCCCTGGAGGAAAATCTGGAGTTGATTTATGATTCTCTGGAATACCTGAAAAAGCATGCGCCGGAAGTCTTTTACGATGCGGAGCATTTCTTCGACGGTTATAAGGCCAACCCCGACTATGCCATTAAGACCCTCAAGGCGGCGGAAGAGGCCAACGTCGATTGCATCATCCTGTGCGACACCAATGGCGGGACCATGCCGTTCGAGGTGGCCGAGATCATCAAGGCGGTAAAGGAACAGATCAAGACGCCGCTCGGCATTCATGCCCATAACGACTCCGAGTGTGCCGTAGCCAACTCCCTGCACGCCGTGGACCTGGGGATCGTACAGGTTCAGGGGACCATCAACGGCTTTGGCGAGCGATGCGGCAACGCCAACCTCTGTTCCATCATCCCCGCCCTCAAGATCAAGATGGCTAAGGAGTGCATCAGCGACGAACAGATGCGCCACCTCAGGGAGTTATCCCGCTTTGTCTACGAGTTGGCCAATATCTCCCCCGACAAGCACCAAGCCTATGTGGGGAATTCCGCCTTTGCCCATAAGGGTGGCGTTCATGTCAGCGCCATCCAGCGGCACCCGGAAACCTACGAGCATATGCGGCCCGAACGGGTTGGCAATTGCACCCGGGTTCTTGTTTCGGACCTCTCCGGTCGCTCGAATATCCTGGCCAAGGCTGAAGAGTTCAACATAAACCTCGACAGCAAGGACCCGGTCACCCTGGAGATCCTCGACAATATCAAGGAGATGGAGAACCGTGGGTATCAATTCGAAGGTGCCGAGGCATCCTTTGAGTTGCTGATGAAGAAGGCGTTGGGAACCCATCGCAAGTTTTTCACCGTACTTGGCTTCCGGGTCATTGACGAAAAACGGGGCGAAGACCAGAAGCCCTTGGCCGAGGCGACCATCATGGTCAGGGTCGGCGGCAAGGTCGAGCATACCGCCGCCGAAGGCAGCGGTCCGGTCAACGCCTTGGACAACGCCATCCGCAAGGCGTTGGAAAAATTCTATCCCAAGCTCAAAGAGGTCAAACTCCTGGACTACAAGGTCCGCGTTCTGCCGGCAGGGCAGGGTACGGCTTCATCGACCCGCGTTCTGATCGAGTCGGGTGACAGGCATACGCGCTGGGGGACCGTCGGCGTATCCGATAATATCATCGATGCCTCCTACCAGGCTTTGATCGACAGTATTGATTTCAAGCTGCACAAGTCGGAGGAACAGGAATAGCCGGTTTGTGAACAGCGTCACCGTGAGCGGGCAAAAGCCACGGACCAGCGCCGCGCTGGTCCGGATAACGGCTCCGCCCGGGAGCATGGGAGGCAGGACATGGTTCGTTATGAGCGCATAATCCTTCTTCTTGTCGCAGCGGCTCTTTTGATCCCTGCTGGTATAAAAACCCGTCAAAGCGCACAAAATGCCGCTTTGGCGGGTTTTTCCGTCAAAGGATTCGTGCGTGTGGAAGGGGACGTGGCGCATCCCGGCATGTATCCCTTGTCCGCCAATTTGGTGACGCTTAGCGCCATAAAAATGGCGGAGCCATTGCGGCCTCTCAAAAGACTAGCACCGGCAGGCGCTGCTGGGCGGCGTCTCAAAAACGGCGAAGGTATTCGCCTCACGATCCGGGAGGACGGGCAGGGGGACGTGATCTTCATCCCGCTGCCAGCTTCTGAAAGAATGCTCATGGGCATTCCCTTGGATATCAATACGATGGGTGCGGCTGATTTTGACCGGCTCCCCGGCATCGGCCCCTTAATCGCCGGGCGCATTGTCACCTATCGTCAAAATAATGGCGGTTCAATGGCGCTGGAAGAGTTGCTCAAGGTGGAAGGAATAGGGGAAAAACGGTATGAAACAATAAAAAGGTATTTCTAACTGGCTGAATAAAATGGTGATATTATAATACGACAATTTATGTTGGATTGCGTAGCTGGAATTGGCACGCATGGTGTAAACACTCATAGGTACTGATTTTACTGAAATTTCGCTATGAGGAGGAGTGCTATGCAATGTCCACGCTGCAAGGGCCGTATGTTCGCCGAGAAATTCTACGATTTTGTCCGCTCGTTCGATGCATGGAAATGCACGTGCTGTGGTGAAATGCTTGACTCCACCATTCTTGCCAACCGGACGCGTTGCAACGACACCCACCTCGGCTGATAGAACACTGTACATGAGGCTTTAACAAACCAGGGAACCTGTTTCAGGTTCCCTTTTTGTTTGACACGCGGGCAACGAAAGGATATTGAACACCTTCCAGATTTTTACCGGAAGGAGTGAGGCAATGACAAGGAATGACGGCAGGGGATGCTGCGATTTGCGCCCTATCACCATCATGCGCAACTTCACCAAGCACGCCGAGGGTTCCGTGCTGATCGCATTCGGCGACACGCGGGTCATCTGTACGGCATCGGTGGAGGAATCCGTCCCGCCGTTTTTGAAGGGCAGGGGAACCGGGTGGGTAACTGCCGAGTACGCAATGCTGCCCCGGGCTACCCACACTCGGTCACCGCGTGAGGCGGCGAAAGGAAAGCAAACCGGCCGGACACTGGAGATTCAGCGCCTGATCGGGCGCTCGTTGCGTGCCGTTACCGACCTGGCCCGGTTGGGTGAGCGGTCCATTTATATCGATTGCGACGTTATCCAGGCTGACGGCGGCACGCGAACCGCCTCCATCACCGGGGCCTATGTCGCCCTGGCCGATGCGTTGGCCGGGCTCCGCGACAAGGGTGTTTTTGTCGATATTCCGCTCAAGGAAGCCGTGGCTGCGGTCAGCGTCGGCATTATTGCCGGCGAACCGATGCTGGACCTGAATTACCTGGAAGATTCCAGCGCTGAGGTCGACATGAATTTTGTCATGACATCCAGTGGCCGCTTTGTGGAGGTTCAGGGGACTGCGGAGGCCGAACCGTTCACCATTGACCAGATGGATGCCATGCGCGACCAGGCCATGGCCGGCATACAGCAGCTCTTTGCGTTCCAGCAGGAGGCTCTGCGGGGATGAAAGAGCTCGTCGTTGCCACGCGTAACCGGGGAAAGCTGGTGGAAATTCAGGCCCTGCTGTCCGGCTTGGTCGCATCGGTTCGGTGCGCCGGAGACTTTGCGGGATTCCCGGATACTGTGGAGGATGGTGCTACCTTTGCGGAAAATGCCCTGAAAAAGGCTCGTGAAGCCGCCAGCTTCAGTGGACTGCCGGCCCTGGCAGACGATTCCGGCCTGGTGGTGGATGCGCTTGAAGGCCGCCCCGGTGTCTATTCTGCCCGTTTTGCCGGCGAAGGAGCCGGGGATGCCGCCAACAATGCCAAGCTGCTTACAGAACTGGCGGGAGTGCCGCCTGAATCGAGAACGGCGGCCTTTGTCTGTACGCTGGCTTTTGTGACACCCGCCGGCGATACGCATCTCTTCACCGGCAGGGTGGGGGGGCGCATTCTCGACGCCGCGCGCGGCGAAGGCGGCTTTGGCTATGATCCGCTTTTTCTGGTCGATGGTTGTGACCGGACCATGGCGGAACTCGGCGTCGATGAAAAGAATCGTATCAGTCACCGGGGACAGGCCTTCCGTCTGTTTCATGGGTATCTACAGGAAGGGTGCGATAAATCGTGAAAGATGAACGTGAAATAAAACGTGGGGGAAAACGCCCCGTAAAACAGTCCGCTTCCCCGCGCGGTACTGCTGCTGTTGTATCCAAGGACGCCCGCTGGACCCCCCAAATCAAACGCAATGCGGTGATGGAGTTTGCCATAACCGCCCTGGATGAGGATGGCTACGGTACGGCGCGTACCGACGACGGTATGACGCTCCGGGTCGGCGGAGCCCTGCCGAGCGATGTCGTCCTGGTCAGAATTGATCAAATTTCCCGCGGCACGGCCTATGGCCACATGCTCAAACTGCTGCACCCTTCGCCGCTGCGCAGTAAACGCCCTCCCTGTACGGAAAGCGCCGATTGCCTCGGTTGTCCTTTGATCGCCATGAAGTACCGTGAGCAGACCGCCTGGAAACGTGGGATGATCCTGGCGGAATTGGCCAAACATAGTGATTTGGCCGGTATTACCGTTCACCCACTGCTCTCTCCGGAAAATCTGATCCACTATCGCACAACGGCTAAACTGACCATCGCCGGCAAGTGGTCCGATCCGTTTATCGGCATCTACCGCCGCGCCAGCCACGATGTCTACGATCTGGATCAATGTCCGCTCCATCACCCGCTGATCAATAAGGTTGTGGAAGCGGTGAGGCAGGGGATCGTCAAGCTGAAGGTGCCGGTCTATAACCCCCATAGCAAGATGGGGCTGCTGCGCTATCTTGTGGTGCGGGTTTCCGTGCATGAGCGCAAAGCCATGGTGGTCTTTGTGACGGCCCAGCGTTCCTATAATGAGATTCATCACCTGGGGCGCTTTGTCCAGGGAATGATACCCGAAATCGAGGTCATGGCCCAGAATGTGAATGCCTCCGAGGGGAATGTCATTTTGGGGCAGAAAGATTACTTCCTGACGCCCCAGCACTACCTGACGGAGAGGATCGGCGATGTTGCGTTTCAGGTCTCCCCCCGGTCGTTTTTTCAGGTCAATAACTCGGGTGCGCGCCTGATCTACGAACAGGTGAAGCGCTGGGCCGGTCTGGGGGGCGGGGAGAACGTGCTCGACCTCTATTGCGGCATCGGTGGGATAGCGTTGTTTCTGGCCGATCAGGCGGCGCAGGTGATCGGTATCGAGGTTGTGGAAGAGGCGGTGGCGGATGCCCGTCGGAATGCCAAGCTCAATGGCCGCAAAAACTGCCGCTTCGAAGCCGGTGATGCAGCGGAGCTACTCGAAGATCTGGCGGAGGAAGGGCAGCGGATCGACGTTGCGGTGCTCAATCCTCCCCGCAAGGGGTGTGCGCCGGATGTGCTGGACACGGTTGCAGGCCTGGCTCCTTCCAGGATTATCTATGTGTCCTGCTATCCCCAGAGCCTGGCACGCGACTTGGTGGCCCTGAAAAGCCGTGGCTATTGTTGCCGGGAAATCCAGCCGGTAGACATGTTTCCCCAGACGGTTCATGTGGAAAACGTGGCCCTGCTGGAAAGGCAGGTAACTCCATAAATAGTGCTGATCCCTGATGGGCTTGCAGCGACCTTTCTCGTGTGAAGTTGAAACCCGCGTTCTACGGCGTGATGATGTGGATTGGTTATGCCGGTCCTGAATAGAAACGTTGGTGCGTGTCACCACGGAACACTTCGTTTACCCAAATTACCCTCCCAATACATACATCCCTCGGTTGCTACGGAATCAGGTATTTCCTTTCGCTGATTTGCCAGCCTTGCATTCACCGCTTATCTGCTGATGGTGTGTTGTCGGAATATTTGTACGATGGGTGTTAATAATTCCGACACATTAGGTAGGTAGGCTTGCAAAAAGGCGATTCTGCGGTACCCTGCCATAAAACGCTTAATATTGTTACGTTAATGCGCCTCGTTGCCCGGGGAGAGGACTCGCCTCTAATCCGTAACACACAAAAATATAATGATATAGAGAATCAAAGAACAATAAACAACATCATCCTTCCCGACTGGCTGAAGGAATAGTACAACGAGAGGATAGGGCCAAAATTCAAGGGTTTTCCTGGGGTCTGGCAGCCGTTGCCAGAATTTATGCCCGCCTGAAAGCATATTGGCATTAAGTGTGCTGTCTGATATCTCAGGAGATGTGGTTGTAAAATATGCCTGATACCAGAAGGCCTGTAGTATGGGGTAGGTGCTCACGTCCAGATCATAAACATATTGAGAACCGGTGGTTCGGAAGTTTTCCGGTCAGAAAGAGGCTGCCATGTTCAAGCGAATCAAGAAAGCCGTTCGACGTCTGCGTTCTCCCTATATCATCGGCCTGTTTATTCTAGCTCTCTATGGTTGCGGCGGAGGAGGGGGGAGCGCTGGCACGAGCGGAGGTGGAGGCGGTTCGACACCTTCGCCATCCACGACATCCCCTGTAATTTCGACCCAAAAATCTGTGGACCTTGGGGCGGTTGTTGTTAATGGCTCTTCCACTCAACTCCTAACGATAACGAACACCGGTTCGGCAAACCTGACTATTGTGGCGCTTGCTCTGGAAAAAGGGGGGAGTTCGCCATTCAAGATTGCCACGGATGCCTGTTCCGGGAAAAGCATAGCACCATCAGCCACCTGCATGTCGTCCATTCAACTTGTTCCCCAAAACCAGCAGGTTTACACCGACAACCTGACGATCACTTCGAATGACCCCGCAAATAAGACGGTAACGGTAGGGTTAAGCGGGAAGGGGACTGCCCTGGATCTGAAAGCCAGCGAGATCATAAGGGATGGCTGCAGTGCCACTCCAAAGACCCTTGGGTTCCTTGTGACCGTGGCCGACAGCACCGGTCAACCTGCGACCGTGACATCGCCTGTCTTTACGGTAACGGAAAATGGGATTCCCATTACGAACCCTGCCCCGGTCGTAACATCGGTTGTGACAAGGGCCCCACTCTCCGTTACCTTGGCGATGGATTATAGCGGCAGCCTGAGTCTTGCTGAACAACAATGGATGCAGGATAACACGAAAGGCTTCATTGATTCGCTGGCTGCAACAGTGCAAACAACCGACGAAGTGTCGATCATGAAATTTGCGACAGATTCGCATGCAACGTCTTTTTATCCATTGGCTTCCTCGGTGCAGGCTTTGAAAAACGCTATCGATGCACCTTATACCTATGATCCATCAACGTCTTCGATCTGGGATTCAACCTATACCGCGGTTGATAACACCGCCGCACGAACCAACGATCAGCGAATTGTGATCCTGCTTTCCGATGGGGAGGATATACCGAGAACGCATACCCTGACCGATCTCATCAACCACGCCATCGCCCAAAAGATACCGATTTTCACGGTCACGATTCTCCATCCAAACCATTCCTACCCGGCGCTGATGCAGCAATTAGCACTTCAGACCGGCGGGCAGAGCTTTTCGACTTCGACTTCTGACGCTGCCGATCTTCAGGGGATATACAGTAAAATCTCAAACATATTGACCTCGCAATTCAAAATAGTATACAACACCACCTCAACCGGTGGCGCTCCGGTTGCCTTGGATGTCAAAATTGATGACAATGGTAGTTATGGAGAATTTACGACAACGGCCATCGGTTGCAAGTAGTGTCCATTAGAGACCCCTTGTTCCACCATCGGCAGTGGCATCAGCTGTTAGCGGCTGATGCCACTGCCGATCGCATGTCCCCTTACGGTGATTTTCGAAAATATCTGCTTGACAAGCTCGCGGTATGTTGCTATTACTTTCCAGCTTTTTGTAGGCGCGTAGCTCAGGGGGAGAGCGCTACCTTGACACGGTAGAGGTCGGCGGTTCGAGACCGCCCGCGCCTACCATTTAAAGAAGAAGCAGTGCTTAAGCAAAGCTGCAAGCGTGGGCATCGATGTTTCGATGCCTTTTCTGTTTGGATGTCATAAGGTCGGTAGTACACAGGAGATTGGTATGGCAAGTATCAATATCACGCTTCCTGACGGTTCCGTAAGGGAACTTCCCGCAGGCGCGAACGTTTTCGATCTGGCAGCATCCATTGGAGCCGGTCTTGCGAAAGCCGCCTTGGCCGGCAAGATCAATGGCGAACTGGTTGACCTCACAGCACCCGTGAGCGATGGCGCGCATGTGGAGATCATCACCGAAAAAAGCCCCGAAGCCTTGGAAATTATTCGTCATTCTGCCTCTCATCTGATGGCCCAGGCGGTGAAAGAACTGTTTCCCCAGGCCAAAGTGACCATCGGCCCGGCCATTGAGACCGGCTTTTACTATGATTTCGATATGGATCGCCCCTTTACCCCGGAAGATTTGGAGCGTATCGAGGCCAAGATGTCCGAGTTTGCCGCGGCCGATCTGAAACTCGAGCGTCGGGTGCTGGCCAGTGCTGACGCTATCCGCATGTTTGAGGGAATGGGTGAGCCCTACAAGACCGAACTGATCAACGACTTAGGCGTTGAAACGGTGTCGGTCTATAGCCAAGGTGGATTTGCCGACCTCTGTCGCGGTCCCCACGTGCCCAGCACCTCCCGCATCAAGGCTTTCAAGCTGCTCTCCATTGCCGGCGCCTATTGGCGCGGCGATGAGAAGAACCGTATGCTGCAACGGATTTACGGCACGGCCTTTGTGGACAAGAAGGAGCTTGAAGCCTATCTGAATCGCCTGGAAGAGGCCAAACGCCGCGATCACCGCAAGCTGGGGCGTGAACTGGATCTCTTCTCCTTTTCCGACGAGGTCGGCGCAGGCTTTGCCATCTGGCACCCCAAGGGGGCCATGTTGCGTACGGTTCTGGAAGACTTCGAACGCAAGGAACACCTCAAGCGCGGTTACGACATCGTGGTGGGCCCCCAGATTCTCAAGACCGAATTGTGGCAGCGCTCCGGGCACTACGAGAACTACCGCGAGAATATGTACTTTACCGAGGTGGACGAGCAGAGCTTCGGCATCAAGCCGATGAACTGTCTTGCCCACATGATGATCTACAAGTCCCAGCTTCGCAGCTACCGCGACCTGCCGTTGCGCTATTTCGAACTGGGCACGGTGCATCGCCACGAGCGGGCCGGCGTACTGCACGGTCTTTTGCGGGTTCGCTGCTTCACCCAGGACGATGCCCATATACTCTGCACTCCCGAACAGCTGGATGCCGAGATCAAGGGCGTTCTTGCCTTTGTCAGCGACGTCATGGCGATCTTCGGGTTCGAGTACGAGATGGAACTGTCCACCCGCCCGGAGAAGTCCATCGGTGACGATGCGTCCTGGGACCTGGCCACCAACGCACTCCTGTCGGCGCTCAAAGATTCCGGCCGTCCCTACGAGATCAACGAGGGCGATGGCGCTTTCTACGGACCCAAGATAGACATCAAATTGCGTGATTGTCTTGACAGACGGTGGCAGTGTGCTACTATCCAGTGTGATTTTACCCTTCCGGAGCGCTTTGATCTCAATTATATCGGGCCGGATGGGGAGAAAAAACGGCCTGTCATGGTCCACCGGGTGATCCTCGGTTCCATCGAGCGTTTTATCGGGGTTCTGATAGAACACTTTGCCGGCAGCTTCCCGCTCTGGCTCTCGCCGGTTCAGGCCACCGTGCTGACCGTTACCGACAACCAGATTGCGTTCGCTCAGGAAGTGCAGGCGCATCTCAGGGCAGCCGGCGTCAGGGTGCAGTCGGATTTCCGTAATGAAAAGCTGAGTTTCAAGATTCGCGAGGCTCAGTTGCAGAAGGTTCCTTATATGTTGGTGATCGGTGACAAAGAGGTGGAGCAGGGGACCGTGACGCCGCGATATCGCGACGGCAAAAACCTGCACCCCATGACGCCTGCCGATTTCGTTGATTTCATTGCCTTAGAATGCAGGAACTTCAAGTAATTCAGGAGGTGCAGTCATAGCAAAACCGACCGTGAACATCAACAATACCATCCGCGCCACAGAAATCCGTGTCATCGGCGCCGATGGCGAGGCGCTCGGCGTCATTCCTACTTCCAAGGCGCTTGAACTCGCCGAACAACAGCAGCTCGACCTGGTGGAAGTCTCTCCGACAGCGGTTCCGCCTGTGTGCCGGATCATGGACTACGGAAAGTTCAAATACCAGCAGAGCAAAAAGCTGCAGGAAGCCAAGAAAAAACAGGTTCATGTCGAGGTCAAAGAGATCAAGCTGCGGCCTAAAACCGATGAACATGACCTCATGTTCAAGATCAAGCACGTCAGGCGTTTCCTCGAAGAGGGGAACAAGGCAAAGGTGACACTGGTGTTCCGGGGGAGGGAAATCACCCACATGGATATCGGGCGCGCCGTGATTGAACGCTTTGCCACCGAACTGCAGGACGTCGCCGTGATCGAGTCCCAGCCGCGTGTCGATGGCCGCAATATGTATATGATTGTTGCTCCGAAGGTTAAAAAATAGCGGATTCCAGTTACCGTTTACCATTGCACATAAGGAGAAGAACCAATGCCGAAGATCAAAACAAACCGCGGTGCCGCCAAGCGCTTCAAAAAGACGGGGACCGGCCGCATCAAACGCAGCAAAGCCTTTACCAGCCATATTCTGACCCCCAAGACCCGCAAGAATAAGCGGAATCTGCGTCAGAGCGCCATGGTTGCCGATGTGGACCAGAAAAATATTGCCAAGTTGATTCCCTACAAATAGGGCGATTTCATAACCTGCTTTCACCGTTTGCACTGCTCGGTTGGGTGCGGAATGTGGTGACGGATGCGGACAGTACCGCTTCGCCGCCATGAGGGCCCCACTCCTGTGCACACAGGTGAAACGGCATAATGCCAAGAACCATGAGGACCTGTCTCCCCTTATGGATCGGGCGAAATTCATCATGAAGGAGTAGAACATGCCACGCGTAAAAAGAGGATTCAAAGCGAGACGCAGACGCAACAAGGTATTAAAACTTGCCAAGGGTTTCCGGGGCGCACGGAGCAAATTGTTCCGCAGTGCGACCGAAGCGGTTGATCGGGCCCTTAATTACGCTTTCCGCGACCGTCGTGTCAAAAAGCGTGATTTCCGCAGTCTGTGGATCACCCGCATCAACGCGGCTTCCCGTCTCAACGGGCTGTCGTACAGCAAATTCATCTTCGGCCTCAAAAAGGCCAATGTGCAGATCGACCGTAAGGTTCTGGCCGACATCGCCGTATCCGATCCGACCGGGTTCAGCCAGATCGCTACCCTTGCCAAGGCTGGCATCTAAGCAGACCGGTTTCGGTTTCAAAACTGAGGGAATGGGATGTAACAGTCCCATTCCTTTTTTTGTAAGGTTCACGAATCGGCCTGATCCCTTCATTGCCCCGTTCAGTCCCCTTGCTTGCCGTTTTGGCAGACAACCGTGAGTTTTTCCTTCTCTCCGGGATTCGTATCGGGCAGCCGAGTGATTTTGCAGATTCATTTGATTACGGGGTTACTACATGCGGGAACAACTTGAAAGATTGAGAGACGAGGCCGTAAAGGCCATAGCCGCCGTTTCCAGCGAGGAAGCCCTTCAGGAAATACGGGTCAGATTCCTCGGCCGCAAAGGAGAGTTGACCGCTCTCATGAAGGGGCTCGGTGCGCTCAGCCCCGAGGAACGACCGATTGTCGGACAGTTGGTCAATACCGTCAAGGAAGAGGTCGAGGCCAGCCTTGATGCAGCACTGGAAACAACGCGTGAAGCGGCCAGGAGCCAGCGGCTGCAATCCGAACGGATCGATGTCACCTTGCCCGGTCGTCGCCCGGTCAACGGCACCAAGCATCCCATCTCCCTAGTGGTCGAAGAGGTCTGCGATATCTTCGCCGGCCTAGGATTTTCCGTCGCGGAAGGCCCTGAGATCGAGCATGATTGGTACAACTTCGAGGCGCTCAACTTTCCCCCGGAGCACCCTGCCCGGGACATGCAGGACACCTTCTTCGTCGAAAACAACCTGCTGCTGCGCACCCACACGTCACCGGTCCAGATCCGGACGATGCTGAAGCAAAAGCCGCCGGTGCGCATCATTGCCCCTGGTACGGTCTACCGCTGCGATTCCGATGCCACCCATTCCCCCATGTTTCATCAGGTCGAAGGGCTGATGGTGGACCAGGGCATCACCTTCGGCGACTTGAAGGGCATACTGACCATATTCACCAATCAGTTGTTCGGCCAAAAGACCGGCGTTCGTTTGCGTCCCAGCTTTTTCCCGTTTACCGAGCCCTCGGCCGAGGTGGACATCGCCTGCGTCATCTGTGGCGGCAAGGGGTGCCGGGTCTGCAAAAACACCGGCTGGCTCGAGATACTGGGAGCCGGCATGGTTGACCCCGAGGTCTACCGTCACGTCAACTACGATGCCGAAGAGGTATCCGGTTTTGCCTTCGGGATGGGGATCGAACGCATCGCCATGTTGAAGTACGGCATCAGCGATATGCGCCTGTTATTCGAGAACGACGTGCGGTTTCTGCGGCAATTCTAGACGGTTGTTGAAAAACAGCCATCTCGCCGCCGTCCTCGAAAGCCCTTTTGTGCGGCGTAGCGCTGCTACGCCTCCGCAGGGCTTTCTGCGGGTGCGACGATCTGACTATTTTTGAACAACCTGTTAAAGTTTTGCATTGTGCCACCGAACTGAGTAGCTATTGAATCCAACCGATTTAGGTGTCCTGATATGAATGTTACCTATAACTGGCTCAAGGAATTCGTCGATTTTGATCTCACCCCCGATCAGTTGGCCGATCTGCTTACCATGCTCGGCCTCGAGGTGGAGGGGATGGAGAAGCTTGGCGAGGGGATGGACGATGTCGTGGTGGCGGTGGTCGAGGAAAAGCGACAACACCCCAACGCCGACAAACTCTCCCTCTGCCGGGTGAATAGCGGCACCGAGGTGCTGGACGTGGTCTGCGGCGCCCAGAACTTCAAACAGGGCGACACGGTTGCCTTGGCCAAGATCGGCGCAACACTTCCGGGCGATTTCAAAATCAAACGTTCCAAGATCCGCGGCGAAGAATCCTGCGGCATGCTCTGCTCGGAAAAGGAATTGGGGCTGTCCGCGGAAAGCGCCGGCATCATGGTCCTGCCTGCCGGCCTGAAGCTCGGCACTCCGATCTTTGCCGCCCTGGGTCTGAAGGACACCCTTCTTGAGATCGGCCTGACCCCCAATCGTGCCGACTGTCTCAGTGCCGTGGGCATTGCCCGCGAGATTGCCGCCAAACTGGGACAAAAGATCCGCTGTCCTGAAAACGCGATCAAGGAGTCTGATGAGCCGGTCGACAAAAACATCAGCGTAACGGTCGAAGACGCCGAATATTGTCCGCGCTATGCCGCGCGCTATCTGAGCGGCTGCCGCATAGCTCCCTCTCCCGAGTGGCTGGTGAAACGGCTCAACGCCATTGGTGTGCGGTCCATCAACAACGTTGTGGACGTCACCAACCTGGTGATGATGGAGCTGGGGCAGCCACTGCACGCCTTTGACTGCGATCGTCTGGCCGGGCAGCGGATTGTGGTGCGTCGCGCCGGCGAAGGAGAGCGTTTTACAACACTGGACAGCCAGCAGCGTACCCTCACCGGCGACGATCTGGTCATCTGCGACGCCGAGCGGCCGGTCGCCCTGGCTGGCGTCATGGGGGGCGAAAACTCCGAAATTGCCGATACCACCACGAACATTCTGCTCGAGAGCGCCTGGTTTCTGCCGTCAGCGATCCGTAAAACCAGTAAGCGGCTTGGCCTGCATACGGAGTCCTCCCATCGTTTCGAGCGCGGAGTCGATATCGGCGGTGTGATCCATGCCCTTGACCGGGCTGCGTCGTTGATTATGGAACTTGCCGGTGGCCAGGTGGCCAAGGGAAGCCTCGATGTCTATCTCGGCAGGCGCGAGCCGGAAACGATCATATTCCGCCCGGAACGCGCCAACGCCATGATCGGGATCGATCTGCCGCGGGAGGAGGCCATTGGCATCCTCAAGCGGCTCGAATGCGCTGTAAAGGAACTACCCGAAGGGGCGTTGGCGGTGGTGCCGCCCAGCTACCGGATCGACCTGGAGCGCGAGATTGATCTGGTAGAAGAGATTGCCCGCTTGAACGGCTTCGACCATATTCCCGCGACCCTGCCGCTGGCGCGCGTCGTCTCGGACCGCCCGACGCGGCACCAGCAGCTTGAGAAGAGCGTCAGGGATATCCTTGTCAAGCACGGCATGAACGAGATCATCAATTTCAGCTTTACTGCACCGGGTGCCGCAGATAAACTGCTGCTCCCCGTGGATGATTCGCGGCGGAGCACGATCCGTCTGGCCAACCCCCTGGTGGATGAACAGTCGGTCATGCGTACCACCCTTTTGCCCGGTGTTCTCGAAACGGTTGCCCGCAACATCAGCTTTCGCTCGCTTGACCTGAAGCTCTTTGAGATGCGCCGGGTGTATCTGCCCGTTCCGGGTGAGGAGATGCCGCACGAGCCGCTTTATGTGGTGGGAGCCCTGACCGGCTCACGCGACGGGCTGGGGTGGAGTCGCGCCAATGAGGCGGTCGATTTCTACGATGCCAAGGGTATCATAGAAAACCTGCTCAACCAGTTGAGCATCGGCGGTGTGAAGTGGGTGGCCGATGCGCCGGAGCCGTTTTATCATCCCGGTAAATCATGCAGCATCGTAGCCGGCAGGGAGAGGATCGGATCGGTCGGTGAACTGCATCCCACGGTTCAGGATAATTTTGGCCTGGATAAGCCGGTCTATTGTTTTGAGCTTGATTTTGAAAAGATGCTGACCCTGGCACGGCAGAAACGGACTATTTCGGCCCCCTCCCGTTTTCCGGACAGCACACGTGATATTGCCATGCTGGCCCCCGTGGAACTGCCGGTGGAAAAGATCGTTGAGTGCATCCACAGCGTCAAGGCCAAAGAGGTTGAACAAGTTGACATCTTTGACGTGTATCAGGGGAAGGGCATCCCGGACGGGTTCAAGAGCATCGCTGTCCGCATCCGCTACCGCTCATATGAGCGCACGCTCACCGATGACGAGACCGGAAGAGTGCATGGGAAGATTGTTGACAGCCTTTTGAATAAGGTAAAAGTATCAATAAGATAAAAACCTGTTGCGTAATGCCGTTCCCTATGTTATAAAAATTGCCCTTTGTAAAGAAGCCGTAGAACTTAGCAGATTGAGGTTGTTATGACCAAAGCCGACATCGTAGAAAAAATTCACCAGAAAATCGGGTTCTCGAAAAAGGAGTCCGCTGAAATGGTTGAAACCGTTTTCAGCATCCTGAAGAGCACCTTGGAGGATGGTGAAAAGATTAAGATAGCAGGGTTTGGCAATTTCGTTGTCAAGCGGAAGGCTGACCGGAGAGGGCGCAATCCGCAAACCGGGGAAACCATTACCATTGATGCTCGGCGCATCCTTACTTTCAAACCGAGTCAGGTTCTAAAAAACGCGATCAATACTGTCGCGAAAGAGGCCAAATAAGCATACACTGTTATGGGCACCACCTTCCCCGACAAACTGTACTACAAGATCGGCGAGGTTGCCCAGATGGCGGGCGTAAAGACTTCGGTACTCCGTTTCTGGGAGACTGAGTTCGAGTTTTTGTCACCTGAGAAGAGCACCACCGGACAACGGCTGTATTCCAAACGGGAAGTAGACATCATTCTCCTGGTCCGCCGGTTGCTGTACGACGAGAAGTTTACCATTGAAGGTGTAAAGAGAAGAATAACCCCAAAGGGCAGGATCATCGCTGCTGATGAACAGCTCCCGACAGCCCCCCAGGAAAAGTACCTCCTGCTGTTGCGGAATATCAGAGATGAGCTTTTGCTCTTGCGGAATCAGATGTAGCATAGCGGTGCGTAGCGCAGCCTGGTAGCGCACTAGACTGGGGGTCTAGTGGTCGCTGGTTCGAATCCAGTCGCACCGACCATTTAAAAGTCCGGTACCATCCGGATAAGTCAAAAAGCCTCGGAATTTCCGGGGCTTTTTCTTTTTGTGTTGCCCAATCTATGTTCTGGACGGATTAGAGACAGGGACGAAGGTTCTGACGTGGTAGTGCGAAAGTTTTCTATAACCAGGCTTCTCTGCTATTTATGACCTTCGGGTTATGATGGGTGTCGTCCCTGGTGGTATATAAAATTTATAGAAATTATATTATTTGATTGACACCCCGTATCCGATTTGCTAGATTTTCCCCATTACATGTGATGATACCGGGGAATGTCCCCAGGATCACACCGCAGTATTCCAACGACTGACCAGAAAAACTGGAGGTCAAGGAACGAGCGAAGCGCGCTCTCTCCTTGACCTCTTTTTTTGTTGTATCCACTGGTGACCGTTTGACGAGAAAGGAGTGATGTCATGACTCTTGCCCTGGCAAGAAAAATTCCCGGGACGCCCCTGGAGGATGCCGTTCGCCGCTACCCGGACGTACCGCGCCTGATTATCCTCAAGACCGATGTACAGCGTCGGGGTGTGCACTACACCGAAGAGGCGGTCTCCTATCTCGATCCGGAAAAGCACCAGACCACCGGGACCCATATCTTCGGCACCCGCGACGGGGTGATCGCCCTCAGGCCCGAGTCGCTGCTCCTGCGGGACGGCACCTCGATCATCACGACACCGACGCCGCCGGAAGAGAACCCGTATGTTGTCGATCTGCACGACGGCCGGCCCTGGCTGTTCGATGCGGGAGTGGCGCTGGAAGAGGTGGATTACTGGCCCGCCCCGGCATTTTATGCCAAAGACAGCAGTTCCGGCGTGCCGATGAAGAATATCGTCAGCGCCCGTCCCCAGCGGCTGAACATCTTTCCGTACCGTTATTGCACCTTTTGGAATAACGGCAAGGGGTGCGCCTTCTGCGATATCGTCACCCAACTGAAAAAAGGGAGCAGGGAGCTCAAGATCCCGGCGCGGCTCGATCCGGTCGAGGTGGGGGCGGTGATCGGCGAGGCGCTGAAGGAGGAGGGACGGTTTTCGACGGTCTTTCTGACCTCCGGCTCCATCGTCGGTGGGTCGCGCCCCTTTGATGACGAGATCGATTACTATATCGCCATCCTGAAAGAGGTCGGCAAAAATTTCCGCACCCACAAGTTTCCCAGCCAGTTGATCGGCACGGCGTTCGAGAAGGAGCAGTTGAAGAGGCTCTATGCCGAAACCGGCCTGACCAGCTACACCTCCGACATCGAGGTGCTGAACGAGGAGCTGTTCAACCAACATTGCCCCGGCAAAGCGGAATGGATCGGGTATCGCGAGTGGAAAAAGCGGCTGGTGGATGCGGTGGAGATATTCGGGCCGGGCAGGGTGAACACCGGCCTGGTGGCTGGCATCGAACTGGCTGGTCCCCACGGATTTCGCAGTGAGGACGAGGCCCTGGAGCGGACCCTGTCCGAGGCAGAGGATCTGGCCCGGCAGGGGGTGAGCACGGTGCTCATCGTCTGGTCGCCCCGGCCGGATACGGCGCTGGGCGCCTACAAAAACGCCTCGCTGGACTATTACATCCGCCTGGCCCGCGGCCTGCACGCCCTGCGGGTGAAATACCGGCTCCCCATCGAGCATGACAGCTACCGCAACTGCGGCAATCATCCCGACACCGATCTGTCCCGGCTGTTGCCGCTGTGGGAGGAATAAACCATGTCTGAAGATTTACGGAACGCAATCGGATCGCTGCTGAAAGAACCCGCCACCGTCGCCAGCATCGCCACCCTGGATGAAAACGGCGCACCCCACAGCGTGCCGAGCCCTTTTCTCAGGCTCGACGCTGATGGGCGCCTGGTGCATCTCGAACTTCTGGAAACATCCGCAACCCACCGCAACCTGCTGCGCAGCATCTGGTTCGAACGTCCGGTGTCCGTCACCTTAGCCGGGAGCGATAACCGGGTGCTGGTCACGACGGGGCGAACGTACAAGGCGCTCGTTTCGGGCCCGCTGTTCAGCGAGTATTACCGCGAGGTCCGCGCCCGGTTGGGCGATGCCGACCTGGCGGCGGTCTGGTTGATCGAGCCGGAGCAGATCCGCGATGAAACCTATGCCGTGCGCAAGGAGCGGGAAGAGGCGCTGCATCCGTTTCATCTGCATCTGGACCGCCTGGCGGTACGCCATGTCGATACGCCGTAACGAACGCGGCTACCCCGCTATCGGCCATCTCCTGTTGTATTCTGAACCATTCCAACCATAAGGAGCTGCACACATGGGAAAGAGCATGTACACATTCGTCGCCATCACGGCGCTGGCGCTCGTCGGCCTCGCTGCCGTGCCGTTCAATGCCGCGGCCGAGGTCAAGGAGGTACGGCTGGCCAAGCAGTACGGCCTCGGCTACCTGCCGCTGATCATCATGGAAAAGCAGCGTCTGATAGAAAAGCATGCCAAGGCGGCCGGTCTCGGCGATATCAAAGTCACCTGGGCAACCCTGGGGGGCGGTAGCGCGACCAATGACGCGCTCCTCTCCGGGAGCGTCGATTACATCTCTTCGGGAGTGGCGCCGATGATCCTGTTGTGGGACAAGTCCAAGGGCGCCGTCAAGGGGGTCTCGGCCCTGATCTCCTCGCCGAACTACCTGAATACGAACAACCCGGCGGTAAAGACGATCCGGGACTTCACCGCCAAGGACCGTATCGCCCTGCCGGCGGTGAAGGTCTCGATCCAGGCCATCATCCTGCAGATGGCGGCGGCAAAGGAATTCGGCCAGAATAATTTTTCCAAGCTGGACAAGCTGACGGTGACCATGAAGCATCCTGACGCCATGGCGGCGCTCCTGTCCGGCAAGTCGGAGGTCACCGGCCATCTCACCAGCCCGCCGTTCATGTTCCAGGAGCTGGACGACAAGCGGGTCAGGACGGTGCTCAACTCCTACACGGTCCTCGGCGGGCCGCACACCTTCAATGTCTTTGCCACCACCAAAGCCTTCCACGACAAAAACCCGAAGATCTATGCCGCGGTCTTTGCGGCGCAGGAAGAGGCGACCGCCTACATCAACAAGAACAGGCGGGCCGCGGCGGAGATCTACCGCGAGGCCAGCAAGACCAAGGAGAGCCTGGATGACCTGCTCAAGGAGATCAACCAGCCGACCGTGAGCTATACGGTCACACCGCACAATATCACCAGGTTTTCCGATTTCATGTACCATACCGGGACGATCAAGAGCAGGCCAAGGGACTGGAAGGATCTGTTCTTCCCCAACGTCCACGCCACCAAGGGGAGCTGACCATGGCTGCCGTTGCGGATACGCCTTTACTGTCCGTCAAGGGGGTCACGCTACGCTACCGCGACCAGAACGGCATCGTCACCGCCACCGATAAGGTGGAATTCCAGGTGAGCCGGGGCGACCGGGTCGTGCTTCTGGGACCCTCCGGGTGCGGAAAATCGACGCTTCTCAAGGCCGTGGGCGGGTTTCTTGCCCCCAGCGAGGGGGATATCACCCTGAACGGCAGACAGGTGGCGGGCCCCGGACCGGACCGGGTGATGGTGTTCCAGGAATTCGATCAGCTGCTTCCCTGGAAAACGGTGCGGGAGAACGTGGCCTTCGGGCTGCTCGCCAGCCGCACCCTGCCCAAGGGGGAGGCGCATGAACGCGCCCTGGAGGCGATCCGGACGGTCCATCTGGAGCAATTCGCCGATGCCTACCCCCATACCCTGTCGGGGGGGATGAAACAACGGGTGGCCATCGCCCGCTGCCTGGCCATGAAACCGGAGATCATCCTGATGGACGAGCCCTTTGCCGCCCTGGACGCCCTGTCGCGCAGACGGATGCAGGATGAGCTGTTGGAACTCTGGAGCGAATACCAGTTCACCATGCTGTTCGTGACCCACTCCATCGAAGAGGCGCTGCTGCTCGGCAGCAGGATCGTCGTGATGTCCCCTCACCCCGGGCGGGTGGAGGAGATCATCGAGGCGGAGCAGTTGCAGGCGGCCGCCGGGGCTCACCCGGAAATTGCGGAGCGGATCAGGCAGGTCTTGTTTCGGGACGCTCCGGATTACGTGATCTAATCTCCCTGGTTGCCGCAGCACATCACGAGGAGCGCACCATGAAAACAGATAGTACCGCGGTAGAAATGACCGTGCGGGGAACAGCGATGCACGAGGGGAGTCCCTCCACCGGCCCCGGCATACTGGCTCAACTGTGGGACAGGGGGTGGGTTCGGAGGGCGGGGCTTCTGATCCTGCTCTGCGCGCTCTGGGAGTGGTACGCGGCGCGGCTGGCGAACCCGCTCATGGTGCCGACCTTCAGCGCCACACTACAGGCGCTGGTAGATGCCGTCGGAAGCGGCGGACTGCCGGCCCGCATCGTCACCTCATTCAAAATACTCTTGACCGGATACGGCATCGGGGTACTCCTGGCGTTGATTCTCGCCATGGTCGCCACAATGACGCGACTCGGCTCCGATCTCCTGGAACTCTGCACCTCCATGTTCAACCCGTTGCCCGCCATCGCACTCCTGCCGCTGGCCCTGCTCTGGTTCGGCCTGGGCAACGGGAGCATCATCTTTGTTCTGATTCATGCGGTTCTCTGGCCGGTGGCCCTGAGCGCCCACGGGGGATTCTCGGCGGTCAACGGGACGATCCGCATGGTAGGGCGCAACTACGGCCTCAGCGGCATCCGCTATGCCGCCGTCATCCTGATACCGGCGGCGTTCCCCTCGCTTCTGACCGGGCTGCGCAACGGCTGGGCCTTTGCCTGGCGGACGCTTATTGCGGCGGAACTGGTCTTCGGCGTTAGTTCCGGGAGCGGCGGCATCGGCTGGTTTATCTACGAGAACAAACAGCAGTTGGATATTCCCTCGGTTTTTGCCGGTTTGATAACCGTTATCCTGATCGGCATAGCGGTCGAGAATCTGATCTTCGACCGGCTTGAGCGGGCCACGGTCGTCAAATGGGGGATGAAGAGCAGCGGCGGCAGGAACGTAAAAATTCGCAGCGCGGCATGAATCTCTCTTCTACAGGAAATCGCGAACCCCTTCCAAGCTTCACCCGTTGGCAACGAGTGGTGGAAACGATAAAAATCCTTAATAATGAAAGTTATACAAAATAGGTTTTCCATGCCTGATCGAGGGCCTCTTTTGTCAATACGGGCTTGGTTTTGTGGAATCGGGCCTGATCGACGAGGTGATCAATAATATCGCGCGGATGGCAGGCCGCCATCGGGTTCGGCGATTTTCCGTACAATTCATTGGTCAGATAGCTGAAGACAGGCGGCTGGAATTCAATCCCGTTGACCTCACAGACCCTTTTGAAAATATCCTCATATTCAGCGATGGTAGGATGGTCGATGCGGACCTTGTAACGTATGCGCCGCAAGAATGCCTCATCGACTAACTCTCCCGGCTCGATATTAGTGGCGAATAGGACCAGCAGATCGAAGGGGATAGTGAATTTCATCCCTGTGTGCAGGCCCATGAAGTCAACTCGCCTTTCAAGGGGGACTATCCAGCGGTTGAGGAGGATTCTGGGCTCGACCTGCTGCCTGCCGAAGTCATCAATGAGGAAAATACCGTTATTGGCTTTCATCTGTAGCGGCGCTTCATAATACTTTGTCACCTGATTGAAGGTGAGGTCGAGCATACTCAACGTCAACTCACCGCCAGCCATGACGACAGGGCGTTTTACCCGTATCCAGCGCCGGTCGGCACGCGGTTCTTGGTCTTCGTCGCTGACCGGGAAGTGGGTGACCGGATCGTAGACCGTAATTATCTGTCCGGCCACATAGAGCGCGTGCGGGACAAAAATGGGGTCCTGAAAGACCCTGCCGATCGCTTCGGCAATGGCCGTCTTGCCGTTTCCTGACGGGCCATAGAGAAATATCGACCTGCCGGAACTGATTGCCGGCCCGATGGTTGTAAGGAGTTGCGGGCTGACAACCAGGTGGGCAAACGCCTCATTAATCTGCTGCTGATCAATCGCGACCAGACGGATGGTCTGGCCATCCACCATCGTGACGTAGTCACTAAGGGAAACGGGAGTCGGACCGACATAGCGGCAGATATCCAGCAACTCCTGGGCACGTTTTTTCCCGGCATCGGTAATCAGGTATCTGTAGGTCCCCGAAGAGTATCCACCAGCGCCAAGAACCTCCACAAGCTTTGCCCGGCGCAGTTGTTCCATCACCTTATCGACAAGATTGACCGGCAGGCAGACCCGTTCCGCCAACTCTTGCTGGTCGAATTCTCCCATGAACAGGATGTGCTTCGTTGCCAAATCGGTAATAAAGGTGAGCTGCAAGCCAGTCCTCTCAATAGTCGTTGGTGGCTTGGGAATCTGCAGCTCGAATTCGATCAACTGCTTGCTGGAAATAAGGCCGAGCGTCAACAGGCTTTCGGTCAGCTTGCCGCCATGCAGGAGTTGGCGCATATGAGCCTTTTTCATCTCAGCGGCGGGAATCTCCAAGGATTCAATCCATCGCTTCATATCCCGTTCAGGCATACCGGTGCTCCTTTCCCTGAGTACTGACTATAACGTCCCATTACAATCGCCATAACCCCTCTTGTTGCTACGTCGATGCACTGCGCGCCGTCCCAGCTTTACCATCCTCCCTCAGTCTCTTACAGGTTACTTCAAGATGTATACGATGCCGACACTATTGTCGGAAAAATTTACAAAACCACATCTGTTTTTAACGTAATTTAATTATGTTTCAATTAAATTAGCATGTTATAAAGTGGCACTTGTTTTGCAAAATAGATAATTTTTAATATTGCAGAGAAAAACAATTGAATTCATTAAATACAATTATATGTAATTAAATTTTCATTTCAATATTTTTATAAAATTATTTGAATGTGGTTGACACACCTTGAAACGGTGGTAAACAGAAACTAATTATAATTTGCTTTGTAAACAAAACAGGAGGGAGTCGCTATGGATACGATCAAATTGCTCATCTTTAATCTGTTGACCCGTGCAAAGAACGAAAAAGGCCAGACCTTGGTGGAATACGCCCTAATAATCGTATTGATCGCCCTGGCGGCACTTGTTGCCATGAGATATCTGGGCACCGCCGTAAGCAATTCCTACAGCAATGCCGCAAGCAGCTTGGCTAATCCGTAATAAGCCGCATTCTCACCTGGCATTCAGCGAAATGGCCCCCTTTTGTACGCAAAAATGCCAACATGACTCAGTCATGCGGGGCCGTTATGATTACAAAAGATTTATACGTCTTGACTGCAGCACCACATAAAAAAGGAGGATGCTTCTATGGACACGATCAAATTGTTTATTATCAGCCTGTTGACGCGTATCAAGACTGAAAAAGGCCAGACCTTGGTGGAATACGCGTTGATTATTGTACTGATCGCCCTGGCGGCGCTCGTTGCCATGAAATACCTGGGCACCGCCGTTAGCAATACTTACAGCAACGCTACCAGCCAGCTTGCAAAACCGTAACCCCCTGATGGTTGCATTCATGTGAGCTTTTGCGATGAAGGGGGGGGCATGCCCCCCCCTGTAACCCATGTTGCCGAGAGGGCTGCAATGATCTGTCTCCCCCCATGCCTGCATCGAATCCGTGGTTCCAAAGGACAGGCCCTCGTTGAACTCGCTCTGATCCTCCCCATTCTGTTGCTGTTGATCCTTGGGGTCATCGAATTCGGCAGGGCTTTCTACATGAAAAACACGCTGACCAATGCGGTGCGGCACGCTGCACGAAAAGCCGCCGTCAACACCAGTTGGAATCAGGACACAATTCGTTTCTGGACCTATAGCGCAGTCCCCTCTTCGTGGCAAAATACTACCTTGATTACCGCTGTCCAAGTAACACCCATTTCGCCGCCATTAAGCGGAATTGATAAAACGATTAAAGTTCAGGCGAACCTGAAATTCAATACCATAGTTCCACATTTCTATTTTCCCTTTAAAAATTATACGACGATCGTGGCTCAGGCGACGATGCGTTATGAACAATAAATTTCCGCACTCCCCGGAGGAACCATGAACAGATCACAAGCAGTAACCATGGTAACGCTCATTGCCCTGGTGTTTGCAGGGGTAGCTTCCTGGGGCGTTTACTCCTATTTGAAGCAGGAGAGCCTGAAGACCAAACAGGCATCCAGCTTTGTCATCATGGTCGCGGCAGGTGATATACCGATCGGCACGAAACTGAACGAAACCCATCTCAAACCGGCAGGTTGGCCAAAGGATAATGTCCCGGCCGGGAGCTTTACCGACGCCAAGTCTCTCGTCAACAGGGTTGCGATTCGCAACCTGAGTGCCGGCGATGCGATTACCGAACAGAAGCTGATGCCGAAGGAGGGGAGTGCGGCCGCCACCGGCGTCATGACGTACATTATTCCTCAGGGGCATCGAGCTGTTACGGTCGGCGTGAACGAAGTCGCCGGCGTGGCGGGCTTCATTGCCCCTAATAACCGGGTCGACGTGGTGTTGACCACCCAGATTCCCAACAATTCCAACGAGATGGTTACGAAGATTATTCTGCAGAATGTACCGGTTCTGGCAACCGGCCAGATCACCGACCAAAAAGACGGCAAGCCGGTTCTCGTCCCCACCGTAACCATGGACCTTACCCCGGAAGATTCGGAAAAGCTGGTGCACGCCTCCCGCAAGGGGTCTCTCCAGCTACTCCTGAGAAACATCATCGATACGGCTCAGGTGGATGTCAAGGGTGGGGCGACCATAAGTACGGTACTCGGCGGCGTTGAACGACCCGTGATTGCGGTTGCCCAAGCAAAGCCTGCTCAGGCCAAGCTTGCCCAGGTCCGTCGTCCGGTGCGGCGCGCAGCGCCGGAGGGGGCCAGAGCCGCAATTCGCCCACTGCCCGCCGCACCCCAGGGCCACAAGGTGACGGTGATCGACGGGGGGGCCCGTACGACCAAGGAATTCGTGCTGCAATAATCCGCCATGGTGGACAACTCCTGGACGAGGTGCTTCAATGATCAAACTCCGCAAACAGAGATGTTTCTTGCCCGTTTTGAGCCTTCTTCTGGCAGTGGCGCTGGTTTCCCCAGCCATGGCCGGCATCCCCCTGGAGGTGGGGCTTTTCAAAAGCACTCTGTTGAAATTGAACAAAAAGATGGTGCTGGTCACCTTGGCCAACACGAGGAAGTCCGATCAGGAGAAGGATGCCGATATCATGGCCAAGTCGGACAAGATCGACCTGGAGCGGCGGCGCTCCCAGGATTCGGGGCCGTCGAACACGAACAAATTCGTCACCCTGGATGTTCTCTCCCCCTATGACCTGAAACTGGACGGCATCATGATCGGCACCACCAGCATGATTGTCTGGACAAAGGACGACAAGGACGAAAAGCCTGTAGCCACATTCTATGACGTGAAGGTTACGGGCGACCGTTCGGCCATCGAGGCCCAATTGAAGGAAATGGCGCCCAATGATGCGATCAATGTCCAGTTTGCCAACGATACCGTTATTCTGACCGGCAGCGTGGCCAACGACCAGACCCGCCTCAAGGCCGAAAACACCGCCAAGGCGTTCGCCCCCAAGGTGCTCAACCATATTGTCATCGACAATCCCCAGCAGGTGCTGCTCCAGGTGAAGGTTGCCCAGATGGACAAGACCGCTCTGAAAAATATGGGGGTCAGTTTCATGATCAAGGGGAGCAAAGGCGAGGGGTTCTCCAATCTGGTCGGCGTCCCCTCTTCTGGCGGTTCCTCGTCGGGTTCATCTTCTTCCGGTTCCGGCGGTATTTCGGGAAGTGCGTCCGGCCTGGGAAGTTACTCCCCTCTTGACGCCTTCCAGATCGGTGCGGCCTATTTCCCCGGTGGTGTCGGCGCGGTGTTGCAGGCACTGGCGACCAAGGGGTATGCCAAGGTCCTGGCCGAGCCCAACATGCTGGTAAAGAGCGGGCAGGAGGGGAACTTCCTGGCAGGAAGCAAAATCCCCTACAGCGTCCTTCTCTCCTCCGGGGGGACCACAACCACAACCATTGTCTTTCAGGATGTGGGGGTCAAGCTGAAGTTCAAGCCGGAGGTCCTGGAGAACGGCCTGATAAGCCTGAAGTTGGACCCGGCGGAGGTGAGCAGCCTTTCCGGCACCCTGGCGGTGAACGGCTACCCCATCATTGATACCAGAACCTTGCAGACGAGCGTGGAGTTGAAGGACGGCGAGAGTCTGGTCCTGGCCGGCCTGCTTCAGGAAGAGGCGATCAAGACCATGTCCAAGATTCCACTCTTGGGTGATATCCCGATCCTGGGGGCGCTCTTTCGTTCCACCCAGGACAGCACCACGGAAAAAGAACTGGTGTTCTTCATCACGCCGAAGATCGTCAAACCACTGGCTCCGGGGGTACGGCCGGAACTCCCCACGGACCGGAAACTGACCCCTGAACAAGAGAGGGAGCTCAAATGGATGCCGCTCGGAGAATAGGACAATTTAGCCCATTGCACAACGAGCGTGGGGTTGCGGTCGTCTACATTGCCGTTGCTCTCGTGGTTTTAATCCTGATCGCCGGCTTGGCCATCGACCTCGGCTATATGTACCTTACCAAGGCGCAGTTGCAGAATGCCGCCGATGCCGGGGCACTCGCCGGAGCTCAAAAAATGAAACAGGTGGGCCTCCCACACGATGCAAGCCAGGCTCTTTCCAGGACAGAGGTGCAGACGTTTGCCCAGAAAAACAATGCCGCCAACGCGAGCGTTCAGCTTGCTTCTGACGGTTCCAACACCTTGAGCAACGGCAATGACATTACAGTCGGTCATTGGGACAGTCTGACTCGCACCTATACCCCAGGGGCGGCGGGCACCAATATTTTCAATGCAATACAGGTGCGGACCCGCCGCACCGCCAATTCGCCTGCCGGACCGGTCAACACCTTCCTTGCGAAAATCCAGCCGGAATTGCATTCTATGGAGGCTGCTTCCCAGGCGATTGCCACCATCCCTGCCAGGGCCGGAAATTACACGTCGTTTTGCTCCCAGGCATGCGGAGCTTGTAACTATGATCCGAGCACTTCAACCTTCGACCTAAACGATGCATCAACCTGGCCGGCTGCATGTCAACAGACCGTAATCTCGCAGCCGAGCCCCGATCCCGGTGGTTTGAACTCTGCCGACAAGTTCGCCTGGACAACGCTGCTGGGCAATCCCTCTTCTTCCAGTGCGCTCTCTGACCTGGTACGAACCGGCGCGCCCAATCAGGATGTTTGCGGCAAGGATATCTATACCACCATGGGGCAGGACACAAATGTTATGCGTGATATGGCTTCCAACATGTACGACCCCTATATCGACAATACCAACAAGACGATAGTGTCAGGCAAAGTCACCGAATGGTGGGTTATTGTTCCGGTTACGGAGAGTTGTCCTCCCGGCGCTGCAGGAGCAAATAATGACCCGAAACTTGTTACCCGATATGCCAAGATCAGGATACAGGCCATCTGCGTCAATGGCAGTGCCGGCTACACCGGTTATAAGGATGGGGCTGGTGAATGCACTCATGCCTGGGACGGCAATATTGTGTATGACCGGATCATGTGTGTCGGCTGTGCCGATGCCAGCTTGCTGTATGGCACCAAAGTGAATCTAGTAAAATAAATATAAACTCAATACGGAAAGCTCATCCATGCCCCAAAACCTCTCCATAGCCATTATCGATTCCGACCGTGAAACGCGGGAAACCATTGAAAGCCTGATCCTGCCCTATGGCGACAAGGTCAAACTTGTTGGGGCGACCGGGGACTTCAGCGAGGGGTATCGGCTGGTCCAGACGAACAATCCGTCGGTTGTCATTCTGGGGGTTGCACAACTGGAGGTGGGGGCTGAACAGGTTCAGCACATCTTAGCGCACTTTCCCGCCACCGCCATCTTTGTCGCCACCACCGAGAAAAACCCGGACTGGATACTCAGGCTCATGCGGTCTGGCGCTTCCGAATATTTCCTGAAGCCGGTCGCAAAAACAGAATTGTTCGAAGCGCTCCGGAAGGTAGCGAAAAACCTGTCGCCATTGACAAACGGCCAGGTTACGCAGCGGCAGGGGAAGATCATATCGGTATACAACCCGGTGGGGGGGGTGGGGACGACGACCATTGCCGTGAACCTTGCCGCGACTCTTGCCGCCGGCAACGATAATGTGGCTTTGGTGGATTTCAACCTCTTCTGCGGCGATGTGGCCTCCTTTCTGGATATCGACCCGAAGTATACCCTGAGCAGCGTCACCAACAACGTGAACCGCCTTGACGCGGACTTTCTCCGCGCCAGCATGACGCGCCATGCGTCAGGAATCTATCTGCTGAGTGAGCCGCTTGAAGTGGAAGAAACCCTGAGTATCACCGCCGAGCAGATCACCCAGGTGCTCACCTTCCTCAAAAGCGCTTTTTCCTACGTGGTCATCGATACCGGAGGGCCGCTTTTCGGAGCGAACCTCATTACCTTCAGGGATTCCGACCACCTGCTCTTCAATACGGTCCTGACCCTGCCGGCGCTCAAAAACGTCCGCCGCTATCTTGCTGCGCTGGAAAACAAAGGCATCGCGCGGAGCGCGGTAAAGATAGTGGTAAACCGCTATCTGCCCAAGGCAGACATCAAGATCGGCGACGCTGAAAACGTTCTTGGGACCAAGGTGTTCGCAACCATTCCCAACGAATATGGGGCGGTCATCGACTCGATCAACAAAGGGGTGCCGGTTGTGAATCTTTACCCGCGTTCGCCGATCACTGCTGCTATCGCCAAACTTATCACCCAGCTGAACAGCTGATGCCGCAGGAGACCTGTTCATGATTTTCAACGACCATTTCGGACCCAAAAATCAGAAACTTCCTGTTGAAAAGAATTTGGTCTTTTTCCAGGAATTGAAGCAGCGGATCCACCACCGCCTCATCGAGCGCATCGACATCAGCAAGCTCGATTACCTGGGAAGCGGCGACCTGACGCGGGAAATAGGTTCGATCATCGAGGGGCTGATTGCCAATGAAGGGGTGCCGCTCAATCAAACGGAAAAAGAGAAACTGCTCGTCGATATTCAACACGAGACATTCGGGCTCGGCCCCCTGGAGCCGCTGCTCTCCGACCCCTCAATCTCCGACATCCTGGTCAACAACTGCAGCAATGTGTACATCGAACGCAAGGGCAAGCTGCAGAAAACAGATATTATTTTTCGCGATAACAACCATTTGATGCAAATAATCGAGCGCATCGTTTCCCGCGTCGGCAGGCGCATCGACGAGTCTTCGCCCTATGTGGACGCCCGTCTTTCCGACGGTTCCCGGGTCAACGCCATTATCCCGCCCCTGGCAATCGACGGGCCGGTTCTTTCCATCCGTCGCTTCGGAGTCGATCCTCTGAAGATGAACGATCTCATGGCCCTTGGCACGGTCGATGAGCGGATGGCCGTTATCCTGCAAAATTGCGTCAAGACACGTTTGAACATCCTCATCTCTGGAGGTACCGGCACCGGCAAGACCACGATGTTGAACGTGCTTTCCGAATACATTCCGGAAATCGAGCGGATCGTCACCATAGAGGATTCCGCGGAATTGCAGATGAAACAGGATCACGTGGTCAGGCTGGAGACTCGCCCCCCCAACATCGAGGGGAAAGGTGAGGTCACGCAGCGCGACCTGGTACGGAACGCATTGCGGATGAGGCCGGACCGGATCGTTCTCGGCGAGGTGCGCAGCAGCGAGGCTCTGGATATGTTGCAGGCCATGAATACCGGCCATGACGGCTCCATCTCCACCATTCACGCCAACTCGCCCCGGGACGCCCTGTCCCGGTTAGGGACCATGGTCATGATGGCCGGGATGGATCTCCCCGACAAGGCGATTCGTGAACAAATATCGTCGGCAATAAATCTCCTCATTCAGTTGGTGCGTTTTCCGGACGGGTCGCGCAAGGTCATCAAGATCGCCGAGATTACGGGTATGGAAGGTAACACGGTCGTTATGCAGGATATCTTCGTCTTTGACCAGCAGGGTGTCGATGCTGACGGCAAGGTTATCGGCACCTTCAAAGCGACGGGAATCCGACCGCACTTCATGCAGCGGTTCAAGCTTTCGGGAATAAACCTGCCGAACGAAATATTCGAATAAGACGGAGAATCTATGCTCTTAGCCGTTTTTTTCACATTTGTAGCGGTTTTCCTGCTGGTATCGGCGCTCGTGCTCGCTTACCTGCGGGCGCAGGAATCCCCGAAAGCGGTCTTGAAACGGCGGCTCCGCAGGATGGCCAAAACGGGCGTAGACGATGCCATGTCGGAGGACCTGCGCTCGGAAATTATTAAAGAAACACCCCAATTCGAGCGGTTGGTGACCATGTTCCGTTTCGGTCGCGCCATCGGACGGCTCCTGGACCATGCCGGAGTGTCCATCGATCTGACCATGTTCATACTGCTGGTGATTCTTCTCCCGGCTGTTTCTTTCTGTGGAATCTTTCTGTTTACCCACCGGTTGATCTTTGCCGTATGCGCGGCACTCGTGGCCGCTGTGGTCCCATTCATGTTCCTCTATTTCAAAAAAGCGCGGCGGCAGGACAAATTCACCGAACAACTGCCCGATGCCCTGAGCATGATCTCCCGTTCCCTGCGGGCCGGCCATTCCCTGACCAGTGCCATAGAACTGGTTGCCCAGGAGTCGGATGAACCGCTGCGCGATCTCTTCAAGACCGCCTATGAACAGCAAAAACTCGGCCTCAGGATTACCGATTCCCTGGCCGGCATGACTGATCGCATGGAAAGTATCGATTTGCGATTTTTTGTGGCCTCCATTGAACTCAACAACGATATAGGCGGGAATCTGTCGGAGATTCTCGACAAACTGGCCGGGACGATCCGGGAACGCCTGAAGATCAAGAGGCAGGTGCAGGTCATCACCGCCCAGGGTAGGCTATCGGGATACATCCTGGCCGCTCTCCCCATCGCTACCTTTTTCATGTTCAATATCATGATGCCCGGTTATGAAGATGTGCTGTTCAAAGAAAAACTCGGGAGCCAGTTGTTGATCGGCGCCATCTGCGCCCAACTTTCCGGGTTCCTATGGATCAAGAAAATTATCTCGATCAAGGTCTAGGATGGCGCCATGATAACGTTGATCATCGGATCAGTTTTTGTCTCCATAGCCCTCATTACCGCTACCGTTCTGTATTGGTACGTCTCTCGGCGCATGATCGTCAAGGAGCGGCTTTCGAAACTGGTCGTCACGCCCCTGTCGTTTGAAGCCCCCACACTCATTGCTAAACCAACGCCTTTGGGCCGGTTTCTCTCCCGCCTCGGGGCGGTTCTCCCCCAAGATGGGAGGGATCGTTCCAAATACGAAAAGTTGCTCGTGTCGGCAGGTTATCGCAAATCGAGCCTGGTTGTCTTTTTTGGCTGCAAGGTTCTCCTCACTCTGCTTTTCCCCATCCTGTTCATGACACTCGTGACGGCGCCGACCGGCAAGGTCGCCGACCCGGAGATGCTGCTGGTCACGGTGGCCCTGGCCATAATCGGCTTTCTCCTGCCGAGTTTCTATGTGCAGAGAAGGGCTCGGATACGCAAACTGCTCATTTTTCAGACGCTGCCGGATATCCTCGATCTCCTGACCATCTGTGTCGAAGCGGGTATGAGCATTGACGCAGCAATGCTGCGCGCCTGCGAGAACCCGCAGTTCAAGGGAAACCCGCTGGCCGAGGAAATGAATATATCCGCCATGGAAACCAGGGCCGGTAAGTCCCGGCCGGAATCCCTGCGCGACATGGCTGAACGAACGAACGAGGATGATCTGAGGGCATTCGTGACCATGTTGATCCAGACGGAACGATTCGGCACCAGCCTCAGCCAGGCGTTGCGGATTCATTCCGACTCACTCCGGGTCAGGCGGCGTCAGATCGCGGAGGAGGCTGCGGCAAAAACCGCCGTCAAAATGCTCTTCCCGCTCGTTTTTTTCATCTTCCCCGCACTGCTTATTGTGATGTTGGGGCCGGCTATCATCAAGATCGGCCAGATTTTCAAATAATCCGCAGAAAGGGGGCATGCACATGAGACCGGATATCAATAGCATTCTACTGTTGGTTATTGCTGTGGAACTGGCGCTGCTGTACGTAAAGATGGGCAAGAAATAGCTATTTACCCCTGGCCGGTTCGTCGCTACCGGTATCCGACGAACCGTCCAGGGGTTGCTATGGATTATTACCGGACCGTTGTCCGTTGCGCTGTTCATAAAGCGATTGCTTTTGAATCTATACTCGAACCTCAGGAGGGGATTTCATATGAGATACCTGAAACGGCTACTCCCATTCATTCTGCTGGTGTCTTCACTGGCGTTGGCGGGCTGCGGCGGCTCGAATGCGGGTACGAACAGTTCGGCGAGCGATCAGTTTTCGACAGGTACCACCGGGTCGGGTTCGGGAAGCGGAGCAGGGACCGGCACAACACCTGTTACAACCCAGGATCCGACCTTCAATCTGGCGCTCACGACAGACTTGGTAAAACCGACTGATTTGACGAAGCTTCCTCAAATTGATGCCAATAATGGCACGGTGTTACTGACCGCACAATGCCTCAGTGTCCAAGGCGGCGTGCTGATTGATCCCAATGCACCCGGTGGAGATATAAAGATAGCCCCTGGCGCACCAGTTCCGAACAGTAATATTTTTTATAAAATTCTTGCGGGCCCTGGGAGCATAACATATCCGCAATACCCCAACTCTCCTTCTATCGACCATGCGATTACAGACAACAACGGCAAGGCAGAGGCAGTGTATACCGCCGGCAATGTGCTTAGCACCACGAATGTTATTATAGAAGCTTCTACAACAATCGGAACAAATACCTATCGCGCCTACACTACCTTCCAGATTGTCCGAGGGACAGGGGTGATAACATTCATAACAGGCAAAGCACCAAGTGATCCTGACGGGACTCTTATTTCACTAACCAAGACATTGGATGCAAGTTTTGTCGGTGTCCCTTTTGAATTTATGCAGCAGCTTCCATTTAAAGTGACAGATTCAAACGGAAATCCACGAGTCGGTATTCCTGTCACTCTCTCGGTATACAGTCAACTGACCAATTTTGCATCAACATCTCCGGTACCACAAACAATTACTACAGATTCGGCTGGCACAGCTATTTTTAATGTCGGAGTAAGCATGACCGGGCCACCGATAAATATAACCCACACAGACTCGATAGTTTATCAAGCAGTGACAAATGATACTACACCATTAACTGCCTATGGTGGTTTTGTAGTTTCTCTCACTACAACAGTCCCGCCCTTGGCGCTGGCCCCCTCAAACGTCTCCTTTGCCGCTGGCGATGGTGCGGGGGCAATGAGAACGTTTGCCATATCCGGGGGCGTTGGCCCATACACCGTTAATTCCAGTAATACGGCACGCATTACAGTGAGCCGTTTCGGTACAACCGTAACAGCAACACTTGTTGACGCATCTCCATGGACTGAAACTGTGACGATATCAGTGTTGGATAGTGCGGGGCAAACGGCGTCGGCAACGATTTTGCGGCAGTAATATCTCTCTGGAGGATCACTATGCATAAGGTTTTCAATGCAATTGCCGTTTCCGTGCTTGTACTTTTCGCCTCCACCGCCATGGCCGACACCATCGCCAACCGGCTGGGATTTACCGGCAAGGTCGGATTCGCCACCCCTGTGAAGGACGATTTCATCAACGGCACATCCGAGACAAAGACTGGGTTTGCCGGTGGTGGTGGCCTTCTCTACGGTTTCGGCGACTATGTGGCGGCCGAGCTGGATGTCACCCATTTGCCCAAACTGGATGTGAAAAATGGCGGTAGCAAGGCATATGAAGCGACGCTCACCGACATCGGCCTCGGTCTTCAATGCCGGTTCATCCCCAATGGCAAGGTGGTGCCCTACATCGGCGCCGGTGCTGATTTTATCAAGGGAAGCTTGAAGCATGTGAGCGGCAACGATTATGACCTGGACTGGACCTACGGGGGGCATGTCAGCGCCGGGGTTGACTGGTTTCTGACCAAGGGGATCGCCCTGACCGCCGAAGCCCGCGCGGTGCGGACGATCTCCGGCGACATTTTGAGCGGATCGACCAAGGTTGGTGAATACGATCCGTACTGGGTACAGGGGACTTTTGGCCTCCGCATGTTCCTGCCCGAAACCTTCTGGCGTTAGATGCGTGCAATCATCGCAGGGCCGGCACGGGAGCTGGCCGAAACCGTTCATGTGGCCCATTCGCTTTTTGCGCGGATGAAGGGGCTCTTGGGGAGGAAATCGCTCGATTCCGGGGAGGCGCTCTGGATAAAACCGTGCAAAGGCATCCACACCATCGGCATGAGGTTCGCTATCGATGCCGTTTTCCTGGATGGGGCCAACCGGGTGGTTGCCCTGATCCCCTCTCTGCCGCCGAACCGGATCTCCCCGATCTATCGCCGTGCAGCATCGGTCATCGAACTGCCGGCCGGTACGCTGGCCGGTATCAGCCTTGCCATCGGTGAAACGATTGAAATCCTGTGATGCCCTGTCTGCGGAGCCTGCATGAAGCTGTTTAGCACCACCAACAAACTGGAGCCGATGGTCCCTTTACTGTTGTTCTCCGTGGCGGTTCTGACCCGTATCCCCTTTGCCGGCAGCTTCCTGTATCATATGGATTCGGTACAGTATGCCCTGGCGCTTGATCACTACGACATCCGTCTCCATCAGCCCCATCCCCCCGGCTATTTCCTGTACATCCTGCTGGGTCGCCTGGTCCGTTTGGTCGTTGACGATCCAAATCGGGCCTTCATAACCCTTAGCGTGCTATTTACCGCCGGGTGTGTAGTCGTGGTCTATCTCTTGGCCCGTGATATGTTCGGTATGCGCTGTGCGCTCCTTGCGGCTATCCTGGCTATGACCAGCCCCAATCTCTGGTTTCATGGTGCAGTTGCCCTGAATTACGGCCTGGAAAGCTTTTTCAGTGTAACGATTGCCTACCTCTGCTGGAAAATAGCTGCCGAAAAGAAGCACGCGGCCTGGCTGCCGCTTGCCATCATTCTGGCGCTCTCGGGAGGTATTAGACAGAATACCCCGGTTTTTCTTCTCCCGCTAGTGATCTATGCCTGCCGACGATTGCCGCTACTCTCGCTGCTGCTTGGGGGGATTGCGTTCAGTTGCGTCGCCCTTGCTTGGTTTCTACCGATGATCCATGCCACCGGCGGCTGGGAGGCATTCGGTTCCGCATTCCGGGAACTCTGGCATTTCAACACGGGGCACAACAGTGTTTTCGAACGAGGCCTTGAGGTGCTGTTGGTTAATGCCCGCACTCTGCTCGGTTTTATTACTTGTAGTATTGGCGCTGGGGTTGTGGTCGCCGCTTTGTGTGGCTATATAGTGGTTCGACGGCGCCAGTTCGAGCGGATCGACAAAGAGAAGCGGTTCTTTTTCATTTTTTGGATCATGCCGGCCTTTCTTTTTTACCTGTTGATCTTTATCCACCCCGCAAACCCCGGCTATGTCTTGATCATTACGCCACCTCTGTGTATCCTGCTTGCTAAGACGGTAGAATTTCTCCATCAGGAGTTATCGCCCTTGCTGTCGTGGAACTGGAATCTCATCATTGCTGCGCTTCTCGTCACCGTCAACCTCTACCTGTTTCTTCTTTCCGCCTACCCGATTTCTGCATATATTATTCGCAGGCATGACCGGGATCTTGCCCTCATGCTCAAACATCTCAATACGTTCGACCCAGCTACCACGGCGTTGTTCGTCGAACCGTACATATTTTACGGGTTCAGACATGTCATGTACTACCTCCCGGAATATACCGCCTATCAGGCCGAGTACGCGGTGGCGGCGGATGGGCAGGTTCGCGAATTCTTTGGAGGGAAGAATCGACAAACCTTCCGTATGAAGATGATCGAGCTGCCCCGTGAAATCAGCCGGTTCGCTTTCCTGGCCAATACGGACTACCGTAAACACACATTCAATCCAGCTGGCCTCCGGGTGGATGTCTTGCTCCCGGAAAGTTATGTCGCTTCCGGCGACATTCACCTCGTGAACCGCCTGTATCCGAAACTTCCCTTGACCTTCGGGGGGAGCGCGCCATGACGATGAAATCTGTCCTCAAGCTGCGCCATTACCTGATCCCCCGCATATCCGATGTCCTGTTCGGCGCCGTACTGCTGTATACCGCGGTCTTTGCCGGCATGCGGATGCTCGGTGACGGGGATACCGGCTACCATGTCAGGGCAGGCGAACTGATGTTGAAGAGCGGCACCATCCTGCACTCCGACCCGTTCTCGTATATTCGGCCGCAACTCCCGTGGACCGCCCACGAATGGCTTGCCGAGATCACTATGGCCCTATGCCATCACGTGGCGGGATTGCCCGGGGTCGTGCTTCTCTTCTCGCTGGTGATTGCCGTCACCAACCTGTTTTTTTTTCGAATGCTCCGCGACCGTGGTGCGGGCATACTCCTCTCGTCAGCCGTCCTTCTCCTGTTCATTACTGCTGCCAAGGTGCACTGGCTCGCCCGGCCGCATATTTTTTCTCTGCTGTTCATGATCTCCTGGTATATCGCCCTGGAGAAACTGCAGGATGGAGAGGAGATACGGGCATGGCTGCTCCCCGCGAGTATGGTCCTCTGGGTCAATCTGCATGGCGGGTATATTGTCGGCATTTTTTTGATATTGCTCTATCTTGCCGGGAACCTGCCCCTCTATTTCATCGATCATTCGGAATGGGATGCCATGGCCAGGCAACGGGTCGTCATATTATTGAAGATTCTGGGCTGGTCGCTCGTCGCTGCACTGCTCAACCCCCTCGGTTACAAAATCTTCCTGTTCCCCTTTCAATTGGCCATGGACAAGACGCTCATGGACAGTGTCCAGGAGTTTCTGTCGCCAAACTTTCACGAACCGCAGATGCTCAAATACCTCCTCTTTATCATGGTGGCCGCTCTTGTTGCCAGTCGGCGTCGAATGCCGCCGGTACACCTGATTCTGATCTTGTTTTTTCTGAATATGGCCCTTTATTCCGTACGATATACCCCAATTTTTGCGATGGTTTTTCTGCCAATTATTACCCGCCATCTCGATACTGATGATATGGAGAGCTATTTCCCCCGGATTACCCGTTTTCTCCGCAGGCGTGAGGCTACCGTTGCCTCGGTTGATGCCGTGGCGCGAGGGGGGCTGTGGCCGGTTCTGGTAACGCTGGTGGTAACTTTCTTTATCGTTTCCGGCAAAATATCCTACAGTTTCGACCCCACGATCAAGCCGGTTGCCGCCCTGGAGTTTTTGAAGAGAGAGCACGTCACTGGCAACGTCTTCAACAATGATGAGTTCGGCGATGTGACGATCTATATGCTTGCCGACCGGTACAAGGTTTTCATCGACGGACGGCTTGACATGTACCACTCCGCCGGCATTTTGAAGGAATACTTCAAGGTCACGACGTTACAACCCGGTTGGGAGACCGTCCTCAATAAATATGCCGTCGGGTGGTTCTTCTTCGATACCAATTCCGTTCTCGCCCGCTTTCTCCAGGCAATGCCCGGGTGGAAGCTGATTTATTCCGACAAGGTCGCCAGCATCTTTGTAAGAAACAGCCCGGAATATCAGTACCTGATTGAAAAGTACCCCCACGTGCAGCTTGCGGTAATCGATGAAGTGAAAAATGATTTTCCCTGGTGGAGGTTCTCCAAGAGTGAATGCTTTGTTGTAGACTTGAAGCGGATGGACTTGCCCGCCAATTGAGTTCAAAACGTTTCGTACTCGAACCTGGGGGGCTGGCCAGGCTCAATAGGCCTGGCGGCTGCGTTGCGTCATTGTCGTTTTCGCTGTCATCCCGATGTGTGCTGGAGGGTGGTCTTTGCACGCTCCATACGAAAATAGAGCTTTAATACTCGCGCGCAGAAAGGCATGCGGCAGGCTCCTGTTCTGGTCTGCTCTAGGCTCCTTGTTCGTGCACAGCCTGATGTTTGCTGCCATGATCGCGCCGGTAATGCAACTGCCGGTAGTTGCAACCACGGAAAAGGTCGATTTTTTCCGGCTCTCCTCGTTTTTCTTCCCTGGCGGCGGAGATGTGCCCTCTGATGATTCACCGCCATTGCAACAGAGCGCCTCGAATCCACCGCTTGGCACCGATACCATGGCGTCTGCCCCAGACGCCCCTGAAGAGGCAGCCTCACCCCTGGAACAAACGACGGCAGAAGATGATGCCGTCCTCTCCCCGTCCGCCGACGATAGTGCCCCCCCCGAGATGGTCATTCCACCTTCTGTCGGACATCTCGTCGTCAAAAGCCCGCTTCCTGCGGCAACAAGCATGGCAGCAGCCCTCCCGACATCGCCCCAGGCTTCGCCACGCAAAACACCGGTCACCGATAATGCACCCCCGAAGCAAGAACCGGTCGCGGCCGCTGTCGGTGAATCCCCCGCCGCCGAGCGGGAAAAGGACCGCCTCGCCGTTCTGCACGAAGAGGAGTTGCGCAGGGCAGAGGAGGAAGCTGCTCGGCAAGCTGAGTCAGTGCGCTTGGCATTGGAGCGCCAAGAGCAGGAACGCCTGGAGCGGGAGAAAAGTGCCCAGGAACAGAGAACCCGACTGGCGGCAGAGCAAAAGCGGCTTGCCCAGGAGAAGGCACGCCAGCAACAACTAGCCCGCGAGCAGGCGGAACGCGACCGCACGAGCCGCGAAGAGGCGCTCCGCACAGCAGAGCTGGAACGTAAGGCCCGTGAACGCGTCGAGCAGAAGCGGCTTGCCCAAGAGAAGGCCCGTCAGGAACAGCTAGTCCGCAATCAGGCGGAACGCGACCGCACGAGCCGTGAAGAGGCACTCCGTACAGCAGAGCTGGAACGTAAGGCCCGTGAACGCGTCGAGCAGAAGCGGCTTGCCCAGGAGAAGGCCCGTCAGGAACAACTAGCCCGCGAGCAGGCGGAACGCGACCGCACGAGCCGTGAAGAAGCACTCCGCAAAGCAGAACAGGAGCGCAAGGCACGTGAACTTGCCGAGCATAAACGGGCCTCCCAGGAACGGCGGGCTCGGCTGGCGGCAGAGCAGGAGCAAAAAGCACGCGAGGCGGAACTCCTCAGGGCAGAGAACGAACGGCTTGCCCGCGAGAAGGCCCGTCAGGAGCAACTTGCCCGCGAACAGGCGGTGCATGACAGCAAAAGCCGCGAAGATGCGCTTCGCAAGATCGAACAGCAGAAAAAGGACCGGATATTTCAGGAAAATAACAGATTGGCGGCAGAGAAGAGTTTGTTGGGCCAACTGGCCAAGATGCAGACCAGTCGCGAGGCAAAAGGCATTCCTGTCCCGATTGTTACGGGAGATCTTAAGCTGGTCATCTCCGGCAAAAAATACCCACCTTTGACGGTCACCTTCAAAAAATTCGAGAAATCGAGGCGGGACAGACCCTTCACCCGTACCGAGTCCCGTAACGGGATACCGGTCTTTCCGGTCATAGTGACAGCCAGCGCGGACATCCGGGAGGCTGTAATCGAGAAGACCAAAGAAGGGGTCTATACGTTTTCGCAAAAACATTGCGGCAATTGCGACGCTTCCTTTTCACTGATTCTCTATGAAGCAACGGCAAAGCGGGTTAAAAAGACCGTGCGTCCGCGTACCGTTGGCGGAAAGGAAGTTGTGGCCAGAATACTCATGCCGGAAGGGATACTCTGGGATGACGATGCCGCATTTACGGGCAGCATCGAAGATGGCGACAGTATAACAAAATTCGAATCGGCATCCGGTCTTGTCTGGAAGGAGTATTCTGAATAGGTCTTTTGACAAGAAGGCATTATGCGATTACTATTTACCTGTATATGTTTTAGAACCTTTTCACCGGGTACTGTCTGGCGGGGAACAACTATCTTTGAGTAATCCTCGGGGTAATGCAAAATGGAAAACAGAAACTTTACCAGGGTTGATTTCTCTGATGGTGCGTCAATTTCTTACAACAATCACCTCGTATGGGGCACCGTTGAAAATTTGAGCTTACAGGGATTCTATATCAGAACATCAAGCACTGTAAAACCAGACATGCCATTGGATTTGCCGTTAGACGTTACCATCTATCACCCGCCCCATTCTTCCATCAATGTGCGTGCGAGTACGATCCACTGTGAAGAAGTGGGCATGGGCATGAAGATTGATGAACTCGATGCGGATTCCTTTGTCAGGCTGATTGACGCCGTTTCCTTAAAAAGTAATGCCCCTGCCATGATAATGAGCGAGACGTATAAAATGGCCAACTATGTCAAGATCGTAAATGACTGAGCGCCATCCTGATGGTATCTGCTGTTGCACGGTTTAATCCCCGGATCACTCGGTTGAGCAGGAGCGAATGGATTTAAAGGAATTTACCATAACCCATGCGAAAAAACACCCGTGGGAGGTTGCACGACTCAAGGCTCTGCACAAAATTCTGGCTCCTGTCATGTTTGAGGGGATCACAGCTCTTGATGTGGGGTGTGGCGACGGTTTCATCTCCGGAAATATTTTCAATAGCCTGACAAGCAAAGAGGTAACGGCTGTAGATATAAACCTGACCGATGAATTGATATGCGAGCTTAACAACCGTTCCAGCGGCATGAAGTACTGCCGGGAAATGCCTGAAAAAGGGGCGTATGATCTCATACTCCTCCTTGACGTGATAGAGCATGTGGAAGCTGACCGGAAATTCCTGACGGATATCGTTGACAGGTATGCCCCCAGAGATGGCAAGGTCATGATAACAGTTCCCGCTTTCCAATCCCTCTTCGGCAGGCACGATGTCTTCCTCGGGCATTACCGGCGTTACAATCTGAAAGAACTTGTTGCATTGACAACAAGGTGCGGACTCAAAGTCCTTTCCTCCGGCTATCTTTTTTCCACCCTTCTGTTGCCGAAACTTGTCCTCTATAAACTCCTGAATATCGGCAAGGAGTCGGATGGCGTTGGGAACTGGGATCGGGGCGAGGTCATCACCAGGGTCATCGAGATGGTTTTTGATAGTGATAATAGCCTTTTGATTTCAGCCAGCCGTTTGGGCATAAAGATACCTGGACTTACGGGATGGGTTTTATGCGAAAAACGAGGATAATCGTTCCATGCTATAACGAAGCAACGCGGCTGAACCCGAAGGCTTTTCTGGACGCCCTGGATAACAACAGCGACCTGTCGTTTCTCTTTGTCAACGATGGGAGTACGGATAGCACACGGCAGATTCTTACCTCTCTGAAAGATAAAAATCCTGCCCAGGTAGAAATTGTAAATCTGGAGAAAAACTCAGGCAAGGCCGAGGCAGTGCGCCAGGGCATGCTCACGTCACTTCTGGGCGCCTACGATTATATAGGGTACTGGGACGCCGATCTGGCGACTCCCCTTGACGTCATAGGAGATTTTAGCCGGTTGCTCGAATCTTCAGGCGCAGAAATAGTTATTGGCTCACGTGTACGCCTGCTTGGCCGAAGGATCGAGCGTAATGTCTTGCGGCACTACTTTGGCAGGGCCTTCGCGACATGCGCATCGATCTTGCTCAATATCAGCATTTACGACACCCAGTGCGGGGCCAAGATATTCAGGAACAGCGAGGCCTTACGACACGTCTTCGGTAAGCCCTTCAAGGTCGCTTGGACGTTTGATGTTGAAATGCTCGCCCGGTTTCCCATTGTCATGAACGTATCCCCACCGGAGGCAAGTTCCAGATGGGTTGAGTTTCCTCTTTTGCAATGGGTGGATGTAAAGGGCTCAAAGCTTAAATGGAGAGACTTCTTCACGGGTGCCTTTGAGTTCTGCACCCTCTTTTATTATCTGCGTACCCCTGCCTGCAAGACTTATGAAAGGTATCTCGGCACCCCTGAAAGAGCCTGAGTGAGTAATTATGTCAGGGGGGGTACGACGGAAGTTGTAATCGGGTATTTATGACTAAAACCGCGAAGGGTTTTATTTGAAGGTTGGGGTTGCAGATCAAATTTGAAAAAAATAGGGTTGAAATTTGACGACCAGCTAAGAGGGAAAATTACGGTATAATACAACAACACGATAAGGCCCCTGCCCGTCTTAGGGGAAGGGGACAATTGCTCCGGAATATCCACATGCGTTATGAGGACCGTTGCATGAACATAACGGTGATGCTTGCAACATATAAACGTAATGAAATATTGTCCCGAACTCTCGACAGTTTTTGCAACATCATAACTGATGGATTGAGTTGGGAAATTTTTGTAGTTGATAATTATGGTGATCCAAAGACCGAGCAAATAGTTCTTGGCTTTAACAATAAATTACCCATTAGGTATCTTGTAGAAAAAAAACGTGGAAAGAATAATGCGCTGAATAAAGCGGTTAAACTGGCAACAGGAGATCTTTTTGTATTTACTGACGATGATGTTATAGCAGATCATAATTGGTTGATGGAGATGCGGGACGGTTCAATGAGATGGCCTGACGTTTCCGTATTTGGAGGAAGGATATTGCCCCAGTATCCTCCTGAGACGAAAAGTCCGATATCAGAAGCTCACAAATTTTTCAAAGGAGCCTATGTCGTTGTAAACTGGGACACTGGAGAAGGGCACTGTCCACCGCATAAGATTTGGGGACCCAATATGGCCATCCGTTCCAATATTTTTCTTGAAGGGTGGCAATTTAATCCAGATATAGGTCCCAATGGGGATAATTACATAATGGGCAGCGAGACCGAACTGCTCATGAAACTGGAAGAGTCCGGGATGAACGCGGTATTTTTGCCTAACGCTTTAGTTTATCACCAAATTCGACGTGAGCAGTTAGAAGTTGCTTGGTTATATGGAAGGGCATTCAGATATGGGCGTTCTATGGCGCAGCTATACGAACTGCCGAATGCCACTTATTGGTTCAACGCGCCTCGATATCTTTTTAGAAAGCTCTTTGAAACGGCTATGAGGAGAATCATATATTGTTATGATTATGATAAAAGGATTGACTTGGGAATTAATTATTGGATTTTAAGAGGAAATATATACCAATACAGGAAAAGAGCTAAACAAGAATGTCTGGATGTCGGCAAATGAATAGAGTTTGAGGCGTAAAAAACGATGAATAGGTACAAACGCGTTGCACGATCAACGATAAACATGAGAGTGAGGCTGAAATGTGATGGTAGTCAGCCAAGCGATTAATCACGAGGTAGGCGCCTACCTCAGCGATGTGCTTGCGGGTATCGTGCCCTTGCCAAGCCCCCCGGACGCGGGCTCAATCGACGATGCGCTGCTTGCCAATGAACTCTTTACGGTGCTCACAAGCCGCGCGTTCTGCTATCTGGGGCGGAACAAAACCGAGTGCTATCGCAATGATGTCGTGACCATGCTACGCAGACGGATGTCGACAGGCGGAGCCCTGAAGTTTTTCTACGATATCGGACCGGGCTACCACGCCACGACCCGCCCAGGAATTTTGCCGCTAACCTACGATGTCGGTCTCTCCGAGCTTCTTATCCTTTCGCAGATTAACGCGCTCTGTCGCCGCATAGTCGAGTTGTATCCGCCCGGTGCACACTTCTTTCTTGTCGTCGATAACCTCTGTGGCTTGCGCACGAACGACATTCCTCTCGATCTCACGGAGGGATACGTGCGAAAGTTTCGTCAACTGATCGACGAGATGCGCATTTCGCACCGTGTTGGCCTGATTGTCGAGTCAGAGGAATTTGACCTCGAGGAGTATGACCGGCTCCTGAGAGATGCCACGGTTGAGCCTCCCGATTCCGACCCGTCGCCACAGGCTGTCGACAATGTGGCGCGTTTCCTCGGGCGCCCCGTCACCGCGGCCGAGGCCGCCGAACGCATGCATCGGTACCGCCTGACCGGTTGCGTCACCAACTACCTCTTCGACAGGCTGATCAAAGACGTCCACATGACCCAGCGGGCAACCGGTGCGACGCTCGGATTCCGCCCATTCCCGGGCGGTGATCAGCGCACGCAGGCCGGTGAGTTGGTGCTCTGTCGCAACGACAAGGGACGGCTTTGTCCGCTGCTCCTCACGAGTAGAAATGTCGACCACTACGACTGTGTGCGGTTGGAATTCTCCGACGTGCTGCCGGCACCAATGGCACATGTCACGTTCGCTTCGTCTTGCCCGCCAAACAGCGCGCCCAGGTAGTGTCCCGTGCGGTTAGTTCGTACCCGTGCCCCCGGCTCTTTTGTACGCTGCCGTCGTTGCGGCCCCTTGATGTAGCCCCTCCAGCACTCGCACCGCCGCGCCTTGGCACCAGCAAAAAACAACTCGGAATTACTTCTCGCGACTAACCGCAAACCGCACGGGACTCTAGGTGAAATAGCTGTACAGCCCCTCGGCGATCCGACGGCGCATCGCCTGCAAAGGGGCCCCGGCCACCTGGCTCGACGCCCCTGTCGTCTTGTTGACATCAATTAGCACGGGACGCCCCTCGTGGACGAGATAATCCAACTTTCCGTAATCGAGGTTAAATTGCTTGCGCCATGTGTAGACTTCGGAGTGCGGTTCGATCTCTTCCGACGAGACGCTCATCGAGGCCTTGAACACAGGGTGGGGGGACGCGATCCTCATACAGGTCCAGCGGTCGCCGAGCACCTGGAACATGCGCAGATGATACAAGCCGTTCTCACGCTCCGGGAGAAATCGTTCGACCACAACGTCGCTCCGTTTGAAAAAAGACGATGGAACTTCTTTGACGCTGTCGTAAACCCGGTACTCCGTCCAGTCTGTAATCGCCTCCCGACCGGTGAGCCGGTCCATGACTTGGCATGCCGTGCGCCAAGCGCTGGAGTGTTTGGTGAGCCACCCCGGCGTCAACGATTGCTCAGGCGCACCTCCGTAGTTGAAATTAGACTTCACTATGACGGGCCCGATCCACGATTGGTGCGGATCGACGAGCTGGGTGCTGACAACAGACTTGCGAATGTCCCGGATTTGCCCATTGAGGACAATCGGATAGCGCGAGGCGAAGGCGAGGTATTGATCGGGGACGACCGACAGGTCCACGTGCAAGAGTACGATGTCTGCCGGCACATAGGTTTTTGTCCCAAACAGATAAACGACTTCGTGCCCGTCCTCGCGCCAGTATCTGGCGAGGTGATCAACGCTGTATTTTGTGACCCCGGTAACGCAATTACCGCTGTGGAACAGAACGACGATTCGCTTCTTAGTGAGGTTCATGGGGGTTCCATGTATCATCTGTGGGAGAAAGGAGGGGCAGCGGTACGTGCTGGTCGCTCGGGCAATAGATTTGAGTGGTTAAGCAATGGCAATAGTCAGTGAATGCAGTTCGCCATTTTATAGGTTTCATGCATTATAAGCGTTTGATCGTTGCATTGTTGTGAGATCACCTCCCTGAGGCGAACAAAAGAGTTCACATCCAGCCCGCTGATTTTCATGCCCACTCCGTCCTCTTCGCTACGAACTACGCAGGCATTCAAATAGATTGAAGAGTTGGGCGATTGATAGATGGTTACTTCCAGGGGATTGTCGAGCGGCAGGTCATGCTTTGTTTTGATAAAGAAGCCTTGCAAGCTTACATTTCCTATATTTCCCCAAAAAATTTGCTCTTTATACTTAATTGAGGCTCCGCCGGAAAAAGTAACCCGAGTAAAATTTCTCTTCTCCATTTTGATGTCTCCCCGCTACTCATATTACGAGAAAGCAGCATTAAAATGTGTTGATTACAATTTAAATTTATAATACTGTTTATGAAATTTCTAAATAAGGAATATCAAAATAATATATGCATTAATGCATAATTGCAATATTAATTATATTTGTCTAACAATGTGTAGTGCTAGTCTGTGTTACTTATCCCTGTAATGTTAAACAGTGTTATATTGTGTTTTGCTTGTGTTGAAATACTTTGGCCCGACGTTTGCATTTGATGTCGGCGTTAGGCTTTTGCATGGCTGACGCTGCAAAGGTCGGCCATTAAAACGTGCATGCCGCCTCTTTTTTTTGCAGCACAAAATAGCCCCTGAAAAGCCATGTATGTTTGGTAGTTTTTAAAGCAATTTATATGCCGTAGATATAAATAGCTGTTTTAATTTATGTATTTATGGGGCTCTCTTTTGTGGCTGCTTTGTTGTTAATTTTTTCGACAGCAGTGTTTGGATTATGAAGAAAGCAGATTGGGGGCCCTGGAGGGCGTCCTTGTTCGTAAATTCACGGGGCAATAGCGTGTTAATGCGAGCTGATGTGAAATGGGGGAGAGCTGCAAAGCTTACCGCCGGAATGGGGGACGAAGCGTCTGGATTTGAGCTTGCGGCAAGGTTAACAGGATAGAGAGCGACCGCTTTCTCTGAAACCGTGCATGAAGCATGTCTTGAAAAAGGTCTTCGTCTCAGCCAGGAGGGAGTTAAAGTGCTTAGAATTTTTTGGGTTGCCTTGGTCTTGTTTGTTTGTTCTGCTTGTGGCGGCAAGTCGAAGGAGGAGTTGTTCAGCGAGGGGCTTAAGCAACTGAATGGTTCCAATTCGAACGCTGCCGTGGTCCTTTTCAGAAGTGCTTTGGAGAAAGATGAAAATTACAGCGATGCGCGTTTCCAGTTGGCAAAGGCATACGCCGCCTTGGGAAAGCGGGAACAGGCGGAAAGAGAGTTTACCAAGGTTCTGAAGCAAAATCCTTCCCGTGATGAAGTTTTGCTGGAATTGGCAAAACTTATGGTTTCTGCAAAGAAAACTGACGAGGCTTTCAAGTTGGCGGGGCGGTACCTCGCCAAACATCCCGGCAGCGCCGAGTGCTTGGAGACTCTGGGGATAGCGTGTGCTGCGAGTAAGAGGTATGACGAAGCGGCGAGTTATCTGTTGCAGGCCCTCAAAGCAGACCCCCGGCGTTCGAGGACAAAGCTCGAACTGGCAGCACTCTACGTGGCCGCAGGAAAAGAGCCAAAGGCAAAAGGTCTTCTGGATGAAATCGTGGCCGAGGACCCGAAAAACCCCCGCGCATATTATATGCTCGCCGCCATGGAAAAAAGTGCGGGAAATACTGACAAGGCATTGGAGATTTATCAGAAAATTCTCGCAATCAACCGCTCGGAGGCACTTGCCAGTTACAAGTCCGGGTTGATTCGTATTGAAAGGGGGGAACTGGATCAGGCTGAGAAAACCTCTGACGAGATGATCAAAACGTTTCCCAAAAGATCCGATGGCTATCGTCTGAAAGGATTGGTCAGTTACCAGCGAAAAAAATATGCGGAGGCCGCCACTCAACTTCAGAATTCCATAAAGATTATGCCCACCTCGGAAGGATATTACTTTCTCGGGCTCTGTTACTATAATCTGGGTGAACTTGAAACCGCCTTGAGTCAATTTCGCAAGATCCTTGACGTTGTGCCCACTTCACGGCAGGCCCGGCTCATGACGGGCGCAATTCTCCTGACACAAAGGCGGACTGATGATGCGATTGCCGAGATCAATAAGGTACTGCGGCAGGATGACAGGGATGCGGTTGCTCACAACATGCTTGGCAATGCCTATATGGCAAAGGGGATGTTCGATGAGGGCATGCAGGAGCTGAATCGAGCGACAAAAGCTGATCCCAAGATGGTCGATGCCTATCAGAAAAAGGGTTATTACTATTTGAGCCGTGGGAAAAATACCGAGGGAGAAATGGAGCTTGCAGCGGCTGTCAAGATGGCTCCCGATTCCCTGAATAGTCGCCTGCTACTCGCCTCTTACTATATGCGGAAGGGAAATAACTCCAAGGCGCTGTTTGTCCTCAAGTCCGGTTTGACGGGAAAAAAGAGCGATGCCCCGCTATATAATGCCTTGGCGGCCCTCAACTTCTCCGAAAGTAAGCAGGCTGAAGGTATCAAAAACCTGCAAAAAGCGAAAGAGATTGACCCGCTGCTGCCCGCGTCCTACCAGAGTCTGGCTACATATTATGCCGTTGCGGGTAATTATGACAAAGCCATTGACGAGTACGGCACCCTTTATCGCAATGATCCGCATAATGCCCAGGCAATGCTTGGGCTGGCGGCTTTATATGAAATAAAGGGCGACGACCGGTCAGCCCTTGTCTATTACCAGAAGGCAAAAGATGCCAATATCCCCGCGGCATTTTTGGCGCAGGCAAGCCATCATCTGAAAAAGAAGGAAACCGCCAAGGCGATAAAGGTGCTGGATGAAGCAATAAAGGTTAACCCGCGCGATGTTTCAGCCCTTGAGATGAAAGGGCGTATCCTGGTTGCCGATAAGAAGTATAAAGAAGCTGTTAAGATTTTTGACGACGTGGAAGCCCTCAACCCGGAAGCGGGCATTGTCCTGAAAGTAAATACCTATGTAGCCATGAAGAACACTGCCAAGGCGGTAGAACAGGCGCGCAAGGTCATCACCAAATATCCGGGCTCGGCACGTGGATATGTGTTGCTCGGTTCCGTTTACGAAAACCAAAAAAACTATGCAGGCGCGATCAGGGAAGTGAAGAATGGTTTGCGCGTAGACCCCGATAACGTGAATGCACTGCTCTTTTTGGGAAAGCTCTTTGAAACCCAAAAGGATTATGACCAGGCTATGGTTGCGTATGTCAATGCCGAGCGTAAAAAACCTGATTACGTGCCGGCCATTTACGCCCAGGGGGCAATATTTGACCTGAAAGGGAAACAGAGGGAAGCAGTCGAGAAATATCGGCTCTGTCTTGAAAAATCACATACCTATGTACCGGCTCTGAACAATCTGGCCTATCTCTGCGCGGAAGGTTACGGCAAAAAGGAAGAAGCCCTGCGGCTGGCAATCGTTGCCTTTAAGCTGGAACCAGGGAATGCCGGAGTCATGGACACACTGGGATATGCCTTGCTGAAAAACCGCCGAATAGACGATGCGAAGAAGGTTCTGGAAAAGGCCGCCAATCTCCTCCAGAATAATCCAACGATCGCTTACCACCTGGCACTTGCATACAGGAAGTCCGGTGATAAGATAAATGCAGTGCGAACCTTACAAAAGGCCCTTACGCTCGGTGACTTTGCCGATGCAAATGCCGCTAAATCGATGCTCTCTGAACTGAGAAAATGAGACCCAAATGAGTTTGCGCTGGTTTATCCTCATAATAGTCGATGTCCTGCTGGTTCTGCTGTCCCTCTACTCTGCAGCCGTGATACGCCTCGGCTACCCGGAAGTCACCAGCAAGTTGTCCGAAACTTCGACATTTTATACTGCATTCATTTTTGTCCTGGCGATCCTGTTCGCCTCGCACCTGATGGACACCTATGATTTCGACAGAAACACCAGAAAACGTGAGATCATCATTAATACCCTGCTCGGTGCGGCAACTTCATTTTTCCTGCTTTCCATCACCTATTACGTTGACCCGAACATTATGCTCGGGCGTGGCATACTGGTAATCTCGATTGCTATTTTTTCTCTCCTGCAATATGTCTGGCATGTGATTTTTTACCTGGTTGGCCGCCACAACCCACGATTTTCCCGGCGGGTTTTGGTATTGGGTACCGGTTCGCTGGCAAGCCAGGTCGGGGAGTTCTGTTCGGCCCACAACCGTAATTATACCCTGGCGGGATACGCATTATGCAATTGTAATGGTGCCAGCAACAATGAGAAACAAGGCGAGAGCGTTGTCGTTCCCCATGACCTGATTGTTGGAAACGCCGACGACCTGATGGCGGCTACGCTTGTTGCACAGGCCGATATAATTGTTGTTGCACTGTCCGAGAGAAGGGGCGTTTTTCCACTCAGGGATGTTTTGCGTTGCAAATTGAACGGCATTGAAGTCATGGATGCTCCCTCGTTCTATGAGCTTATTCATGGCAAACTCATGCTGGAACAAATCACTCCCAGTTGGATCATTTTTTCCAGTGGCTTCCGCAGGCCAATCTATTTCAGTATCTGCAAACGTTATATCGATGTCGTCCTGTCCTTAACGGGTTTGTTTCTGACGCTCCCTTTTTTCCCCATTATCGCACTTGCCATTAGGCTTGATTCCCCGGGCCCGGTGTTTTTCAGGCAGATGCGTGTCGGTAATAAGGAAAAAATGTTTAATTTGTTCAAGTTCAGAACCATGCGCCAGGATGCGGAGGACAAGTCCGGTGCCATATGGGCTACCAAGAATGACCCGCGTGTGACCAAGCTCGGGAGCTTGTTCAGGAAATCGCGGATTGATGAAATTCCCCAACTGTACAACGTTTTGAAAGGGGATATGAGTTTTGTGGGGCCGCGTCCGGAACGACCTGAATTTGTTGAAAAATTGAAACAGGTGATCCCGTACTATTCTAAGCGTCACTTCATAAAGCCCGGACTGACGGGATGGGCACAGGTGCGATATCCTTACGGTTCGACAATAGAAGATGCCATTGAAAAATTACGCTATGACCTGTTCTATATCAAAAATATTAGCCCGTTCCTGGACACGTTGATCTTTTTCGAAACCATCAAGGTTGTGCTTTTTGGCCGTGGCGGGCAATAACGCCCTGCCAATATCCCTGTTTCGTGAGGACTTTATGAGAATAAATCTGATGGCGGCATGTATAGGTATGCTTTTCTTGATGACCCCCTTGGCATCCGGTGCGGCGGACTATGTGATCGGCGAAGGTGATGGCCTGGATATTTCCGTATGGGGGGTAAAAGAACTGACGTTCTCCGTGAAAGTACGCCCGGACGGCAAGATTACCGTTCCGGGCCTGGGGGATGTGGCTGCCAGCGGCGCGACCCCCAAGGAGTTGCAGGTGTCCTTGGGAACACGACTCAGGGAACTGGTGAAGAATCCTATTGTTACGGTTACCGTTAGAGATATTACCAACAGCAAAGTGTATATTTATGGCGGTGGGATCAAGTCGGGGGTCTATGATCTCCAACGGCGGACAACGCTCCTGCAATTGTTATGCACGCTTGGCGAGGTCAAGACAGCCGATCTCCGGAGAGCATATTTGTTGAGGAACGGGAAAAGAGTGAAAGAGGATTTCTATAAGCTGTTTATCAAGGGAGAGTCGGAGAATGATATACTGCTTGAGTCTGGCGATTCATTGTTCATTCCGCTCCTGCTGGATAAGAATGTCTATATCCTCGGCGCCGTCCTCACCCCAAAGGCCGTTGAGTACCGGGAGGGCATGAGGGTCATGGAGGCGATACTCGAAGCGGGAGGTTTCACCAAGTTCGCGGACCAGGATGATATCGTAATCAGGAGAAAGGTCGGGCAAAAGGAACAATCCCTGGAAGTTAAGGCTAAAAAACTTTTTAAACAAGGCGACCTGTCCCAGAATCTGGTGTTGGAGGCGGGTGATTACGTCCTTGTCAAGGAAAGCCTTTTTTAAGTAGCGGCCGGTTCACGTAAAATTTTGCTTGTGAGGTGCATATGCAGTCTTCTGAACTTGATTTCAAAAAGTATCGGCAGCTTTTGATCAGACGTAAAGAATTATTTGTGACGCTGGCTTTGCTGATTATGACGGTAGTCACTATCGTAAGTTTTGCGCTCCCCAAAATATATGAAGCAAAAAGCACTGTTTTTATAGAAAAAAATGTGATCAGTGAGCTTGTCAAAGGTCTTACTGTTTCACCATCCATGGAAGACACGATAAAAGTTCTTACCTATGCAATCACCAGCCGCACGCTGCTTGCCAAGACCGCTGATAGTGTTGATATGAACCTGGCACCAAATAGTAATACCGAAACGGAAGAACTCGTAAAAAAACTCCAGAAAAATATCGTAGTACAAGTAAAAGACAAGGATTTGTTCATAATTTCATATAAAGACCGTAACCCACGATTGGCCCAGGATGTCGTCAATACATTGGTCCGCCTTTATATCGAAGAGAATACTTCATCAAAACGCGGTGAATCGTATGACGCTACCAAGTTTCTTTCTGAACAAATATCCGCTTTCAAAACAAAATTGGACAAGGCGCAGGATGAAGTAAACGCTTATAAGCGGGCGAAGGGAACGGCCATCTCGATTGATGAGGGAAAACTTTTTCAGGATATTAATGCTTCGCAGCAGAAACTCATTGATCTGGAAATGAGGCGTCGGCAGTTGGAGGGAATGCGCCAGGTAACGAAAACGACCAGCGACCCGTTGCGCTCGAAGCTGTCTGCGCTGCAGAAACAGTTGCATGAACTGCAGGCTCAATATACCGATAGCTATCCCGGGGTACTCACGGTAAAAGCGGAAATCGAGTCAATCAAGGAGCAGATGAAGGCTTCGGGTGGCGGGCAAGCGTTTGACTCCAACGAGCTGGCAAAAGTCGATTCGGAGATCGCGGCCATCAAGATATCGGAAGATGGGCTGCGTCGCAATATCGCTTCGAATCAGGCACTGCTCAGGAACATTCCTTCGGCAAAGGCTGAACTCGATAAGTTGGAACTGGAAAGGAATAACCAGAAAAATATCTACGACCAGCTGTTCGCGCGTCACGGGCAGTCCGAGGTCTCAAAGCAGATGGAGGTGCAGGACAAATCAACAACGTTTCGTATTGTCGACCCTGCCGTCCTCCCCGCGACGCCCATAAGCCCGAATCGCCTTTCCATTATGTTGTTCGGAATCGTCGGTGGTTTGGCCGGCAGTTTTGGCGTTCTGCTGCTTCTTGAACAAATGGACGCATCAGTAAAAGATGCCAATTTTGTCAAGGAATTCGGTGTGCCAATTTTGGCGGTTATTCCTCATATACTGAATCCGCGCGAGGCGGCCATACAGCACAGGCGCGCGACGCGGCTGTTTACCGTTGCCGGCGTATATTTTCTTTTTCTGCTCTGTTTTCCGGCAATGGAGCTGCTGGGACTAAACTACGTCGATAAAATGATCACCTACGTTTCTCCGGCTAATCTTGTTCAGGACGTCAAGGGGCATTTGCGGTAAGAAGGACATCTGTCGATACACCTGATGTATCACGAAAGGGTTAACATATGAGCAGAATTGAAAAGGCCATGGAAAAGGCGGCACAGCTTCGGGATGGTGTTGCCCCGCCTTCCGAGGGACATCCACAAAAGCGCGTTTTCAGGGCCATTCCGGCTCAGCCTCCTCCAATCCCGCCCGTAGCCCACAAAATACGACCTGACAACCCGTATCTCGTCAATCTGAACGATCCGCATTCACCTACGGCGGAAGAGTACCGAAAACTGAAATCCGTACTGGTAAAAATGACCAAAGGCGAGGATTTTTTCAAGAACACTATTATGGTGACAAGCGCGGTACCACACGAAGGGAAGACGCTCACCGCTCTCAACCTTGCTATCAGTCTGGCCCAGGAGTTCGATCACACCGTCCTGTTGGTGGATGCGGATCTGCGCAGTCCTTCTGTCCAGCGTTACCTCAATATTGATAGCGGACAAGGACTCTCGGACGTCCTCCTCAATGGAGCGGACATCGGAGATACGATCATCGCCACAGGTATTGGCAAGCTCTCCATAATACCGGCTGGCCATGCTGTCAGCAATCCGGTTGAGTTGTTCACGTCACAGAAAATGAAAGAGTTGATCGAAGAGATGAAATACCGCTATCCCGACCGGTATCTCATATTTGACACGCCGCCCATTCTCCTCTTTGCGGAAACACGCTCCTTAGCCCACCAGATGGACGGGGTACTGTTTGTCGTAAAAGAGCGGCTTGCTTCCCACGAAAACATCAAAGAAGCTGTTGAAGCTCTCAAGGGGTGCGAACTACTGGGAATGGTATATAACGACGCCATACTTGACCGGCATGACGAACGCTACTCATATTATCGCGACTATTCCCACAAAGCTACATAACAAAAGCGGAGCACGTATGTACGAAACATTTTTCAATTTACGCATGAAACCATTTGACTTGGTTCCCGACCCAAGTTTTATCTACCTGAGCAAGTCGCACAAAAAGGCGTTGACGTTTCTGGACTACGGAATCAGAGAGCGAGCAGGTTTCATTCTTCTTACCGGAGAGGTCGGTTCAGGCAAAACCACAATAATTAGAAATCTGCTCAATAAGCGCTATGAGCAGTTGGTCCTGGCCAAGGTTTTTAATACCCGCGTCACCTCTGAACAACTGTTGGCAATGATCAATGACGATTTCGGCCTTCAGACCCAGGGGAAGGATAAGGTTACCCTGATCCGGGATCTGAATGATTTCCTGGTTGACCAGTATGCGCGCGGCAATCAGCCGATCCTGATCATAGATGAAGCCCAAAATCTCGCTCCGGAGCTTCTGGAAGAGGTCAGGATGCTCTCCAATCTGGAGACATCCGACAGCAAGCTCCTGCAGATTATTTTAGTTGGACAACCCGAGCTGAGGACTATCCTATCTACCCCCGAGCTACGCCAATTGCGGCAGCGGATCAGCATAAATTGCCATTTACAATCGCTAAACCGTCAGGAAACCGAGCGGTACATAATGCATCGCCTGGAAGTTGCAGGCAATGCCCTCGCTGTGGAGTTCCCTTTTGAGTCGTTGGACATTATCTTCCGCTATAGCAGGGGAATTCCCCGCTTAATAAACATTATCTGCGATTTTCTGATGCTTTCGGCATTTGCCGAAGAAATGAAGGTGATTCCCGTCGAGATGGTGCGCGAAGTTATCGGGGATCTTGATTTCGACAACCATTTTTGGTCAAGCGGGGCCGTTACCCCCCCGGAAGGATTGTCGGCTGATGCCGGCGCTGCATCGCACCTGTTGGAGAACAATGATATGCGCGCCCTGTTGAACGATATTGCCCGGCGGATCGATGCGCTTGAGGGGACAAACGGCAGCCCGGTGCAAACAGTCATCACTGAGTTTCAGGATCGCTTCACGCAACTTCAGAATAGCGTCTCCTCACATATGGCAAAGGCCGATTCGCAGATATTCAGCCTTATCAGAAAACTGGATGAAATCGTCCCGCCCCATAAAGACGATAGTGCCCTGGAAATGTCTCATGAACCCACGAATGTGGGGTTTGTCCGCAGGGTTTTTGGCGGCGATACCTTCGGCAGGAGAAAATGATGAACTGTTTCCGGCAGGCTTGGATGATATGCTCACTGATCGTAGCAGGCCTTGTAACGGGGGGTGCCCGGCAGGCCTGCGCCGCTGAGACGGTGTTTAAGCCATCGCTTGCGGTAAGTGAAGAGATCAACGATAACATCTACGAGGTCGCGGCCAGCAAGAGAACCGACTATATTACCCGTGTCCAGCCGGGAGCGTCGCTTCATTACCTGACCCCCTTCTGGAATTGGGATACGGCCTATACGCTCGATTACCGCAACTATGCGCGGCACAGCCGTGATGCCGAGTTTAATCACGACGCCATGGTGAAGGGGAACATCGCGCTTGTAGATAATTTTTTCTATCTCGATCTCAATGAAACCTACCGCCGGGTATCCGTTAACGTTACCCGTGACGTGACCACCCAAAGCAGCCTCTTTCTCAATCAGACCGACCAGAATATCGCTGTCGTTTCGCCGTATCTGCTTTGGAAAATGGGAGAAAAAAGTACGCTCAGGACCGGTTATCGCTATTCCGATACCCGTTATTGGGATGCAACCAGCATCGACAAGTTCGAACATGGCGCCCTTGCCGATTTTAGTTATGAATTGACGCCCAAACTGAGTCTTACTTCCGGGTATGCATTTACGCGCAGTAAAACGTCACTCAGCCGTTTCGACAGGCATGACGTTTATGGTGGCTTCAAATATCAATATGCCGACAAGTCTTTTGTTTTCGGCAAACTGGGCAGAAGCTGGCAGATCTTCGACAAGGCCAATGATGTTGCGTATTATTTTTGGGATGCCGGCATTACGCATGACTTCGAAGTCGCCACGGTAACAGTGGAAACAAAGGCTCAAACTACCGAAGATCCGCAGTCTGTTTCGACCAAAGAAACCGACTACATCGGGAAGATCGACAAAGTATTGACCCGCGGGGCTTTTGGGTTGTCAAGCACCTATTCCGAGTATGTCAATACGCAAACGGATATTCGTAGTCAGCGCAAACTTTCCTTCTCCGGCTATGGACGTCACGAAATCATACCGAGCCTAACGGTCAGCCTTAACGCAACAGCGGAACATTTCTATCAGATCAATTCCGGCGATTTCCCCTACCATTTCATTGCCACAAGCGGCTTGACCTATGCTTTCAATTATGACATCAGCCTTGGTGTTACGTATTCCTTTGAAACCTATCGTAATGCTGTGGACAGAGCGGCCGACGCCAAAGAGATTAACCGTGGAATTGTCGAAGTGAGGAAGACTTTTTGATTCTTAATGCCCTGACCATCGATGTGGAAGATTATTTTCAAGTGTCGGCATTTGAGCGCTGTGTGAAACGCAATGAGTGGGCCGCCTACCCATTGCGGGTTGAAGATAATACTCGCCGCATACTGGATATGCTCGACGAATTCGGCGTTACCGCCACATTTTTTGTGCTGGGGTGGATTGCGGAACGCACACCTCAATTAATTAAGGAAATTCAGGCAAGAAGACATGAGATCGCCTGTCATGGGTATGGCCACCAACGGGTTACCCAGCAAACCAGACAGGAATTCCGCGACGACATCCGCAAAAGTAAGGCGGTGCTTGAAGACTTGCTTGGAACAGCGGTCATAGGGTATCGCGCTCCCAGTTATTCAATCGCACGCAACTCTTTCTGGGCCTTCGACGAGCTGGTTGAGGCAGGGTATCTTTACGATTCAAGTGTATTCCCCATTCGCCATGATTTTTATGGAATTCCTGACTGGCCCCGCTACGCTTGTAATGTATTTCGTAAAACCGATGGGGACTGGGACCCGGAGACGGAATCACCCGAAATCGGAGGGGCTGAAATCGTGGCTGCACCGCGAATATTCGAAATTCCAATTACAACCTTAAACATTTGCGGAAAAAACATTCCCATTGCCGGGGGCGGATATTTCCGCTTTTTCCCCTATGTATTCACAAAGTGGGGGTTGCAACGTATTAATTCCAAAGAAAATAAATCGTTCGTTTTTTATCTGCACCCCTGGGAGCTCGATCCGGAACAACCCCGAATGAGAGGCGCCGGCGTCAAAAGCACGTTTCGTCACTACCTTAATCTTCACAAGACGGCACAACGATTTCACCACCTGCTGGCGGACTTCAGGTTCACCTCACTGAAGCAGATGTATTTTGACGATTGTTCAATGCGCTCTTAAAGGGGACTGTCCGATGCCGTTTGTAAAGCAATTGTTATCCACGGAGCGTAACGTCCAACTACAGTACCTCTTCTGGGCTGTTTTCGGCGTGGCTTTCGCCTGCGCCTACTTTCCCGTCATCACCAACCTGGTTCATGCCTGGTCCTATTCCGACGACTATTCATATGGTTTTATAATAGCGCCTGTGGCTGCTTATATGCTCTGGCAAAAGCGAGAGGTTTTTCTTGAAAAACAGGCTATCGGTTCATGGTCGGGATTGCTTCTGGCAATAGGTGCCTTGTTTCTCTATGCCGTTTCAAAAATAGGAGAAATGCAAACCATCGCGTCGCTTTCCATGATCGTATTTCTCTGGGGTGCCGTCATTTTTCTGTTTGGTTATGGTGTCTTCAGAGCCTGTTTTCTCCCTCTCGTGTTCCTCGCCTTCATGATACCTGTCCCGGCCCAGATTATAGCGAGACTGACCATTCCGCTCCAATTGCTCGTCACCAAGGCCAGCGTCGGACTTGCATCATTCAGCGGTATTCCGATTTTTCATGATGGAAACATAATCCAACTTCCCCAAGGGACGTTCCAGGTTGTGCAGGCATGCAGTGGCCTTCGATCGATTATGACCATGCTGACCCTTGGAACGGTGTTGGCGTATTTTACCTTGCGATCCAATATTCTGCGGGGAGCGCTGTTACTCCTCGCTATTCCCATTGCGCTCGCAGTCAATATCCTCCGTGTTTTCGTCTTGATCTCAGCCCTCTATTTCCTCTCCATCGACCTGTCGGAAGGGACGCTCCATACGTGTTTGGGGCTTGCTATGTTCGGGATTGCCTTGGGCCTGTTTCTGGCGGCGGGAAAGGGGTTGGCACTATGCGAGCGGTGAGGTCGGTACGGCTGGCAATTCTTATCATATTATTGGCCGGTACCACGTTCGTTATCAAGGACCATTTCAAGGCGGGGGCAGCCACTATAGCGAAGGAACCGCTGCAACAGGGGATTTCCCCGGTCGGCACCTGGCAACTTATCAGTAATTTTTCGATGGACGCGCCTATCGTCGAGGCACTCAAACTTGACGACTATCTCTATCACTCCTACCGTCGCGACAAAGGGCTCGTCAATCTATACATCGGGTATTACCGCACGGTAAAGAAGGTCGGAGCGGCCCATGATCCTTTGGTCTGCTTTCAGGGGCAGGGGTGGCAGATCGGAAATCGCGGAAACGGAGAGTATGTTCTGAAAAACAAGCAGAAGCTGACGATCCAATACTCGTATATGATAGCTGAGCATCAGGGGGACCGGGAACTCGTCGTTTATTGGTTTCAGGCAAACGGGAAGGCTGTTCACAGCACTCAGGCGCAAAAAGTTGCCATGGTTTTGGATAAATTCTCAGGCCGGAGTGAAGATAACGCCTTCGTACGGATCAATTCACCATTGGGGGAAGAAAACATTGCGACGGTACGGAAGCGGGTGTTCGATTTTATTGAAGATTTTTACCCCGTTTTTTACAGCTATATTACTCGGTCATAAACGCGAAGCAGCCGATGATTGAAACCTTTTTTTTCTTGTCAGTGGTACTTGTTTTTTATATCTATGCCGGCTATCCCTTGCTTGCTGCCGGTCTGGCGGCTTGCCTTCACCAAACGGTCAAGAAAAAAACGTTCGAACCGACCGTCACGATTCTGATATCGGCCTACAACGAGGCGGAGGGAATCGCAACCACCATCGAAAATAAGCTTGGATTGGAATACCCCCACAATAAGCTGGAGATCATCGTTATTTCGGACGGGTCAACCGACCGGACCGACGCTATCGTGCAAGGCTTCGCCGACCACGATGTCCGCCTCCTGAGGCAGGAACCCCGTGCCGGCAAGACCGGCGCTCTCAATATGGCCGTCCCCCTGGCAAAGGGAGATATCATCATCTTTTCCGATGCCAACTCCCTCTATGCTCCTGATGCGTTACGCAAGCTGCTGGCGAATTTTGCTGATGAAGAAGTGGGGTATGTTACCGGCAAGATGATCTACGCCAATCCTGACGGCACCCCTATCGGCGAGGGGTGCAGCGCCTATATGAAGTATGAGAATGCCCTTCGTTCCATCGAGACCCGCCTCGGTTCGGTGGTCGGGGTGGATGGTGGGATAGATGCCGTACGCGCGACGCTCTACAGGCCGATGAACGCCGATCAACTGCCGGATTTCGTCCAACCGCTCAAGGTCATCGAACAGGGGTATCGGGTCGTGTATGAGCCCGAGGCCGTCCTGTGGGAACCTACCCTGAAGGATACGGACGACGAGTACCGGATGCGGGTCAGGGTATCCCTGCGTGCGTTCTGGGCTCTATTCGACATGCGGCAGTTGTTGTGGCCGGGGATTAACCCTCTTTTTGCCTGGCAACTCTGGTCCCACAAGGTACTGCGTTATCTCTGCTTTTGGTTTCTGCTTGTTGCCTATGTCACGAACTGGCTGTTATTGGGGAATGGAGAAGGGTATACGGTGATGTTGGTGCTGCAGCATGCAGGGTATGTGGGCGCTTTAGCAGCACCCCGAACAAAGAGTGCCGGAGTATGGGGAAGACTCCTGACGTTCAGCAGATATTTTGTCCTGCTTAACCTGGCAGCTGCACACGCTTTCGGCAAATTCCTTCTCGGGAAAAAGCAGGTGGTCTGGACGCCGCGCAAGGGATGAGATGAGGATAGTGCATGTCATTGATAGCGGCGGATTGTACGGAGCCGAGATTATGCTCCTCAACCTGATGAGCGAACAGGTTGCGATGGGATTTGAACCGGTCCTGGCCAGTATGGGGGAGCATGCTATTGCCGGCAAGCCGCTTGAAGAAGAGGCCCGTCGGCGTGGCTTGCGGGTGCAGGTTTTCCGCATGATGCCGGGGCCCAATGTGTTGGGTGCTCTTGAAATTCTCCGTTTTGCCCGCAGGGAAAAAGCAACTCTCCTCCATTCCCATGGTTACAAGGGGAATATCCTCCTTGGGCTTATCCCGCGGAGAATTCGCAAAATCCCCATGATCGCGACGATACATGGCTGGACAGGAACAGGCGAGATCAACCGCATGATGCTCTACGAATGGTTTGATTCGCTTGCCCTGAATTTTATCGACCGTATCGTGCTGGTCAACGAGGCCATGAAAAGCCATCCCAAATTAAGGAATCGCCCAAGGCTCCGCATGGAAGTGGTCATGAACGGCATTCCTTTGGCGAGCGACCCCGTTGATGGCAAGGGACTAGATCGTGAGGTACGGGATTTCTGCCGGGGGGGGTATACCCTTGGCGCCATCGGGCGATTCTCAAGGGAAAAAGGGTTTGACCGGCTGATCGAGGCGGTTGCAATCCTGGCCCAAAAGCGTCAGGACATCCGTTTGGTGATCCTGGGGGATGGCGACCTGCGGAGGGAACTGGAGCAGAAGGTGCGGGAACTCGGTTTGGAAAACCGGGTACTCATGCCCGGCTACCGGGAGAACGCCAGAAGCTATCTGCCGTTTTTCAGAGTCTTTGTATTGTCCTCCCTCACCGAAGGGCTGCCGCTCGTCCTGCTTGAGGCGATGCAGGCGGGGGTGCCGGTTGTTGCGACCAGTGTCGGGGGGGTCCCCGAGGTCTTGCAGCATGGCAAGGCGGGGATATTGGTGCCTGCTCCCCGTGCCGTTGACCTGTCGGAAGGCATTGGCAGAGTCATGATGGATGAGGCTTTGGCGGCAGAAATGGCTGACAGATGTAAAAAAATAGTCGTCAGCACGTATTCCTCGCGTGCAATGGCGGAGAACTACGCTAAAATTTATACGAGGCTTGTTGACTGACGACGGGCGGCGTATCCCGCGGAAAGCACCCCATGACAAACGTTCTACTGGTAGGCGATAACAGTTCATACCAAAACTGGGGGGGGCGAGGCGGGAGCATTGCCCTGCTGCAGATATTGTCGGAGCGATACCGGATCAGCGATACCATCCCCGGCAGCACGTTCCTGCTCGACTCTGCCGGTTTCGGATACGTTAATACATTCCTCCCCTCTGAGTATGGCTGGTTCTTTAATATGCTGCGTGCGAGCCGGCATAAAAGACGGGTGTACGATTACTACATGCGGTTGGAAGAGTTGTTCGGGGCCAAGGATTTTATTGCCCATGATCCTGCTGAAACCGTTGCCAATATCCTCCGTTACAAGGACACCCACAGAGAGATCGGCGAGCTCTATGAGAAGGCGTACAACGCAGACCTCCTCGTTATCCATGGGGAAGGCGATTTTGTGTTTACCACCCCGCCGCGAAGGGAAGTGCTGTTTCTGCTGGGTATGGCCGAGTTGGGTCTGCATCTGCACAAAAAGGTGGTTTTTGCCAATGGACTCGTTTCCGACTGCCCTACCACCGGGCGGAATCATGCGACCCTTGAATTCGCCCGAAGGACGCTGTCACGTTGTAACGGGGTCATCGTGCGTGATTACCAGTCCTTGGAGTATGTGAAAAGCGAGATGCCGGACGCCGATTGCAGCCTTGTTCCCGATTCCCTTTTCAGCTGGTATCCGTACATCGAAAAAAGCGCCTCGGAAATCCCGGCAAACGGTGACTTCATCATGCCCTTTCCGGAGAGCAGGCGCAATCTGGGACGGCTGGATTTTTCCAAACCCTATATCTGCATCGGCGGAAGCGCACTGGCCGCGAAAGACAAAACAGCAGCAGTACCCCATTTCGCGCGCCTTCTGGAAAAGGTTCAGGGACTGGGGTATCCGGTATATCTCACGGAAAACTGCGGGGGGGATGTCTTTCTCCGGACGGTTGCAGCCGAAGCCGGGGTGGGGTTTGTCCCGGTCAATACCTCGGTATTCATGGGGGGCGCGATCCTGGCAAATGCCCGCCTCTTCATCTCCGGCAGATACCATCCCACCATCCTCGCCTCACTGGGCGGAACGCCGTGCATCTTTCTCGGGTCCAGCGCTCACAAGATGCTCAGCCTACAGAAGCTTCTTGAGTATGAATATGTGCGCGAGTTCCCTGTTTTCCCCTCCAGCGGGGAGGTCGACGAAATACTTGAATTGGCGCGGGAGTACCTCAAACAGGGAGAATCGTTGCGGGCAACCATACGAGCTGTTGCCGGGAAGCGATGCCGCGAGGCAAAGAGGTTGCCCGATGTCATAGCCGGGCATATTAAGGATAAGGACACGGAGCCCCGGTAAGGCACGTCGGGGGCAGGTCCGCCGCCACGCTTGACACGGAAAAGAGAGCATCAATGGACCTGAGAAACAAAAAAATCCTTGTGACCGGTGCCGACGGGTTTATCGGCTCTCACCTCACCGAGGAACTCGTACGCTCCGGCTGCGACGTTCGCGCCTTTGTCTGTTACAACTCGTTCAACTCCTGGGGATGGCTGGATAGCCTCGCCCCGGAATTGTTGACGTCGCTGGACGTTTTCAGCGGCGATATCCGTGACCCCCACGGGGTAAAACAGGCCATGACGGGGTGCGATATCGTTCTTCACCTGGCTGCGCTCATAGCTATCCCCTATTCCTATCATTCGCCGGATACCTATATCGACACCAATATCAAGGGAACCCTCAATATCCTTCAGGCCGCTCGCGAGTTGGGTGTGGCAAAGGTGGTGCATACATCGACCAGCGAGGTTTACGGCACGGCCCGTTTTGTGCCCATAACCGAAGAACATCCTCTCCAGGGCCAGTCGCCGTACTCCGCTTCCAAGATCGGCGCCGACCAACTCGCCTTGTCCTTTTATCATTCCTTTGAAACGCCGGTTGCCATAATCCGTCCTTTCAACACCTACGGACCGAGACAATCCGCGCGGGCCTTTGTGCCGACGGTCATTACCCAGATTGCGTCCGGGGCTCGCACCATCAGGCTCGGTGCCCTCCATCCGACGCGTGACCTCAACTACGTGGCCGACACGGTTGCCGGATTCATGGCGGTCGCCCAATGCGATGCAGCCGTGGGTGAGGTGATCAATATCGGCAGCAACTATGAGATTTCCATGGGGGACACGGCCCGGATGATTGCCGATATCATGGGGGCTGACATAGAGATCGTCACCGATCAGGAACGGCTCAGGCCCGAAAAGAGCGAGGTGGAAAGGCTCTGGGCCGATACCGCCAAGGCGAGGCGGCTGCTCAAGCATGAACAGAACTATGCCGGCCTCGAAGGGCTGCGGAGGGGGCTTGCCCGGACAATCGAGTGGTTCGCCCTTCCGGAAAACCTCAAGCTGTACAAGCCGCATATCTACAACATCTGAACGATCTTATAGGGGGCGCATGGATACTTCTAAAATGATACCGCTCTCAGTACCGTCCCTGAAGGGCAATGAATGGAACTATGTCAAGGAGTGCCTGGATACGGGGTGGGTTTCCACGGCCGGCAAGTACGTTGAACGGTTCGAGGAGGAGTTTAGCTCCTTCGTCGGCTCCCCCCACGCCGTTGCCTGCGTCAACGGGACCGCGGCACTCCAGGTGGCGCTCAGGGTTGTTGGCGTGCTCCCCGGCGATGAGGTTATCGTCCCGACCCTCACGTTCATTGCCCCGGTGAATGCCGTGAACTACCTGGGGGCCGCCCCGGTCTTCATGGATTGCGACGATTTCTACAACATTGACGTGGAAAAAACTATTGATTTTCTGCGGGACGAAACGGAAATCCAGCGTGGCGTTACCTTCAACAAGCGAACCGGAAGAAGGATTGGCGCCATAATCCCCGTCCACATATTCGGCAATGCGGTCAGGATGCATGAACTCGCCGCGGCCTGTCGCGACCGCAACATCAGCATCATCGAGGATGCGACCGAGAGCCTGGGCACCCGTTATCTCGATCCTGTGTTGGCGGGGAAGCATACGGGAACCATCGGGGATGTGGGCTGTTTTTCCTTCAACGGCAACAAGATCATCACTACCGGCGGCGGGGGGATGATCGTTACCAGCATTCCGGAATATGCCGAAAGGGCGAGATATCTGACCACCCAGGCGAAGGACGATGAGGTCAGGTATGTTCATAACGAGGTCGGTTACAACTTCCGTCTGACCAACGTCCAGGCCGCGATCGGGGTGGCACAGCTGGAACTCCTGCCCGGATTTCTGGAGTCGAAACGGGAAAACTTCCTGAGATACCGGGATACGATAGACCACATCGACGGCCTGACGCTTGCGGACGCCCCCCCGTATGCGCGGAACAACCACTGGATGTACGCGTTGCAGATCGACCGCACCCGCTACGGAAAAGACCGGGAGGAAGTGATGGCATACCTGAAGGGGGAGGGGGTCCAGACGAGACCCGTCTGGCACCTGAATCACCTCCAGGTCCCCTACCGCGATTGCCAGCAGTATCATATCGAAAAGGCGTGCCGGATGCTGGAGATAACGTTGAATATTCCCTGCAGCACGGGTATCACGGCGGGCGAGGTGGCGTTTGTGGCCGAGCGGTTGCGCCATGGATAGGGTGGTCGTCATCGGCGGAGGGGGACATGCAAAGGTCCTGATCTGCGTCCTGAAAAAATCCGGCTATGACATTGCCGGTTATACGGACCGGCAGGACAAGGGGCTGATTCTCGGGGCCCCGTATCTCGGTGATGACAGCATCCTCGCGGAGATGATACGGAAAGATGCCGCTTGCCGGGCAATTATAGGCATAGGAAAAATTGACGCTTCAGACCGGAGGATCAGACTTCAGAACGAACTCCTTGCGCTCGGTTACGAGTTTCCTCCGGTAGTGTCTCCCCATGCCGTTGTCAACGAGGAGGTCCGACTCGGGGCCGGAACAGCCGTCCTGGACGGGGTGGTGGTCAACAGCGGCTCACAGATCGGGCGTGCCTGCATCCTCAACACGAACAGCACGGTCGAGCATGACTGCCGGATCGGGGACAACGTCCATATCGCGCCCGGTGTCACGCTCAGCGGTGGGGTAGGCGTGGGGGACAACTGCCTGATCGGAACCGGGGCGAACGTCATCCAGGGCGTGGGCATCTGTCCCAATTGCCTGATCGGCGCCGGCTCCACGGTGGTAAAGGATATAACGATCCCGGGGACGTATGTGGGCAACCCCGCGAAGAGGATCAGATGATGCGTGAACAGAGGACCTATATCATTGCCGAAGCCGGCGTGAATCACAACGGCTCGCCGGAAATCGCCAAAGAGCTTGTGGATGCCGCGAGGCTGTGCGGCGCCGATGCCGTCAAGTTCCAGACCTTCAAGGCCGAGAAACTGGTTACCAGGAGCGCGGCAAAGGCGGACTACCAGAAGCGCGACGCAACGGGAGGGGATTCCCAGTTCGAGATGCTGAAGCGGCTCGAACTCAAAGAGGGGGATTTCAGGGAGTTATTCGCCCACTGCCACCGGTGCGGCATCGAGTTCATGTCGAGCCCCTTCGATGAGGAGAGCGCGGACCTCTTGGATTCGCTCGGCATGTCCACCTTCAAGGTCCCGTCGGGTGAGATCACCAACCATCCTTTGCTGGAACATATCGCCCGAAAGGGGAAGCCGGTGATCCTGTCCACCGGTATGTCCACCCTGGGCGAGGTTGAAGAGGCCCTCGGGATATTCCAGGCGTGCGGAAATCCTTGCGTCACCCTGCTCCATTGCGTCACCGAGTACCCCGCACCCTATGGGGAGATCAACCTGAACGCCATGCTCACCCTGCGGGAGGCCTTCAAGGCGGCGGTGGGCTACTCGGACCATACCCCGGGCATCGAGATCCCCCTGGCGGCGGTTTCACTCGGCGCCAGGGTTATCGAGAAACATTTTACCCTGGACAATGCCATGGAAGGGCCTGACCACAAGGCGTCGCTCAATCCGGCGGATTTCATGCGCATGGTTCAGGCGATCAGGAACGTTGAGCAGGCCATGGGTGACGGCATCAAGAGGCCGGCCCCCTGCGAGTTGAAGAACATCGATATTGCCCGAAAGAGCGTTGTGGCTGCGGAAACGATTGCGGAAGGCGAGATCATCTCTATCGATAAGCTGACGGTCAAAAGGCCGGGGTACGGTGTGCAGCCGAAAGACATGGAGAAGCTGGTCGGGTTGAGAGTCAACAAGACGATTGCAAAGGATGACGTGCTGAAATGGCATTACTTGGCGTAAAAAAACGCAAAATCTGCGTCGTCACCACCAGCCGGGCCGATTACGGGCTGCTCTATTGGCTCATGAAGGAGATTGAGGGAGATCCCGATCTGGCGTTGAGCGTAATTGCTACGGGCATGCATCTTGCGGCCGCATTCGGCATGACTGCCGATGTCATCGAGAAGGACGGATTTCGCATCGACAAGCGGATTGAGATGTTGCTCTCCTCCGACAGCGAGAGTGGGATCGTCAAATCCATGGGAGTGGCGATGATCTCCTTTGCCGATGCCCTGAAGGAGATCGGGCCGGATATCGTTGTGCTTCTGGGGGACAGGTTCGAGATCGTCCCGATTGCCCTTGCAGCAGTGGTATTTCGCATCCCGTTGGCCCACATTCATGGCGGTGAAACCAGCCAGGGGGCCATTGACGAGGTGTTCAGGCATTCCGTGACCAAGATGGCAAGTATCCATTTTGCGGCTACTGAAACCTACCGCAAACGGATCCTGCAGATGGGGGAAGACCCCGACGTTACCTTCAATTTTGGCGCGCCGGGGCTTGACGCCTTGTACCGGCTGCCCCTGTTGGACCGCAATGAGCTGGAAAGTGCGCTCCGGTTCAAGCTGGAAGGGATCGTTGCCATTGTCACCTATCATCCGGTTACTATCGAGCAGGGCACGGCTCGGGAACAGATCGACAATCTGCTCGCAGCGATCGAAGCCTCGGGCATCAAGGCGGTCTTCACCAAGGCAAACGCCGATACGGGCGGCAGCATCATCAACGCCAGGGTTGAGGAGTTCTGCAGGGCAAACCCGCACAGGTTCAAGCTTTTTGACAGCCTTGGCCAGCTTAAGTACTTGAGCTGCCTGAAAAACCTCGACCTGATGCTGGGAAATTCTTCGAGTGGTTTGATTGAGGCACCATCCTTCGGGCTGCCGGTCGTCAACATCGGCAAACGCCAGAGGGGGCGGATGCGGGCGGCCAATGTGATCGATGCCGATACCTCGACCGAATCGATCGGAGAAGGTATTGGCCGGGCGCTCTCCCACGATTTCAGGGCCGGCCTGGAGACTATGGGCAATCCCTATGACCGGTTCCGGGATGGAAAGACATCGTTGCGGATCAAGGAAAAGCTGAAGACCATAGAACTCTCGGAAGATCTTATCCGGAAAGAGTTCCGGGATTTGGCCTGAAAGGTCTTTTTATGATTACCACGCTCATGATCAGGAACGGTTCACGGATCAAGGATGCTTTGCTGCAGCTTGAAGAAACCGAACGAAGAACCCTGTTTGTCGTTGACGGCGAAGAGCGTCTGATCGGCACCCTGACGGACGGCGACATCCGGCGCTGGATTCTGGCGGAAGGAAGCCTGGACGGCACGGTGGAGAGCATCTGCAACACGATGCCGTGCCTTACAACTGCCGGTTACGATCTGGAACAGATCAAGACCACGATGTTGGAGAAGAGGATAGGGTGCATTCCGGTCGTCAACGGGAAAAGGGAGATCATCGAGGTCCTACTCTGGGAGAATGTCTTCGGAGAGGTGCAGGCCGGCAGGCAACTCACGCCGATCCGCCTGCCGGTCGTCATCATGGCCGGTGGGAAGGGGACACGGCTTGATCCTTTTACCAAGATACTGCCGAAGCCGCTGATCCCACTCGGCGACAAGACCGTCATTGAGACCATAATCGATTCATTCGTTGTCTGCGGGGTCGACAAATTCTACATCTCCGTCAATTACAAGTCGAAGATAATCAAATCCTATTTCGAGGAACTAGGCCCTGCCTACACCATCGAGTACATATACGAGGACAAGCCATTGGGGACTGCCGGCAGCCTGCGGTATCTGAGCGGCAAGATCGACACTCCCCTGATCGTGACGAACTGCGACGTCATCATCAAGGCCGATTACTCGGATGTGGTGAAGCACCACCTGACCAACGACAACGACATCACCCTGGTGGCTTCCCTCAAGAACTACAACATACCGTACGGTGTCTGCGAGGTGGAAAACGGCGGTATCCTGAGCAGGATACGTGAAAAACCCGAATACAACTTCCTGGTCAATACCGGTTTGTATGTGGTTAAACCGGAAACATTGAGCTTCATCCCGGAAAATGAATTTTTCCATTTTACCCATCTTATCGAGAAGGTAAAGGAGTCCGGAGGTAAGGTCGGCATCTACCCGGTCAGCGAAAAGTCGTGGATTGATGTCGGGGAATGGGCCGAATACAAGAAGGCGTTGGATACCTTGCACCTGAATTTCTGATGCTGCGGACAATGCAGCGATGGGAGCCGTGAAGAGATGATACAGGGGAACAGGGTGCTGGCGGTCATACCCGCCCGTGGCGGCAGCAAGTCGATACCGCGGAAAAATATAACGCCGCTGGCGGGAAAGCCTCTGCTGTCCTGGACCGTTGAGGTTGCGAAGCAGGTGGGCGAAATCGACAGGATCATCGTGTCCACCGACGACGACGAGATAGGCAGGGTAGCCGGAGAGAGCGGGGCCGAAGTCTACTCCCGGCCCTCCCGGCTTGCCGCGGACGATGCCCTGGTTATCGACACCTTGAGATATCTCATCGAAGCTTTGCGAAACGAAGGCGAGAGCGCCGACATAGTCATGTTGCTGGAACCCACCTCACCCTTGCGGAGCGCCGACGATATACGGCAGTGTCTCGCATTGTTGCAAGACAGCGCCATCGATTCTGTTGCCACCTTCAAGGAGGCCGAATTGAACCCGTGCCGGGCATGGAGGATCGAGAACGGCCAACCGGATGTGTTCATCCCCGGCGTCAACCCGTGGCTGCCCCGGCAAAAGCTCCCCAGGGCCTACCAGTTGAACGGCGCCGTGTATGCGTTCCGGGCCGACAGACTGACGGCGGATGTCCCCGGCATCCTCTTCGGCAACTCGGCGGCGGTCATTATGCCGGCAGAGAGGTCGGTCGATATTGATGATGAACTTGATTTAGAGATCGTTGAGGCAATCATCAAGAAAAATGAAAACAGGAGACAATAATGAGGAAAAATATTAATGATCTCTTGTCACTAAAGGGCAGGGTCGCCCTTGTCACCGGTGGGGCCGGGTATCTGGGGAGCGAGATGAGCTATACTCTGGCGGAATTAGGCGCAAACGTAGTTATCGCCAGCCGTGACCTGAAAAAATGTCAGGAGCGGTGCGAGGAAATAGCCGAGAACGTCGGCAATGGCATCAAGATGCTCGCGATTGAGCTCGACTTGCTTGACAAACAATCCATCGTCAGGTGCTTCGAGGAAATCCACAAGCATTTTGATGCGATTGACATCCTGATCAACAACGCATGGTCGGGCAACAAGAACAGTTGGGAATCAATCAACGATAAGGATTGGGATTATGACATCAATATGAGCTTGAATTCAAATTTCCGGATTACCAAAATAGCATTTCCTGATCTTGTGAAAACGAAAGGTGTTATCCTCAACATTGCCTCGATGTATGGACATATCAGTCCGGATTACAGGATTTACGACGGCGAGCAGTTTACGAATCCGCCAAGTTATGGCGCCGCCAAAGCAGGAGTAATTCAGTTTACCAAATATCTGGCCAGCTTTCTCTCTCCGCACCAAATTAGAGTTAATGCCCTAAGCCCCGGCGCTTTTCCGCATGAGGCAACCCAGCAACATACGGAATTTATGGCGCGGCTCGGTTCAAAGAATCCGATGAATCGCATCGGTTACCCATATGAATTGAAGGGTGCTGTCGCATTGCTCTGCTCCGACGCCGGAAGCTATATAACTGGTCAGAATATCTGCGTAGATGGAGGATGGGGTGCATGGTAACCAGACTTGGGACTATCGGTTTCAGCGAAGGAAATGGACATCTGTTTCCATTCCCACCCCTCATAAACAGTTTTTCCGGTTCTGCTTCCGGCGGTCATTATGCCGGCAGGAATGATGCTTTTCTTGCGGGATCCCTACTTGCCAGGGGGGGTAGATGAATGATTCGGTCCTTATCACCGGCGTAAGCAGTGGTGTCGGCTTGTCGCTAACGGAACATCTTTCGCAGAAGTACCATGTGCTGGCTGTTGGCAGGCAGGAAAAGGTTATTCAAGAAGCCTTCCGGCACAACAAAAACGTAACGACCTACTGCATGGACCTGGCGAAGCCGGAGGAGTTGGAAGGCGGCCTTGAGCATATCCTGGAGAGCTATCCGTACATACCGTATGTTATCAATAACGCTGGGGTGAATAGAGGCGGAACGTTCGACTCCCTGGACATGGATGATGTCATGCGTTCCTTTCGGGTGAACTTTTTTGCCCCTTTATATATCCTAAAGAAGACCATTCCGGCAATGAAGGCCAATAACTTCGGCAGAGTGATCAATGTAACCTCCGGTGCGCCTTTGAACTGTTTTCCGGGATACGGCGCGTATAGCTCGTCAAAAGGGGCATTGAACGCTTTCACGGTGACGGCGGCAAAGGAGTGCAGCGATTACAATATCAAGATCAACCTAATGAGCCCAGGGCCGGTTCGCAGCAACATGGCGCTTGACGCCCCCATGCCCCCTTCCGTCTGCCACCCGACTGTTGACTACCTGTTGTCACTGGATGAAAACGGCCCCTCCGGCCGCTTTTTCTGGCTGGGATACGAGATTCCCCTTTTCCCGGAACTGGAGGGAATCAGATGGCTGGAGGGAAAGGCCGATGAACGGTACAGGAGGGTTTTGTGACGATCCGGCTCGGCATGATAGGGTTTAGTGAGGGCAATGGTCACCCGTTTTCGTTTTCATCGATCATAAACGGTTATTCGGATGCCGGGCTGGCCGCTTCCGGATGGCCCGTGATCTACGACTACGTACGGCGCCGCGATCCATCCGAATTCGGCATCGATGGGGTTGGGGTGACCCATTGCTGGAGCCAGGACCCGCACGTAACAAAAAGGCTGTGCGAAGCCTGCCTGATTCCCCATGCGGTCTCCCGCCCCGAGGATATGATCGGCAATGTGGATGCGGTGATCATCGCCCGCGACGACTACGAAAATCACTTCGACCTGGCAATCCCTTTTCTGAAGGCGGGAATGCACGTCTTCGTCGACAAGCCCCTGAGTCTCTCCATCTCCGAACTGGCGACCTTGGGAGAATATCTGAGGAACGGGAAGCTCATGTCCTGTGCGGGCATGCGATACGCCAAAGAGCTCGACGAGCCTCGGGCCGCGCTGAACGAGTATGGGGATATCCGCCTGATTCGCGGGACCATCCTCAATTCATGGGAGAAATACGGGATTCATCTCGTGGATGCCATCTCCAATGTCGTCCGTTCCCGGGCCGTTTCGGTGGTCGCACTCGATGCGCCCCATACCTCGGTTGCTGTCCAGATGGATGACGGGTCGCTCCTGCAACTCGACGCCCTTGGGGATGTGGCGAAATGCTTCCGCGTCGATTTTTTCGGAACCAGGAAGATCTCCTCCCATGAGATCACCGATAATTTTTCCATGTTCAGCAGGATGCTATGGCACTTCTGCCAATCCATCAAGGATGGCAGGCCCGCCATTGACCCGGAGGAAACGCTCGGAGCCATGCGGCTTCTCATGGCGGGCAGGATGTCCCGATCCCAGGGGAGGAAGGTCTTTTTGCATGAAATCCACCTATAGGAACATGTTTGATCTAACGGGTAAGACCGCGATCGTGACTGGTGGGCTGGGCATTCTTGGCCGCCGTTTCTGCCAGGGGCTGGCCGAGTTCAACGCCAATGTTGCCGTTGTTGACCTAGATGGCGATAAAACGGCGGAATTCGCCCGGGAACTGGCTGAAGAATTCGGGATCGAGGCGGAAGGCGTCCCCTGCGACGTATCGGATCCGGGATCCGTAAGCGCCATGGTGCAGAGGGTGGTGGAGCGGTTCGGCAACGTGCATATCCTGCACAATAACGCTGCTTCCAAGTCGTCTGATCATGAGGCTTTTTTCGCGCCGTTCGAAGATTATTCCCTTGAGGAGTGGCGCAAGGTCATGGCGGTCAACATCGACGGCATGTTTCTGGTCGCCCAGGCGGTGGGAGGCAGGATGGTACTCCAGGGGACCGGCGGAAGCATCATCCAGACGTCTTCCATCTATGGCATCCTTGCCTCTGACAAGAGAATTTACGAGGGTTCCTTCTATCTGGGGCGACAGATCAGCAATCCGGGGGTCTATGCCGCCTCCAAGGCTGCGGTCGTCGGATTGACGAAATACCTGGCGGCCTATTGGGCCGATAAGGGGATCAGGGTCAATACCCTCGTTCCCGCCGGTGTCGAGAGCGGACAGAATGAAACCTTCAAGGAGCGCTACTCCGCACGTGTCCCCCTAGGCCGCATGGCGCAGGGCGAAGAAATGGTCGGCGCCCTGATCTATCTGGCTTCGGATGCATCGAGCTATGTGACGGGGCAGAATATCGTGGTCGATGGAGGGCTGAGCGTGTGGTGATGTGAGTGTGCCATGAACAACCGGCGTAGTGCCACGTCGTTTGAAGCAGGTTCAACGCAAACAAGAATTTTATTGAGCTAGGTACGTATGCCCAGAAAAATCACCATTGTCATGTATCACTTCGTACGGGATCTGAAACATTCCCGATACCCGGAGATCAAGGGGTTGGAGCTGCAGGATTTTGTCGGCCAGGTCGGCTACATGCGTGCACACTATACCCCCATAACGATGGAGGAGCTTATTCATGCGGCTCATACAAAGGGGTACGAATTGCCGCCGAAGGCGCTTCTGTTAACCTTTGATGATGGCTATATCGATCATTTCACCAACGTATTTCCTGTTCTCGACAGATACGGAATACAGGGGTGTTTTTTTCCACCGGCCAAGGCGATCACCAAGCATCTCGTGCTCGATGTGAACAAGATCCATTTTGTTCTCGCATCGGTAAACGACACGACACGAATCATCCAAACAATCTTCTCCGATATCAGAGAGAACCAATCCGGATACTCTCTCGACCGGCCTGAATCCTACTATGAAAAACTGGCGGTGGCGGGCCGCTACGATACGGCGGATGTCGTTTTCATCAAGAGGATACTGCAGAAAGGCCTTCCGGAAGAACTCAGGGCAAGGATGGTGGACAAGCTGTTCGCCGAGTTTGTTACCGGTGACGAGGCTGCCTTTGCCAGGGAATTATACATGGACGTGGAGCAACTCGAGTGCATGCGGAGAAACGGCATGTTCATCGGAAGCCACGGCTATGACCACTACTGGCTGGACTCGCTTTCAAAGGAGGAACAGGAACGGGAGATCGATCTCTCGCTCAAATTCCTGGGCGGTATCGGGTGTGACCTCGAAAACTGGGTAATGTGCTATCCGTATGGTGGCTACAATGATTCCCTGCTTTCAATTCTGGACATGAGAGGATGCAGGATCGGTTTATCGGTAAGCGTCGGGATCGCGGATATGGAGCGCGAGAATCCTTTGGCTCTTTCGCGGATTGATACCAATGACCTGCCGAAGAGAAGCGATGCCCAGCCCAATGAGTGGACCAGAAAAATCATGGTCTGACAGGTTGCCATGGTAATTGTCGCGGAACCGGGAGAAGAAACGTGAGTCTGATGATGGAGATATTGCACGACCTGACCCCGCTGAACAGGGTCATCTGTTCAAGCGATTATGACAAGACCATTGAATATTTGCAGAAAATTCTTCCGTTCAAGGTTATTGAATACCGCGCTGACGAGGAATACAACGGGTGGGTAATACCGCCCAAATGGGACGTCAAGGAAGCAAAGATCCTCAAGGATGGTAAGGTCATCTACGACGGGAAGTGGCATGCACTGGCCGTCATCTCCTTGTCGCAAAGGTTTCATGGGAAAGTCGACCTTCAGGAGCTGAAACAGCATCTTCACTACGATCACCGGTATGACGATTCGATTACGTTCCACTTCAGGCAACTCTTCAGGAGTTGGCAGAGGGAGTGGGGCTTCTGTGTCCCCAAGACCTTCTATGACGGACTTCAGGAAGGCGAATACGAGGTCGTTATTGAAACCGAGGAATCGCAAGGAGCTTTGAAGATGCTGGAATTCACCCAAAAGGGGGAACTCAGCGAGACCTTTACATTCTGCGCAAACCTCGACCACCCCGGGGTCGCCAATGACGGCTTGGCCGGCGTTGTTGCCGGGATAGAGCTTTTCCGGCGCCTTGCCGGGAAGAGCACCAAGTTTACCTATAAACTGGTTCTCGCCCAGGGGATCATGGGTACGGAATATTATCTCGGCAAGCAGGATAAGAACGAGCGTGAGAGGATTCTGGAATGTGCCTGTCTGTGGATGCTCGGTTCGCAAACGGGCCTTGCCCTCCAGGAATCGCGGGGCGCCAACTCGAATCTCGAACAGGCGATGGCCGCGGTCATGGGAGGACTGGGGATACCGTATCGCCGTGGGGTTTTTGAGAGTATTATCATCAATGACGAGTATATCTGGGAGGCCTACGGCATCCCGTCCTGCTCCCTGTCGCGCATGCCGTACCCCGAATACCATTCTTCACGGGACAACTGTTCCCTCATGAGCGAGGCATGTCTTGAGGAGGCGGTCGGCGTGCTGGAAAAAACGGTGGAACTCTTGGAGGCATCGTCACTTGTTTATAAGAAGTTTGAGGGGAATATCTGTCTTTCCAACCCTCGCTACGATCTCTACATTGATCTCGGTCAAGCGGCGTTTGGTGATGCTCCAAGCGACGAGAGAAAGAAGATGAGGCTGCTCATGGACCTGATACCAACGTTGCAGCGGCCGGTTACGACAAAGAGTTTGGCCGATAGGGTCGGCCTGGAGGAAGCCTGCGTCTCAGACTATCTGTCCCGCTGGGCCGCAAAAGGGCTCTTGGAAATCAGGTGATTTTCCACGGGCAGCTCTATGAACAGGCATAGTGATAGAGCTCGAGCCCTTTGCGTGAAGCCGACTTCCAACAGACCTCTGAGGTAATTTTTCCGTTGCCTGCCGTGGCCTGTGGTAAAGAAGTACCGAATTTTCAGCGATTATGTCCCGGAGACCTTATTTCATGTTCTTAACCATCAGAAAAATGTTCGATCTGCTTTCCAAAAGAGAAAAGATCCAACTCTATGTTCAGTTCGTTGCCCTGGTCAGTATGGCCTTCGTCGAGATGGCCGGCATCGCCTCGATCCTTCCCTTCATGGCGGTGGTTGCAAATCCGGGCGTGATCCGGACCAACCGGTGGCTGAAACATGCCTATGATTTCTTCCAATTCAGCAGCCTGCAGAGTTTTCTGTTTTTTCTGGGAATAGTGGTGCTTGGCCTCATGGTCTTCAGCAACCTGTTCAAAGCCCTGACCACCTGGCTGACGCTCCGGTACGACAACAGGCTCAATTACAACCTGGCGCGCCGGCTTCTCGCGGCGTACCTGGCACGGCCCTATGAGTTTTTCCTCAACAGAAACACCGCTGAAATGGGCAAGAATGTGCTCTCCGAGGCACGGACCGTTATCGCCGGGATTCTCAGCCCTGGCATGCAGCTCCTGTCAAGTTCCTTGCTCTGCATCTTTATTATGGCTTTTCTGATGGTCGTCGATCCCTTTGTTGCCGTTGCCATTATCGTCGTTCTCGGTGGGTCCTATGGCGCGATCTACCTTGTGGTACGCCGCCGCCTGGTCCGCATCGGCCGGGAACAGGTTGAAGCCAACACCATGAAGTTCAAGGCGGCCAGCGAGGCACTGAGCGGCATCAAGGACCTGAAGATTCTGGGAAGGGAACGGGTATTTCTGGACAGGTTCGCGGTCCATGCCCTGCGTCATGCGCGGCAGAATGCCACGGTTGGCGTTATCTCCCAGCTTCCGCGGTATGCTCTGGAAACCATCGCTTTTGGCGGCATTCTGCTGATCGTCATCTATTCCCTGGAATCCGAGAAAGATGTGGGCAAGATAGTCCCGCTTCTGTCCATCTATGCTTTTGCCGGATACCGGCTGATGCCGGCCCTGCAGCAGATCTTTGCCAGCATTTCGGCAGTGCGCGTAAGCCTGCCCACCCTGGATATCTTGCATCAGGATATGTGCGAAAGTCCTCTGTCAACCGATCCTGATGTTGCCGTTGTCGATGCTCAGAGCCTGAAGCCCTTGCCGTTCACACAAAAACTCGTGCTCAAGAGTATATCCTTTCGTTATGCCGGAGCTCAAGAACCTGCCGTCAAAGGGATCAGCCTGACGATCTCCCCCAACACCTCTATCGGTCTGGTCGGCGCCACGGGCTCCGGCAAGACAACCACCGTGGATATCATCCTCGGTCTGTTGAGCCCGACCCATGGTCAATTGCTGGTGGACGGTAGCGAGGTCAGCGGCGATATTGTCGCCAACTGGCAACGCAACCTGGGCTACGTGCCCCAGCACATCTACCTTTGCGACGACACCATCACCCGTAATATCGCCTTTGGCGTCCCTGAGGAGGACATCGACATGGAGGCCGTGATTCGTGCCGCCCGCGTTGCCAACCTGAATGACTTTATCGAACAAGAGCTGCCCAACGGCTTCGAGACGGTCATCGGGGAGCGGGGAGTACGCCTGAGCGGCGGCCAGCGTCAGCGTATCGGCATTGCCCGCGCCCTCTATCGCGACCCTGTCGTGTTGATCATGGACGAGGCCACCAGCGCCCTGGACGGTATTACCGAGGAGGCGGTGATGGATGCCCTTCGTACCCTTTCGGGAGAAAAAACCATCATCATGATCGCCCACCGTCTGACCACGGTAAAGGATTGTGATATCATCTATCACATGGAGCATGGTCATATTGTCAACCAGGGTTCTTACGATGAACTGCTGGGGTCATCAGCGTGGTTTCAGGCCGCGGCGCGTACGGGGACTTGAAGGTCATAATGAACGATTGGACCTTTAGGGGCGACGTTGGAGAAAAATTATTATGAGAAATCCTTATGGGAATGTTTTCCTAATCGAATCGCCTTTGCAGTTACTAAATGCAATGGAAGCAAAAAAATATTTTGCGCTTGTGAATAATCACCTCGTTGTACGCTTGGGAGTTGGTTTTTCTCAAGAACTATTCAAAAGATTAATTGGTGCGGATGACTGGGACAGCCTTTGCTTTTTTACTCTAGATAATAAAACCATGGATTTCGAGTCAAGACTCCTCGGCAAGAGCATATCAAATAAAATCCGGGGCTTCCGTTGTGATTGTCAACAGTACCTGAATAGAAAAAAATTAGACAATATTGTGACTTCCTTTGGCAGGGTCAAGAATATTTTTCTAGGTAATTATCTTGCAGGGTGGAAACAATACATGCGGCACTTTGCAAATACTCTCCCACACGAGACCCTTTATATCCTTGACGATGGTACGGATGTCATAAAGATCAACGATGAACGAAAGAACTATCTTCTAAGAAAAGCATGCCCGAAAGAATCAGACTCAAGTTTTTGGGGCCTACGGCAGATGTGGCGACAGTCCTGCATTAGGTGGGATGATAAAGATGCTAATAATATTAATTTTTTTACTGCATATGGCATTGAAGTAGGAAAAGGTGATTGTTTGATTAGAAACGAGTATACGTATTTGCGAGAAATGGTTACACGTGCCATGCCTTCTGATGAAGTTTTTTTTCTGGGGCAATGTTTGGTTGAAGATGGTTATATAAAAGAAGAATTATATTTGGAATATTTAAAAAAAATAAAGGCATATTTTGCCGGTGAAAATTTGTTTTATATTCCCCATCCGCGCGAGTCGATTGAAATGATAGATAAAATCAAAGGATATCTGGGGTTTGAGATCAAATGCTTTAATGGGCCGATTGAATATGAAATCACTGTCAAGGGGAATATGCCAAAAATTCTCGCATCTTTCTTTTGTTCCGCACTGCAAAATTGTAATATTATCTTGGGCCACAACGTTAGAATCAAGGCGTTCTATTTGGCCCCTGAACATTTAGTGCGGTTCCATGAATTTGTTCAGAGCATTTACACATATTTCGAAAATAATACTTGTGAAAGTTTCGAAGTAGTTACGTTGTGACGTCTGAATAGTTTTGAGCCTATAAGACCTTCTGATTTAACTAAGATTGCCCGGCAACAAGTATAGGTTTATCGCTTTTTCGCGGAGACACAATATGGAATTGGTAAGTGTTGTCATTCCAACCTACAACGGTGCACGATACCTGCTGGAATCAGTTCAGTCAGTGCTTGATCAGACGTATCCACGTTTCGAAATCATTGTCGTGGATGATGGGTCCAGCCAGGACATTTGCTCTGTACTCGCCCCGGTCTCTGACAGGGTTATCTATTTAAGACAAGACAATGCTGGGTGTGGCGCTGCCAGAAACCTGGGTCTAAACGCAGCAAATGGTTCATATGTGGCCTTCATCGATGATGATGATCAATGGCTGCCTGGAAACCTGGAGAGCCTTGTCCGTACAATCGAAGGGGATCCCAATTGCGCTCTGGTCTATTCATATCCATCCCTAATTGATGAACACGGCAAGGATATCGTCAACGAGCGTCCCTCCAGCATGCCCAGTGGAGATGTATATCTTGAATTTCTGAGAAGGAATCGTATCAACACTCCTTCTGTGACCTTGCTTCGTAAATCCTGCTTGGTTGAGGTCGGTTTATTCAATCCGAATATCCTCTGTGAGGACTATGAACTATGGCTCAGAATCGCACGAAAGTTCAGAATTATATTCTGCGCGGAAAAGCTTGTGTGCTACCGCCTAAGCTCTGGCAGTCTCTCCAAGAGATATGACGAAATGCTGAATGGGCATGTCACTATTATTAATTTCGAAATTGCCCGTAGCGGTGATTTGATTGGACTCGATAAGAATAGTGTTCGCAATGCGGCTAAACTCAACCTGAGCGACATTTATAGAAAATATGCGTTTATCTATTATTATGACGTGAAAGATAGAAAAAAGGCTAAGTCTTGTTTGTCAAAGGCGCTGAAGATACGTCCCTTTGATGCGCAGAACATAGTATATTATCTGCTGTGCAGCCTGCCGCAACCGGTTTTTGAACCGGTGATAAAGGTCAAGCGTCTTTTGACTAAATGGAGCTCTTAAAGATTATGAGGGCTCATTCGAGTTTTTTTTTAGTGACATTGGTTTACAATGGGCTGCCATATCCTTTGACGGAATTGAATGTCTAATAATGCTGATTATATTCTTAAAGGGAGGGCTGATTAAATGGTAGACGAAAACCTCCCAATGTCATATCAACCATTGGTGTCAGTTGTCATGCCGGCATATAACGCATCAGAATTTATTGCTGAAGCGATTAAGAGTGTGTTGTCACAGACCTATCAACATCTCGAATTGATAGTTATTGATGATGGTTCTGTTGATAATACCGGCGAAATTGTAAGTGAGTTTGTCGAAAAATATAAGCCTACTATCAGATATCAATACCAGGATAACAGTGGACGGCCTGCATGTGCCAGGAATAAGGGAATTATATTGGCGCGTGGCGAATGGATTGCTTTTCTTGACAGTGATGATTATTGGATTAATGGTCATCTCCAACAATTAATTGAGAAGGCAGAAATAGATAAAGAAGTTGATCTGGTATATGGATCAAAAATTTGGGTGGATCAAAACGGTAACGAATATCCTCCAGAATATCAACCCAGGTATGAAATGCCGGAAGGATGGATATTTGCGGAGATGTTCAAAAATAACCTGATGTGTACTTCATCGTTGCTTGTGAAGAGAAGTAAAATATTGGATGTCGATTTGTTTAATGAATCTCAGGAGTTGAAGGTAGCAGAGGATTATGATCTCTGTCTGAAAATATCAGCCATATCTAAAGTTGCTTCTTTGCCCAAGCTAAAATATTACTATCGAAGACATAATACAAATACAACATTAGATAATAGTAAAAGGGCGAGGGGACTCATCACTGCTGTTGATAACGCGGCTAATCTCGTGATTAACGGTAAGGTTGCAAAGGAAAATAATTTACAGGATGTTGATATTCGCAAACGAATCGTTGAGTTGTATGAACACGCAGTACTCACTACATATTATGATAAGAACTATTTAGAAATGAGAAGATTTGTTGTAGAAGGTATTTTAAGAGGTATAATGACACGGAAAATAGTCGAAAAGGTCGTATTATCGCTGTTACCTCGTAAGGTTGTGGCTATAATTAAAAACATGGTCAGGGCAAAATGATTACATCAGAATATTTACTTAGCTCAATTAATAAATATTTGCAATGCACACATATTGAGGGCGCTGGAAGGTATAAAAGTAGCGTTGACGGAAAAGAGACGCTTTACGCATCATGCTTTGCGTTGATGATCATGCATTTTATCGGCGAATTCAGCGAAATTTCTGAAAAAGAGAAAGCTGAGTGGGCTGAATATATCTTGTCGCATCAAGATCCTGAAACGGGATATTTTGTTGGTCCTGAAATTTCACAGGGGAAACTACTCAGTGAGGCCCACTCAAGGGACCATCTCTCAATGCACCTCACGGCACATGTTTTGCCGGCACTCAAAATACTCGGAATAAAGCCTAAATATTCGTTAAAATTTGCTGAAAAATATTTAGATATTGAGTATTTGGATACGTGGTTGTGTGGGATTGATTGGACAAGTGCCTGGCTCGAAGGAAACAATCTGTTATTTGTAGGGCAGTTTTTAATTTATTTATATGAAGAGTATAATATTGCTGAAGCCAGACCAGTAGTTGATTATCTGTTGAATTGGCTTGATACAAAAATAGACAGCAATACCGGTTTATGGGGTACAGAAGGATGTGCGGATATAGCTCCGGCTATTTATGGTGCCTATCACCAATTGATATTATATTATTATTTGAATCATAATATAAAATATAGAGAAAAGATTATTGATTCAGTATTATCAATACAACACATTGATGGAGGCTTTTCTAATTATTTTGGAGGTGGGAGCTGCGAGGATGTTGACTGTGTTGATATCCTTGTTAATATGTATAAAATTACAAACTACAAACACAATAAAATAGAAACAGCATTAAGAAAGTCCGCCTGCAACTTGATAAGGAAGCTTACTTTTGAGGGGGGATTTTACTATAAAAGAAACACAGAATTTTATCATATGGGTATGGAATATACTTATGCTCCACCGCAAAGTGCAAATATGTTTTCAACGTGGTTTACTGTACATACTCTTTTTCTAATTAGTGAAGTTATTGATCTTCCATGTACAAGAAATATAAACTATAATTTTAATCAGGCATGCTCCATGGGATGGCATACAAAATCAGGTTTGAATAAAGCGCGCTTCTATTGGAATGATATTCCCGGAGTTATCGCAAGCACCATTCTCTATAAATTGTATTTTGAGGCTGTTGATATAAAGGACAACTGCAGACCAATCAACAGGATTTATAACCTCATAAGAGGACGACATGCCCAAGGTTAGCGTTGTCATAACATGCTACAACTATGGCAAATATCTTGACGATTGTTTGAGATCAGTGCTTGGTCAGACCTTTAAAGACATCGAAATAATTGTGATCGATGACGGTTCAAGCGATAACACAGAAGAAGTCATGAGGACATACGTACAAAATCCTCTGATCAGTTACGTTAAGCAAGAGAACAAAGGGCAGGCTGTTGCGAAAAATGTGGGGGTGAGGCTGTCTCGCGGTGAATTTGTGGCTTTTCTCGATGCCGACGACCGATGGTGCGTGGAAAAACTCGAAAAACAGATGGTCTGCTTCGACAATGAACGTACGGGAGTTGTCTATTGCCGGGCACGATATATTGACGAGAACAACGATAGCTTTGACTATGAAATGACAGGCACCTATCTTCAACCGCGACGCGGGGCGGTTACCAAGTGGCTCTTGTTCGACAATTTTGTGCAGTTTTCTTCCTCCATTGTCAGGAAAGCGTGTTTTGAAAGATTCGGTGGGTTTAACGAAAGCCTGAAAATGGGCATTGACTGGGATCTATGGCTCAGGATATCTACGGCTTACGAATTCGACTATGTGGATGACCGCCTGTTTTATTACCGCATGGGGCATTCGGGGCAGATGTCCAAAAACCAGGAGGAAAGGCAGCGATGTTCCGACAGGATCATGGTGAATTTCCTGGGAGCATATCCGGGACTCCTTTCGACCTGGACCATACGGAAGGCATACGCGGTTACGTATTGCAACCGTGGTGAATACTATCGTTCCATTGACCGGAAAAAATCCAGTTGGTACTTCATAGATGCTATCGGCCAAAACCCGGCCGAAGTGGCTGCATACAAAGGCTTGGTGAAAAATCTCCTGACGGCCTGCGGGAGAGGTGTTTCATGAACTGGAAACAATTTATTTTTATCGTTACTTCCGATCTTTACCGGTATTGCGGCCAACGCAACTTGGGTCCCTTCTTGAAGTGTTATGCAACTATCCCCGGTTTCAGATATTCTTTTTTCATGAGAACCGCCCGGTATCTGAAGTCGAAGGGCATTTGGTTCTTACCTATTTATGCTATGGCACGGCTCTTGCTCAATCATTATCAGTTCAAATACGGGATCAGCATCCCCTACAACACCGACATCGGGCCAGGGCTTTACATCGGCCATTTTGGTGGGATCATTGTGAATTGCGAAGCAAAAATAGGTTGCAACTGCAATATCAACCAGGAAGTGACCATCGGCACGACCTATGGTGGCAAATATCCCGGAACCCCGGTAATCATGAACAACGTATATTTCGGGCCTGGCAGCAAGATCATTGGGGGGATAACCATCGGCAATCACGCCGCTGTCGGAGCCAACTGCGTGGTGACCAAGCCGACACCCGATTACGGAGTGATCGTGGGGATTCCCGGAGAAATAGTCTCCACAAAGGGATCCGGTGAATATGTCGTGAATACGGTGGAAGTTTGTGAAGTGTGACAGAAATATATGAACTTCTGAATAGGCCTATGGCTCTTAAAATACGCATTGCATATCTAATCGATACCATCAGTTCCGACAAGGCCGGAACAGAGAAACAGTTGCTCAATATCATCGAGCGGCTTGATCGGGATGTATTCGAGATAACACTCGTTTGTCTTCATGAATCTCCATGGATGCTACGGAACCGCTTGCCATGTGAAGTGCTCTCCCTTGGATATAGGGGTTTTCTGAAGCCTGGCTTTCCGGCAGTCATGTGGCGTTATCTGCGAGTCCTGAACTCAAGGCGGTTCGACGTGGTCCAAACCTTTTTCGAGGATTCGATATTCGTCGGTTTCCTGGGAAAGGTATTAAGTCAAAATAAACATTCGTTAATTGTAAGCCGAAGGGATTTGGGGCTAGGTAGCGACGAGCCGGGCTATCATTGGATTTACAAAAGCATAATGCCACTTATATTTGGCTTTATTGACGGCATTGCTACGAATGCTATGGCCATCAAGACCAATTTAATCGAGCAGGAAAAAGCTTCGCCTGAAAAAATTCAGGTGATCGGCAACGGTATTGATGTGCCGGTTTTTTCCCGGAATATTCCATCAATAATTCAGCAGTATCAGTCAGTTATTTGGCTCGGCATTGTCGCAAACCTGAAGCCGGTGAAGAGGATTGATATTTTTTTGCGGGCACTGGCATATATCAAAGACAACGGCAGCGGCGAAAGAGTGAGGGCTGTTGTGCTGGGGGAAGGCCGGTTGAGACCAGAACTGGTTCAACTTGCCTCGGATCTCGGTATCGCCGAACAGGTTCATTTTGCAGGAGCGCTGGACAACGTGAACGATTATCTGCACTGTATTGATATTGCTGTTCTCTGTTCCGACAAGGAGGGCCTTTCCAATGCCATCCTGGAATACATGGCCTGCGGTTTGCCTGTTGTCGTTACAGGCGCAGGAGGGAATGGCGAGTTGGTTGATGAAACGAACGGAGAATGTGTTCCGACAGGAGATCCCGAAGCTCTCGCAAAATCGCTTGTCAAGCTGATTGAAGCGCCTCAGCTTCGAAACAAATTGGGAGCTAACTCTTTGGAAAAAGTACGACAGAATTTTACCTGGGGTAAGATAATACCCCAGTGGGAGAGTTACTATCGCTCCCTGGTTCCCAAACAGGTTCCCGGTAGCGACTTGATCGGAGAAGGGTAATGCTGAAGCATAGAGTGTTTGCGCCGTTACGCAGGAACCTGTGCGAGCCTCTCGATGCCCTGAGGAGCGGAACTCCGCGCCTGCGATATTGGAAGGAATTGGAGCATAGTCAATACCTGCCTGAATCGGAATTGCGCCAGATTCAATGGCGAAAACTTATGGATCTGCTCGATTATGTTTGGGATCACAATAGCTTTCACCGCGAGCGTTTAGAGCGGGCGGGGATAACCCCTGACATGATCCGTACCCCTGCCGATTTTATGAAAATACCAATGATCAGGAAAGAAGATATCCGTAGCAATATAGGAAAAATGATAAGCAGTGGGTATGACTGTGACTCTCTTATGAAATTCAAAACGGGAGGATCAACTGGCAAGGCGCTTGAGATATACATGACTGAAGCATGCAGTGAATTCCGTAACGCATGCGCACGCCGACATGACCGTTGGACCGGATGGGAGCCGGGGGAGCCGGTCGGTGCGGCATGGGGGAACCCGGAATTTCCCCATGATCTTAAAAGTAGGCTCAGAGATTGGTTTCTGTCGCCTGTTATCTACCTTGACACAATGAGTGTTACTGAAAAGTCTGTCAGGGTGTTTGCCACAGAATGGAAACGGGTAAGGCCCACGCTTCTCTATGGGCACGCCCATTCGATTTTTTTACTTGCTGAGTATGTCCGAAAATTGGATTTAACCGGCATCAGTCCAAAGGGCATCCTGTCGACATCTATGATGCTTATGCCCCATGAGCGCAGGACGATAGAAGATGTTTTCGGTATCAAGGTGACTGACCGCTATGGTTGTGAGGAAGTGAGTCTGATTGCTTCGGAGTGTGAAAAACATGAAGGGATGCACCTAAACATCGAACATTTGTTCATAGAGTTCATAAAAGATGACGGTACGCTGGCTGCCCCCGGAGAACCCGGGAAGATCGTGGTAACCGATCTTATGAACCGTGCCATGCCTTTCATTCGCTACCAAGTTGAGGATGTGGGGATTCCGAGTGACAGGGAATGCAGTTGTGGCCGAGGGTTGCCTCTTATGGAACACGTGACAGGGCGAATAGCTGATTTTCTGATAAAAAGAGATGGGACTCGAATCGCCGGGGTGTCTTTGATTGAAAATACATTAACAAAAATACCCGGTATTGAGCAGATGCAAATTATTCAAGAAACAGTGAATATTATCACCATAAACCTGGTCGTCGGCGATGGTTTTGGACAAGATGAGGAAAATGAGCTTGTTACATATTTTCACGGTTTATTCGGCAATGAATCAAAAGTACTTATAAATCGCAAAAAAATTATCGCCACGGAAACAAATGGTAAATACATGTTCAGCATCTGTAGGGTAAAACTGGATTAACATGATTTTTGGTTTCTATACATATCTTTTCTTTACGATGAGCTGGTTTCTTCATCTTTCTGACCGTTATCCTGTTTTGGGTAGCATGCGGATCGACATGGTGTTGATTCTTGTACTCATACTGGCAATTTTTTTCGGCAAAAAAGATGTAAGACTCGTTAAAGAAATCAAGTCTTCTAAAACACATAAAACAATTATTTTGCTGCTTGGATACATTATTGTGACATTACCACTGGTTAAATGGCCAGGGAGTGTAATACATACAGGGCTTGAGAACCTATTAAAAGCGATAGTTTTTTATTATTTTACCATTTATTTTATAACGGATAACCGTAAATTTAAATTATTTATAATTATATTTGTAGGGTGCCAAACAGTTAGAGTTGTTGAACCAGTATATTTGCACCTTACACAAGGTTATTGGGGATCATTCGCAAGTATGGGTACGGGGGGGTGGGATCTTATGGACAGGTTATCGGGGGCTCCACACGATGTGGTGAACCCGAATGGCCTTGCCTTTATAATACTGACAATCATTCCTTTTTATTATTATTTGTCGCAGACATCGAGCATATACAGGTTAGTGTCTATTATAGTAATCCCTCTATCAATATATGCCTTAATGCTGACGGCATCTCGATCTGGAATACTTGGCTTATGTGTCATATTTTTAAGTGTCTTATACAAGAGTAACAACAAGTTAATAATAATTATATTAATTTTTATAGGTGGTTTGATAAGTCTTAACTTTATGAATGCCAATCAAATAGACAGATATGAATCTATTTTTAGTTCCAACACAAAAAACGCAGGGACTTCGGAAGGCAGGATAGAAGGCATAAAAAAGGATTTTTTGGTGGCGTTAAGAAAACCTTTTTTTGGTCATGGATTAGGGACATCCCGTGAGGCTAATGCAAATTTTGGTGGAGAGGATAAACCATCACACAATTTGTACACAGAAGTTGCGCAGGAACTTGGTTTTGTAGGCTTGTTTATTTTCATCGCTTTGATAAAATCAATTATTTTTAACTTCAGAAAAAGTATGCTGATTGTAGAAAATTTATCGATAAAAAATGAATATTTAAAATCAATCGGTTTGTCTTTACAAACTTGGTTTTATATGAATATTCTTTTTAGTTTTGCCAGTTATGGCCTGTCTAGTTATGAATGGTATCTTTTTGCTGGGATGTCAATTGCTTTAAATAACATTTTAATCGATATGCCAGAATATAATGGCCAAGCAATATGATAGAAAATAAGATTAAAATATTACTTGTTGTTCGATGGCCGGTAGGTGGTATCAGGACATATTTGAGATATGTATATAATTGCTTCGACCCAAGCAAGTACACGATTACTCTCATAGCTCCTGATTTGCCGGAGGTTTCTGTCCTGTTAAACGATTTATCTCGTCACGATATTATATTTTTACCATTAGATGAAAACCCATCGAATTATGTTTTTATTAAATTAATACTCAACACTCTCGGAAAGAGTGATTTTGATATCATACATTCACATGGATTAACAGCAGGGCTATGCTCAATTATACCGTCACTATTGCACCATGTTCCGCATTTACTTACTATTCATGATGTCTTTACCAGTAAGCAATTTCAAGGAATTAAAGGCTATGCGAAGAAGGCTCTGATATCAATTGCTATACCTCTAATTGACAAAATACATACGGTCAGTAATGATGCTAAACAAAATTTGTTACACCATGTCTTCACTTCAAAAATATTCAAAAATAAAATAGTAGCAATTATTAATGGAATAGAAATAAGCAGATTCATGAAAGAAGAGGCTATAGATATCAGGTCTGAACTACAGCTTGCAGAAAATTCATTCCTGATAGGCTTTTTTGGTAGATTTATGTCGCAAAAAGGTTTTGTTTATCTTATTGAAGCATTGAGTTTAATTTACTATAAAAATAATTTAAATCGAAAACCTGTCGTACTTACCTTTGGTGAAGGAGCTTTTATAAGAGAAGAAAAGTCATTTGTTAAAGAAAAAGGTTTGAGAGATGTGGTCTTTTTTTTACCTTTTACACCTAATATTGCACCAGTTTTGAAAAGTGTAGATTTAGTTGTCATGCCTTCTTTATGGGAAGCATGTGGTCTTTTGGCCATGGAAGCTATGGTTGCCGGGGTGCCTCTTATAGGAACAAATTGTATTGGTCTACGAGAGGTTCTTGAAGGGTCTCCATGCGAAATGATACCTATTAAAGACAGCAAGACCCTAGCGACAGAAATTGAACGAGAAATGTCATGCCCAACAAAACCAGCAGCAAAACATTACAGTATTGAAGCGGCCCGACGTTTTGATGTTTCGATACATAGCAAAAAAATAGAATCGCTAATTTTGAGTTTGATTGATGTAAGGAGAGTTTAATGTGCGGTATTGTTGGAAAATATTTTTTTCATAAACATTCCTTTAATGCCAACGATCTATCAAAAATGATGGAGGCAATCTATCATCGTGGCCCAGATTCTTCAGGTGTTTTCCTGGATGAGAGAGTAGCTCTTGGATTTAGGCGTTTGAGTATTATTGATACCGCTTCAGGGCATCAACCCCTTTTTAATGAAACTAATGATATCGTACTTATGGCAAACGGTGAAATATATAATTATAAGGATTTAACTTCTATTCTACTAGCTAAAGGTCATTTGTTCAAAACCAAGAGTGATTGCGAGGTCATTATCCACCTTTATGAGGAATATGGTTCACGTTTTGTAGAAAAATTGAATGGTATGTTTTCATTCTGTTTATACGATCAGAAAAAACAGTTATTGATGATTGCTCGTGATAGAGTCGGTATAAAGCCGATGTATTTCTATAAAGATTCAGATGTAATAATCTTTGGCTCAGAAATTAAAGGAATACTTGCAGCGAATGAAGTTAATGCCATTGAAGAAGATAACATTTTAGGAGAATATCTTTGCTTTCGTTATCTCGCAAATAGAAGAACTTTCTTTGCCGGGATAAAATCCCTCGACCCGGGTACCTACATTGAACTCTCACCAGGGGGCTATAGATTTGTCACTTTTGGTAGCACATTGCCACCTAAACAAGATTATGAAGAAATAGATTTGTTGGATAAGCTGGAAAATTATATTTATGGCGCTGTTGAAAGGCAGATGATGACTGATGTCCCTCTCGGAACGCAATTGAGCGGGGGGGTTGATTCTAGTCTGGTGAGTGCATTGGCAGGTAAATTAATTCCAGGACTGAAGACCTTCACAGTCGGTTTTCATGAAGCAAAATACGATGAGACACCATTTGCAAAACTTCTGGCAGAAACGTCGGGTTTTGAATATCATGAGATTAAGATAGATAATAGGACGTTTTCAGACGTTTTACCAAAGGTTATCTGGTTTCACGATGAGCCCCTCTGCCATGCAAACTCCGTTCAAATGTATCTTTTGTGCAGATATGCAAGGGAGCATGTTAAGGTAATGTTAACGGGTGAAGGAGCAGATGAATTGTTTGCCGGTTATCCCCGATATATGATTTCGCGGATTGGTGAACTTTACAACAAGTGTGGTGCCTTGGCAAAACCATTTAAAGTCCTCTTAAATGCTATCCCAATAAGAAAAGCAAAAAAAATTGCGGATAACCTCGGCCTCAGTGACCCGGAGCTTATTCTCTGGAACGCTGCTTTTGTGAAAAAGGATAAGGCTGAATATCTCCTGGATATAGAAAATATCAATCTCTCAGCAAGGACTGATTTGCTCGAAAAGTCTTGGGATCAGGATCTATGCCTTTTTGACAACCTACTCTCGTTTGAGCGGAAATCCTATTTGCAGCCTATTCTCATGCGTCAGGATAAAATGAGCATGGCTGCATCGATAGAATCGCGGGTTCCAATATTGGACAATGAAATGGTGAAACTTTCTGACAGCATTCCCTATCATTACAAGATTAGAAAATTTACCCCAAAATATATCTTTAAAAAGGTTGCCGCTAGGCATATTCCCAAGCAGATTGTCTATAAAAAAAAGGTGGGATTTGGAGTACCCATTGATGATTGGTTAAGAGACAAGAGGGGACTTGGAAAGTATCTAGATATGTTACTGGACATGTCTGATGATATAAATTGTATAAATACGACAAAGCTCGAAAGAATAATTATGGAGCACAGAAACAACAATATTAACCATGGTGATGTTCTTTGGCCAATGGTGAATTATGTAATATGGAAAGACAAATTTATTCGTTAGGATCACCTGTAACTCATTATGAAAAAAGCTATTTGGATCACTTGGGAGAATCAAATAAGAAATAAATCAATGGCCTCATTGATGGACGCTGATCTGTACATATTCGCACATAAGGGGAACCGTTTGAAAAGATATGTACATTGCAGCTATGACACTATTCGAACTATATATTTCGATAATCCTGCTGTTGTTTTCGCCCAAAACCCGTCGATATTTTTAAATTATCTTCTCATTCTTATCCGCCCTATCTTCAAATTTAAGCTTGTGAGTGATGCCCATTTTGGGGGGGTCATTGACTTCATTGGCAGTTCTGTCTTTCAGCGTGCACTGGATAGGTGCAACAAATCAGTGGATGCAGTGATTGTCACAAACAAGGCCCATGCTGATCATATTCACTCAATAGGAGGGAATGTCTTCGTATGTGAGGACCCGCTTCCTAATTTGGAATGTTACAATAATCACGTAGAAGAGATCGAGAAGATGGTCTTATTCATATGTTCGTTCGATATCGATGAGCCATATGATTTGGCCCTTGATGCTGCTAGTAGCCTCATTGAGGATGGCTTTATGTTATACGTTACAGGGAATTATAAAAAAGTAAATATCAAGCCTGGTAATTATCCACATGTGCGTTTTCTCGGCTTTGTGCCGGAACACGAATTCTACGAAAAACTCTTTCAGTGTAGTATTGTGCTAGACTTAACAAATCATGAAAATTGTCTAGTATGCGGTGCATACGAAGCAATGTCAGCTGTAAAGCCGCTTGTTACGTCTGATCGTAAATGCCTTAAAGAGTATTTTAAATCTGGAACTGTGTTTACACGGCATGAAAAAGCATGTTTGGTTGAAGCCGTAAAAACAGCATACGCAAATAAGGAAACGCTGAAAGAAGAAATACGCAATTGGAAATCACTAATAATAAAAGAACATAAATTAAAGGGTGAGGCTATACGTTCATACTTGGGGCTGACATAGGATTATGGTGAAATATAAGAAAACACTGAAATGTTATTTCGTAGGTGATATCGCTCTGGGAGATCATCCCAAATCCGTTGGTTTCGGTTTCTACTCAAAATACAAACAGGGGATACCACTTGAAAAGGCAGAAACACTTTTTCCAACTGGAATTAAGGCTGACGTCATCTTTGGCAATCTTGAGTTCAATATTGGCGAGGTAAGTTTGTCAGGCACCGATTTTAGCCATATAAATTGTAGAGGAATACGGCAGTATGGAGAATTTTTGAAGGCGGCAGGGTTTAATATCTTAAATATTGCCAACAATCATATCTTTCAGTATGGACGGGCAGAATTCGACAAAACAGTGAAACTTCTTTCTAGTAATAATATATTGATTGCGGGATTGAAAGATGACAAAGATGCTAAAAATAAAATTCAAATCGACGATCAGTCGATAGTATTTCTGGCTTGGTCGGCACGTCCTCGGCAAGGTTTTAATTGCGAACCGCCTTACAAAGAATTCAAAGAAGATGAGTGTTATAGAGAAATTGAGAATGCTAAATCAATTGCCGATATAATTTGTGTTTCACTACACTGGGGTGAGGAATTTATCGAAATTCCTAGTGGTGATGAGAGACGCATAGCGAGGTCGATGATAGATAAGGGGGCAACTATAGTTTTAGGCCATCATCCTCATGTGGTTAGGGAGGTTGAAGAGTATAATGGTGGCTTGATCGCATACAGCCTTGGAAACTTTATATGCGATATGACTTGGAATAAACTGACAGCCAAAACAGGCCTTCTTTCTGTTGATTTCGAGGACGGTCGAATAAGGGGTTGGGAATGGATTCCAGGAAAAATTGCTGAAGATTTCTTCCCGCGATATTGCAACTCACCGGATTCAGTCACTGGCGACAGTTATTTTGCCAAGTCTCGTAGGCTGAAGGATAAGATGTCGAGTACTTCTTATGGTGAGTTAGCTAAGAAGGCTTTGAGCCATCATAGAAGACTTACTTTGTTTCATATGCTAAAAAATATTCATAGATATGATCGCAGTATTCTTTCTGAAATAATCTGCAACGCATTAAAATCGAGATTTATTAAATTTATCGCAAGGAGCGATAATTAATGTCAATATATCCATTTTTGTGTGAAAAAATACTTATGCCTGCGGCTGACATAGCCACCAGAAACAAGACGATGAAATGCTACGATTTCTATAAACAAAGTCAGTGGTGGGGACGCCAGGATTTAAAAAAATATCAGGATCAGAGACTGCTTGAAACAATTCAGATCGCTTACAATGAAGTTCCGTTTTATAAAGAGTTGTATGATGAGTCTGGTGTTGATATTAGGAACATTACAAGAACAGAAGATTTAACTCTTCTGCCCATTGTTTCTAAAGACCAATTACGAAATAACTACCCTGATAAATGTGTCAGAGATTCTGGTCATTCGTGGAGCGAATTTTGTACTAGTGGTTCGTCAGGCAGCCCTTTTGCTGTTAGAGTGGATTCCAATACTATGAGCCAAGCACGAGCCTTGATGCTCTTGAGAGCAAATTATTCTGGTTGGGAAATTGGAAATCCATTCCTCCAGACGGGAATGACTCTCCACAGGGGGATTGTTAAAAAGGTGAAAGATCTTCTTATGCGGGTCGAATATGTTTCCGCATTTAATTTGTCTGATAGAATACTTGATAACTATCTTCAATTGATTGAAGATAAAAGAATAAACTATGTAATGGGCTATGCAGGCAGCCTGTTCTGTCTCGCTGAAAGAGCGGAGCAAAAGGGCTTCAACCGTGAAATGAAGGGACTTGTCTCGTGGGGTGACAATCTTTACAAACATTATCGAACTAAAATAGAAAAAGTTTTTCACTGTGGGGTTACGGATACCTACGGTTGTGGTGAAGGCATCCAGATTGCAGCACAGTGTGGCATGAACGATAATGCCTACCATATATTCATGCCCCATGTTGCGCTTGAAATAGTGGATGATGACGGTTTTCCCGTTAAGTCGGGTGAGTTAGGAAATGTCTTGCTAACTCGTTTGGATGCGGGGGCCATGCCACTTATACGTTATAAGGTCGGAGATATCGGCCGGAAGAGCTCCGCCGAAACTTGTTGCTGCGGTAGGGGGCTTGAGATGCTCACAAAAATTGAAGGGCGTGACACGGATGTTGTCCTTACCCCTAATGGTAACAGGTTGATTGTTCATTTTTTTACCGGCATATTTGAATATTATCAGTCGATCGATACATTTAGAATCATTCAGGATAAGCTTGGAGAGATAACGGTTCAAATTGTTCCTCGATCTAATTTCAACTCTGAAATCTCGGAAAGATTAATAAAGGAAATAAAAAACAAAGGAGACTCAGATTTACAAATAAATCTAGAATTCGTTGAAGAGATACCTTTGGAAAAATCAAATAAAAGACGATTTGTCGTATCAAAATTAGCAAAAGGCATAGAAACAACTTTATAAAATGTGGTGCTCAGGTTTTTGTTGGGCTACCTGAGTGGTGAAAGGCGTTTCTTAAGTTTTGTTTTGATTCCTGGTCTTAGGTCACAACCCTCAGTTTATCTAGTCCTTGCTAATGACATTCACCCGTCGTCAGCTTGCCAAGAGGGGGATGCTTTCTCTGTTTATCCTCGGTTCGTACAGGGGGCCTCCTAAAGCTACCTTGGTCTTGATTTCTGCACTGAGATGTAGCCCCTGGCGTATTGACCCCCCCCCTTCCAAAATGGATCTCACGAATTGATTTGATTCATTGCCCACCCTGTTTAAAAAATGCGCTTCCACATCAAAATTCAAAAAAAAGTGATATGAGTCACAAACAAATTTTATGGATTTGACGATAGTATATTCATATAATAAAAGTGATTAGGGGATTATTCCCAAAGGGGAAAGCCAATGCATTATTGTGGCATAAAATAGCGGGTTGTGTACACATGCAGCTTTTAGAATAACCCGCCAGGGTAAGAAGTTTCTTCAAAAGTCTTTCACTAAGGGGAAATTTGCTTTTGCAAAAGAACGTTAGAAAGGGCAAAACAATTTAATTAACTCGTTAATAAATAGATGCTTAAGAAGGAGAAACCTTATTATGAAACAAAATATTTTAATAAAAATCACACAACTTGCAATCTTTTTTGTTGTGATGGTGCCGTTTGCAGTTTTTGCTACCCCATCTATAACTTCGGTCGCCGGCACCGTGGTCGATAGGCAATCAGTGACGGTCAACGGCACCTCATTCGGAACCAAATCCCCTGTAGCGCCTTATTTTTGGGATACTGTTGATAATCAATCTTCCTATAGTGGTCTATCAAATGGGGCTACTGTTCCAGCTGGGCCCAGCTACCCTTGGCTCTCTAACAATGGCATTACTCATGGTAATCCGGTGACCATAAATAAATCTGCACCGCTTAGAGGACCCAGGACTGCTAATTACTTATCAGGCAAGGCAGGTAGTGGGGCAACTTCTAATGCATCAGGAATGACATTAGGATACCCTTCGGCAACCCATGTCGATAGCAACCATACATATGTAACTTATTGGTTATATAAAAATTATTCTGATTCTACAGTTACTGCCAGCAACAAATTCATGAGGATGAATAGTAGTTCAGCGTGGCCAGGGATATATGAGGCATCTTGGACAACAAATGTAGGGTGTTACGTTTATGATGTGAACACCTCTAGCTATATATCCGGGACAACAAACGCAGGGGCTGGAAATGTTCATTTTTGGCCTAGTTGGCCTGCACAGAGCACATGGGGGCGCATGGAGACCATAGTGGATAGCACTACTCCAGCATTCACTACAGGGCTTGTCGGGGGCGGATACGTCACACTTACTTCTTCTGGTGGAATGAGTGCCAACCTTGGGTATGTAGATGGTATCGGGTGGGATGTTGATCAGGCCGTAACCGGTGGTGTTTATTGGGGGGAGGTATATATTGATACCACCTGGGCGAGAGTTGAAATTTGTGATTCGTCCACTAAAGCTGCAAGTAGTCACTGTGAGATACAAATTCCTCAAACAACATGGAACGATAGTCAATTGCAGATACAAGTTAACCAAGGCTCATTTGCAAATGGCTCAACGGCATATCTATTTGTAGTGGATGCTAATAATGTCGCAAGTCCTGGAAAACAGATAACTTTCGGAAGTGGCGGCGGTGTCACCGTTACACCGGTGCAGAACCTTAAGGTTAATAGTGTAACGCCCTAGAGAACTGGCTTTTTTACTGACAGATTGCTGGCAAGCCTTCAGACTTTGACAGCTATTGTATGGCTCAAAAGTGCCAAATGATCCTTCAAAAACTGATCAGAAGAACATTGGCCACTTTCTCCGTTTTGAGTATAAAGGTGCAAAACTAATATAATTTTAGCGGTACACGATAATACTCAACCATTCACGAGAATGGGTCGGAAAGCCTACAAGGTCTCCCAGAGACAGCCGGGTCGCCGATATACCATCAGGTATACGGGACCCGGCTTTTCTTTTGGGGGAAAGTAACGACAGCCGGTTTGTGGGAAATCACAGCGTGGTTTTTTTCTGGTTTTGGGTTCCCCTGTCTGTTAAATAGCTGGTGCTATGAAACGGGGGGGAAGTTCATGGTGCAGGTCATTAAAATAGGGAAATGGATCGTTTTTGTCCCGCATCTCTTCTTTACTCTTTGTTTGTTCAAGCACTCCTTTGAAGTGGACCTCAGCCGGGGTCAGATAACTGCGTGACTGCTCCCCCGCGAGCCGTAAAATCTCTCCTTGCAACAAATCTTGTTCTCCCAATCCACATGTTATTCATCTCTTTTGTGAGCCCGGTCACACATCCGCCGAAGACTTCCTTGATTTTGTGAGACCGGTCACACCTTTACTTGGGGCTTTCTGCGATAAAGGAACTACATAAAGAAGGGTACACGATAATACTAAACCATCCGCGAGGATGGGACGGAAAGCCTACAGGGTCTCATTGAGACAGCCGGGTCGCCGAAATACCAAAAGGTATATTGGCCCCGGCTTTTTTATTGGCAAGAACAGGAGAACGTAAAATGAGAACTGCTACACGGAAGAACACAGGAAATGGCTGGATTGGTGAGTCCCGATTGTTTTTGGTCAATCTACTCACGATGGTTTTACTCGTAGCGACCCATGCTACCTGTTTTGCCTCCAGTATAGTTCTCCAGTGGGATGCCGATACGGATCCAAACGTTACCGGCTACAAGGTCTATTACCAGGCTGATTCCGCCACCCAACCCTTTCAGGGTACCGGTGCCACCCAGGGTGCGGCCCCTCTCGATGTCCAGAGCCTGACCACCGCCACCATTACAGGACTGGACCCAGCCCATGCCTACTACTTTGCCGTGGCCGCCTATAACGCCTCCGGTGTTGAAAGCTCTTACTCGAATATCGCCAGTATCCCCGAATTGACCCCCCCGACCGTGTCCCTCAGCTCTCCGATCACAAGTACGACGGTAAGCGGCACGGTTTCGGTCAATGCCAGCGCCAGCGATAACGTTGGGGTAACGAAGGTGGAGTTCTACGTGAACGGTGTTCTTAAGGCCACGGACACCGCGACCCCCTATGTGTATTCCTGGAATACCGCGGGGCTTGCCTCCGGCAACTACACGCTGCAGGCCAAGGCCTATGATGCCGCCGGCAACGTGGGACAATCCGGTGTTGTCTCGGTAACGGTTGCGGGCAGCGACACGACGGCCCCGACGGTATCGGTGACGTCACCGGCCACGGGTGCCGTAGTGAGCGGGACAGTAACCATCGCTGCCACTGCCAGTGATAATGTGGGAGTGAGCAGTGTTGAATTTTATGAGAATGGCGCCCTGCTGTATGCCGCCAATACCGCCCCGTACAGCTACAGTTGGAATACCACCTCCATTGCCAACGGCAGCTATACCCTTTCCGCCAAGGCTTATGATGCCAGCGGCAACATCGGACAATCATCGAACGTTTCCGTAACGGTCAATAACGTGGTTGCCGATACGACCGCCCCGACGGTTTCATCCTTCAGTATACCTGCGACGGCCACCTCGTTGACGGTAGCGATCTCCTCCTTCACGGCCAGCGACAACGTTGGCGTGGCCGGCTATCTGGTAACGGAAAGCTCGACCGCGCCGTCGGCCAGCGCCAGCGGGTGGAGCAGTACGGCTCCGACCTCGTTCACCTTCTCGGCTGCCGGCAGCAAAACCGCCTATGCCTGGGCCAAGGACGCGGCGGGCAACGTCTCGGCAGCCAAGAACGGCAGCGTGACCATCACCCTGCCGGATACGACCGCCCCGACCGTTTCAATAACAGCGCCTGCCGCCGGTGTTACCGTTGGCGGTACGGTATCAGTCACTGCCAGCGCCTCTGACAACGTAGGCGTAAGCAAGGTGGAGTTCTACGCCAACAATGTACTGCAATCCAGCAGCAGTGCGGCACCTTACAGTTTCAGCTGGAACACAGCCTCCGTCGCCAACGGCTCCTACTCTCTCTCAGCCAAGGCCTACGACGCCGCCGGTAACGTCGGCCAGTCCGCCAACATACTTGTTACGGTGAACAATGCGGCAACGTCGTCTGCCGGCACCCTTACCGCTGTTTTCGGTAATGCAAGCGGTTCCAATTATCCCAATACCGTCGAGGACACGTTTCTCAATATCAACACTGATGTCAACGCCGCAAACGTGGCGCTGAATACCTACACATGGCCGGCAAATACCCCAGCCAATGCCATCCTGATGAAGTGGGATGTCTCCGCCTTGCCGGCCAATGCCCAGATCCAGAGCGCCACACTCAATCTTAATTTGATTAGCAGCGGCGGAGATACGTCGTACCAAATACCGGTATCTGAGATAATTAATAAACAACCAGTCATCGCCAAAAGCACCGGATACACCTATGACGGTACGAACCCCTGGACAGCCAGCAGTGTGCCTTACGGCGGTGTCCCCTTGGCGCAGTCCGATATCGCTCCTGCGGCTGATGCCCCTCTTATCGATCAAACGAATGGTTATAAGAGCTGGAATGTGACAAGCATTGTCAAAGACTGGGTTGCCAATCCGGGCAACAACATGGGGCTGCTGCTGAATTCATCAAGCCTGGCCACCTCGGACAGTAGCCGCACATTTGCTTCCAGCGAAGCGGTTGACGCAACCCAAAGGCCACAACTTGTCGTAACCTATACTCTATCGTCCGATACCACCGCGCCGACGGTCGGCACCTTCACGATGCCGGCCACGGCCACCTCCCAGACGGTAGCGATCGCTTCCTTCACGGCCAGCGACAACGTGGGCGTGACCGGGTATCTGGTCACCGAAAGCGCCACTGCACCTTCGGCCTCAGCCACCGGCTGGAGTGCCAGCGCGCCGACCTCGTTCACCTTCTCGGCCGCGGGCAGCAAGACCGCCTACGCTTGGGCCAAGGATGCCGCCGGCAACGTCTCGGCCGCCAAGAGCAGCAGCGTCGCCATCACCCTGCCCGATACCACACCGCCGACGGTCGGCACCTTCACGATGCCGACGACGGCCACCTCGTTGACGGTAGCGATTTCCTCCTTCACGGCCAGCGACAACGTGGGCGTGACCGGGTATCTGGTCACCGAAAGCGCCACTGCACCTTCGGCCTCAGCCACCGGCTGGAGTGCCAACGCCCCCACCTCGTTCACCTTCTCGGCCGCGGGCAGCAAGACCGCCTACGCTTGGGCCATGGATGTCGCGGGCAACGTCTCGGCCGCCAAGAGCAGCAGTGTCACCATCACCCTGCCCGATACCACCGCGCCGACGGTCGGCACCTTCACGATGCCTGCGACGGCCACCTCGTTGACGGTAGCGATCTCCTCCTTCACGGCCAGCGACAACGTTGGCGTGACCGGGTACCTGGTAACCGAAAGCGCCACAGCACCTTCGGCCTCAGCCACCGGCTGGAGTGCCAGCGCGCCGACCTCGTTCACCTTCTCGGCCGCGGGCAGCACGACCGCCTACGCTTGGGCCATGGATGCCGCGGGCAACGTCTCGGCCGCCAAGAGTAGCAGCGTCGCCATCACTCTGCCCGATACCACGCCGCCGACGGTAACCATCAGCTCACCCGTCAGCGGGTCAAAGGTAGGATCAAAGGTAACAATAAAGGCTTCTGCTTCAGATAACGTAGCGGTTACCAATATGCAGCTTTACATAGACAACGTGCTGAAAGTGACATCGAGCAGCAGCACCATAAATTGGACCTGGAATACCTCCTCGTATTCCAGAGGATCCCATGTGATTCTGGTCAAGGCTTATGACGCAGCCAATAATTCTGGCTCACAGTCTATAACCGTGACGAAATAGAAATGGTTTAAAAGGTGGATATGTGGGCACGGGAAATGTTCTGTGCCCACGGAGTAAACGCCTTGTTTTTGTGACCCCAATCACATACTTATTTGTGACGTTCTGCGATAAAGGGACTACATAAAGAAGGGTACACGATAATACTAAACCATCCGCAAGGATGGGACGGAAAGCCTACAGGGTCTCATCGAGACAGCCGGGTCGCCGAAATACCAAAAGGTATATTGGCCCCGGCTTTTTTATTGGCAAAAACAGGAGAAAAAATGAGAACTGCTACACGGAAGAACACAGGAAATAACCGGATTGATGGGTCACGATTGCTTTTGGTCAATCTGCTCACGATGGTTTTTCTCGTAGCGGTCCATGCTACCTGTTTTGCCTCCAGTATAGTTCTCCAGTGGGATGCCGATACGGATCCGAGCGTTACCGGCTACAAGGTCTATTACCAGGCGGATTCCGCCACCCAGCCCTTTCAGGGAACCGGTGCCACCCAGGGCGCGGCCCCTCTCGATGTCCAGAGCCTGACCACCGCCACCATTACAGGACTGGACCCAGCCCATGCCTACTACTTTGCCGTGGCCGCCTATAACGCCTCCGGTGTCGAAAGCTCCTACTCGAATATCGCCACTGTCCCGGAATTGACCCCTCCGACCGTGTCCCTCAGCTCTCCGACCGCAAGTACGACGGTAAGCGGCACGGTTTCGGTCAATGCCAGCGCCAGCGATAACGTTGGGGTAACGAAGGTGGAGTTCTACGTGAACGGTGTTCTTAAGGCCACGGACACCGCGACCCCCTACGTGTATTCCTGGAATACTGCGGGGCTTGCCCCCGGCAGCTACACGCTACAGGCCAAGGCCTATGATGCCGCCGGCAACGTGGGGCAATCCGGTGTTGTCTCGGTAACGGTTGCGGGCAGCGACACGACGGCCCCGACGGTATCGGTGACGTCACCGGCCGCGGGTGCCGTGGTGAGCGGGACAGTAACCATCGCTGCCACTGCCAGTGATAACGTGGGAGTGAGCAGGGTTGAATTTTATGAGAATGGTGCCCTGCTGTATGCCGCCAATACCGCCCCGTACAGCTACAGTTGGAATACCACCTCCATTGCCAACGGCAGCTATACCCTTTCCGCCAAGGCTTATGATGCCAGCGGCAACATCGGACAATCATCGAACGTTTCCGTAACGGTCAATAACGTGGTTGCCGATACGACCGCCCCGACGGTTTCATCCTTCAGTATACCTGCGACGGCCACCTCGTTGACGGTAGCGATCTCCTCCTTCACGGCCAGCGACAACGTTGGCGTGGCCGGCTATCTGGTAACGGAAAGCTCGACCGCGCCGTCGGCCAGCGCCAGCGGGTGGAGCAGTACGGCTCCGACCTCGTTCACCTTCTCGGCTGCCGGCAGCAAAACCGCCTATGCCTGGGCCAAGGACGCGGCGGGCAACGTCTCGGCAGCCAAGAACGGCAGCGTGACCATCACCCTGCCGGATACGACCGCCCCGACCGTTTCAGCCTTCAGTATCCCCACGACAGCCACTTCGTTGGCGGTCGCCATATCTTCCTTTACGGCCAGCGACAACGTAGCGGTGACCGGCTATCTGGTAACGGAAAGCTCGACCGCGCCGTCGGCCAGCGCCAGCGGGTGGAGCAGTACGGCTCCGACCTCGTTCACCTTCTCGGCCGCCGGCAGCAAAACCGCCTACGCCTGGGCCAAGGACGCCGCGGGCAACGTCTCGGCCGCCAAGAGCGCCAGCGTTACGATCACTCTGCCGACCACGACAAAAACCTTTACCGTCAGTGACGCTTTATTGGCACTTAAAATAGCCGTGGGAAATGTCACACCGACCTCTACCCAAATATCGAGCCTGGACGTTGCTCCTGTGATCAACGGCCAGTCAGTTCCTGATGGCAAGATTGACACCGGTGACGTAGTCGTCATCATGTCAAAGATAGTTGGAAAAACCATCTTGTAAAAACTGAAGTTTCTTGTAAAACTTTATAATAGCTCTTTGAAGGTGACTTTGAATTAAGTCACCTTCAATTTTATGGGAATGAGGGAGATTCGTTATGCGGGTATTTAAAATAATGTCTGTTTTGATGACAATTCCGATAATGGTTATTTCGGGGTGTGGCGGTGGGGGGAGTGGCGGGGGAAGCGGCGGGACAACCGATACAACAGCTCCCACGGTTACCGGTTTTTCGATGCCTTCTTCAGCTACCTCTCTGACAGTATCGGTTTTAAGTTTTACGGCAACCGATAATGTCGGAGTAGCCGGGTACACGATCACCGAGAGTGCAACTCCACCTGCTGCCAGCGCTTCCGGGTGGAGCAGCACCGCCCCGACCTCGTTCACTTTCACTGCCGCTGGCAGCAAGACCGCCTACGCCTGGGCAAAGGATGCATCGGGTAATATATCAAACAGTCTGATTGCTTCAGTCACGATTACTCAACAGTCAACTTTAACAACAAGTATCAGCGGAATTCCAGCAAATGCCTATTCTATTAAAGTAGTATTAGATTTTACTAAAGCATCAGGTTACGACTTTACAGGATATATTGATTCAAGTGGTCCTGTAAATTCTTCTTATATTACTGCGTTAACTTCTTCAGGTATCGCTGACGCACATTATGACAGCGTAAATAAAAAATTGACATTAGGTGTTGTCAGTTCCAATGCTATAAGTGATGGTAATATTATGAGTGTGCAATTCCAAGCTGTTCCAGGATTTGACGCCACCCAAATCACTTCAACTGTTACAGAGATAAAAAACGGATCGGGCGTCTCATTGTCCATTACTGGGGCAACAACCGTTTCAGAAACGGTTCAGTAATAGGATGTTTGATCGCAAAAAAGCTAAATGTCTCAATAAATATATTATTATAATTAATTTAGATATTAATTTGCTGCCATTGTCTTAATGCGAAAGGTTTTTGTCAATAATATTGATTTGTTCTCTAAAGTTTGAATGATCGAATCTTTTTCCAACTTATTCAAAATCCTCGTTACCGTCTCCCGTGCGACTGACGCATAACTGGCAATCTGCTGGTGCGTCAGTTTTGCATTGATGATGGTCCCCCTGTCGTCCATAACCCCGTACAAATCCTGCAATCTTTCAAGCACCGCCAGCACCCTGTGTTCGGCATTGTCGAAACTCAATATCTTGATCATCGCCCAGGAATCGCGGAGCCGGTCGCACAGCAGACCTATTATCCTGTGGCGGGTTGCATCGTTATTGAGAACGAAACGCTCAAAGTCTGATTTGGAAAGAAGCCCGATGTCCGCATCTTCGTAGGCAATAACGGTGGCTGGAGATGTCTTGCCGTCGAGTAGGGCCATTTCGCCGAAAAAGTCGTTCTTCTTGTGGATGCTGATGATCTGCTCTTTGCCCTCTTCATTGATCTTGACGACCCGCACCTTGCCGGAATAAACAAAATACATATAATTTGCTGTGTCTTCTTCAAGAAGCACTATCTGGTTTTTCGCATAGTGTTTCTTGACAATAAGGCTTTCGATCAGGCTGATCTCTGCTGTGGAAAGCCCTGAGAAGAAAGGAATATTCTTGATTATGTTGTTGTCCGGTTTCTGCCGTTGATTTGCTTTCCAGATCATTGAGGGACCTCGCTTATGGTCTCGGAGATCAGTATGTAAATCACATTTCGGGGACTATAGGTTCTTGCCGTTCATGTTGGAACCTTTTTATGTTTCCACCCCTTCTTTCATAACTTAAAAAGGGAAAGAGTTGATTGATTAAGCGCTTAATTAAGTGAATTTAAAGATAATATGTTTCAATAGTATCATTTTTCCATCGTTTGGCAACTGTTCTGTGAATCCTATCTGTTGAAATTAACGAAGAGTTCTGTATTATACCGTCCACGCTGGCTTGCTGTCATTCCTCTCGTAGTACTACTGCCGCTGGCTACGTATAGCCACGGTCGTTCCCTGATTCCGCTTTCCATGGGAGCCTTCATTATATTTGGTTCATTTATGGGCGTCCGTCTCGGTCCGGGGAAAGCCTACAAGCGTGTAAAAGGGCAGCCCCGTGATCAGGTGCAGCGGATTGTTGACATGATATCTCATCCTGTTATTATTTCAGGGAATTTCAACATGCCAACCGACAGTGCAATCTTTCTCGACGTTTGGGGAAAATATGCCGATGCCTTTTCGGTGGCAGGCTTTGGTTATGGTTTAACCCAAAGAGCTATTCTACTTTTCAGAAAAGGATGTCGAAAAAAATGACACGCGATCGCATCATTTCCGTTGTGGGCCTCGGTTACGTTGGACTGCCGGTGGCGGTGGCCTTCGGCAAGGTACGGAAGACTGTTGGTTTCGACATCAATCCGGTCCGCATTCGGGAGCTCCGGCAGGGCTATGACCGGACCGGCGAAATTCCGCGCGACGATCTGCAGACGGCAGATATTCTCTTTACCGATGCCATTGGGGATCTCGCCACGGCAGATTTTCATATTGTTGCCGTGCCAACGCCGGTGGATGACGCCAACCAGCCGGATATCACGCTGCTTTACAAGGCTTCGGAAACGGTTGGAAAGGCGCTGAAGCGCGGCGACATCGTTGTTTATGAATCGACGGTGTATCCCGGCGTGACCGAGGATGAGTGCGTGCCGGTTCTGGAGCGGGCTTCGGGACTTCGCTGCGGGGTTGATTTCACTGTGGGCTACAGCCCCGAGCGCATCAATCCGGGAGACAAGGAACACACGTTCACGAAGATAAAGAAGATCGTCTCAGGGCAGGATGCCGATACGCTTGAGACTGTCGCAAATGTGTACGGATCGGTTGTGACGGCGGGGGTTCACCGGGCCACCTCCATCAAGGTTGCGGAAGCGGCCAAGGTCATCGAAAATACCCAGCGCGATCTTAATATAGCTTTGATGAACGAACTGGCGCTCATCTTCGACCGCATGGGGATAGACACCAGCGATGTCCTGGAGGCGGCCGGAACCAAATGGAACTTTTTGAAGTTCAGGCCGGGACTGGTTGGCGGGCACTGTATCGGCGTCGATCCATACTACCTGACCCACATGGCGGAAAAGATCGGTTATATTCCCCAGGTAATCCTGTCGGGACGCAGGATCAACGATGGCATGGGGAAATTCATCGCCCAACGGGCGGTGAAAGAGATTATCCACGCCGGCCACAGTGTTTTGGGGAGCGTGGTAACTGTTTTAGGGCTCACATTCAAAGAGGATTGCCCGGACCTGCGCAACTCCAAGGTGATCGACATCATCAGAGAACTACAGGATTACGGGGTCAGCATCCAGGTCTGCGATCCACTTGCCGATGCCGGTGAAGCGACCCATGAGTACGCCCTCCAGTTGACAGCCCCGGAAGATCTCAAGCCGGCCGTCGCAGTTGTGGCGGCAGTGGCCCACAAACAGTACCGGCAATGGTCGGCAGGGGACTTGTGCCGGCTCATGGGCGAGAACCCGGTGCTCATCGATGTAAAGGGAATGTATGATCACCGGACAATGACGGCAGCAGGAATTAGAGTCTGGAGACTGTAGAATGATTGTTGGGGGGAGGGCGGCACACGGCTGCTGCCCCCTCCCTGTGATCCCGGTGACCTTGATATGGGACAGACATGGTTCATATGAGTGATGTAATCATTTCCATAGCAGCAATCATTACATTGCTGGCCGGCGGAGGGTATGCTCTTTATAGTGACCGCTCCCGCGCCGGCCTGTTTCTCTTTGCCGCTCTGACCGCCACCGCCCTGCTGGAACTGTTCGACATGCTGTCACTTGCCGTACCGGCAGATGCCTTTTTCTGGAAAAAGTGTGCATTGATGGCCGAATCCCTCCTGCCCCTATTCTGGATCCTATGCAGTCTCACGTTTGCCCGTCAGCCTGGTCCCCGGAAGACCGGCCTCATGGCCAAGGTGGCCATCGCTGCTGCATTTCTGTTCTCGGCACTATTCCAAATGTACCCCCTGAATGCATTTTTTTACGCCCCTGATTTCCCGGGCGAACGACTTCTCTTTCTTGGCAATGCCGGTTTTTTCTTTTATATCGGCGTGATGACCTGTTTGGTGGTTGCACTTGTCAATTTTGAAACCACACTCACCAATGCCTCTCCCAATGCCCTCTGGAGGGTCAAGTTTGAACTCATTGGGCTTGGCACCATACTGGCTGTGCAGATATTCTATTTCAGCCAGGCTTTGCTTTACCGATCACTGAATATGAATTACCTGCCGCTACGCTCCCTCATGTATTTGGCTGCTGCGGCACTGATGGCCTATTCGCTCGTGTGCCGTCGTGGTAATGTCCGCATCCAGGTTTCCCGACAGGTCGCCTTCAAATCCGTTGTCCTGTGTGCCGTGGGGGTCTATCTGGTCGCGCTCGGCATTTTGGGTGAAGGGATGAAATATTTGGGGGGCACTTTCCCTCGCACGATGTCCATCACCCTCGCATTTCTGGCCGGGATAGCCCTCCTGATCCTGCTTCTCTCCGAGAGGGTCAAGCGGGAGGTCAAAGTCGTACTGCACAAAAATTTTTACCAGAACAAATATGACTACAGGACCCAGTGGCTCCGCTTTACCGAACAGCTTTCCACCTCCAGGTCGGGCGAAGAACTCCTACAGCGGATACTTGCAGCCTACTGCGACATCTTCGGGATCGGGGGGGGCGCCCTGTTTCTTTACGAAGAAGAACCGTCAGGATACTGCGCAACGGCATATTATGAAATGGATCCTATTCCCGGAGTTATCAGCCCGGATAGTTCACTTGTTGGGTTCATGAAAAATCGTGGCTGGGTTATCAATGTGAAGGATGGCAATCTGGATGGTGACGGTGGAAAATATCCTTTTTTAGAGCGAAATTGCATTTCCTTTATCATACCGCTCTTCGACGTTGAGCGACTCATTGGGTTCATCACCTTGGGCCGGGTAATCAAAGAAAATGAAGAATATATTTACGAAGACTACGATTTGATGAAAACCATTGCCCGTCAGGCTTCCCAAGCCATACTGCATCAGCGACTTTCTGACGAGATCGCGCAGGCGCGCGAGATGGAGGCTATCGGCAATGTTGCCACATTCGTTGTGCATGATCTGAAAAACCTTGTGGCAACCCTTTCGCTTATCGTCGACAATGCGACCAAGTACATGCAAAACCCTGATTTTCAGAAGGATATGCTGACATCATTGAACAATACGGCAGAAAAAATGCGGATTTTGATCGGCAGGTTGAAGAACCTGGGAGACAAAAGCCTGTTGAACCTGCAGACTGTCGATCTTATGGAGTTGGTTGACAGGACCGCTCACATGGTGGCGGGCGAAAAAATCACGGTGTCGGGAACCACCGAAATGGTTACAGCAGATGGCGAAGAAGTTCAGAAGGTCGTCATGAATCTGCTTATTAACGCTGTGGAAGCGTCAGATCCGGAACAGCCGATACATGCCGAGATAGGCAATAATGGGGGAGCGGCCTTTATCCGGATTGCCGATCAGGGGTGCGGGATGTCGGATCATTATATGCGCACAAAATTGTTCAAGCCATTTAAGACAACCAAGAAGCAGGGGCTTGGCATTGGCCTGTATCAATGTCGCAAAATAGTTGAGAACCACGGTGGAAGGATCGAGGTCAGCAGCCTGGAAGGTAGCGGCTCGGTTTTTACGGTGTGGTTTCCTGCTGGTACAGAAATAAGACCGGGAACTTTTGTTGATTCCGTGTAAAGAGGAATAACGTATGGAAAACATCCTGATCGTCGATGATAACCCGGATATCCGCCAGCAGCTTAAGTGGGGATTAGGTGAGGAGTACGAAATACTGTTGGCCGGTGATGCTTCTCAAGGCCTTGCCGCCTTCAAAAAGCACCAGCCGAATGTCGTGATCCTCGACCTGGGACTTCCCCCGCACGAGGATTCCTCTGTGGAAGGTTTTCGCTGTTTGGCCGAGATGCTCGACCATAATCCGAACGCCAAAATAATCATGCTTACCGGCAATAGCGAACGGGAAAACGCTTTGCAAGCCATCCAGATGGGGGCCTATGATTTTTACCCCAAACCGCCGGTCCTCAGTGAACTCAAAGTAATTATCGGGCGCGCCCTTCACCTGTCCAACATCGAAGAACAGAATCGCGCCCTGCAGCGTTCTCTTGAGCAAAAAACGACGGTTGCCGGCGGAATAATCGGCCAATGCGCTGAGATGCAGATGGTGTACGCTACGATTAGAAAGGTTGCGTCGTCCGATGTGCCTGTTTTGATAACAGGGGGAAGCGGTACGGGAAAGGAGTTGGTTGCGCGCGCAATTCAGGAAGCGAGTCTTCGCAAGAATGGCCCATTCATCCCAATCAACTGTGGGGCGATTCCGGAAAACCTTCTGGAGTCAGAGTTCTTCGGGCATGAGAAAGGAGCGTTCACCGGTGCCCATGCCACGGTCCAGGGGAAGCTCCAATATGCCCATAAAGGAACGTTATTTCTGGATGAAATTGGTGAACTTCCGGTCAACCTCCAGGTTAAGCTGCTTCGCTTTCTTCAGGAAGGGACCATTCAGCGGGTTGGCGGCAGAGAGGATATCCGGGTGGATACTCGAACGATTTGTGCCACCAATGTGGATATCGCCAAAGCCATCAACGAAGGCAAGTTCAGGGAAGATCTGTACTACCGGATAGGTGTCATCACGATTGCCTTGCCTCCGCTTCGGGAACGGGGGGACGACATCCTCCTGCTTGCCCATTATTATCTGAGACTGTTCAATGACGAACACAAAAAAAGGGTACGCCGCTTTGGCGCGGCCGCCATAAACTTTCTCAAGAGCTATGAATGGCCCGGAAATGTGCGTGAACTGAGAAACCGTATCCAACGGGCCGTCATTATGAGCGATTTCACATCCATCGAGCCGGCTGATCTCGGTTGCAGCAGCCATTTGCCGGTCCAGCCCGAAGAGCCACGAGATGTCATGTCTCTCAGGGATGCCCGGGACAAGGCCGAGCGGGAGGTCATCTCGGCGGCGATTGAACGTCAACAGGGGAACATCATGAAAGCGGCCGAGGAATTGGAGATCAGCCGGCCGACGCTGTATGATTTGTTGAAAAAGCATAATTTCTTTGATGGAAGTCGAAAAGGGGACGTGGGGTTAAGCGAATAGTGGCTGCTGCGCGCGATGCGGTAGGGGAGTGGCGCCGTTCTGGCCATTCGGATCATGGGGGAGCTTTTCTGGCGCTCATTTCTCATCCGCCACATTATCGACGCGCATTTTTCCAATGTCCCCTCTTGCCATATCTGTCATATACCGTTTTACAGTGCTTTAGTCGCGCCACGCTTTTGAAACCATCCTCAACCACTACACCCTCCGTTTGTGCCCCAGACGTCCCGCATCGCGGAATTGACATTCACAGGTATCCCTCAAAATAATCAGGATCTTTGTGGAAGCTCTCTTTCAGCCCTTGAGAGATACGAACGCTACTACCGGGGAAGATAACGGTTTTGCCTTGCCGTCTGCCGGGGTTAAATGCTAATTTAGGAACAATTTCGAGAGATTCACGGGAGGCTTTTTGTGAGTGTGTTCCGCTACCTGACTGCGGGGGAATCCCATGGGCCGCAATTGACGGCGATTATCGAAGGCCTTCCGGCCGGCACCCGGCTTGCCGCCGACGGCATCGACCGGGACTTGGCGCGGCGCCAGCAAGGCTACGGCCGCGGTGACCGGATGAAGATCGAGACGGATACGGTTGCTATTCTGTCGGGTGTGCGCTGGGGCGAAACCCTGGGCTCCCCGGTGACGCTGGTGGTACGCAACCGCGACTGGGAAAACTGGCAGGAGAAGATGTCGCCGCTGGCGGCGCATCGCCAAGAAGGTGGCGCGGTGACCCGCCCCCGGCCCGGACATGCCGACCTGACCGGGGCGCTGAAGTATGGGCACGATGATGTGCGCAACATCCTGGAACGCTCCAGCGCCCGTGAAACGGCCGTGCGCGTCGCCGTGGGCGCCGTGGCGAAGGCGCTGCTGCGCGAGTTCGGCGTTACGGTCGGCGGATTCGTGACCGAGGTCGGGGGAATCGCGGCACACCAGCCCGAACGGCCGTTTGAGGAATTATGGAGCATCGCCGCGCAGTCGGAGCTCTTCTGTTGCGACCGCGAGGCGGAATTGGAGATGAAGCGCCTGATCGATTTCAGCCAGGCCGACGGCGATACCCTGGGAGGGGTTGTGGAGGTGCAGGTCATTGGCGTACCCCCCGGACTCGGCAGCCATGTCCAGTGGGATCGCAAGCTGGATGCCCGTTTGGCGATGGCTTTGATGAGTGTCCAGGCCATCAAGGGGGTGGAGGTGGGCATCGGCTTCGATGCCGCCCGCCGCCCAGGCTCCCGCGTGCATGACGAACTGTTCCGGGATGAGGGGCGTCTCGGGCAGGGGGCGGCAACCGCCTATTATCGCCAGACCAACCGCGCCGGCGGCATCGAGGGGGGGATGTCCAACGGCGAGGTCATCGTGCTCAGGGCGGCCATGAAGCCGATTCCCACCCTCTATAAACCGCTCCGCTCCGTTGACATGCAGACCCATGAGCCGTATGAGGCGGCAGTGGAACGCTCCGACACCTGCGCGGTGCCGGCGGCCCTGGTGGTGGCCGAGGCGGTCGTGGCCATAGAGATCGCCAATGCCTTCCTGGAAAAATTCGGCGGCGATTCGGTCGCAGAGATTCGGCGCAACTATGAGGGATACCGGACTCAGGTACGCAATGCTTGACCGGCCGCTGATCCTCACCGGCTTTATGGGGGCCGGCAAAAGCTGTGTCGGACGCCTGCTGGCCGCCAGGCTGACGTGCCCCTTCATTGATCTGGATGCGGAGGTCGTCGCCATGGCGGGCCGCTCCATCAACGAAATTTTTGCCAAAGACGGGGAGGCGGCCTTCCGCGCCCTGGAGAGCACGTGCCTTGAGCATGCCCTGCACCGGGGGGGAGCGGTGATCGCAACCGGCGGCGGTGCGGTCATTGCCGAGGCAAACCGTGCCCTGATGCGGGCATCCGGGGTGGTGGTCAACCTGACTGCCCCATTTGACCTGATCATGGAGCGCCTTTCCGGCGCCCGGGACCGGCCTCTGTATGCCGGCGACGACCCTGCAAAGCGTGTGAAGCTGCTCATGGAACAGCGGGAACAATTTTATAGCGACGCCGATATTAGAATTGACACGGATGGGAAATCCGTGGAAGATGTGGCGGCAGTGATTCTAGGGTATTTAAGGGGCTTGGCAGCGTGAGCGTAGTGACCGTCAACCTGGGAGAAAGCAGTTACGACATCCAGATCGGAAGCGGTTCATTGCCGGCGCTCGGGAGGAGTTGCGCCTCTCTGGGGCTGACCGGCCGGGCGGCGGTTGTCACCAACCCAACGGTGAATGCCCTGTATGGCGATACGGTCCGCCGTTCATTGGCCGATGCCGGTTATCCGGTCACGCTGATTGAAATGCCCGATGGCGAGGAGTTCAAGAATGCGGCTACGCTGGGCAGTGTCTATGATGCCCTGATAGCGGCCGGAATGGACCGGAGATCGTTCATAGTCGCCCTTGGCGGCGGCGTGGTGGGCGATCTGGCCGGCTTTGCCGCGGCGACGTTCATGCGCGGCATACCGTTCGTTCAGGTGCCGACAACGCTCTTGGCCCAGGTGGACAGCAGTGTCGGAGGCAAAACGGCCATCGACCACCCTCAGGGAAAGAACCTGATCGGCGCCTTTTACCAGCCGCGACTGGTGCTGATCGATGTGGACACCCTGGCAACGCTGCCGCAACGGGAATATCGCGCCGGCCTTGCCGAGGTTGTCAAGTATGGTGTCGCCATTGACGGGCCCTTTTTCGAGTATCTGGAGCAGAACGTGGATGCGCTGCAGGCAATGGAGCGCGAGTGTCTGATGACGATTATCCGCCGCTGCTGCGAATTGAAGGCCCGGGTGGTTGAACTGGATGAAAAAGAGGCCGGCCCGCGCGAAGCGCTCAATTATGGCCATACGCTGGGGCACGCTCTGGAGACCCTGGCCGGTTACCGTAGCCTGGTACATGGCGAAGCTGTGGCGATCGGCATGGTGCTGGCGGCGCGTATATGCGTCCGGCGGGGGGAATGCGGGGATGATGACGTGGCCAGGATAGCGGCGCTGCTCGGCGGTCTCGGGCTATCCGTTGCGCCGCCGGCGGTCGAGCGCACACGGCTGCTGGATGCCCTGCTCAAGGATAAGAAAAGCCGGGCGGGGACCATCAATTTTATCTGCAATCAGGGGATTGGCAACTATACCGTTGCCCAACTTTCACCGGAAGAATTACTTGCGTTAAGCGGGCTGGGGGTGTGATCATGCAGCAGGGCAGCGGGTCATTCTGGACGGAGATCAAGGCATACGAGGAACGTCTTGCGGCAAACCCGGATTCTTTCTGCTTTGCCCGACTGGCAGAGATCTATCTCAAGGTCGGCTTGACGGACGATGCGCTCCATGTCGCCCGAAAAGGGGTGGCACAACATCCGGGGCATATAGCCGGCCAGCGGGCTCTGGCCTTGGCCTGCCATGCCAAGGGGTTGACGGACGAGTGCCGGTCGGCGTTGGAACAGGTTGTTGCCGCGATGCCCGAAGACAAGGATTCCTTGAAACTGTTGGGACGGCTCTACGCCGGATCGGGAAACGAACGCGCCGCCATCAGGGTGCTGAATACCGTACTGGACCTGAATCCTGACGATGAGGAATGCCGTATCGAGCTGGAGGCCATCGGCCACGCTGCCCGCGGATCTTCGTCAGCCGTTGTGACGCCGGTTGCCCAACCGGAATATCCGGATACTGAATTCACCTCCTTTGACGATGAAGAGGAAATCATCGAGGATCTGGAAGTCCTGGAGTTGGACGAAAGCGACCTGGTTGAAGAGATGCCCGCAGACGGCGCAGAGGAGTCGGAACAGGCCGCGGCCGCCCACCACGATCCACTTTCCACGACGACCCTTGCCGAGCTTTACGTGCAGCAGGGATTTATATCCAAGGCGCTCGCCATCTATCAGACTATCCTTGCCGACGACCCTGCGAATCGTGTCGCACTGGCACGCGTTGCCGAACTTTCGGCCGCCGGGGCGAGTCAGACCGAGCCATGGGACGATGCCGCCCCGGCAGTCCCTGACGATGGCGAACAGGCAGAATACGGCGATTCCGGCGAGGTGCGGTTCGAACCGCCTCCCGCGGCGTCAGCGGTTGCCGATACGGGCCTTCAGCCACGGGGAGAGGCTGACAATGCCCTTGAAACTCTTGAGGGGTGGCTTGAAAATATCAGGAGGATCAAAGCATGTCGATAAGGGATACCCTGAAAGATATCGTTGATAATGTCGAAGGCGCTTTGGCTGCGATGATCATGGCCTATGACGGTATCCCCATTGACGAGATTACGGTTCCCCAGTCCGGCTTCGATCTTCAATCCCTGTCGGTGGAGTATGCGACGGTTCTCAAGGAAATAAAACGCGCTGCCGAACTCGTCAAGGCCGGCGCCATGGAAGAGGTTTCCATAACCACCAACCAGACACGGGTAGCGCTTCGTGTCCTGAACGAGGACCTCTTTACGGTCCTGATCATGACCAGGGACGGCAATTTTGGCAAGGGACGCTACCTGCTGCGTCTCAAGGGCTACGACCTGGCACGGGAACTGGCTTAGTCATGAAATTCCTTGTCCTGCATGGTCCCAACCTCAATCTGCTCGGCCGTCGAGAACCGGAGGTCTATGGTTCAGTAACCCTGGACGAGATAAACACCTCCCTTGAACAACTGGCCGCCGAACTGGGGTGCTCCGTGGCCTTTATGCAGTCAAACTCGGAGGGTGCCCTGATCGACGCCATTCAGGATTGCGCGGGACGGTATGACGGTATTGTCATCAATCCGGCGGCCTATACCCACACCAGCGTTGCCATCCGCGACGCGCTGGCAGCGGTAGGAATTCCTTTTGTCGAAGTCCATCTTTCCAACATCCACCGCCGTGAAGAGTTCCGCCAGCGGAGTCTGACCGCCGCGCTGGCGGTGGGCCAGATTTGCGGCTTTGGCCGCGACAGTTATCTGCTTGGCTTGCGCGCTCTGTTTAGTTATGGTAAAAAATCCTAGTCCGCTTGGCTCTTCGCATCGTTCCCCTGTCGACAAAACTGTTGCCGGATATTCAAAAACTGTTTGTGATGGTGGTTTCATTTATGCTAAAAAACAGGCGCTCGCATCTGGCCCGGTTCTTCGAAGATTATTCGCTGGACTGCATTCTGTTCACAAATCTGCACAACATCCGCTATCTGTGCGGTTTCACAGGGACGGAAGGTGCTTTGCTGCTGACACGGGATGCGGGCTGGTTTCTCTGCGATTCGCGGTACACTACCCAGGCATCCGGTGAGGTCGGAGGGGCGGAGGTCCTGGAAGTTGCCTCCAGGCTGGGAAGCCTCGCCACCCTGGTGAAGGACCAAGGTCTTTCTCGAATAGGCTTCGAGGCGTCCTACACCAGCGTAGCGTTCTTCAAAACGCTTTCCGCCGCTCTGGACGGCCATGAACTGGTGGCTCTCGGAGCTGACCTTGATGATATTCGCTTCTGCAAGGATGCCGATGAACTGCAACGGCTTTCCGATGTGGCAGCCCTCTCATCTGCTGCCCTTTTGGCGATCAGGCCTCTCCTGAAAGCGGGGGTCAAAGAGGTGGAGATTGCCCTGGAATTGGAAATGGAGATGCGCCGGCGCGGAGCGGACGGCAGGGCGTTCGATTTTATCGTTGCCTCGGGCGTGCGCGGCTCCATGCCCCATGGTGTCGCCTCCGAGAAGGCGCTCCAAGCTGGCGAACTGGTCACGATCGACTTCGGTGCCGTCAAGGACGGCTACTACTCCGACGAGACGGTCACCGTGGCGATAGGCGACCCGGGCGAGCGACAACGGACTATCCACGAAATCGTCAGAACCGCCCACGACATGGCCATCGCCGCGGTCAAACCCGGAATCTCCTGCAAGGAATTGGATGCCGTGGCCCGGGAGTACATACGGGAATGCGGCTACGGCGACTACTTCGGTCATGGGTTGGGGCATGGCGTCGGCCTGGAAATTCACGAAAAACCGGTGCTCTCCCCCCGCAGCGACGCAGTTGCAGCCGAGGGGATGGTCTTCACCATTGAACCCGGCATCTATATCCCCGGTTTCGGCGGCGTCAGGATCGAGGACACGGTTGCGGTCACCGCCGATGGTTGCCGGCTGCTGACCGGGGTGCCCAAGGATCTGTTTATTTCGTAGTACCATTTACCGGGGACGTAGCGTTCCCGCCACCATGAAACTGTATTCAAAGGAGAAACGTGATGGACATTAAAGACCTGAAAGTACTGATAAAGATGGTTACCGAGACGGATATTACCGAGTTTGAAATGGACAACTCCGATGAAAAGGTCGTCATCCGTCGCGGTCCCAAGACTGAATATGTCGCCGTCGCCGCTCCCGCTCCCCAGGCGTATGCAGCCCCACAGCAACAGGCTCCCTCCGCCGTTGCCGCTCCTGCCGCTGCCCCTGCCGCCGAGGCACCCGCTGAAACCGGCGAAACCGTCAACTCACCCATCGTGGGAACCTTCTACCGGGCGCCTGCACCGGATGCCGCTCCCTACGCAGAGGTCGGGCAGGTCGTTGAAAAGGGGCAGGTCTTGTGCATCGTCGAAGCCATGAAGCTGATGAATGAGATTGAGGCCGAATATCGCTGCAAGATCGTCAAGATCTGTAAAGAGAACGCCCAGCCGGTAGAGTTCGGCGATGCGCTGTTTATTGTTGAAAAGCTCTAAATCTTACTTCAGTCCAAGGGGTTAACCTCCATGTTCCATAAAGTTCTCATCGCCAATCGTGGCGAGATCGCCATCCGCGTGATTCGAGCCTGCAAAGAGTTGGGTATCAAGACCGTTGCGGTCTATTCCCAGGCCGACAGCAACTCGCTCCACGTGAAGCTGGCCGACGAAAGCGTCTGTATCGGCCCGGCGTCCAGCGCGCAGAGTTACCTCAATATCAACGCCATCATCAGCGCCGCAGAGCTGACCGATGCTGAAGCGATCCATCCCGGTTACGGATTTCTCTCCGAGAACGCCAATTTTGCCGAGGTATGCGAAAAGTGCGGCATCACGTTCATCGGCCCCAGCCCCGAAAGCATGCGTATCATGGGTGATAAGATCAGTGCCCGCCAGGCGGTTATCAAGCATGGCGTGCCGATCCTGCCCGGTACCAAGGAAGGGGTTAAAACGGTCGATGACGCAATCAAGACCGCCAAAAAGATCGGTTTTCCGGTGATCATCAAGGCAACTGCCGGCGGCGGGGGGAGGGGGATGAAGATCGTCCATTCCCAGGCAGCCCTGCCCAATGCCTTTGCCACGGCGCGCGCCGAGGCCCAGGCCGGTTTCGGCAACCCCGAGGTGTACATTGAGAAGTACTGTGAGCGGCCCCGCCACGTGGAGATTCAGATACTGGCCGACAAACACGGCCACGTCATTCACTTGGGAGAACGTGATTGCTCCATTCAGCGTCGTCATCAAAAACTGATCGAGGAAGCGCCTTCAACGGTAATTACCCCCGAACTGCGCGAGATCATGGGGAACGCCGCGGTCAAGGCCGCCGCTGCCGTCGGGTATAACAGCGTCGGGACGGTGGAGTTCCTGGTCGATAAGCAAAACAATTTCTATTTCATGGAGATGAACACCCGTGTGCAGGTCGAGCACCCGGTGACCGAGATGGTGACCGGCGTCGATATCGTCCGGGAGCAGATCCTCTCCGCCGCAGGCGTGCCCCTTCGGTATAAGCAGGAGGATATCAAGATTAACGGCCACGCCATCGAGTGCCGCATCAACGCCGAAGACCCGATCAAATTCACCCCCTGTCCCGGAAAGATCACCGCCTACCATCCGCCGGGAGGTTTGGGGGTGCGGGTGGATTCCTTCGTCTATGACCAATACACCGTTGTGCCCTACTACGACTCCATGATCGCCAAACTGATCGTCCACGCCGAAACGCGCGAAGACGCCATCCGGCGCATGTCGAGGGCTCTCGACGAATACATCATCGAAGGGATCAAGACCACCGTATCCTTCCACAAACGGATTATGGCGAACAAGGATTTCATCGAGGGAGACATCGATACCTCCTTCCTTGAAAGGATTGTCTTGGAGTGACGCTATGGACTGCCCTGAGGAACTGAAATATTCAAAGGAACATATCTGGGTCAGGGTCGAGGGCAATTCGGCCGTAATCGGCATAACCGATTTCGCCCAGGAAGAGTTGGGGCCGATCTCGGGCGTCGAGCTGCCGGAAGAGGGCGATGAACTGGAACAGGACGATTCCATCGGGTCCGTCGAGGCGCGCAAGACCGTTGCCGATATTTATGCCCCCTTCAGCGGAACGGTGCGCAACGTCAATCACGAGGTCATCGATAACCCGGCCCTGTTGAACGACGACCCCTATGACGGCGGCTGGTTGTTGGAGGTCACGATCAACGACCACGACGAGTTGAAGGGGTTCATGTCAGCCGACGATTACGCCGATTACGCGGAAAACAAGGATTAATTTTTCGGCGAATATGTGCTACAAAGGGCGGGATAGATGGCTATCTCGCCCTCTTGTTTTTTGAAAGGAACCGGACTGTGCGTTTATCCTATTTGCTGGCATGTGCGCTGATCTGTCTGCCGTCTCTTGCCGTGGCCGCCGACACCACGGTCTCGCTTACTCTCAGCGAGGCGATCCGTATGGCGGTGGAGAAGAACCTGGATGTGCGGGCCGAACTGTACAATCCCGCCCAGTACGAGGCGGATATCAACCGTAACCGGGCGATCTATGACCCGCTTTTGACCCTTCAGACGAACTACAGCGATTCGACCGTGCCCTCGACCACGGTCGACGGCTCCGGGTCCAGTTATGGCCGCACGTTCCAGGCCGACGCCTCCCTGAGCCAGCTCTTCTGGACCGGCGCGACCGCTACGGCCGGCTTCAATAACGCCTTCAACAGTACCAACGCCAGCCGTTCACTGAGCAACTATTGGGAATCGACCCTAGGGGTTACCATCACCCAGCCGCTGTTGAAAAATTTCGGGCGGGAGACTACGGATGTGGCCATCAATGTCTCGCGGCTTTCCAAGTTCGCCTCGATCGAACACTTCAACACACGCCTGTTGACCACCGTCACCCAGGTCCGGAACGAGTATTTCAAGCTCTACAGCCTGCGGGAGCAGTTGCAGGTCGCCAAGACCTCGCTCGAACTGGCACGCAAGATCCTGAGCGACACCAAGGCCCAGGTCACGGCCGGCGTCCTCCCCGCCATGGAGATCACCAACGCCGAATTCGGCGTCTACTCGCGGGAAAAGGAGTTGATCGATGTTGAAAAATCGGTCAGCGATGAGGTAGACGTCCTGAGGCTGCTGCTGCAGATAAAGGATGCCCGGGATATTCTCACAGTGGACCTCCCCCGGCATGACCTCTATGAGGTGAACGAAGATGCGGCGCTCAAGCTGGCCCTGAGCCGTCCCGACATCAAGGAACAGCGGCGCAACCTGGAGATTGCCGAACTCCAGACCCGCGTCTACAACAACAAGGTTAAGCCCGATCTCTCCCTTTCCGCCTCCGGTTCCCTTGTCGGCCTCAACCACACCTATCCCCGCAATCTGGAAACGCTCACCGCCGCCGACAACCCGGCCTGGAGCCTCGGCCTGATCTTTACCTATCCCTTGGGCAACAACGCCGCCGAAAACGATTATCGCAAGAGCCGCCTCAAGACCGAACAGACCGCGGTGCAGATCCGCAGCCTTGAGGAAAACGCCGCCAACGATGTCAAGAGCGCCATCCGCGGCATCAACAGCAGCTACAAGCAGATCGCCGTGGCCGAGCGGGGCAGGGCTTACGCCGAAGAGCGTCTGCGGGCCTACCTGCGCAAGAAAGAGGTCGGCCTGGCCACCAACAAGGACGTGCTGGATGTGGAAAACGACCTCGTGGCGGCGAAGAACAACCAGATCACGGCGGTGGTGACCTACGACAACGCCATTACCCATCTGTGGCAGGTGACCGGGGAACTGCTTGAGCGGCAAGGCATCCGCGTTGTGGAGGACGACGCGGACAAACTCTACAGAGGTACTCGCTAATGCTTACTATCGGCCGTATCGACTACGCAAACGTCACCCCCCTCTTCCATTCCCTGCAAGAGCATTTCCCGAGCGCCGACTACCGGTTCATCGGCGGCGTCCCGGCCAATCTGAATGCCCAGCTTGCCGCGGAAAAAATCGACGTCTGCCCGTCGTCCTCCATAGAGTACGCTGTGCACCCCGAACGCTACCTCATCCTCCCCGAACTGTCCATCAGCAGTGCCGGCCCGGTTGCCAGCGTACTGCTCTTCTCCCGCGTTCCCATCGAAGAGTTGGACGGGCAGGATATCCTGCTGAGTGCGGAGTCGGCCACATCGGTCAACCTGCTCAGGATCCTCATGGGCAAACGTTTTGGCCACTCCTGCCGGTACACCGTATCCTCCAGCCCGCTGGACGAAGCGCTTCGCACGGCGCCCGCCATGCTGCTGATCGGGGATGCCGCCTTGCGTTCGTCCATGGCCGGGACCGGACTGCGTATCTATGACTTGGGGTTGCTCTGGTATGAATGGACCGGGCTGCCGTTCGTCTTTGCCCTGTGGTTCTGCACCCGCTCCGCGGCAAAGACGCACTATCAAGAGGTGCGCCTGCTGGCTGAACGGCTCGTTCAGGCCAAGGCCTATGCCGATCGGGAACGGGAGCATATTGCCGAGGTATCGCCTGAAGCCGCCTGGATGGGGCGTGAAGGGCTCATAACCTACTGGCGGGAGAATATTTCCTATGAGATGGGGGAGGCCCAAAAGGAGGGGTTACGGCTGTTCTACCGGTATGCAGCGGAGCTGGGCTTGATCCCCGCGGCCCCTGAACTGCACTTTTTCCACTAACCAACCCTCTCGTTGCGGCGGGTTACGGGATACGTCCGGTTGCCGCTCAACGCCCGGCGCGAACGACGGCGGCATAGTCGGCCAGAATTTTTGCATGGTCGAAACAGAGCCGGGCCGGCAACTCTTCAAGGGCGAACAGCGCCAGGTTGGCCGCATCGTCGGCAGCGTGGGGAATCCCGCTCCCCTGTGCCATGAAAACCGTTGAAATGGTGTGCATGCGGGTATCCCGCGCCGGGTCCGAATAGCATCCCAGTAACCGCAGGTTTCCGATCTCCACTGTCGTTTCCTCCCGCGCCTCTCTTCGGGCCGCATCTTCGAGCGATTCCCCGTAATCCACGAATCCCCCCGGCAACGCCCAGCCATGGGGCGGGTTTTTGCGTTCGATCAGTACGATGCGGTTATCGATCTCAATGATGATATCCACTGTGGGGAAGGGGTTGCGGTACTGCTTGACCGGGGAACCGCATGACGGGCAGGTAAGGGTATCGAAGGGCATGGTAAACCTCCCAAGAGCCGAGGATGCACCTCGGCACACAAAAAAAGGGGGAACTTGGTTCCCCCCTTACCATACTGGTGCGAAAAGATACGGCGCTTACTTTTTCTTGCTGCCGGCTGCCTTTTTGGAAGCCTTGAGCGGGTTGACCCTGGTCTCTTCAACCTTGATGTCCACCTTGACATGGCTGGCAAAGTTGCAGAGGCCATTGGCCCATTTTTTGGCCGGAGCCGGATAGGCGCTGCAAACCTGACCGATGGAGCCGGTCACGATGCGCTCGCATCCTTCGCAATTTTCAACGATAACCTGGCAGGAGCCATCCGGGAAAATGCAACCCTGTTTGCCCCAAAAGGTACACTCGGTACCGGGAAGTACAGTCTGACACTGCATGCTTCTTCCTCCTAAATGTTCTAAATTGAAATACAACTGTAGCAAGTATGGCTGAAAAAAGTCAACAGGAAAAATCCTTGAAATTATGCCCTCTTTGACTTGACGGACGGGCTCCGGTGTATTACCTTTAAAACGACAAAAGATGTCTTGTTATTGGAGGGAATCACATCATGGGAATCGTTTTCGGAACGTCCGGGTGGCGCGGCATCCTCTGTGAAGACTTCATTATGGACAATGTCAGGGTGGTTATCCGGGCCATTGCCGACCATCTGATCGCTTCCGGGGAACAGCACAAGGGCGTGATCGTCGGCTGCGATACCCGCTTTATGGGGCAGCGCTTCGCCTGTGAGGCCGCCCGGGTGCTGGCGGGCGCGGGCGTCAAAGTCTACCTGTGCGAACGGGACACCCCCACGCCGGTCATATCGTTCGAGATACTGCGACGCCATGCCGCCGGCGCCGTCAACTTCACGGCCAGCCACAACCCCCCTGAATATAACGGTGTCAAGTTCTCGCCGTCATGGGGCGGGCCGGCCCTCCCCGAAACCACAAAGGATATCGAACAGCGGGCAAACCGGATGCTGGGCGCGCCCAGCTGTGCGACGCTCTCCCTGGAGGAAGCCTCGAGCCGGGGGCTCCTGGAGCGCATCGACCCGCGGCAGGCGTACCTGAAGGCCCTGGAAGAAAAGGTGGATTTCGACGCCATTGCCCACCTCGGGAAGGTGGCGCTCAATCCCCTGTACGGCACCGGCCGGGGATATCTGGACGAACCGCTGAAACAGCGCGGCATTCCCTATATCATGATTAACGACCGTCTCGATCCCTACTTCGGCGGTCAGCCGCCCGAACCGTCCGAAAGCCATATCCCCGATTTTATCGCCCTGGTCAAAAACGATCCGGCTATTCGCCTGGGGTTGGCGACCGATGGCGACGCCGACCGTTTCGGTATTCTTGATAGCGATGGTTCTTTCATCGAGCCCAATTATATTATTGCTCTGCTCTTGAATTATCTGATCCGAGTGCGCAAACTGGAAGGAGGAGTGGCCCGCAGTGTCGCCACCTCCCATCTGGTCGATGCTGTTGCCCGCAAACACGGTATCCCGGTCTTTGAAACGCCGGTCGGCTTCAAGTATATCGGCGAACTGATCAGCCAGGACAAGATCATTATCGGCGGCGAAGAAAGCGCCGGGCTCACCATCAAGGGGCATGTGCCAGAAAAAGACGGTATCCTGGCGTGCTTCCTGGTGGCCGAGATGGTCGCCCGTGAGGGAAAGAGCATCCGGGAACTGTTGGAACGGCTGTATGCAGAGGTGGGGCGTTTCATAACCCGCCGTGACAACCTCAAGCTTTCGCCGCAACTTGAAACGGAGTATGCAGACAAGATAACGAATCTTCCCGCCGAAGTCGCCGGGGTTAAGGTCAAGGAGGTGATCAGGATCGACGGGACCAAGCTGTTGCTGGAGGATGGCAGCTGGGTGCTGTTCCGCAAGTCGGGCACCGAGCCGGTGGTGCGCCTCTACGGCGAGGCGGCTACTGAGGCAAGGTTGGCTGAGGTCATGGCCGCAGGACGGAAATTTATTATGGGCTAAACAGATCAGGACGAAAATTGACAGGGGGTAACGGGATCGGCCTTGATGAGAAGATGCCGTGTCATTCTGCCCACCCCTGTTTATATGTTTTTAAGGTTGTAAAGCAAATTTACCTAAAAAGGCGAGGAGATCATCACCATGTGGGACTATACACCAACCGTGAAAGAACATTTTCTGAATCCCCGTAACGTGGGGGATATACCCGATGCGGACGCCGTCGGCGAAGTGGGCAGCCTGGCCTGCGGCGACGCCCTGAAACTGTATCTCAAGCTGGACGACGACAAGGATAAGATCGTTGACGCCAAGTTCCAGACCTTTGGCTGCGCCAGCGCTATCGCCTCATCATCGGCCCTGACCGAGATGGTCAAGGGCAAGACCCTGGACGAGGCCCTGGCCATCAGCAACCAGGACATCGCCGAATTTCTGGGCGGACTGCCGGAGGAGAAGATGCACTGCTCGGTGATGGGGCAGGAAGCGCTGGAGGTAGCCATTGCCAAATATCGCGGCCATGAAGTCAAACCCCACGACCATGACCATGATCACGGCCCAGCCTACCCGGACCAGGAGGGGACCATTGTCTGCAAATGCTTCGGCATCACCGACGTGTTCCTGAAAAAGGTGATCGAGACCAACAAGCTCACCACGGCCGAACAGGTGACCCACTTTACCAAGGCCGGCGGCGGCTGCGGCGGCTGCATTCCCAGGATCAAGGAGTTGATCGCCGAGGTGATGGGCAAGCAGGAGTCCGAAGAACCGCGCAAACGCCCGGAGAAACTCTCCAACATGAAGAAGATGCAGATGATTCAGGAAGTGTTGGAACGGGATATCCGGCCGCTGTTGTGGGCCGACGGCGGCGACCTGGAACTGATCGACATCGACGGTCCCAAAGTGCAGGTGGCCTTCCGTAAGGCGTGCGCAGGCTGCTCTTCTTCCGGTTTCACCTCCCGCATAGTCGAGCAGAAGCTGCGCGACCTGGTGGCGGAGGATATCGTTGTCGAGGAGGTCGCGGCATGAAGGAGATCTACCTGGACAACAACGCCACCACCAAGGTGGACGAAGCGGTCTTTGAGGAGATGCGCCCCTATTTTTGCGAACTGTACGGCAACCCCAGTTCCATGCATTTCTTCGGCGGCCAGGTGCAGCAGAAGGTGGACGAGGCCCGCAAGCGTGTGGCAGCCCTCCTGGGGGCCTCACCGGACGAGATCATCTTCACGGCCTGCGGTACCGAGAGCGATAACGCCGCCATCCGTTCAGCCCTGGAAGTCTTCCCGGAAAAACGTCACGTCATCACCTCCCGTGTGGAGCATCCGGCCGTGCTGACCCAGTGCCGCAACCTGACCCAGAAGGGGTATCGGGTGACCGAGATCGGCGTGGACAGCGAGGGGCAGTTGGACATGGCGGAGTTGAAGGCCGCAGTGGACGCCGATACCGCCATCGTGTCGCTGATGTACGCCAACAACGAGACCGGCGTGATCTTCCCCATCGAGGAGGCTGCCGCCATCGTCAAGGCCAAGGGGGCATTGTTCCACACGGACGCCGTCCAGGCCGTGGGCAAGGTTCCGATCAACCTGGCGGCTTCAAAGATCGACCTGCTGTCCCTTTCCGGCCACAAACTGCATGCGCCCAAGGGGATCGGCGTGCTCTACCTGCGCCGCGGCACCCCGTTCCGTCCCTTCATGGTGGGGGGGCACCAGGAAAAGAGCCGCCGCGCCGGCACGGAGAACGCCGCCGCCATCATCGCCCTGGGCAAGGCCTGCGAACTTGCCGGGCAGAACATGGCAATCGAGAACAGCCAGGTCAAGGCCCTGCGTGACCGTCTGCAAACCGAGTTGATGGCCCGTATCCCCCATGCCCGCATCAACGGCGGGGCGGCCGAGCGTCTGCCCAATACCGTGAACATCGCGTTCGAGTTCGTGGAGGGCGAGGCGATCCTGCTCTTGCTCAACGAACTGGGCATCTGCGCCTCGTCCGGCAGCGCCTGCACCTCCGGCTCCCTGGAGCCGTCCCATGTGCTGCGGGCCATGGGCGTACCCTTTACCTGTGCCCACGGTTCGATCCGCTTTTCCCTCTCCCGCTACACCACTGCCGGGGAGATCGACACTGTCATCCGCGAACTGCCGCCCATCATCGCCCACCTGCGCCAGATGTCGCCCTTTGGCAGGGAGTTTCTCAAGAAATAGTGATAACCGGTATCGGCTTTCCCTGTGAAAGCCATGGAGTATGCCGATGAGAGTGCCGGTCATTCGCAACTGAATGCCCGGCACTTTTTTGCCTCGAACCGTTTTTTATTTTCTATCTCAAACATCCCGTTAGCAGCCCCCAACCGGCTCCTTTTATTTTCACGGTCAAGACTCTGCTTGACAAGTAAGTGAAAATAATTTCTATTTATATCTCCCTGTTCGGCTTGCTCCACCGATGTACATACCTGGTTTGTCCCGAGGAGATCGACATGAAACACATACTCATCGCAGCTTCACTGCTGACGTGCCTGCTGTTTACCGGTGCCTGTCAGAAGCAAACTACCCCGCCGCCCGCCGCCGGCCCCAAAAAACTCGTGGTCGTGACCACCCTGTTCCCCCTCTACGATTTTGTCCGGGCCATCGGGGGGGACAAGGTCGACGTCAGACTGCTCCTGCCGCCCGGCGTGGAAGCCCACAGCTTCGAGCCGAAGCCCGAAGATGCGCTGCGCACGGCAAAGGCGGATCTGTTCATCTTCACCAACTCGTACATGGAACCGTGGGCGGTGAGCTTCGTCAAAGGGCTCAATACCGGCACCATTACCCTGCTGGATTCCAGTGCGGGGGTTACGTTCCAGAAGGCCGGCGTTGAAGAGGAGAAGGAGGAGCACGGCCACGAAGGGGACCACCATCATGGTGGCGGCATGGACCCCCATATCTGGCTCGACTTCGGCAACGCCCAGATCATGGTGGCCAACATCGCAGCCGGCCTGGAGGCAAAAGATCCGGCCAACAGGGAGTATTACCGGGCCAATGCCGATACCTACCGGGGGGAACTGAAAAAGCTCGATGCCGAATACAAGGCCGGGTTGTCCTCCTGTGGTAAGAAGTCCTTTCTCCATGGCGGCCACTATGCCTTTGGCTATCTCGCCAACCGTTACGGCCTCCAGTACGAATCCGCGTCCGCCGTCAACGCCGATGCCGAGCCGACCCCGGCCAAGCTGATGGCGCTGGTCAAACAGGTCAGGGTCACAGGGCTGAAGTACGTCTTCAGCGAGGAATTGCTCTCGCCGCGCGTGTCCGAGATGATCGCCAAGGAGAGCGGCGCCTCGGTCCTATTGCTGCACGGTGCCCACAATATCAGTAAAAGCGATTTCGAACATGGCGTGACCTTTCTCGCGCTGATGAGGAACAACCTGGTAAGCCTCAAGACCGGTCTGGAATGCAGATAGTCTCAAACACACAACCATGAAAAACGGCAGTTGGGCCACAGAGCCCCGAAGCCACAGAAAAAATCACGGAGTTTTTCACCCGGGACCTTCGCCGGGACGGAGAATCATCACGTAGCTCCCTGATGATGCACTTTTTAGATTTTGTTACCTCCGTGTCTATTGTGCTCTGTGGCAAATGTTTTTTGGTGATAACTGATTTCAGAGGGGCGACCGCAGCAGGGCCGCCCTTTGTTTTTGCTGGCGTATCGGAAAAAATGCGCTAAAATAAAACACCGTCCGTTCTCATGAAACGGTGATGGAACCTTTTCTAAGGAGTTTTGCTCATGGAAATACGGGTGCCCGAGGTAGGCGAATCGGTCCGGGAAGCGTTGCTGGCCAAGTGGTTCAAGAAGAGCGGCGAGAGCGTGAAGAGGGACGAAGCGCTGTGCGAGATCGAAACCGACAAGATCACGCTGGACATCAACGCCGACGCGGCCGGTGTGCTCTCCATCACAGTGGCCGAGGGTACGACCATACCGGTCGGCACGGTCATCGGCTCCATCGACGAGCAACAGGCTGCGGTCGCCGTTGCCGCTGTGCCGTCTGCGACAGTGGCGGCACCAACACCGGCAGCCCCGGTGCAGCCGCTGGCGGCTGACCCCGCCGCTACGCCGTCGTCGCCGGCCGCCCGCCGGGAAATGCGCGAACAGGGGATTGATCCCGCCTCGGTCGTGGGGACCGGCAAGGGGGGACGCATCACCCTGGACGACCTGTTCAGCGGCATCGCGGAAAAATCTCAACAGGGCGTGGCCGCACCAATTCCCTCCCCGGATGTTCCCGCTGTTCCTGCCCCCCCCCAAGGCATGGCTGTCGCTTCTGCCCCGCCTGCGCCGGGCGCAGCACCGAGTGGAGCCAGCGGCAGGGTCCACTCGGAGGAGGCCCCCCTTTACGCGGCCGAGAGGGAAGAACGCCGGGCCATGTCCCCCATCCGCAAGCGCATCGCCGAACGCCTCGTGGCGGTGCGACGGGAAACCGCCATGCTCACCACCTTTAATGAGGCCGACCTGAGCCACATCATGGCGTTGCGTGACAAATACCGGGACCACTTCCAAAAACGCCACGGCGTCAAGCTCGGCTTCATGCCGTTTTTCGTCAAGGCCTGCGTCGAGGCGCTGCGGGAATTCCCGTCCGTGAATGCCAGCATCGACGGCGACGACATCGTGTACCACCATTACTACGACATCGGCATCGCCGTGGGCGGTGAGAAAGGGCTGGTGGTCCCGATCCTGCGCAACGCCGAGCGTCTCCATTTCCATGAGGTGGAGCAGGCCATCAACGGTTTCAGCGAGAAGATCAAGACGAATCGCCTGGCCATCTCCGACCTGGAGGGGGGCACCTTTACCATCTCCAACGGCGGCGTGTACGGCTCCATGCTCTCCACCCCCATACTCAATCCGCCTCAGAGCGGCGTTCTCGGCATGCACGCCATTCAGGAGCGCCCGGTGGTGCGGGACGGCCAGATCGTCATTCGCCCCATGATGTTTCTTGCACTCTCCTACGATCATCGTATCATCGACGGTCGCGAGGCGGTCGGGTTCCTGAAAAGCGTCAAGGAGTATATCGAGGACCCAGAGGAGTTGTTGCTGGAAGGGTAGGGGACGCCTTAGGAGGTTGTTGAAAAACAGCCATCTCGCCGCCGTCCTCGAAAGCCCTTTTGTGCGGCGTAGCGCTGCTACGCCTCCGCGGGGCCTTCTGCGGGTGCGACGATCTGACTATTTTTGAACAACCTGGGTCTTTCAACAGTCTGCTAAATTCCACACGGAGGATTCAGTCATGTCCGATCACATATTCGATCTTATCGTCATCGGCGCCGGACCGGGCGGCTATGTTGCCGCCATCCGTGCCACGCAACTGGGGATGAAGGTCGCCGTTGTTGAAAAGCGCGATGCCCTGGGTGGCGTCTGTCTGAATGAGGGGTGCATCCCCAGCAAGGCTCTGCTGGATTCCAGCGAATTTTTTGCCGTGGCGCGGGATCGCTTTCCTGTGCACGGCATCGACATCGCCCCGCCCCAACTCAACCTGGAAGCCATGATGCGCCGTAAGGACGACGTGGTCAAAAAGAACACCGACGGTATCGCCTACCTCTTCAAGAAGAACGAGATCGAGTGGGTTCGCGGCGCAGGAAGGCTTGTGGGGCGCAACGCCCTTGGTCATCAGGAGGTCGAAGTGGCGCTCGCGGAGGCAACAACGCCCGCCGGTCAGCAGAGCCTGCTGCCGGACGCCGCAACGAGCGTGAAGCTCCAGGCCCAGCGGGTACTGCTGGCGACCGGCAGCGAGGCAGCCACGCTCCCCGGCATCCCCTTTGACGGGCAGGTGGTGGTCAGCGCCCGCGAGGCGCTCTGCTTCGACGAGCTTCCTCAACACCTGGTGGTTGCCGGGGGCAGCTTCATCGGTCTGGAGCTCGGGTCGGTCTGGCGCCGCCTGGGAGCCCAGGTAACAGTGATAGAGATGATGCCCCAGATCGTGCCGGTCATGGACCGCCAGGCGGGAGATACCCTCTTCCGCTCCCTGCGCAAACAGGGCATCCAATTCAAGTTGGGGACGCGCATCACCGGGGTGCGCCGCATCGGCAGCAAGGCCATTGTCCAGTACAACGCCGGTACCGGCAGCGAGGAAATCGATTGCGACCGCCTGCTGGTGGCCGTTGGCCGCCGCCCCCTGACGGCCGGGCTCAATCTGGAAGAGGTCGGGGTACGGCTGGACGAGAAGGGGAGGGTGGCGGTGGATGCGGATTACCAGACCTCCGTACCGGGCATCTACGCCATAGGGGACCTGGTCCCCGGCCCGATGCTGGCCCACAAGGCCTCGGAAGAGGGGGTGGCCTGCGTGGAACGCATGGCGGGCAAGGTCGCGGTGGTGGAGTACGAATATATTCCTGGCGTGGTCTATACCTGGCCGGAAGGCTCCTGCGTGGGGCAGACCGAGGAACAACTCAAGGAGGCCGGCATCCCCTATCGGAGCGGCCGCTTCAACTTTGCCGCCCTTGGCCGGGCGCGCTGCATGGATGAAACGGAAGGGTTCGTCAAGATCCTGGCCCATCAGGATACGGACCGGGTTCTGGGGGTGCACATCGTCGGACCGCGGGCCTCGGACCTGATTGCCGAGGCGGTCGCCATCATGAGTTTCGGCGGCACGGCCCGTGATATCGCCCTGATCTGCCATGCCCACCCGACCCTGCCCGAAGCGGTGCGGGAGGCGGCTCTGGATGTGCACAAGGAGGCGATTCACGCCTGAGAGGTTGTTGAAAAACAGCCATCTCGCCGCCGTCCTCGAACACCCTTTCGTGCGACGTAGCGCTGCTACGCCTCCTCAGGGCATTCTGCGGGTGCGACGATCTGACTATTTTTGAACAACCTGATTTTTTCAATAGCCCGCTAAGAATATGGAGTTATTTGATATACTAATTACAGTATGGATTACCAAGGAAGGGGATGATGACAATGGCACAGAACCTTGCAACCAAAATACTCGAACATCATCTGGTGGAGGGGGAACTGGTCCCCGGCCGGGAGATTGCCATCCGTATCGACCACACGCTGTTGCAGGATGCCACCGGCACCATGGCCATGCTGGAGTTCATCGCCATGGGGCTGCCTCGGGTCAAGGTCGGGCTGGCGGCCCAGTATATCGATCACAACCTGCTGCAAACCGATTATAAAAACGCCGACGACCACGCCTTTCTGACCAGCGCCGCCATGAAGTACGGCGTGCACTTGTCCAAGCCGGGCAACGGTGTTTCCCATCAGGTGCATCTGGAGCGCTTCGGCGTGCCGGGCATCACGCTCCTGGGGGCCGATTCCCACTCCCCCACGGCTGCCGGCATATCGGTGCTGGCCATCGGGGCCGGCGGCCTGGATGTGGCCCTGGCCATGGCCGGCCACCCCTTTTACCTCCCCTGTCCCAAAGTGATGGGGGTCAAGCTGGTGGGGCGCCTGCCCGACTGGGTTTCGGGCAAGGATGTCATCCTGGAGATGTTGCGCCGCCACACGGTCAAGGGCGGGGTGGGCAAGGTCATCGAATACTATGGTCCGGGCGTGGCCACGCTTTCGGCCACCGACCGCGCCACCATCGGCAACATGGGGGCTGAACTGGGCGCCACCTCCTCGATCTTCCCCTCGGACGAGCGGACGCGGGAGTTTCTGGTCTCCCAGGGGAGGGGCGATTGCTGGCAACCCCTGGCCGCAGACGAGGGAGCGACCTACGACGAGTACGACGAGATCGACCTGTCGGCGCTGGAACCGCTGATCGCCTGCCCGTCCTCGCCGGACAACGTCGTGACGGTACGGGAGGTGGAGGGAGTCAAGGTCGACCAAGTGCTGGTGGGGAGTTCGGTCAACTCCTCGTTCCGCGACCTGATGACCGTCTGCCGCATCCTGGAAGGACAGCGGATTGCGCCTCAGGTGTCGTTCCACATCAACCCGGGCAGTCGCCAGGTTTTGGAAAACGTGGCCGACCAGGGCGGGGTGGTGACGTTGCTGATGGCCGGGGCAAGCATTCACCAGTCCGGCTGTCTGGGCTGCATCGGCATGGGGCAGGCACCGGGCACCGACCAGGTTTCACTGCGCACCTTCCCCCGTAACTTCCCGGGCAGGAGCGGCACGAAGGGGGACAAGGTCTATCTCTGCTCCCCAGAGACCGCCGCTGCCGCCGGCATTTACGGCGTGATCACCGATCCGCGCAAGCTGGGGACCATCAAGGCCTATCCGGCGGTGCAGAACCCCTCCACATATCTGCTGGACGATTCCGGCATCATCTTTCCCCTTGAGGAGACCGCCTCCGTCGAGATCAAGACCGGCCCCAACATCGTGCCGTTCCCGGAATTCGAGGCGCTGCCGGATACGTTGCAGGCAGAGGTGGTCATTAAATTGGAGGATAATGTCAGTACCGACCACATCATGCCGGCCGGCAACAAGGTGTTGCCGCTACGCAGCAACATCCCGGCAATAGCCGAGCATGTCTTCGAACAGGTTGACCCGGAATTTCCGGCCCGGGCCAAGGCGGCCGGCAACGGGGTGGTCGTGGGGGGCGAGAACTACGGCCAGGGGTCATCCCGGGAGCATGCCGCCCTTGCACCGCGCTACCTGGGGATACGCGCCAAGCTGGCCAAGAGCTTTGCCCGCATCCACAAGGCCAACCTGGTCAACTTCGGCATCCTGCCGCTGACCTTCAAGAACCCGGCCGATTACGATCTGTTCAACCAGGGGGACCGGGTCTCCTTCTCGGACCTGCGGCGTCTGGTGGAGAGCGGCGCCGAGGAGGTGCCGGTACAGGTGGGGGACAAACAGGTCATGATGCAGTTGAATATCTCCGAGCGCCAGCGCAGGGAGTTGCTGGCCGGGGGGACATTGAATTACGTGCGACAGAGCAACCATAAGTAGCTGATATATTGCAGCGCCCGGAACAGGGCGTTCCACAGAAGGAGCATGAATGCCAAGAACCGCAGTCGCAGTACACAAAACCAAGATCGTAGCCACCCTCGGCCCGGCCAGTTCGTCGCCCGACATGGTGGCCCGGCTCATATCGGCCGGAGTGGATATCTTTCGTCTCAATTTTTCCCACGGCGACAACGCCCAGAAACAGGAACTGATCCATATCATCAGGCAGGCCTCCGAAAAGGCAGGGCACCAGATCGGCATCCTTGCCGACCTGCAAGGACCCAAGATCAGGACCGGCAAGATGGCGAACGATGCCATGACCCTGACCAAGGGACAGGAGGTGGTCATCACCACCGAGGACATCCTTGGCCGGGACGGCCTTATTCCTACTATCTACCGTTCCCTCCCCACGGATGTGCATCCCGGATCGCGTATCCTTCTGGACGATGGCCTGATGGAGTTGAAGGTCGTGGCCATCGATGGGGAGCGCGTCCGCTGCACGGTGGTGACCGGCGGCGTGCTGAAGAACAACAAGGGGATCAACCTGCCGGGCGTGAATGTATCGGCCCCCTCCCTGACCGAGAAGGACCTGGCCGACCTGGACTTTGCCCTCGATGCCGAGGTGGATTTCGTGGCGCTCTCGTTCGTGCGGACCGCCGAGGATGTGGAGCAGATCAAGCGGATCATCTACCTGAAGGGGAAAAACACGCCGGTCGTGGCCAAGATCGAAAAGCCCGAGGCGCTGCAGAATTTCAAGAAGATCCTTCAGGCGACGGATGCCGTCATGGTGGCCCGCGGCGACCTGGGGGTGGAGATCGAGGCCGAGAAGGTGCCGGTCTTCCAGAAAAAGATCATTCAGGCCTGCAATGAGGCAGGCAAACCGGTCATCACCGCCACCCAGATGCTGGACTCCATGATCCGCAATCCGCGGCCGACGAGGGCCGAGACGTCCGATGTGGCCAACGCCATTGTGGACGGCACCGATGCGATCATGCTTTCCGCCGAAACCGCCTCCGGCGACTATCCGATCGAGGCGGTGGAGACCATGGTCCGCATCGCTCAGGATGTGGAGAACGCCGATTTCTGGAGTACCGTGGATAAAAGCCTGTCAACGCCCAGCATTGCCCAGGCGGTCGCCGAATCGGCATGCCGGGCGGCCACCAGCCTGGGGGCCAAGACCATCGCCGTCTTCACCCAATCGGGCAGCACGGCGGCGCTTATCTCCCATTTTCGCCCCCACCTCCCGATCATCGCCTATACCGCATCGCCGGAGATTCAACGGCGGCTCTCCATCTACTGGGGGGTAAGCGCCACCGGCATCGGCAGTATGGCGGACATGCACCAGCAGATCATGGCGGTTGAACGCAACATGCTGGCGGCCGGTTACCGCAAAGGGGATATTATCGTCATCATCATGGGGCTGCCGGTGGAGGCGCGCGGTTCCACCAATCTGATGAAGGTGCATAAGCTGGGAACCGGTGAATTCTTCGAGATTTACTGACATTAATGAGTACATAAGCATACAGAGTGTAGATCGAAACGGCGGCCCCAAAGGTCGCCGTTTGCTTTTGCCCGTGCCGATTTTGTATTGACAAAGCCGTCTCACGTTACGAGAATAAGCGCTTTGCACGTCATGGACAGAGGAGAGGCATGTGCCGGAACAACAACCGATATTGATGCAGGGAAACGAGGCCATGGCCCGCGGTCTGGTGGAGAACGGCTGCGTGGTGGCCGCTTCCTACCCGGGGACGCCCGCCTCCGAGATTCTTTCCGCCATCGACACCTGGCGCAAGGCCGAGGGAGCGAACATGCACGTGGAATGGGCGGTCAACGAGAAGGTGGCTTTCGAGATCGCCTATGCCGCCAGCCAGAGCGGGCTGCGCGCCGCCACCGCCATGAAGCAGGTGGGGCTGAACGTCGCCTCCGACCCGTTGATGAGCGCCGCCTATCTCGGTACGGTGGGCGGTTTCGTGGTGATCAGCGCCGACGATCCCGGCCCCCATTCCTCCCAGACCGAGCAGGACTCCCGCCTGGTGGCCATGCAGGCCAAGATCCCGGTTCTTGACCCCTCTTCCCCGGCCGAGGCGCGGGAGATGGCCGGTCTGGCCTTCCAACTGTCCGAGGAGTTCGGGGTGCCGGTCATGCTGCGCCCCACCACCCGGGTCTGTCACGCCTGCCAGGACATCCTTCTCCGTCCCGTCCGGAATCTGCAACGCACAGCCGATTTCCGCAAAGACCCCAAACGCTGGGCCGCCACCCCCAAATTTCGTTATGAATTACACGTCAAACTCAACGAAACCTTGTCACGGATCGCCGCCTATGGGCCGACCGCGCCCCGCTGCCTGAACCGTGACCCCGGGACCCGCCGTGCCGTGGTCGCCTCCGGCGTGTCGGCCGCCCATGCGCAAGAGGTGGCGAGCGCTTCCGGCCTCTGGGATTCCTTTGCGTTTTACCAGGTCGTTCAGCCCTATCCGCTGCACAGCGCCTTTGTGGAGGAGATTCGCTCCGCCTATGACGAGGTGCTGGTGCTGGAGGAAACCGCCGGGGTGATCGAGATGCAGCTTCGCGACTACCGGCGGGTGCAGGGCAAGCTTTCCGGTTTTGTTCCCGAGGCGGGAGAACTGTTGCCCGAGACGATTGAGCGGCTTCTGGCCCGGTTTGCCGGCAGGTCCCTGCCGGAACTACCCGAAGCGACTCCGGCGGCGGGCAAGCGCCCGACCCTCTGCCCCGGCTGTCCGCACCGGGCCAGCTTCTATGCCATCAAGAAGGCGGCGCCCAAGGGAATCTACCCCAGCGACATCGGCTGTTATACCCTGGGGGTGAATCTGGGCGGCGTGGACACGGTCCTGTGCATGGGGGCCGCCATCGGCCAGGCTGCCGGATTCTATCAGGCCTACCGGGTGACCGGCCAACCACGCGACATTGTGGCCACCATCGGCGACTCCACCTTTTTTCACGCCGGTATCCCCCCCTTGATCGACGCCGTGGTGCAGGGGGCCCGCTTTGTCCTGGTGATCCTGGACAACAGCACCACCGCCATGACCGGCAACCAGCCGACCCCCTCCCAGGGTACCCCCGCAGGTCAAGCGGTGGATATCGCCTCGATTGTGGCCGGTTGCGGTGTGAAATTCTGCCGTAGCGCCGACCCGCTGGATCTGCCGGCCTTCACCGCCCTGGTCAAGGAGGCGCTGGCCTTTTCCCGTGACCAGGGGGTGGCGGTGGTAATCGCCAAAAGCCCCTGTCTGGTGGACAAGAGCGTCCGGCACGCAAAGCGTCCCCAGGCGGTTGTGGATGCCGCATGCACCGGATGCCGGTACTGCACCAGCCAGTTCGAGTGCCCGGCACTGGTCTACGATGAGGCCAGCGCTAAGGTGGTGGTGGATGTCATGATCTGTAGCGGCTGCGGGGTCTGTCTCGATGTCTGCCCGGTGAAGGCGATCCGTCAGGAAGGGGGGAAGCCATGATATCCCAACAGTTGATCATCTCCGGGGTCGGGGGGCAGGGAATCCTCTTCATCACCCGGCTCCTGGCGGAGACCGCCATTGCCAAGGAGTTGCCGGTGTTGACCTCCGAGACCCACGGCATGGCCCAGCGGGGCGGCATCGTCATCTCCCACCTCAAGGTCGGGGCATTCTCCAGCCCCCTGGTGCGTCCGGGCCAGGCCGACGGCCTGATCGCCCTCAAGCCGGGGAATGTGAAACTTCACAATTCCTTTCTGAAACCGGACGGCTGGATAACGGCCAATGCCGTGGAGCCATTCCCCTTGGCCGGGGTTGTTACCATCGATGCCGACACGCTGGCCCTGCAACTGGGTAACCCCCAGGCGGTCAACCTGATCGTCCTCGGCCGCGCCCTGTCCATGGGTCGGCTTTTTTGTACGAAGGATGAATTGGCTAATGTACTGCGGCGGAAATTGCACGACAAGCCCGCCGTGCTGGAAGGGGCCCTGGCAGCCCTTGCCGCCGGTATCGGCGCAGCCTGATACCATGTGTGCCACTGATTATTCACGGAGCTGATACCTGCTATGTTGAATCATTTTCCCCCGAAGATCACCACCATCGAAGAACTCCCTGCCCACCAACTACGCGGCCTGCAGTGGACGGTGCGGCATGCCTTCGAACATTCTGCCTTCTACCATGAACGCCTCTCGGCCACCGGGATTGGGCCGGACGACATCACAAGCCTGGACGACCTGCGCCGCCTCCCCTTTACCACGGCGGACGACCTGGCTGCGGGTTATCCCTTTACCCTGCGCGCGGCCGACTTCGCCGACCTGGTGCGCATCCACGCCTCGTCCGGCACCACCGGCAAGCGAAAGGTCCTCTGCTATACCCGCAAGGATGTGGAAGACTGGCAGACCATGTTCGCCCGTTGCTACGAACTGGCCGGCCTGACGCGCCTGGACCGGGTGCAGATCGCGGTGGGCTACGGCCTCTGGACCGCCGGCATCGGTTTTCAGCAGGCCTGCGAACGTTTCGGCGCCCTGGCGGTGCCGGTGGGCCCCGGCAACCTTGAACTGCAAACCGCCTTTCTGATCGACTTGCAATCCACGGTGTTTTGCTGCACGGCGTCCATGGGGCTGCTGCTGGCGGAGGAAGTTCAGCGAAAAGGATTGAAAGATAAGCTCAATCTTAAGAAGATCATTCTGGGCGCCGAGCGTTCCAGCAGCGCCATGCTCGATACCATGCGCGACTGCCTCGGCGTTGAAGATATCTACGACGTCACCGGGCTTACGGAAGTCTATGGCCCCGGCACTGGCCTGTCATGCCGGGAGAACAGCGGCATCCATTACTGGGCCGACTACTATATCCTCGAAGTGCTCGACCCGTTGACCCTGGAACCTGCCGCCCCCGGCGAGATCGGGGAGATGGTCTTTACCACCCTGTGCAAAGAGGGAGCGCCGCTGATCCGTTACCGTTCCCGCGACCTGACCCGACTTTTGCCGGGGGAATGCCCTTGCGGGTGCTTCATGCCGCGCCACGACCGGATTCTCGGCCGTTCCGACGACGTCATCATTTTCCGCGGGGTCAATATCTACCCCGGCCAGATCGATGAGGCCCTGAACCGTGTCCCGGGGATCGGCAGCGAATACCAGGTGCTGTTCGACCGCGGTCCCGACGGCCGGGACAGCATGCTGGTGCGCGTGGAACGGGCGCACAACGGCGCCGCGCTGCCCGATGAGCGGGTTGTGAAGGCAGTTGCGGCCGGTATCAAGCACACCATGCTGGTATCGTGCACTGTTGAGGTGTTGGCGGCGGGTACATTGCCGCGTTCGGAGCGTAAGACGCGTCGTATATTCGACAACCGTTCCTTCGAGTGATTTTATTATCGATTCAACTGTCGGATTAACAACATATTTTTCGGGGTTATCGAAAAAAACAGGGAAAAGAACAAAAAAAGGTATTGACGGTGAGGGTGATAGTTGTTATAACCAGCGTCCCATTTGACGCGGAGAGTTTTGCCGAGTCGCTGGGGGCGGAAAAAAAGGAGTTTGGCCGGAAAAAACTTCTTGACAATGTCGGCTTGATTTAGTACTTTGTTCGTCTGTCACGGAACGCATCTGGTCTTTGAAAACCGAATAGCAGGAAGTTGTGAGA
>NZ_SRSD01000008.1:0-241442 GCF_008369015.1 Oryzomonas rubra
CCTCGCCATTCAGGTCAAAGTAGACGTTGCGGCCACCCATCACCGAGAAGGCGATCGGACCGACATTCTTCAGGTCGATCTTGCCACCGTCGATCAGGGCCGAACCCGCCGCGTAGTTGACGAATTGCCGACCGAGACGAATGTCCACCTTGTCGAACAGGTTGCTGTAGTCGCCGTACAGGTAATAGAGCCGACCGTTGATACCCTCACCGTTGCGGACGTCGTCGGTGACACGGCCGTATCCCTGAAATGACAGCTTGCCTTCTTTGTCGATCTGCGTGACCGACAGGTTGAGATACTCTCCGAATTCGGCCTGTTTGTTGCCGGTAAAGATGTCGTTGAACCAGCCAAACTGGGTCGAGCTTCTGCCGTGAATCTCCGCCGACCACGCAGCGGTCGAGCCAAACATAACCGCTGAACAGGCCAACAGGCAGAAAAATCTTTTACATGTCATCAGAAACCTCCTTTCATGTAATCTCAAAACTTTAAAACCAAACAAACTTCGTGCGCTTCTTCACCACCTTTCTATCCTTAATATCTGGTCAACGAGAACATTGCCAAAACACGAACACATTTTATCGCTCTGACGCGAAACGGCGGCCAACATAAGCTGCTTTTTACCGTTAAACGCAAAGCATCAATCGCATAATACATTGAAATAAAATTACGACGAAATCGAATAAGAATGAAGCGTTTGCAAAGTTTACCGGCAAAATCGCCATATCACGCGTCTAGCCGCGATATGGCGATTTCACGGGGCGGGCAATCTCTGCCGCCCCAATCGGCACGACGGCACAAGACAACCAAAAAATGTATTAATTAAAGCAAGTTATGTCTTAAAATCCCCTCACAGTGGCGCAAATACGAGTGTTACCCCGTATTCGCGACCGATAATTATTGCACAAAACAGGCCAACAATATTTGTAACTTGCTGATAAGAGTATTGTTTTAGAAAAGTGGCGAAAAAATAACAGGATAGAAGGTTGCCACACGATGACTGCCGGCAAAGATCACAATCACGGGGGGCGGTTCTCCGCGATTTAGCGCAGCGACAACGCCAACTCACCGATACCCCCGCGCCCTATGGCGGAATTGCCCACGCAGCAAGTGAGGGTCGTAGGCCGTATACAAACCGATACTAAACGTGAGTGTAAAAGTCAAGCATCGACATTGACAAATAGGTCGCATAGTTATTACTATACTTTGAGCACCAAAGAAAAACCGATCAACCAAGGAGGTTGGAATAAGGAGTTATGCCTGTCTACGAATATTGTTGTTCAGCCTGCAACCACCAGTTCGAGCTTCGTCAAAAATTTTCCGATCCGCCGGCCAGTGAATGCCCCAAGTGCGGCGGGGCCGTGCAAAAAATGATATCCTCCACCTCGTTCAGCCTGAAGGGTGATGGCTGGTTCAAAGAGGGATACTGCCACAAAGCGGATGGCCCCAAGCCCGCGGCCTGCGCAGGCGGAAACTGTTGCGGGGGGCACTGATCCCCCGGCGTTTACCTTGAAAATCCCCCGTTTGGGGGATTTTTTTTGTCGAAAACCATGTGCCGGCTCCCGGCAGCCCTCAAAATGTCTTTACAAATCACCGGGTTGAAACGTAGTATATACTGCCGTTCCGGCCCGTTCATCACAGGGTTATGCCCCGGGGGGGGCGGCAGAGAGAGCGACCAGCCGAAAACCGAACTAGCGAGAGGGGCTCACATGAAAGTCAAGAAAGCGGTATTCCCGGTCGCCGGACTCGGCACCAGATTTCTGCCCGCCACCAAGTCCTCACCCAAGGAAATGCTGCCGTTGATCGATAAGCCACTGGTGCAGTACGTGGTCGAGGAAGCGGTCGCTTCGGGAATCGAGCAGATTCTGTTCGTCACCGGCAGGGGTAAGCGGGCCATTGAAGACCATTTCGACATCTCCATCGAATTGGAGTCGCATCTGGAGGAACAGGGGAAACTGGCGACCCTGAAGGCCATCCGTGAAATAGCGGAGATGCTCGATATCTTTTATGTCCGCCAGAAAAAGGCGCTCGGGCTGGGGCACGCCATCCTCTGCGCCAAGGACTTTGTGGGCAACGAGCCTTTTGCCGTCCTGCTGGGTGACGACATTATCGACAGCAAGCGCCCCTGTTTGCGGCAACTGCTGGATGTCTTCGAAGAGCGTGCAGGTTCGGTGCTGGCGCTTGAGAAGGTCCCCCTGGAGAATATCTCCTCCTACGGCTGCGTAAAGGCGGACCGGTTATCCGAACGCGTCTTCCAGGTGGAGGACATGGTGGAGAAGCCCAAACGGGAGGAGGCGCCTTCGGACATGGCCATTATCGGCCGTTACGTCTTGACGCCGCGGATTTTCGGGATTTTGGAGCAACAGGAACCGGGCAAGGGGGGCGAGATTCAGCTTACCGATGCCATCCTCAAACTTTCAAAGGAAGAATCGGTGTACGGCTGTCTTTTCGAGGGATTACGCCACGACTGCGGCGACAAGTTGGGCTTTCTCAAGGCCACGGTGGACATGGCCCTGAAACGGAGCGAGTTCAAGGTTGAGTTCGAGCGCTACCTGCATCAGAGACTGGCGCAGTAACTGCCCCGGCGCAGCCCCAAGGGAAACGTCCCGGGGCTGCACGCCTGGCCAGCTATTTCCGTTCCTTCTGCCAGACGTATTCCGGTTCGAAATAGGGGGCATAGAAACCGGGGAAGGGAAAAGGGAAGGTGAGGACCTCGCCCACGCCGCTCAATGTTCTGACAAGCGTCATGCCGATCCCCTTGAGAGGCCCGACGGTGAGTCCCATCCCGACCCCATCCTCGTGAAAAGTCTGATAGACCTGCTTCGGCAACTCCCACCATCCCAGAGTAACATTGGATACCCCGCGAACCATCTTGACAGACATCCCCCCGACCACCTCCTGGGGCGTCGAGGTTTCCACCGTCTTGAACTGGTCCGTGGCGCGGGACGGTTGCGCGCAGAGGCTTACCGCCAGAAAGAGGCCCGCTGCCACCAGGGAACGAATCCGCCGCATGCTAGTGCGCCTCCTGCTGGGAAGGCTCCGTACCGCTTTGTGAGGAAACTGCCGACGTATCCCGCTTGGGCTCCCAACCTTCCCACACGTAGGCCGGGTCGATCATGGGGTCGTAGTAACCGGGTTGGGGGACAAGGAAAAAAACCGCCTCCGTCACGCCGATGAATCCCCGGTACAGCGTCATGCCGATCCCCTTGAGCGGACCAACGACATACCCGACCTTTCCCATATCGCGGACGGTCAGTACCGACTGCTTGGGGATTTCAACAATGCTGGTGGCAAAATTGGTTACGCCGCGGGTAAATTTGACGGCCATCTTTTCGGCGATCATCTCAGGCTGCTGATCGGCTCGGGCCATAACCGGAACCGTCAGTACGACGGCCAGTAGCATAACGGAAAGCAGCAGGTTCGTCTTCATGGCATCTCCTTTTGTCCGCGATTACTGTCTTTATTAGCCTCTTACCACAAACGACCTCTGCATGCAAGAAGGTTCACAGGTCGAAAAGCGTTGGCTCCTTGGGGAGATAAGGCTCGAAGCGCCGTTTGAGGTGACGCAGCTTGTCGACGTAGTAGGGTATGTTAATGTCGGGGCGCTCGGGGACGAAGGCGCCCACGGGGCGGCAATGCTCGTACGCCGTCGCGTCCCGGCCCGACCCGCCGACATAGTAGCTGACCTGATCGCCGGCCCGGTAGACGCGCTGCGACGCCAGGGCGATCTCGAAGGCGGCGGCAGGGTTGCGCCGCCCCTTTTCGACCTTCTCCCGGTATGTTGCCGGCGACTCGTTGAGCGTCTCGGTGCGGGCAACCCATGCAACATCCAGATCCCTGGACCGGAGGCGGGTCAGATACCCCTGGTACAGCCGCTCGATATCCGCCGATGATCCGGTCAATAGCAGCGTAATGGCCTCACGCATGAACTCCCGCAGATAACGTTCCAGCCCCCGGGAACGGAGTCCGCTCCCCCTGATGACGACCCGGCCGTCATAGCCCAGGAGGGCGTAGTTCTTGGCCTTGTAGGCGAACATGGACCGATACCTGCCGTCCATCTCCACCTCGATCCCTTCGGGAACCCCCTGGGATACCCGTTCCACAAGGGCCGCCTCGTCGGCCTCCGTAACGCACGAGTCCGGCGGCCTGAAGTAGATCCCGTCCGTATCCACCTCCACCGGCACCGCCCCCTCCGCCTTCAGCAACGCGATCATGCTCCTGATGGTCAGGCGCCCCAGGCGGGTCACCTCGGCGGCGGCCTCGGGGTCGGAAAAATTGTGCAGCGGAGCCCCCAGGTAGCCGAAAAACGAATTGATCAGCACCTTGAAGACCTGTTGCAGGGCATCGTAGTAGTGGCGCTCGCTCTCGGCGGCGCTCTCCCGGGCGGCCCGCTTTGCCTCCAGCCGGAAGCGGCGCAGCTCCGCCAGCATCGGGAGGAAAAGCCCCAGGGTATCCTTGACCGGGCCGAGCCGGTAGGCCAGCATCAGGGAGGGGTAGAGCGACGCCACGTCGCAATGGACGATCGGCCCCGAGACTCCCTGCACCGCACTCTCCGTGTATCCCCCCTCGAAGGCGGGCGCTTCGCCGGTGCGTTGGGGAATAGCATGGCCACGGTGCAGGTACTCCCGCAGAAAGAGCGCATTGATCCGGGTTGCGTTGCCCCGCAGGGGGCAGTTTTGAAAGGAGTAGGGGAAGATGCGGGTCTGCAGGAACCAGGGGTAGCCCAGCAGGCGGAACAGGGCCAGGGTCTCGCGCACATCGTCCAGGTTATAGCGGTAGAGCAACTCAGGGTCGTGGTCGAAGGTTGCGGCAATCCCGTTCCCCTCCAGGTAGACCCGCTCGTCCGCGGCGATGCCGAAATGCCGGGCCACCTGTTTCAGGCCGTGGCTTTCCAGGCTGCGCAGCGAGATGTCGTAGAGCTGCACCAGAAAATAGGTATCGATGATATGGCGGCCGTACACATCCCACCGCGGATAGTCGATGACCTTCTCCGCCAGGGCCCAGCGGGAATTGGCCGTGATGTGGGGGGCGGCGCCGTTACGGCCCCAGGTGAGGCGGATGCCGTGCAGCGCGGCGCGCGTGGCGATGTACTCCAGATCGAACCGGAAGATGTTGTGGCCGATGATGACATCCGGGTCGCAGGTCCGGATCGCCTCGTTGAGCGCCCGGAGCATGGCCGGCTCGTCGAGCAGGTCGCCGCGCAGTACGGTTTCCTGGCCGTGGGAATCCTTGAGGGCGATGGAGACGATCCGGTCTTCCCGGCGTTTTGGGTTCGAAAACTCGAACCCCTCGGCGCAGTAGGTTTCTATATCCAGCGCCAGGCAGCGCAGGTCGCCGAACTCCAGCCCCTTGAACAGCGTAGCGCCGGTGGTCAGCAGGTACTGGTGGGAAAGGTCGGAGATGAACAGGTAGGGGGCATCGGCGCTGCCGGCAGGTACCCCGGTTTTGGCGGCCAGGAAGTCCCGCGCCGTCAGGCAATCGCCCCACGAATCGAACAGGAGTTGGAACCGGTAGAAATCGTCGCCCGCCAGTTGACGCACCGAGCAGGGCGCCCGGCAACCGCTCACCAGGGCCGGGTCACTGAGCAGGATGAACGGGCGGAACGGCTCGTCATGGAACTGGACGCCGTGGCCGGCCCTGAAGAAGAGGCGCATAAACGGACCCGCCGGCTCCACGGCAAGGATGCCGGTCCGGTTGTCATGGCCGAACAGTAACGGGTTATGTCCCATATCGCTCATCTGCATGGCGGCGACTCTCTCTAAGAGGTTGTTAAAAACAGCCATCTCGCCGCCGTCCTCGAAGTCCCTTTGTGCGGCGTAGCGCTGCTACGCCTCCGCGGGGCCTTCTGCGGGTGCGACGATCTGACTATTTTTGAACAACCTGGGCTTTTCAACAGCCTACAAGTGTGCCGTGGTTACTGGCGGCTGAACAAAAAAGGCGCAGCAAGAATGCCGCGCCTTTTCACAAATGGTGCCCGTATGGCCACAGGGGGATCGTGGCGTCCTTTAGCGGGCATCGGGTACACAGCATGCCCCCATGCTATTTGGCATGTTTGGCGAGGTAGCTGGCGACCCCTTCCTCTGTCGCTTTCATGGCTTCGTCGCCTTCCTGCCAGTTGGCCGGGCAGACCTGGTCGCCGTGGGTTTCGACGAACTGGAGGGCATCCACCATGCGCAGTGCCTCAGCCACATTGCGGCCCAACGGCAGGTCGTTGATGACCGCGTGGCGGATGACGCCCTTGGTATCGATCAGGAAGAGGCCGCGCAGGGCAACGGATTCGTTGAAAAGGATGCCGTATTCCCTGGCGATGTTCTTGTTCAGGTCGGATACCAGCGGATACTGGATATTGCCGATGCCGCCGTCCTCGACCGGGGTGTTCTTCCAGGCCAGGTGGGTGAATTTGGAATCGATGGAGACGCCGATCACCTCGGTGTTGCGCTTTTTGAACTCATCCAGCTTCTTGTTGAAGGCCAGGATCTCGGACGGGCAGACAAAGGTGAAGTCCAGCGGGTAGAAGAACAGCACGACATTTTTGCCCTTAAGGCTGGATATGGTGATCTGACCGAAGGTATTGTCGGGCATGACCGCATCGGCGGTGAAATCGGGGGCTTGTTGGGTGACGAGAGTAGCGATAGGCATGGGATTCTCTCCTTTTTTGGAATAGTTACATCGAATGTGTAACTAATACCAGCCAATCCGGCACCTGTCAAGAAGATAAAAATAGTCTTTTAGTCTTTTTTATTCCGAAGACGCTGTGCGACATGACAAAATATTTTGTCACAGAAAAAGTTTACCGATTCCAGGTCGATCACAACCCTTTCAGAAGTGGAACGAGAGCATATTCTCCGAGTCTACCGCCAATCCGGTTGTAACAAGACCCAGACCGCAGACTTATTAGGGATCAACCGCCTGATCCTGCGACGCAAATTAAAGGAATTCGGTATTGAGTGATGTGGCGGTTCTCCACTCAATTGTATTCTGCTCCAAGGGTTGTACTGGCCGATTGCCTTGGCCATAAGTACCCTTGGCTGGCCGGTGGGCTCTGTTTTTTCTGGGGTCGTCGCCTCCGTCTCGCAACATTATGATGATGGGGCTATACAGTGTTGGTGAACTGTTATTTTTTGTTCGTGCACCTGGATGCAGCAACATACCGGTAATTTTTATCTGTCATCATTGTTCTACTCAGGTCTTTTTTTGAATTTCCATGAACGACTGTTTGCTCCATGCATAAACTGCAAGATGTTTAATTCAAAAACCAGCTTAATTGTTATCATGTCTTTTTTCAGTAACAATGCTGCTCTCGCGCAGGCGGAGCAATCTTGCCGAATTGGACAGTATCCCCAAGTCGGGAAGCGACTGGAGTGCGGCGGCCAAAGTGAGTGGCAATAGTCCGAGGGCTGCAAGCGACAACCCCACCAAATTGTAACAGCCCGTGAAGATGAGATTTAGCCGCACAACCCTCATGGTTCTACGGGCGATCCGAAAAAGTTCCGGAACGAGGGTCCAATCCTCCCGCATCAGCGCAACATGGGCCGCTTCAATTGAAACATCACTTCCGGCCGCTCCCATGGCGATGCCCACGTCGGCCTGAGCAAGGGCCGGGGCGTCGTTCACCCCGTCACCCACCATGACGACCATATGTCCTTTGGCCTGATATTCCTTCACGACGGCAATCTTGTCTTCCGGGAGGAGGTTGGCGCGATATTGTAGCCCCAAACTTTCCGCCAGGGAAGCTGCGGTACGCTCGTTGTCGCCGGTGAGGAGCTCGATCCGACGTACCCCAAGTCTTTCCATTTCGGCAAGAGCCTCGGGAACTTCCGGGCGAAGTGTGTCGCTGGCGGCAAGCATACCGGCGGGCTTTCCGTCGCAGACCACGTATAAGGTGGTTTTCCCTTGTGCTTCAAAGTTTCCCAATTCAGGTATATATTCAGACTTAGAAATTACCCTGCTGCTGCCGACCTCGATAAGCCGGTCGTTCACCCAAGCCCGGACACCTATGCCGGGAACGGCCTCGAACCCTGCCGGCTCGCCAAGATGGAGGTTATGAGCCTTTGCCGCCTCCCGCACCGCTTCGGCCAGCGGATGTTCGGAATAGCGCTCCGCGGAAGCGGCGAATGCCAGCACCTCGTCAACTGTAAAACCCTCCAACGGGAGTACATCTGTGATCTGCGGACTGCCGAGGGTAAGGGTGCCTGTTTTGTCGAGCAGAAGAACATCGGCACGGCTGAGCGCTTCCAGGTATTTTCCTCCCTTAATAAGAAGCCCACGTCGCGCCGCTGCCCCGATGGAGGCGATCATGGCAAGAGGTGTAGCAAGGGCGAAGGAACATGAGCAGACCACAACCAGCACTGCTGCGGTTGCCAAAGGATTACGACTGAGTAGGTAGGTGAATAAAGCAACCCCCATGACCACAGGGAGGTAGTAGCCAGAAAATCTATCGGCGAAACGCTGCACATCTCCTCGGTTAGCCTCCGCCTCTTCTACAAGCTTCACCACCCGGCCAAATGTAGTATCTTCGCCAACTTTCATGGCGCGGATTCGCAGGCTCCCCAAGCGAGCGATAGTCGCAGCGAAGACCCGTGCTCCCGGTCCCGCTTCAACCGGCATCGACTCGCCGGTTATGGTAGCCTGATCCACGGTAGCCTGCCCGGCCGTAACTTCGCCGTCCACCGGGATCTTCTCGCCTGGCCGAACAACCACTGTCTCGCCAGCCTTCACTTCGGCGACAGGGATCTCCACTTCCGCTCCATCTCTCTCAACCCGTGCCGTCTGCGGGGCCATGGCGGTCAGATCTTTCACGGCACGGCGGGCCTGTTCGGCAGTGAAGCCTTCCACATACTCACCCACCCGCATGAAGAATACGACAATCACCGCAGCAGGCCATTCCCCCACTGCAATCGCAGCCAGCATGCCGATCGTCATCAGGGTATGGGATGTGACCCTTCTCCGAACCGTAGCCTTCACCACCTCGGCGAGAACCGGCCACCCGCCTGCAACTATGACGGCGAGCCAGAATAGCCACGGCACCCTCTTGGTGAGCGATCCGAAAAGCCCGAGCCATTCTCCGACGACAACCATGAAGAGGACAGCACCGAAGACGACACCGAACAAGGTCATGATGCGGCGGCTGAATCCAACGAGAGGGGAAGCCGAAGGAACCTCCACTTCTGTCGAATCAATAGCATAGCCAGCACCTTCCACAGCCTTACGGATCTCGGAAGGAGAAGTCTTTTCAGGGTCGTAGGCAATGCTCGCCCTGCGGGCAGAGAAGAGAAGTGAAACCTCCTCTACTCCAGCAACTGATCGTACGGCACGATCCACGTGCCGGGCGCATTCAGTTCAATCCATGCCCTTGATGGGAAGTTCAATGGTTTCCAATTGCTTATTCATAAGGGATTCTCTGACTTTCTATATTTGTGGAAATTTCACTAATTAAGGGCTTGTAACGTATTTTGCGTAAATGGTTTTTTCAGGTTCAGAAGTTCGGCTATTTGTTCCTTAATATTAGAGTTTATGCCTTGGTCCGTCAGGGCTTTGTCTAGCCTGTACTAATTGCTAGGCGCCTACCCCAAAAAATAACCAATACCCACTGCACAGAGCAGCCAGATAGCAACAATAACGACTGCGGCCGATTTGCTTGTTGGTTTCGTAGATACTTCATTAGCCTTCGTGCGACCTGCATCAATGACCTCAGGAGGCGTGAGTTTGATGACCATTAGTATACCAAGAGGCAAAAGTATCAGGTCATCAACATAGCCAATAATCGGAATGAAGTCTGGAATAAGGTCGATCGGACTCAAGGCGTACGCTGCTATAGTCAGAGCTAGAAGTTTTACCAGTAACGGCGTTCTCGAATCTCTGGCGATAAAATAGACCGTCATCGCATCGTGCTTGATTCGTTTCACAGCTTCTTGAAGCGTGTGGAGTACTTTCACATAGGCACCTTATAGAATTATGTCACTAATTCCAGTGGTTGAGACGTTCGGCATTCTGTCTCCAAACATAATACTGAACTGGTTCAATATGGTGTTAGTCATGTAGATGACCCTGCGTATTTGAGGCGGATAATTAAACCTGTTACAGCGCTGCGAGCACCCTCTCCATTTTTTCAGCAACTTTTTTCGCAAACGCTACCATCTCCGAATTACCGATCATGGAAAGTGCCGCCACCGGGTCCATGACCATGACAGCAGTCTTCCCGTCATCCTGTGTATAGACTACAACATTGCAGGGGAGGAGAGTCCCGAGATTTATTTCCCTGTTCAGGGCTTCATAGGCGAGTGGCGGATTGCAGGCACCGAGAATGATATAGTCACGGAATTCTTTCTGAAGCTTCTCGGTAAATTTTTTCCTGACATCAATCTCGGTGAGCACTCCGAAACCTTCTTTCGCCAATTCTTCGCGTACTTTTCTTTCAACTTCGGCATACGGCATGTCCACGGTTTTTCCGAACGCATACGGCGTTTTCAGGTCCATTTTCCCTCCCGTTCCTATTTCTAGGGTCTACTGTAGTAATGTACGCGGCTGCATTTCCCGCGCCGACTGCTAGCTTTCACCTGATTGAACGAATGCGGCCACTTCGTTTGTGAATGATCACTCTGTCCATTAATTTGTTGCCTCTGCTGAGAATGTCCGCCTGAAAATATCCAGTTTTCTCGGTTATTCTGCCGACCATTACCTCGCTGCCGGCATAGTACTCCTCAAGTGTTCGCCGAGCCTCTTCAATCGAGGTCACACTCTTGCGAGCCCCGTACCAGCCCCAATTCTGGTTATTACAATACCCGTTATAAGTGCTGTTCCAGCCTTGGTTCATGCATGAACGGCACGCTGAGGCTTCAGTGTTCAGAATGGCGGCAAGGAGTAGTGACACCCCGGCCATGAAGAGGGATTTACCTGTCATGCAATAACCATTTCTTGGGGAGCTCGAATTCCCCCAACATAATTGGATGCTACCAACCACTCATGCCGCACCCGCAGCCGGCACCCATCATTTGACGATGCCCGTAGCCACCGCCCATCCCACAGTTGACGATGCCATACTTGTCGCCCACAGCCTGCAACTGCCTTTGCAGGTTAATGATTTCCCGGCGGAGCATCGCCACCCGTTTGCCATCCGGAACGTCCATACCAAGTTCGTCTTCAAGGTCCAACTGCCTGTCCATCAGATTTTCCCTGAGCTTCAAAGTATCCTTCTGAAAGCCCCGCATCTTCTGGGTGCTCACATTTTGGCCGTTGCCGTTCATGCACCAGCCGCTTCCCCAGCCCGCATAGACGGCCGAACTTGCCAATAACGCCCCAACAACTGCGACTATCGCAACTGTTCCCCTTTTCATGACTATTCCTCCTTTGCTAGTGTAGTATCGGTATTGATGATACTAGCGTAGCAAGGGGGTATGGGAGAGTTATGAAGTAGTTGTGGAGAATTGTGGAGTTTCCGGCGCATCGGGAAACGCGAGCGAAAAGGTTGTCCCTGCTCCCTGGGTGCTGGTAACTTCGATGGTCCCACCGTGGGCATCTACCAACTCCCTGACAATTGCCAGTCCGAGCCCGAGACCACCGTCTTTACCCCGGTAGAATCGCTCAAATATCAATGGCAGCTCTTCAGCAGCAATGCCGCAGCCGGTGTCAATGACGCTGATGGTACAACCAGAGGGAGTTCGCTTTCCTCTGAGTGTAATGGTACCTCCTGGTGCCGTTGCCTTCAGGGCATTACTGATCAGGTTGATGAGAATTTGGGAGAGCCGTTCCGGATCGGCATGTACCATGATTCCATCATCGGCATCCACCTTGAACACAAACTCCTTTTCGCGAGCAGCGACCTCGAAACTCCTGGCAAGGTTATCGAATAACTGGCGAACCGGCACATCGAGAGGAGCAAGGGTGAGAACACTGGCCTGGGCCTGGAAGAATTCTTCCATGGATGCAACCACATTGGTCAGCCGATGGTTTTCTTCAAGGAGCAGCTTCAGCCGCGATTCATCGTTGGTTATCACGCCGTCCAGAATCCCTTCAAGTTGCCCACGCATGATGGTTAATGGGGTGCGCAGCTCGTGGGCAAGGTTGGCGCAGATCTGTTTGCGCAACCTGTTCTGCAACTGGAGCGTGTGTGCCATCTGATTGAACGATTGCCCAAGGATTGTCAGTTCATCGCCGCCGGATATCTCAACCCTTTCAGTAAGATTACCCTGGCTGATGTTCTTTGCCGCTTGGGACAACCGCACTATGGGCAGACTTAATCGGCGGGCAAGCAAAATGCTCAGCACGCAGGCTATGCCGCCGAGAATTACGGCCGAGTAGGCAAGGAGGCTGTTGGTCCGGCTGATGAAAAAGTTGTTACGCTTGTCGGGAAGAAATCTGACTTCCAGTTGTCCGATCTCTTCTCCATGCAGAAAGAGGGGATAGACATGGTAATCACCTTTATCATGTTCATTGCCGACACCTGACCCGGCTTGAAGACGGGCTTGTTTCTCCGGAGCAAGATAAGTCAAAGCCCTGGCCGTTTCCATGACTGTTTTGCCGTTTTGATCCCGCACCTTGGTAACCAAACCGAGTTGCAGCGCCCAGACAGCATCTTCGACCGCCATTTCACGGCCCCAGGCTTTGTTTTTCGCAAAGGCGGATTCCAGGTCGGCAACCACCCAGGAAACCCGGTCTTCCTGCTCGGCTTCAGTCAGACGGCTGAAATCGCGCACGACCAGTTCCCGGAGAAGGAGTGCTGAAGAGGTGCCGAGAACCGCCATGAAGAGCATAATGAACAGAAGTTTTTTAAACATCCCGTACACCACCGAACCGATAGCCTAGTCCATATACCGTAATGAGATACGTCGGGGCCTTGGGATTGTCTCCCAGCTTATGCCGGATATTCTTAATGTGTGAATCGATATTCCGATCATACCCGTCGAAGTGGCACCCCATCGCCTTGACCACCAACTCATCGCGGGTAAATGTCTTGAGCGGCGTTGTTGCGAGGGTAAAAAGAATCTTGAATTCTATAGCAGTTAATCGAATGTCGGTGCCGCGACATACCACAGTGTGGCTGCGATCATCAATAACCAGTTGTTCCCCGTTGAAGCTGAGCCGCATGCCGTTCTCAATATTGCCGGAACGTTTCAGCACTGCCTGGACCCGTGCCACCAATTCGCGAGGGCTGAATGGCTTCACGATATAGTCATCGGCTCCAAGGGCAAAGCCTGCCAGCCGCTCTTCTTCCGAAGCCTTAGCGGTTAATATGATGACGGGAACATCTTGCTCCTTCAACTCACGACAAATCGCTTCACCGCTCAGGTCGGGAAGCATAAGGTCGAGCACCACCAATGCCGGGGGGGCGGCCGAGATAAAAGTTATAGCCTCCCGGCCAGTAAAGGTGTGCATCACCTTGAACCCGGCTCGCTCCAGATAAGCTATTGCGACTTCCGCAATCCTGGCATCGTCTTCAACGAGAAGAATTGTAGCCGTCATTTTTCAACGTACTCCATTTCCCGCGGTGATCTTTGGGTTTTTGGTAAAGCACCTTGCGAAACGATATGACTGAGCCCTTCGCGGAGCAGGTTTCCTATATGGCTGTCGTCCAACGAGTAGTAGACAATCCGGCCATCTTTGCGGTATTTGACGACTCGCAAGGAGCGGAGTAGCCGCAGTTGATGGGAGATCGCCGACTTGGTAGTCCTCAGGAGGCTGGCAATATCGCAGACGCAGAGTTCTTCCAGGGAAAGTGCGTGAATAATCCGGACTCGCGTGGGGTCGCCGAGCACCCGAAATGTCTCAGCAAGGCGGAATAGGTTCTCTTGGGGGGGCATGGCTGTCCTTACGGCAGCAACCTTTTTCTCGTTGATCAAGTTGATAGTGCAGACGGCGCGTTCGGTCATTTATAGCCTCGATGGTTGAGCATCAGTTCAACTATTTCATTATGTGAACTACATCCCCCCCTGTCAATGTTTGATTCTAGAATGATGGTAATCCCGAGCGAACTCGCATCTTGATCATAGTCGAGTTCAGGAACTGCTGAACGTAGTGGCCCGTGGCGGGAACTTAATTACAAAGCTATACGGATCAGATAACCATTATTTCTCTACATTCCAGAGGGTGATCAACATCCAGAACTTCAACTCAATGCATAGCAACAATTATCATCACGTTAGCGACGTAGCTGGAATTTTGAAGGCTGTTAAATCAGACATTGAATCGGGGATGCTTTCGAACTTCAAAAGTTTAGCTCAGGCTGAGGTCTTTGCTGACTTTTTTGAGATGGCAGAGCACCTTTTATTGGAGGGACACAAGGACGCTTCAGCAGTACTATTGGGAGCGGTGCTAGAAGATACCCTCCGAAAGGTTGCGGAATCACACAGCATCAAAACAACAGGCCCCAAAGGGAATAATCTCACAATAGATCCGCTGAGTAATGAGATTGCAAAGGCTGGGGTCTACGGGCCGCTTGTGAAGAAACAAATCACCTCTTGGGCGAATTTGAGAAATGATGCCGCACACGGTCACTTCGACCAATACGACGAGGCGCAAGTAAAACAAATGCTACTGTTTGTTCAAAAGTTCTGTGCGGACTACTTGCAATGACGGTGTGAAAGACTCCCAATCAATAGTTGGAACACTTTTAGGACAAATTCACATTTGAGAAAAGGGGGGTCCCAACTCTCGTGTGGACTCGGTCGCGGCTGAAGAACCTGCCGCGCCGGTCACGTTCATATCCGTTATAGTAATAGATCCTCTTCCTATTGCTCACTTTTGTCCGTGCTGGGGACCCCGCACGGACTCGATCAAATATGCTCATCTCAGTGACAACTTTTATTGGCATTTGCCCTTCTGCTAACCAATTGATTTATCGTATTCATGAGTGACAACATTTATTGGCATTTTGCACGCTGTGAAACCGGTAACCTATCGGTTGTCATTGGAAAGCGGGTGGCAAAAAATGTTCTTGACTCTTTGCTTCAAGCGATTTAGTTTAACATTAAATCGTTTAGCACTAATCAAATGTGAGACCTGCGGGCGATGAGGACCAGTTGCTTACAGCGGGGCAGGGAAACAGCGATACTACTGCTGTCGACCTGACCAGCCACGGAAGCAGTCTTTCAACAATCAAAAAAAGGAGATGTTTTATGAAGAGTTCATTTTGGGATGCCGTAAAGACGAGAAGATCCTACTACACCATCAGCAAAGAACGCGTCACCACTGATGAGCGGATCGAGGAGATCGTGGGGGAGGCGGTAAAGCATGTGCCGTCATCGTTCAATTCCCAGAGCGCCCGGGTGGTCATCCTCCTTGGCGAACAGCATGATCGGTTGTGGGATCTGACCAAGGACGAATTGCGGAAGATTGTGCCGCCGGAGAGTTTTCCTGCCACTGAAGGCAAGATTGATGGAGCGTTTCGCAGCGGTTACGGCTCGATTCTCTATTTTGAAGAAACCAGAGTCATCGAAGGGTTGCAGCAGAAGTTTCCGTTATACCAGGATAACTTCCCCGTCTGGTCCAACCAGTCCTCAGGCATGTTGCAGTTTGCCATCTGGACGGCTTTGGAGATCGAGGGATTCGGCGCCACATTGCAGCATTACAATCCGGTTATCGACGAGGCGGTAAAAACCGCCTGGAACATCCCGGCAACATGGAAGCTGATGGCCCAGATGCCGTTCGGCAAGCCGGTTTCCCAGCCTGACGAAAAAGAGTTCCAACCTTGTGCAGAGCGGATAAGACTATTCAAATAGCTTTTGCAGCTACCACGATAAAGGAGCATAATGCCATGGCACCAGAGACCGGAAACGATACCTGCAGCGCTCGTGAGGAACACCAAGGTCACCTCTGCGAATTGGAAAGCCAGCAGGAGTGGGACATTATCAAGCAGGTCACGGACCAGCCCACCGTTAGGTGCGAGAACTGCGGCAACGTGGCAAATTCCCCCAGAAACGTCTGCATGCCTGGAGATTTATAGGGATAGTCGGTTACGGTTTCCCTGTGGCACGCCGTGCAGTAAAACCCGCCTTAAGGCCAGCACGATAAAATCACCTGCAAAGGAAAAGGAGAGTGTAATGAAGAAATTCGTCTGTACCATCTGCGGCTATGTTCACGAAGGAGATGCTCCACCGGCCGAATGCCCTCAATGTAAGGCCCCGGCGGAGAAATTCGTCCTGAAAGACGACCGCGATCTTAGTTGGGCCGATGAACACCGGATCGGTGTCGCACAAGGAGTCGATCAGGAGATTATCGAAGGTCTCAGAAGTAACTTCATGGGCGAATGCACCGAAGTCGGCATGTATCTGGCCATGAGTCGTCAGGCTGACCGCGAAGGACATCCCGAAGTTGCCGAGGCCTATAAACGGATCGCTTTCGAGGAAGCGGAGCATGCCGCCAAGTTTGCCGAGTTGCTGGGAGAAGTCGTCAAAGCCGACACCAAGGCAAACCTTACGGTGCGTGTTGAAGCGGAAAACGGGGCCTGCAAGGGCAAAAAAGAGTTGGCTACCAAGGCCAAGCAACTCAATTACGATGCCATTCATGACACCGTTCATGAGATGTGCAAGGACGAAGCCCGCCACGGGCAAGTCTTCGCCGGACTACTGAAACGTTACTTTTAAAATGTTTGGCTAAAACACAGGCTTTGAATACCCACTGTCCGGGTGAAATAAAGTAACCCGGACAGTGCCAAGCCTGCTCCATGCTGATGTTGCCTGCCCCGCCGGCTCAGGCCGGGCCAAACTGCGCGTTCAAAATAAGCCGCTGTTGCCTACTTTCCCCCGTCGGTCCCCTCCCCATTCTTTACCTCGACGCCAAAGAGCAGCGTTGCCCCTTCGAAATTGCCCTTCCGGTGAAGCTTTGCCAAACGCCCTACCCATCTTTTTTTCGCTTGACTAATTCAAATAAACATTTCAAATTAAAAATTGAAATTATAATTTGTTTCATTGGGGCATTATGACACGGAAGAGATCACATACCACCAGGGACAAGATACTGTCAGCGGCCTGCGACGTGTTTGTGGAGAAAGGGTTCCGCGAGGCCACGGTGGCGGAGATATGCAAGCGCGCCAGCGCCAACATCTCTGCCGTAAACTATTACTTCGGCAGCAAGGAAGCCCTTTACCAGGAGACCTGGCACCACTCTTTTGCCGAATCGATGAAGGCACACCCGCAAGACGGCGGGGTGAGCGAAGACGCGTCCGCCGAAGATCGTCTGCGTGGTCAGCTGAAAGCACTCATAGAGCGAATTGCCGATGAAAACACCAGGGATTTCTTCATCTCACAGATGGAGGTGGCCAACCCGACCGGGCTGCTGGAAGAGATCATGAGACTGGAACTCGATCCGCTGCGCGACAAAACCATGTCCGTTGTGCGTGAACTGCTCGGCCCCGAGGCCACGGAACGGCACATCAATTTTTGCGAAACATGCATCATCAGCATGTGTGTCCACCCCATGGTGATGCAAAGGGTTCGGGTTCGACATGGGGCGGCAAACATTGGCCCGCCCGCTGCCTTCGACAATCTTACGGCATTTGTCGACCATGTGGTGACCTTCGCCATGGCAGGCATTGCCGCCATCCGCGGACAACGATAGAAAAATTTCTCCGGTAAACCTGAAACGGCATTTATCCCTTATCTGGCTATGACGACCTGCCTGCCGAATGCTTGTTGCGGCATTTTTCCCAAAGAAGGGCATGCCCCTTTCCGATCAACCACCGAGGTACCACATGCAGGAAAATTCCATCCAACTCACCGAGTTGCAACCTCTTGAAAACAAGACGACCGTCAACATCAACAAAATCACCCTGATCTTGGGTATGCTCTTTGTCTTTGCCCCCCTGTCCACAGACATGTACCTCTCCAGCTTTCCGAGCATCGCGGTAAGCCTCGGCTGCCGTGTGGAACAGGTGCAGTACAGCCTTTCCGCGTTTGTCTTCGGCCTGGCGGCGGGCCAGTTGTTCTACGGCCCACTGACCGACCGGTTCGGCAGGCGGCCTCCGCTACTGGCCGGTGTCGCCATTTTTACCCTGACGTCCCTTCTGGCCATATGGGCGCCGAATATTGCAATCTTTACCGGTCTGCGCCTCCTGCAAGCCGTGGGGGGCTGTGCCGGGATGATTATCAGCCGGGCCGTGATCCAGGATCTCTTCGATGAACAGCAGGCGGCCCATGCCTTGTCGGCGGTGATGGTCGTACAGGGGGTGGGGCCTATTGCGGCGCCGATCATTGGGGGTTATATCCACCTGGTAGGTGGTTGGCAGGCCGTGTTCGTGTTTCTGACACTCTTCGGGGCGGCATGCTTCATCCTCGCTGCGCGAGGCTTGCCGGAAACCCTGCCGACGCGCGACCGCCAGAGACAAGGGCCCGGCCAGGTACTCAAGGCCTTTGGCAACCTGATACGGCAACGGGATTTCATGGTTCCGACCCTTGCCAGCAGCCTGATTTTGGCCTCCATGTTCGCCTTTATCAGCGGATCGCCCTTTGTTTTCATGGGTCTGCACGGTGTGAGCCAGCAACAATACGGGTGGCTGTTCGGCGTCAACACCGTGGGCATGGTCGCAGCAAGCCAGGTCAACAGGTTGTTGCTGCGGCGCCTCTCCCCCCGGACCATTTTTGTCAGGGCCTTGCTGGTACACATCGTTTCGGCGGTACTGTTGCTCGCCGTGGCCACTACCACCCACCTGGCATTGCTGATGCTGCCGCTCTTCTTTTGCCTTGCCACGATCCCGGTAATCGGCGCCAACGCCATAGCCAGGGCCATGGCCCAAAGCGGTCGCCACGCCGGCGGTGCTTCGTCCCTTGTCGGCGTGATGCAATTCGGCTTGGCAAGTCTTGTCAGTGCACTGGTCAGTATGCTGCACAATGGCACGGCCTATCCCATGGCCGGCATGATCCTGACGTGCGGACTACTGGCCGGGGGTGTCCTGGTTATCGGCCGGAGGCGTGCCTGATCCCATGGCCAGAGCAAAAAAAAAGGCCCCTGCTCCGGGGCCCCATGCTTCATTCTCTCAATAATGTCGATGTCCATACCCACGCCTACCCCTGGGGAACCGGCTTCATCGGCGTGACGAACCGTTCCATAACCCAGCCGCGCTCGCCGTTTGTCAACTCCACATAGTACCAGTCCGGCACCTTGCCGAGCACGTTCAGCACCGTTCCCCGGCCGACCTCGGTCAGGATATCCTGCTCCAGGCTCGGGCCGCTGCGCACATTCAGCAGTTCGCTCTCCACCACGACCCGCTGGCCGGACTGGTCGGCGCTCGGCGCGGGGGTTACCGCCGTCGCCGGCGGCTCCACCACCACATACCCCTCGGGGGCCTGCCGATAGTAGATGCCGTTCAATTCATAGTAGGTAAGCCCGCCCACCACGAGGGCGGCAAAACCCAGGGGGAGCGTGGGGACGATCAGGCCAAACGGCGGCGCGACCAGAAAGAAGCCATCACCCCCCCGGCGATAATAGCGGCCCCGGGTGAAATAGAACGAATCCCTGCCGTACCCTATGACCCGGTGTTCCCGGGGCAGTTCCCGAAAACGCGGTCCCGACCAGTATGCGGGTGGAGGCGACCGCCATGCCCACGCATCCCCGAACGTCATAAGTGACGTCCCGAGGAGCGCCAGACACGCTGCCAGCGGATACCATCCCCGTTTCTTGAACATTACCATACCCATTACCTCCTGTTTTCGCCTTGTGGTGCGCCGTAGCCTTTCACTCTGTTCGCGGGGGGCGGGCCCCACATGGGACATTAGCCGTCGGCAGGCGTCGGCCGCACGGTTGATTCGGGCAGAATCCGGGGTGATTCGCCCGGCGTGAACGGCAACAGCAGGATCTGTTGAACCCCGCTGCTGCGAAAGCGGATCTGCAGCCGCAACGCCTTGGCGCTTTGGGCCTCGCCCGGAAAAAAGATGAACCCGCTGGCCAGTGAGCCGGCAGGGATTGCCTTGCCCTCTATCACCTTTTCGCGAACATCGCCGGCAATCCGCGCCCGCTCTTCCCGATCATCGGCCTTTGATGCTCCGCCGATGACGGCGCCGCCGGCTGCGCCCAGAACGCCCCCCGTTATCGCCGCACTACCGGCCCTATGGCCGGATACGACCCCCAGGGCTAAGCCAAGAATGGAACCGGCAGCGGCGCCGTACATGGCCCCTTTGCCGGCACCGCTGCCGATTGCCCCTCCGGCGGTCGCCGTATCGACACGGCCTATTGCCTCCCCTTGGGTCAGGACCTTCCAGTAACGGTTGTTGCTATCAATGAGGAAGGTTTGCGCCGCCATGACCTCAACCCCCTGCCCGCTTTGGTTGTCCAGCACCAGTTGGATCGGGAGGAGGCCGGCGCTGCGGACATCGAAGCCAAAGGCGTCGTCTGCCTTGGCGGGATCGGCGAATGCCTCGGCCCCGACACTCAAACCGTTTACCTTCAAAGAGGTGGCGTTATCCTGCGGGGCGAGAAAGGGGACCGACCTGCTTTGGTACGCGACGCACCCCGTAAGATGGGCGGCAATAACCATGACGCTCAGAATTTTCTTCATCGCTCAACTCTCCAGAAACGCAAAAACAGCCAACCCGCACGGGCCGGTCTTGTGGATTCATCTGTTGGGCGCCTATCCCCCAACGGTGATAGGCGCCCCCCTCCGGCTACTTATCCGTGGCTTCGGAGTGTTTCTGCCGCAGCGTCTTCAGCTTGGCAAGCTGGTCCGGCGTCAGAATGGCCCGGAACTGGGCGCCGACCTTGGCTTTGTTGATATTCAGGTCCGCCTGGATGCCGGCAATCTTGGCGGTTTCGGCGCGGATGGCCGCTTCGTCGATGCTGTCGGCGTGGAGCAGCGCCTCCAGGTTTTTACGTTCCGTACGGAGGTTGGCGACAATCGGCTTCACCACATCCCTGTTCCCCTGGAAGATCGCCTTGGCCTGGGCCTTCTGGGCGTCGGTCAGGCCAAGTTTGCCGAAGAGTTTACCCATGTGCCTGTGCTGCTGCTTGCCGCAGCCGCCGTCGTCCCAACCGCCATCGTGTGCCTGTGCAATGCCGGCAAACGCCGTCACTGCCGTAATACAAAGCATCGCCGCAATTCTCTTGATACCGTTGTGAGAATTTCCCATGATTTTGTACCTCCGGTAAAATAATGACATCTACCTTCTAGACACCACGACTCCCGAAAAGGTTACTATGCCCTGAAAAACCTTTTTGTATCAGGGGACTGGGTGGCGCTAACCATGAGTGTCGGTGGAGGGGGAGGAGAAAAGGGACGCGGATGCACGCGAACGGCAAGCACTGTGGCTTGCGGCAAGGGAAGCCGCACGTCATCGCTTGATCGCGACGCTGGTTTGGACGACCTAGCGGATGGAACGGTAATGGCGTTCAATCTCTTCGACCAGATGCGCCAGGGTAGAGTTGGGCGGCTCTATGTCGACCTTGAGTCCCAGGCTCCGGCAGGCCTTGGAGGTAATGGCCCCGATGCTGGCCACCGACACCCCCTTCAGCATGTTCACCAAGAGGTCGCTGCCCAGCATATCGGCCAGGTTGTGGACCGTGGACGAGGAGGTAAACGTGATGCAGTCGACGGTGCGCTTTTCTAGGGAAAAGAGCGCCTCGGGCGGCAACCGGTCCGGCATGACGTTGCGGTAGGCGACCGGGCTGTCCACCTGGGCTCCCATGCGTTTCAACTCACAGGGGATGACCTCGCGCGCCTTGTCGGCGCGGGGGAAAAGGACCCTGGTACCGTTCATTGCCAGCTTGGCGAATTCGGCCACCACCCCTTCAGCCTTATAATCCGAGGGGACCATGTCGGGGAGAATGCCGCAGGCGCGTATCGCTTCGGCCGTCTTCGGTCCCACTGCACAGACCCGGCAGGTCCCCACCGCCCTGGCATCCAGGCCCAGGAGGGCGAGACGCTGGAAAAACCGGCGAGCCCCATTGACCGAGGTCAGCACCAGCCAGTCATAGTCGCTCATGCTCCGGATGGCGCTATCCAGCGGCTCCCAGGATTCCGGGTCCACCAGTTTGATGGTGGGGCACTCCATAACCGTCGCCCCGCGGTCGGTCAGCATGGCGGCAAATTCCCCGGCTTGGTCGGCGGCGCGCGTCACCAGTATCTTGCGGCCGAAAAGCGGGCGGTTGTCGAACCACCGCAACCGGTCTCTCAACGCGACCACCTCGCCGACAATGGTCACGGCCGGCGGCTTGAAGCCGATAGCCTCGGCCCGGTCGGCGATGTCGCCCAAGGTGCCGATCAAGACCTGCTGTGTCGGTGCCGTTCCCCAGCGTACCAGCGCCACCGGCGTCTCCGGGCTTCTGCCGTGCCGCAGCAAACGCTCCATGTTGCTCCGCAGGGTGGTGATCCCCATATAAAAGACCACCGTGCCGTTGCCCAGGGAGAGTCGGTCCCAGTCAATGGCCGACTCGCTCTTGTCTTTGCCCTCATGACCGGTGACAAAGGCCACCGAGGCGGTGAAATCGCGGTGGGTCAGGGGAATGCCGCTATAGGCCGCCGCACCGACCGCTGCGGTAACTCCCGGTACGACCTGGAAGGGCACCCCGGCCGCGCTCAGGGCCTCGCATTCCTCGCCTCCCCGCCCGAAGACGAAGGGGTCGCCCCCCTTGAGCCGGACCACGATCTTCCCCTCGCGCCCCTTTTCCACCAGCAAACGGTTGATCTCCTCCTGATCCTGATTGTGGCGGCCGCCGATCTTGCCGGCGTAAATCAGTTCCGCATCGGCCGGCGCATGGGCCAGGAGTTGCTCGTTGGCCAGGTAATCGTAGATCACCACCTGGGCCCGCTGCAGGCACTCCACCCCCTTGAGGGTGATCAGCCCCGGATCGCCGGGGCCGGCGCCGACAAGATAAATCATCCCGGTATGCTGCGACGGATTGCTCATGGATGTGAAGGGGAACCGATCTCCCTCTGGTAGACCTCTTCAAGGATGGTCTTGCCACCCTCGCCCAGGAGCTGGTCCGCCAGCTGGATGCCCAGCTTCTCGCATTCCGCGACCGGACCGCTGACCTCGCCCCGTACGGAACGCTGACCATCCACCGCGGCGATGAAACCGACCAGGCGCAAGACCCCGCCGTTGACCGTTCCATGAGCCGCAATGGGCACCTGGCAACCGCCCTCGCAGCGTTTCAGCAGGGCGCGTTCGGCCCGTACCGCGTAGCTGGTGTCCGGGTGGTTGAAGAAGTCGATGGTCTCCGTGATCACGGCGTCGTCCAGACGGCACTCGATACCCAGCGCACCCTGGCCGATGGCCGGGATGGAGAGATCCGTGTCCAGGTATTCGGCGACCTTTTCGGTGAAACCGAGCCGTTTCAAGCCGGCTGCGGCCAAGATGACGGCATCCAGGTTATCGTCTTCCAGCTTGCGGATGCGGGTTTCCACATTGCCGCGGATAATGACCATCTGCAGGTCGGGGCGCACCTTCAAAAGCTGGGCCTGGCGGCGCAGGGCGCTGGTGCCGATGCGGGCTCCCTGGGGCAATTGGCTGAATTTGACGTTGCGGGAGATGACGGCATCGCGCGGGTCTTCCCGCTTGGTGATGCAGTGCAGCCCCAGCCCTTCCGGGAACTCGGTCGGGACATCCTTCATGCTGTGCACGGCGATGTCGATCTCCCCCCGCAGCATGGCCTCTTCGATCTCCTTCACGAACAATCCTTTGCCACCGACCTGGGCCAGGGGAACGTCAAGGATCTTGTCGCCGATGGTCTTGATCTTGGTCAGGGTGACCTCCATGCCGGGATAGCGCTTCTCCAGCTCGGACTTGACCCAGTTGGCCTGCCAGAGGGCCAGTTGACTGGCGCGGGTGCCGATGCGTAACTGTTTGGGGGGCATAATCTGTCTCCATTCACGGGGAAATTCAAACAAATTCAAAAAAACACATCAACGTCTGCCACAGAGACACAGAGGCTCACAGAGAAAGGCGAAATGCTTTTCGGGAAAAGCAGGAATGTTGTCTTTTGGCCTGTCTTGCTTTTCCGGTTTTCTCTGTGTCTCTGTGTCTCTGTGGCAGATTATGCCGTTTAGCTTTCAAGCCTTACACGATGACCGGCAACCGCTCCGTCAGCCTGATCTCCTGGGGCGTCACCAACGCCCGGTAGGCCAGGGCCTCCACGCCGTTGTCCAGGGCCAGCCTGAGCAGCCGCCCGTATTCCGGGTCAATGGCGTCGGCCGGGGAAACGCTGGCGCCGTCTCCGCGCTGGACCGTGAAGAAGATCACCCCCCGGTCCCCCTCCCCGACGACCCGCATCAACTCGCGCAAATGCTTCTGGCCGCGGGTGGTGACGGCATCCGGGAACAGGGCCCGGTCGCCTTCCACCAGGGTGACGTTCTTGACCTCCACAAAGCAGCGTCCCTCTACCCCTTCCAGGAGCAGGTCGATACGGCTGTGCTCGCCATAGGGCACCTCGGGCCGGATCGTCCCGTACCCCTGCAACTCCGCCACCGTGCCGTCTTCGATCGCCTCCCGCGTCAAGCGGTTGGGCAGGGCGGTGTTGATGCCGGCCCAGAAGCCGTCCGCCTCCACCAGTTCCCAGGTGAGAGGGTATTTGCGCCCCTCGTTGGCGCTGCGGGAGAGGTACACCCGGCTGCCGGGGACGGCACACCCCTTCATGCTGCCGGAGTTGGGACAGTGGACGGTGACAACCGTGCCATCCTCCAGTTCCACATCCGCCAGAAACCGTTTGTAACGCTTGACCAGGCGGCCCGCAATCAGCGGCGGCAACCTCATGGCCGGGTGCCCCGTGCGCTACACTTCAAGTTCCAGCTCTTCGTGCTCTTCGAGGACAGCCTCGAGTTCAAAGAGTTGCCGCAAGCCGTCCACGTACAGGTCCACACGCCCCCCCTGGCCGGCCTTCTTCAGCACCGTGGTGGGGGTATGGAGCAGTTTGTTCATCATGGCCATGGTCAGGGCCTCCAGGCGCTTCTCCGCGTCGGGGGGCAGGTCCTTCCAATTGGACAGGGTCTTTTCCAACTCCGCCCGGCGGATCTCGTCGAAGTGGTTGCGCAGGGCAACAATGGTGGGGGTGACCTCCAGGGACGCGAGCCACTTGAAAAACTGGCCGATCTCCTGGTTGATGATCTCCTCGGCCTTCTCGGCCTCCAGGCTGCGCTGGGCCAGATTGGCCTGGACGATCTCCTGTAGATTATCCACCGTGAAGAGGTAGGCGTTCTCCAGGTCGTCCACCTTGGGGTCGATGTCCCGGGGCACGGCGATGTCGATGAAGAACATCGGCTTGAACTTGCGCCGCTTGACCACATCCTCCACGTCCTTGGGGCCGATGATGACATGGGGGGCGCCGGTGGAGGAGAGGACGATGTCGGCCCGGTGAAGGTGCTGGAACAGCTCCTCGAAGCGCACCGCCTCGCCGCTGAATTCCTCGGCCAGGCGTTCGGCCCGCTCGAAGGTGCGGTTGGTCACCATCACGCCGCGGGCGCCGCTGTTCATGAAGTGCTTGGCGGCCAGTTCGCACATCTCGCCGGCGCCGATCAGCATCACGGTCTTGTCGGACAGGCTGCCCAGGATCTTCTTGGCCAGTTCAACCGCGGCAAAGGCCACGGAAACCGCCGAAGAGGCGATTTTGGTCTCGGTGCGCACCCGCTTGGCAACGGAAAAGGCCTTGTGGAGAAAGCGGTTCAGGATGATGCCGGATGACTTGTATTCTGCGGCGTAGCCGTAGGAGGTCTTGATCTGACCCAGGATCTGGGGTTCCCCCACGACCATGGAGTCCAGACTCGACGCAACCCGGAAGACATGACGGATGGCCGCTTCGGAATGGTAGCTGTAGAGGTGGGGCTCGAGGGATTCAAGGGGGATATGGTGATATTCCGCCAAGAAGCGCTTGATCCGGGCGATGCCCCCCGCGATGTCGCGGGTTGTGGCATAGATCTCGACCCGATTGCAGGTGGAGACGATCACCCCCTCGACGATCTCGTCGAGGGCGACCAGTTCGTGGAGCGGTTTCTCGATCAGGTTGGGCGAAAATGCGACCTTTTCCCGTATTTCAACGGTTGCGGTCTTATGGGAGAGACCAACGACGATAATATTCATTCAGCACGCATTCCTTACAGCATGTGATAACTGCTGAAACGATGAGCTAGAGTACGATATCCTATTTATAGCTGTGGAGGCCGGGCAGCCACATGTTCACCCCGATAAAGGTAAACAGCATGATCAGAAACCCTGCGATGGAGAGCAGGGCGGCGCGCTTTCCGCGCCAACCGGTGGTCATACGGCCGTGCAGAAGGGCGGCATAGATGAACCAGGTGATCAGCGACCACGTTTCCTTGGGGTCCCAGCTCCAGTACGTACCCCAGGCCTTTTCGGCCCAGATGGCGCCCGAGATGATCGCAACCGTCAAGAGCGGAAAACCGATGGTCAGGCAGCGATAGTTGATGTCGTCAAGGGTGTCGAGGGAAGGCAGCTTCTGGAACAGGGCGCCGAATTTCTTTTTCTTGAGAAAATGCTGCTGGATCAGGTAGATCACGGCAGCGGCGAAGGCGATGGTGAAGGTCGCATAACTGACGAAGGCCATGATGGTATGCACCCACAGCCAGCCGCTCTTGAGGGCCGGGTTGAGCTCCTTGATCACCGACGGGAAGGCGCTGGAGCCGATGATCATGAGAAGCGCCAAGGGGATGACGAACGAGCCCAGGATGGCGATCTTGTACTTGCGCACGAACAGGAGGAACGCCCCCACAATGACGAGGCTGAAGAAGGAGAGGGACTCGTGCATGTTGGTGATCGGCAGGTAGCCGGCCGAATTGAAGCGGTGGATGGTGGAGAGGAGGTGGGCCACAAAACCGGCGGCGACCAGCCGGCTTGCCCACGTCGCCACGCCCTGCGTCGTACGCAGCAGATAGCCAAGGTAGAGCGCGGTAGCCAAACCGTACAACACCAGGGTGCAATAGAAGAAAATCTGGCTCATGAAATGTCCTTGGGTGCGGAAAGCTCGGCGATCAGGCATCTCGCCTTCGTGCGTAAAATCGCTTTATTGTATGTGGTGCCATTCCCTTCCGTCAATAGCTTTTCTCGGTCGGCGGCCAGTTGTTCCACAATATCTGCGTAATCATTGCCAATCATGCCGGCGATGGCGTCGCGCACCTCGGCGGCGAGGGCCGGGCAGCGGCCGCCCGTCGAAACGGCGATCTCCAGCCCTCCCCGCCGCAAGACCGCGGGGAAATGGCAATCTCCCGCCTCTGGCTGGTCGGCAACGGAAACAAGAATGCTTCTCTCCCCGGCCTCGAGCGCCACCCTGCGGTTCACGGCGGGGTCATCGGTTGCTGCCACCACCAGCGTAACGCCGTCCAGGTCGGCGGTCTCATAGCCGCCGCTCCGTATCGTCACGGCGCCGGACGCTTCCTGTTCCCGTATCGCGGGTAGTACCGCCGGGGCGACGACCCGGACCACGGCCCCCGCCTCGCGCAAGGTCTGCAATTTACGGGCGGCCACCTTCCCGCCCCCCACTATCAGGACGGCCCGTTTCCCCATATCTATGTTCAGGGCAAGGTACGACATCGGTTCCCTTCCGCAAAAAGCCCCCGCCCGACCCGCTCACTTGTGCCGGGCGGTGCGGAGAGGCGGGGTGGAATCGTCGATTTTGATCGAAGAATTGCCAACATACAACCTTTCGTCCCGTAATTCAACAAATGGGATCCCTACTGAGTTTATTCTTGATTTTTTCCCCGGCTGGTATATCATTTTTCAAATATGAACCCACCAAAAGGAGATGTTTTTTATGTCCAGTGAAAAGGTACTTGCATTCACCGATGCAAATTTTGAGCGCGAGGTAATCCAGTCCGATATCCCGGTGCTCGTTGATTTCTGGGCCACATGGTGCGCCCCCTGCAAGGCCATCGCTCCGCTTGTCGATGCGGTTGCCGACGAATATGCCGGCAAGGTCAAGGTCGGCAAGGTCAATGTGGACGAAAATCAGGCAACACCCGGCAAATACGGCGTGCGCGGCATTCCCACCATCATCCTGTTCAAGGGGGGGGCCGTCGTCGACCAGATCGTCGGAGCGGTTCCCAAATCCCAGTTGGACGCCCTGATCGCCAAGGCGCTCTAACAACATGATGAAGCGTATCAGACCTGTCCGCGGGCTTGTCATGGGCCTTGCCATAACCGGGCTCATAGCCCTGCTGCCGGCCCAGCTCCTGGCCCTGCCCAAGGCGGGGCAGCCGGTCCCCGCGTTCAAGGTGGTCACCACGGCGGGCCAGCCGGTGTCCCTGGAAAACTACCGGGGATATGTGCTGGTCATAGATTTCTTTGCCACATGGTGCGAACCTTGCCGCATGTCCATCCCCCATCTGGTGAAGATGAACCAGAAATACGGAAAGCAGGGGTTGCAGGTACTGGGTATGAGTGCCGATGAGGATGGGGAGCGCGTCGTCAAATCGTTTGTCGCGGAACATCACATCAACTATCCCGTCGCCCTGGCGGGAGACCCGGTTACGGAAGGGTTTGGCGTCCGCTCGGTGCCGGTCATGATCGTCATCGACAAGAAGGGCAAGGTTGCCGAGGTATTCAGAGGGTTTTCCGACGAGATCGGCAGTTCCATGGAGGTTCTGGTCAAAAAGCTGCTGGCTGAAAAATAGACTCATCTTCATCCCTGCCATCCGGGGGATAAAAAACCTTCATCAGGCAGAGTCCACAGGCCGGCGCCGTAACGCCGGCCTTTTTTCTATCCCGGTTCTGCAGCAGCCAGGCGATGTGGTCCGGAGCAAAACGCCCCTTGCCGATATCGACCAGCGTCCCCACCATGACCCGGACCATGTTTTTCAGGAATCCCTCTCCCACCACATCGATGAAAAGAAAGCCATCCTCCTGCCGCATGGTAACGGAGTCGATCCTCCGTACCGTCGTTTTGGCGACGCAGTTGGAGGCCCTGAACGCCGCGAAATCGTGCCGCCCCTCAAACGCCGGCAGGGCCGCGCCCATGGCCTCCAAGTCGAGCCGTTCCTTGACCTGCCAGGCGTGGAAGCGGTGCAACGGCGAGCGCACCGGGGAGAGGAGAATGGTGTAGCGGTAGTGCTTGGCCAGGGCGTCGCCGATCGGTTTGAAACCGGCCCGGACCTCGTTGGCATCGATGATGGCGATATCCGCCGGCAGAAACCGGTTGGTCCCCTCGACGAAGGCGCGCAACGGCAGGTCCCGGTGCGTCGTAAAGGCAGCCGCCATGCCCCGGGCGTGCACCCCTGCGTCGGTTCGCCCCGACGAGCGGAGCCGCACCGATTCTCCCAGCAGGCGTTCCAGGGCCTCCTCGATGACCTGTTGTACCGCCAGGCCATTGGGCTGGATCTGCCAGCCGGAATAATTGGTGCCGTCGTACTCTATGGTCAGCTTGATGGTCCGCATCCGTCAGACGCCGGCCGGCGTACGGGACCGGGCGGCAAGCGCCGCCAGTTCGGCCTCGTCGAAATGGTACCGTTGCCGGCAGAACTCGCAGGTGATATCCGCTCCCTGCTCCTTCTCCCCCATGTCCCTGAGTTCATCCGGCCCCAAGGTCAGCAGGGCGCGCTCGACCTTTGCCTTGCTGCAGCCGCAGCGGAAGAACACCTCGCGCGTCTCCAGCAGGTTGTAGGCCATGCCGCCGAAAAGCCTGTTCATGATCGCTTCAGGCCCGCCCTCCTGCAAAAGCGTGCAGAGCGGCGGCAATTCCGCAATCCGCCGCATCATCTCGTCGATCTCCGCGCTGTCCGCCTTCGGCAGCGCCTGGACCAGAAAACCGCCGCACAACGCTACGCCACCCTCCTCATTCAGCGAGGCGCTCAGGCCGACAGCCGAGGGGACCTGCTCCGAGTCGGTCAGGTAGTAGGCCAGGTCGTCGCCGATCTCGCTGCTGCGCAGTTGCACCATGCCGTGGTACGGTTCCCCGCCCATCCCCAGGTCCTTTGAGACCGTGAGAAAACCGGCGTGCCCCAGCACCCCCGGGACATTCCACCTCCCGTTCAGCGGTTCGGCCTCGGCGCCGGGATCGCCGACGCATCCCCGCACCGCGCCATCCGCATCCGCCTCGATGATCATCTTGCCCATGGGGCCGTTGCCCTCGAATTTCAGCGCCACCCTCTGGCCCGGCTTGAGCTGGGCTCCGAGCAATGCGCCACCGGCAAGGCCGCGGCCCAGGGCCACGCTTACCGTGGCCGATGCCCGTTGCAGCGAGCAAATCTCACGGGCAAGGCCGCTGACGCTGCACGTCAACACGCGTAGCCCGCCTGACGCGCTCATGGCGCGGACAATAGTATCGGTCATGATATCTGTCTCCTTTTTCAACCTCTCACAAGGGTACAAGTTCCCGGCGATGGCGGCAACCATATTTCTCAGCCAGGGTGCGCGGCATAAAAAGGCCGCATCCCAGGATGCAGCCTTTGCAAAACACTCCCTTCATCGGCGGTTATTGCCGCTTGGGTTCAGGCCTTCCGTTTCCGCAGCGTGGTCACGCTCTCCCCGCCGATGCCCCAGTTGTCCGTCTCCACCTCGTCGATCACCACCACCGTGGTGGCCGGATTCTTCCCCAGCACGTCCACCAGTAGTTGGGTGGCCCCCCTGATCAATTGCTCCTTCTGTTCGGCGGTCGCCCCTTCACGGGTGATCCTGATATTCACGTACGGCATGTCGTTACCTCCTGGGGCTCTTGCAAAAGTCCCCTTATCCCGTCGAGGGGGGGAGTCTCTACTTGCCCGGCCGCCTTGACGTCAGATTATCCCCTGCTCCTTGACCTCCGCCTTGAGCCAGGCATACACCACCGGAGCCGCCACCAGTCCCACAAGGCCAAAGACGGCCTCCATGAGCAGCATGGCGCTCAAGAGTTCCCAGGCGGTCGCCTGGACCTCATGCCCCACGATTCTGGCGTTCAAAAAATATTCGGCCTTATGGATCACCACCAGAAACAGCAGTGACGCGACGCCGACCCCTGGGGAGACGCCGAGGCTGATCACGACGATCACCGAGTTGGACACCAGATTGCCCACCACGGGGAGCATCCCGACAACGAACGTCAGCAGGATCAGAACCGTCGCCATGGGGAGGTGGACGCCGAAGAGCGGCAGCGCGATCAGCAGGTAGACGGCGGTCAACGTCGTGTTGAGGGCCGAGATCTTCACCTGCGCGAAAACCACCTTGTCGAAGGCCGTGGCAAGCGCACGCAGCCTGGAGCGCAGCGCCCCCGTGAACGGCGGCACCTGGTCGTGCTCCTTGAAATGATGGACGGCAGCCATTCCGCCGACGACCATGCCCAGCAGGATATGGGCAAAGACCTTGAGCCCCTCCATACCGGCGATTGAGATCTTCTGGACATGATCGCCCAGCATCTCGACCATCTGCTGACGCAGCCCTTCAATGGTCGTCGGCAGCACCTCGGCAACCGAGGCGGGGAGCGCCCGGCGCAGACTGCCGAATGTCTCGACCACCATGGCGAGCAGGGCGCCGATGCCTTGGCTGCTGCCGATGAAAGACCAGGCGACGGCGCACGCGCTGGTCAGGCAGGCGATGACGCACATGACGACAACGCCCAGGGCGACCGTGTGCGCAACGCGGTTCATGTTTTTGGGGAGGTGGCGGGCGAGCTTCAAGGTCAGCACATACACCGCAAGGCCGGCAAACGCGGCCGGCAGCAGATGGAAGTGCAGGACGGCCACGGCGGCCGTTACGGCCAGGATATAACTGATCATGGTAGAGCGGGGCATGGGTACCTTCTCACTTGGGTCGAAATCCGGGGTGGGGTTGCAGGGGACCGTGCCGGTGCGTCGTCTCGCCACTCGCCGGGTCCGGGTCAACCACCGCCGCACCGGAGATTATCACGAATGGCTTCTCTGTTCCACATAAAGGCGCGCCCAATGCCGTTACCGCTGCGGCGTCAATGCCGAAGCCGTGAATCAATCCCACCAAAAAAGGCACCCGGATCGCCTCCGGGTGCCACTGGTTGTATCATTTTATCGCAGCATGATCACCGCTTCAGGCCTCCTCCACCTCGCCGCCGGGATGGAGGAACAGGTTCGGGCCGCCGCGCACCTTCCCCGCCTCTGCCATCAGCATATCCAGCGCCAGGGTGGCCAGGTCGTCGGCCGTGGCTTCCATGCGGCCGTCCTTCTCCAGATACAACAGCTTCAGGTAGGCGTTGCAGTCCGGGCAGCTCTCCGCCTTGACCGCGCCGTTGGTCCCCTCCAGGCTGTAGTAGCCGATCCCTTCGGTGGCCTCGCAACTGCTGCACTTGAGCCGCACCATGTGCCACTGGGTGGCGCAGAGGGAGCAGGAGAGGTAGCGCAGCCCCTGTTTCGAGCCGTTGGCGTGGACGATGCCGGAGGCCGGCGCCGAACCGCACACCGGACAGACCCCGCCCGCTTCCAGCCGGGCAAAGGCGTGTTCCCCCAGGGCCGTGGCCATGTGCACCCAGTAGGCCTGGAGGGCGGCGGCGACAAAGGGGAGTTCCGGGGGAGGGACGGCGGCCTGATCGCCCGCCAGTATCTTGTCGGCCAGATCATCCAGCCTGCATTCAGCAGTAGCCAACAGCCCCGCCGCGGCTTCGCGGGCGGCAGCGGGTACCTCCGCCCCGGCCATGCGGCGCAGGATCAGGGCCAGCCCCTCCCGCCAGGCCGGATTGCGGCGCCAGGAGCGGGCAGCCAGGAGCGGCATGCCGTGCTCGCGGCAGAGCGACTGTTCTTCTGGGGTGGGAGGAGGCAAGGAGGGGAACCGGTCCAGGGCCTCCTGCTGGGCATCGGCCAACAGCGCCAGGAAGCCCAGGTAATCCGCCAGGGAATGGCCCGAGGCAAGGAGCCGGAAACGCTCGGCGCGGCGGGCGAACAGGTCGCGTTCGGCCAGGAACAGAAAACGTATCTCCCCGGCCGGCGGTTCGATCTGCCCCGGCTCAAGCTGCTGGTCTTCGTTGCTCATTTACGTCCTCCCGTCATCTCCCGGAACCATGCCGGGTGGTGCTGTTTCGCCCAGGCGCGTCTAACCTTGCCGTACAGCATGGCGCCGATGCTCTCCTTGGTCCAGATGGCGAGATAGATGTGGCCCATGATCAGGGAGATCATCCCCGCCCCGGTCGCGGCATGCACGACCGCGGCCAGGCGGATCACACCGGGGGGGAACAGGAACGAGAAATAGGCGCGCCACATGACGATGCCGGAGAGGGCGAGCAGCGTCATGCAGGCGGCCAGCAGCCAGAACAGCAGCTTCTGGCCGCCGTTCAGCTTGCCCGCCTCCGGCATGTTCCGGTCATCGCCGCCCATCATCTCGCGGGCATGGCGCAGCCACTCCCAATCACTCGGCGTCAGGACGCACAGCTTCCGGAACCGGAAGAACATGCTGCCGAAGGAGAAGATCAGCGCTACCCCGATGAAGGGGTGGAGGATGCGCGTCCAGACGCCGCCGCCAAAGAGCTGGCTCAAGGGGTAGAACGCGGGGTGGAACAGCGCCAGACCGGACAACGCCAGGAGGATGAAGGCAAACGCCACCAGCCAGTGGTTGACCCGCTCGGGAGCCGTATAACGGTCTAATTTATCGGGATCTCGTTTCATTCCTCGAACTCCTTCTCGATCTCTTCCGAGACCTCGTTGGGACCCTTGGTCACGTAGTGGATAAAGGCGCCGGCGGCGACCACGCCGAGGGCCAGGGAGGCCAACGGCTTGGTCGCCCCCTTCCAGAGCTCGACCATGGCGCCGATGGAGGGGTCCTTGGAAAGACCGCTGTAGATCTCGGGCTTGTCCGCATGGTGCAGCACGTAGATCACGTGGGTACCGTCCACCCCTTTGGGGTCGTAGATCCCCGCCTTGGCGAACCCGCGGCTCTTGAGGTCCGCGATCCGCTCTTCGGCGTGGTGAAGCATCGCCTCCTTGGAGCCGAACACGATGGCGCCGGTGGGGCAGGTCTTGACGCAGGCCGGTTCCAGCCCCGCCGCCACCCGGTCGGAGCAGAGGGTGCACTTGTAGACCTTGCTGTCCTTCCGGGACAGGCGGGGGATGTTGAACGGGCAGCCGGTGATGCAATAGCCGCAGCCGATGCAGTTTTCCTCGTGGAAATCCACGATGCCGTTGCTGTACTGGACGACGGCGCCGGGGGCCGGGCAGGCCTTGAGGCAGCCCGGGTTGGCGCAGTGCATGCAGCCGTCCTTGCGGATCAGCCATTCGAGTTTCCCCGGTTCCAGTTCCACCTCGGCATAGCGCATCACCGTCCAGGAGTTTTCGGTCAGGTCCGTGGGGTTGTCCAGGACGCCGTGGTTGATGCCCACATCGTCCCGCAGGTCGTTCCACTCCATGCACGCCACCTGGCAGGCCTTGCAGCCGATGCACTTGGTGACGTCGATCAGCTTGGCCACCTCCATGGTCCGGCGCTGGCCGGGCGAAGGAGTGGTGGTGGCGGAACGGCGGGTTATGTCCAGTGATTGCAGTGCCATGATCCATCTCCTATCAAGGTTGTTGAAAAACAGCCATCTCGCCTCCGTCCTCGAAAGCCCTTTTGTGCGGCGTAGCGCTGCTACGCCTCCTCGGGGCTTGTCTAGCGGGTGCGACGATCTGACTATTTTTGAACAACCTGAGTTTTTCAACAACCTTCTAAGCCTTCTCGATGTTGACGAGGAACGACTTGAATTCCGGCGTCTGGGTGTTCGCGTCCCCCACGAAGGGGGTCAGGGTGTTGGCCAGGTAGCCGCTCTTGGCAACCCCCTTGAAGCCCCAGTGGAACGGGATGCCCACGTGGTGGACGGTCTGGCCGTTCACCATGAGCGGCCTGATGCGCTTGGTCACCACCGCCACCGCCTTGATGAAGCCGCGATGGGACCAGACCTTGACCCGGTCACCGGCCTTGATCCCCTTCTCCTTGGCTAACTGCTCGCCGATCTCCACGAACTGCTCCGGCTGCATGATGGCCGACAGCTTGGTGTGCTTGGTCCAGAAGTGGAAGTGCTCGGTGAGGCGGTAGGTGGTGCCGGCGTAGGGATACTCCTTCCCCTTGCCGAAGGCCTCCAGATCGCCCTTGAACACCCGCGCCGCCGGGTTGCTGATCACCTTCGGGTGCAGGGGGTTGGTGTCGATGGGGGTCTCGAACGGCTCGTAGTGCTCGGGGAAGGGGCCTTCCGCCATCTTGTCCAGGGCAAAGAGCCGCCCCACGCCCTCCGTTTGCATGATAAAGGGGTTCATCCCCTCGCTGGGAGGTGAGTCCGCCTTGAAGTCGGGCACGTCGGGGCCGGTCCACTTGGCGCCGTCCCAGTACACCAACGTGCGCTTCGGGTCCCACGGTTTGCCGGACGGGTCGCAGGAGGCGCGGTTGTACAGGACGCGCCGGTTGGCCGGCCAGGCGAAGGCCCAGTTGAGGGTGTTGCCCAGGCCCGAGGGATCGGAGTTGTCCCGCCGGGCCATCATGTTCCCCTTCTCCGTCCAGGCCCCCGAATAGATCCAGCAGCCGGACGAGGTGGTGCCGTCGTCCTTGAGTTGGGCGAAGCCGTCCAGTTGCTGCCCCTTCTTCAGGACGACCTTGGTCGGGTCCTTGGGGTCGGTCAGGTCGGCCAGGGCCTTGCCGTTGTACTCCATGGCCAGCTCGTCGGGTGCCGGCGCGTGGGGGATTCTGTAGTTCCAGGTGAGGTTCATGAGCGCGTCCGGGAAGGCGCCCCCCTCTTTTTTGTACAACTCCCGCAGCTTGAGGAAGATGCCGGCGATAATGTCCGTATCGGGCTTGGCCTCTCCCGGCGGCTCGGCGCCCTTGTAGTGCCATTGCAGCCAGCGCCCGGAGTTGGTGAGGGAGCCGTTCTCCTCGGCGAAGCAGGTGGAGGGGAGGCGGATCACCTCGGTCTGGATCGTGGCCGGGTCCACGTCGTTGAATTCGCCGTGGTTCTCCCAGAAGCATGAGGTCTCCGTGGCCAGGGGGTCGATCACCACCAGGTATTTCAACTGGGACATGGCCTTGCTCAGCTTGGCCCGGTTGGGGAACGCGGCCAGGGGGTTGAAGCCCTGGCAGACGTAGCCGTTCAGCTTGCCCCGGAACATCAGCTCGAACACCTGGAGCACGTCGTACACCTTGTCCAGCTTGGGCAGCCAGTCGAAGCACCAGTTGTTCTCCTTGGTCGCCGTGTCGCCGTACCAGGATTTCATCAGGCTGACGTGGAACTTGGGATAGTTCTGCCAGTAGGACATCTGGCCGGGGCGCACGGGCTTCTGGGTCCGCTTGTCCACGTAGGCCTGGTAGTCGGCCTCCGTATCCCGGGGCAGGGTGAGGTAGCCCGGCAGGGCGTCGGACAGAAGCCCCAGGTCGGTGAGTCCCTGGATGTTGGAGTGGCCCCGCAGGGCGTTCATCCCCCCGCCGGCCATGCCCATATTGCCCAACAGGAGCTGCACCATGGCCGCGGTGCGGATCATCTGCGATCCCACCGAGTGCTGGGTCCACCCCAGGGCGTACATGAAGGTCAGGGTGCGGTCGGGCACCGAGGTGGTGGCGATGGTTTCGCACACCTTGAGGAAGGCGTCTTTGGGGGTGCCGCAGATGTTGCTCACCGCCTCCGGCGTGTAGCGGGAGTAGTGCTGCCTGAGCAGTTGCAGCACGCAACGGGGGTGCTGCATGGTCTCGTCCACCGCGGCAAAGCCGTCCGCCCCGATCTCGTAGGACCAGGTGGATTTGTCGTATTTGCGCCCCGGTTCGTCGTAGCCCGAGAACAGGCCCTCGTCGAATTTGAACCCTTCGTTGACGATGAAGGTGGCGTTGGTGTAGGCCTTGACGTATTCGTGCTGGATCTTGTCGTGGGAGAGCAGGTAGTTGATCACCCCCCCCAGGAAGGCGATATCCGTGCCGGTGCGGATGGGGGCGTAGTAGTCGGCGACCGATGCCGAACGGGTGAAGCGGGGGTCCACCACGAGCAGCGTGGCGTGGTTGTGGGCCTTGGCCTCGGTCACCCATTTGAAGCCGCAGGGGTGAGCCTCGGCGGCGTTGCCGCCCATGACGACGATGACGTTGGCGTTCTTGATATCAACCCAATGGTTGGTCATTGCACCGCGACCGAATGTGGGGGCCAAACTGGCCACCGTTGGTCCGTGTCAGACTCGGGCCTGATTGTCGAAGGCCAGGGCCCCCAGGCTGCGGATGGCCTTGTGGGTGATGTAGCCGGATTCGTTGCTGGAGGCGGAGGCCGCCAGGAAGCCGGTGGTCACCCAGCGGTTGACCGTGACGCCGGCGGCGTTTTTTGCTACGAAGTTCTTGTCCCGGTCGTCCTTCATCAGCCGGGCCACCCGGGTAAACGCCTCGTCCCAGGAGATGCGCTTCCACTCCCTGGAGCCGGGGGCGCGGTATTCCGGGTACTTGAGCCGGTTTTCGCTGTGGATGAAATCCACCAGCCCCGCGCCCTTGGGGCAGAGGGTGCCGCGGTTCACCGGATGGTCCGGATCGCCCTCGATGTGGAAGATCGCCGACTCGGCGTTTTTCGCCCGGTCCCCCAGGCTATGCATGATCAGACCGCAGCTCACCGAGCAATAGGGACAGGTGTTGCGGGTCTCGGTACTGCGGGCCAGCTTGAACGTGCGGACCTCTGCCTGCGCTTCGCCGGGTGAAAAGCCCAGCATCGCGATGCTGGAACTCCCCAGCCCGCCAGCAGAAATCTTGAAAAACTGCCTACGCGTCACTTTCATTGCCACGCCTCCTCTAGTTAGTCGGATACCGAGCATGTTGGTCAACATGCTAATTTTTTTATATGTTACTATTCTATTGCCACAATGGCCAAACATCAACCCCCGACAAAAATTATTTTGGTCTGAGAAAGGCAAACGCGCCGAGGCGTCCGAAAACTGTATGCAGCGAATATAATAAAGGGAGTTAACCCATGGGCTAACTCCCTTTATTATTGATGGTCGAGATTATTGCAAAAAACTACAAACAATCAGGATATTATATATCCAGGTTCACGACATTGAGCGCGTTGGTTTCGATAAAATCGCGACGCGGTTCCACCTGGTCGCCCATCAGGATGGTGAATATTTCATCCGATTCGACGATATCCTCGATCTTGACCTGAAGCAGCACACGGTTTTCGGGGTTCATGGTCGTCTCCCAGAGTTGCTCCGGGTTCATCTCACCAAGACCTTTGTAGCGCTGGATGGCAAGTCCCTTCTTGGCCTGCTCCAGGAAGAAGGTGAGCAACTCTTCGTGGTTGCTGGTCTCGAACAGGAGTTTTCCCCCTTCCTGTTGTTCGAAGAATGCGTGGCCGTCAGCCATGGTCTCGATCACGCGGCGATGGTTATCGACCAGCAATTCGTATTCATGGGTCGAGAGCACGGACAGCACCTGATGGTCGATGACGGCGCGGATATTGCCGATGCGGAAGGTGATCCGGTCCTCCTCCACCTGATAGTCGGCGCCGGTGGAGAGTGCCTTCATGGTATCAAGGTACGGCTCCAGGGCGGTAAGCTCTTCCAGGTCAGCCGGCACATTGCTGCGGATGATGAGCGAGAGCAGGTCGCTGGTAATCCCCTTCTTGACCACCTTGTCGAAGATGGCGCGGTTTTCGATTAACTGCTTGATGACCGGAATAATCTGTTTCCCGATGTAGGTCCGGTCCCCCTTCTCCAGGCGCAGGGTCAGGTCCTCGGCCCCCTCCTCCAGAAGGAAGTTCTGCATCGCCGCTTCATTCTTCAGGTACATCTCCTTCTTGCCGCGTTTTACCTTGTAGAGCGGCGGTTGGGCGATATAGAGGTGACCGCGCTGGATCAACTCCTGCATGTTCCGGTAGAAAAAGGTCAAAAGCAGGGTCAGGATGTGGGACCCGTCCACGTCGGCGTCGGTCATGACGATGATGCGGTGGTAACGGAGCTTGGAGATGTCGAAGTCTTCCTTGCCGATGCCGGTGCCCAGGGCCGTGATCAGGGTGCGGATCTCCTGGGAGGAGATCATCTTGTCGAAGCGCGCCTTTTCCACGTTGAGGATCTTCCCCTTGAGGGGCAGGATGGCCTGGAACTTCCGGTCGCGCCCCTGCTTGGCCGAGCCGCCGGCGGAATCGCCCTCGACCAGGTACAGTTCGCACTGGGCCGGGTCCTTTTCCTGGCAGTCGGCCAGTTTGCCCGGCAGGCCACCCATATCCAGGGCGCCCTTGCGGCGGGTCAGGTCGCGGGCCTTGCGGGCCGCTTCCCGGGCCCGAGCCGCCTCGATGGACTTCTCCAGGATCCGTTTGGCGATCTGGGGGTTTTCCTCCAGGAATTGGGCCAGTTTGTCGTTCAGCAGGGTCTCCACGTACCCTTTGACCTCGGAGTTGCCCAGCTTGGTCTTGGTCTGCCCCTCGAACTGGGGCTGGGGAATCTTGACCGAGATGACGCAGGTCAGTCCCTCCCGCAGGTCGTCGCCCGAGATGGTCACCTTGGCGTTCTTGAGCAGGTTGTTGGCCGCGGCATAGCTGTTCATGGTGCGGGTCAGGGCCGCCTTGAAGCCCGCCAGGTGGGTACCACCCTCATGGGTGTTGATGTTGTTGGCAAAGGTGAAGACCTTCTCGTCGTAGGAGTCGTTGTACTGCATGGAGACCTCGGTCTCCACACCTCCCTTTTCACCCTTGATGTAGATCGGCTTGGGGTGCAGCGGCGTCTTGTTGCGGTTCAGATACTCAACGAAGGAGTTGATGCCCCCCTCGTAATAGAATTCGTGGGACTTGTTCTCCACCCGTTCGTCGGTGATCTTGATCCTCACGCCGGCGTTGAGAAAGGCCAGTTCCCGAAGCCGCTGGGAGAGCACGTCGAAGGAATATTCGGTGGTCTCGAAGATCTCCTCGTCCGGCATGAAGGTGACCCTGGTGCCGCGTTTCTTGGTCTCGCCGGTTATCTCCAGCGGCGCCTGGGGATCGCCCCGGCGGTAGGATTGGCGCCAGACCTTGCCGTCGCGGCGGATTTCCAGTTCCAACCACTTGGAGAGGGCGTTGACGACCGAGACCCCGACGCCGTGCAGACCGCCGGAGACCTTATAGGAGTCGTTGTCGAACTTGCCGCCGGCGTGCAGCACGGTCATGACAACCTCCGCCGCGGACCGGCCTTCACCGGCATGCATGTCGGTAGGGATGCCGCGGCCGTTGTCCACCACCGTCACCGAGCCGTCGGTGTTGATGGTCACGCTGACATTGTCGCAGTAACCGGCCAGGGCTTCGTCGATGGCATTGTCCACGATCTCGTACACCAGGTGGTGCAGACCCGCGCTGGATGTGGAGCCGATGTACATGGCCGGGCGCTTGCGCACCGCAGCCAACCCTTCCAATACCTTGATGCTGTCGGCGCCGTATTCTTCTGAAGCGGTTTGTGTCATGTTTGCCTGTTCACTCATGCGATTCATTTCCCTCAAACGTCAGATTGCCGTCTTCCACACGGAAAACGGCGCAGTGTGCAGCAGCGCCCAACAGGGCGGGTGATCGTTCCGTTGTCGTGATAAACACCTGGATCTCCCGGGAGAAGAGAAAATCCATCAAGTTTTTGTTCCGGCGGGCATCGAGCTCGGAACTCATGTCGTCCAGCAGCAAGAGCGGCGGCTCCTGGAAAATGGCCTGGAGATTGTCCACCTCGGCCATCTTCAACGCCAGAACGAAACTCTTCTGCTGCCCCTGGGAACCGAAGCTCTTCAGCGGCCGGCCATCCAGGCAGAGCATCAGATCGTCCCGATGGGGGCCGGCCGTTGTCGTGCCGTAACGTTCATCACTCCGGGCATGCCGGGCGAACAGCTCCAGCAGTTGGCCGCGGATGATTTCCCTCTCCTCCGCCTGCACCCCTTCGGGCTGGTAGCCGATGCCTGCCGTCTCCCTCTCCCCGGAGATGGTGGCATAGTGGCGTTGCAGCATGCCGTTGAGTTGCGCCACGTAGCGCAGGCGCCGTTCGATGACCTCGGCCCCCGCCTCGGCGAGTTGCTCGGTCCAGGTATCCAGGCCGGTCCGGTCGGCACTCTTCAGGAGATGGTTGCGCTGCTTGAGAATCCGGTGATAGCCGTGCCAGCTCTGCAGGTAACCGATATCCCCCGTGTAGACGGCCCGGTCCAGGTAGCGGCGCCGCGCGTCGGGCCCCAGCCTGACCATGCCGGTATCATCGGGGGAAAAAACCACCGCATTCAGCCGGCCGTGCAGGTCCGATGCCCGTTGGATCCCCTTGCCGTCCACCTCCACCCGCCGGCCGGCTGCCTCCAGGGTCAGCCTGATGCGGTTCAGCGTTCCGGCCGACTGAACCTCGCCCTGAATCTGGGCTATCTGCCGGTCATGTCCGATGAGTTCGGGAAGACGGGCCGTTCTGAAGGAGCGGGGACTTCCCAGCAGGTAGATCGCCTCCAGCAGGTTGGTCTTGCCCTGCCCATTGAGGCCGTACAGCAGGTTAAAGCCTGCGCCGGGGCTGATGCGAACCGCACCTATATTCCGAAAACCGGCAACCGCCAGGTGTTTGAGCAGCATCCCGCTCTGCCGCTAGAGTCTCATGGGCATGATCACCGCAAGAAAGCTATCCGAACCTTCCGGTACAATGATCGAGGGGGAGAGTTCATCCCGGAATTTCATCTCCACGCTTTCGGTTTCGGCCACGGCCAGCACGTCCAGGAGATAACGGGCATTGAACCTGACGGAAATGGGCTCGCCGTCGTACGCTACGTCGATATCCTCCATGGCGTCGCCCAGTTCGGGGTTGCTCGAGGATATCTTCACGCCGCCGGAAGATATCTCCAGCATGATCCCCTTGAATTTTTCGCTGGAGAGTATGGCCATCCTGCGGACGGAGTGGGTGAAATTTTCCTTGTCGACCGTGACGATGCGATCGTTGGCCGCAGGGATAACCCGGTTATAATCCGGGAACTCGCCGTCGACCAGACGCATGACCATGTAGGAATCGCCCCGCTTGATCACCGCGCTGTTGTCCATGAAGCCGAACATCAGGGTGCCGCTGTCCTCGTCGGTGATCTTTTTCATCTCGTACACGCCTTTTTTGGGGAGGATGACCCCCTTCAGGAGTTCTGGGCCGGCTGTTCCCTTGAGGGCTCCAGTGGCGATGGAGAGGCGGTGGCCATCGGTGGCAACCATTTTGAAAGCGTTTTCGCCGTTTTCGTTAACCTCGACCTTGGCGAATATGCCGTTCAGGTTGTATTTCGTCTCGTCGGTGCAGATGGCGTAGGATGTCTTTTCGATCATGCCTTTCAGCAGGGCGCTCTCTATCTCGAAAAGGTTTTCTTCCTTGATTTCGGGAAAATAGGGAAATTCGTCGGGAGAAAGTCCCACGATGTTGAATTTCACCTTGCCGCATTTTATCTCGACCCAGTCGTTGTCCTTTGTTGAGAAGACGATGGCCTGGTTGGGGAGTTCCTTGACGATCTCGTACAACTTCTTGGCCCCGACCGTGATCTTTCCGGGTGTCGCGACTTCGGCGGGGTAGGTGCTCTTCATCCCTACCTCGAGGTCCGTGGCGGTTACATGCAGCGAGGAGCCTGTTGCCTCCAGAAGGACATTCGACAGAATCGGCATGGATGTTCGTTTTTCAACGATACCCTGAATCTTTTGCAGCGACTTAAGGAACAGTTCCTTATCGATTGTAAATTCCATCTGGCACTCCTTACAGGAAAAGGTTTTGTATTTAATCTTTAAACCTTTGTTGTTTATTGTTGGTCCTGTTGATATGAGTAAAACCATACAACACGACGATCTAGCGGAATAATTTCGATTTCAGCCCTGTTGACAACTTCAGGACGCAGGACCCGGTTATCAACAGTACGACGGTTATGCACAGATATCCACAATTAGTTAACAGGGTTGTCTCATTTCAATATTCCCTGCCTGATATCGTCGACAAGTTTGAAAAATTTCTGATCGTCGTGCAGCGCCTTGTCGATTTTTTTGGTGGCGTAGATGACGGTTGAGTGGTCCTTGCCACCGAACTTCGAACCGATGTCGGGATAGGAGGCCTTTGTCATGTCCCGGCAGAGCCAGATGGCGATCTGGCGCGCCTGCACGAGGTTTTTCTGCCGCTTTTCCGATTTCAGGTCGGCTATCTTAATAGCGAACTGGTCCGCCACCGCTTTTTGTATCAATTCTATGGTGATCTCTTTGCGCCGGTCACCCAGGATATCTTTGAGGCTTTCCTTGGCCATCTCAAGGGTAATGGGGATGTTCTGCAGGCTACTGTAGGCGCCGAGCCTGATCAGCATACCCTCCAGTTCGCGTATGTTTCTCGTATCGCTGGAGGCGAGAAAGTAGGTGACATCCTCGGGAAGACGTATCTTGGTCACTTCCGACTTTTTCTTAAGAATGGCTATCTTGGTTTCCAGGTCGGGAGGTTGGATATCCGCGATCAGCCCCCATTCGAAACGTGAGCGGAGACGCTCCTCCAGATCCGATATCTCCCGGGGGAACTTGTCGGAGGTGATGACGATCTGTTTATGGGCCTCGTGGAGGGCGTTGAAGGTGTGGAAAAACTCCTCCTGGGTCCCTGTTTTCCCGGATATGAACTGGATATCGTCGATAAGGAGCACATCGACATTCCTGAACAGGTTTCTGAATATATCCATCTTCTTGAGGCGAAGGTGATTCACCATCTCGTACATGAACTTTTCTGCCGAACAGTAACAGACATTCAACGACGGCGATGTGCTGCGGATGGTGTGGCCGATGGCGTTCAGCAGGTGGCTTTTGCCGAGGCCGACGCCACCGTAGATGAAGAGCGGGTTATAGGTATCGGCCGGATTGTTGGCCACGGCCATGGCGGCTGCATGGGCAAAATGGTTGCCGGTGCCGCTGACAAACAGGTCGAAGGTGTATTTGGAATTGAGGGGGGTAACGGTGGAATCCAGCTGGGCGCTCTTCGCCTGTTCAGCCTCTTCCTGGTGCCCCTTGATGATGAGATCTTCCGCTAAAAGGGTTTCGGACTCGCTGTTATGGTCCCTGACCACAAAGGAGAGAGAGAGGTTATGCCCCGAGGTGACCGTCAGTGCGCCGAGGATGACCTTCTGATAGTTTTCTTCCAGCCAATCCTTGAAAAAAGATGTGGGAACGGAAAGATAGACCGTATTGCCATCGTGGTGGCTGTAATTTACCGGCTTGATCCAGGTGGCAAAATCTCGCTCGGAAAGAACTTTTTCCAGATTTTCGGCGGCTTGTTGCCAAGCTTCATGCATATTCACATCACATTCTCATCATCAAAAGGGTGGAGGTTAGTGGGGTTATCCACAATGGTCGCATGTGACAGATTACCAATGGTATGAAGTGCTTTTACGTCGCGGACCCTTATGAATATCAACAGTTATCAACATGATTTTCAACACCTGTTGATAACTTATACCGTAACTAAATCAGATGTTTAAACATACTTTGCTGATTATTCAGGACTTTTTGAGCTAAAGCAGATTAACAGAGGCGGGGTCATTTTTCAAGGCAAATCACTTGGAAGTGGTTGTTCGGGACGAGTAATAATTTTCTTGACAATTTCAAGGTGATATGGTTAAAAACTCATTTCCTGATACAATTATTCAGAGGAGCTACGATATGAAAAGAACATTTCAGCCCAGCAACACCTCCCGCAAGCGTACCCACGGCTTTTTGGTACGCATGTCCACCAAGAACGGCCGTCTCGTGATCAAGCGCAGAAGGGCCAAAGGCCGTAAAAGTCTGTCCGTTCGCATTGCTGCCAAGTAATACTTGTGGGAGAGTGGAGCGCCGGTGTTTTCCAAAGTCGGCACGGCTGAGGAAGCGTTTGGAATTCCTCAGGCTTTTGAACTCTCCCCACAAGTTTGCCACCAAGGGGTTCCTTGTTGTCTGGCAGGAAAACGACGGCAGCCAGGCGCGCCTGGGGGTCACGGTCAGCAAAAAGGTTGGCAACGCCGTGGTTCGCAACAGGGTCAAGCGGTATACCAGAGAAACATTCAGGCAGATGCGGCTCCTTCTGCCGTGCGTGGATTTGAATGTCGTGGCACGACGTGAGTCTGCAATGATGGATTTCGGCGCTGCTCGACGAGAACTTGAAAAGGCCTTCAGGCATATCGGCATATCCCCATGCTCAAGCGCATTGCGCTCATCGTAATCAGGCTGTACCAGAAGCTGCTGTCGCCGCTTCTTCCGCAGACCTGCCGGTTTTATCCCTCCTGTTCCGAGTATTCCCGCGAATCAATTATACGGTATGGTGTTGTCAGGGGCGTTTGGCTTACCCTGATCAGGCTTTGTAAATGTCACCCCTTTCATCCGGGCGGGTTCGATCCGGTACCTTAATCAAGAGAGCACAACTGGAGCTTTTATGGAAAAGCGCGCATTTCTGGCAGTCATTCTTTCGATAGCGGTTTTCTACGTTTTTTCCATGGTCTTCGGACCGGGAAAAACACAAATCCCGCCTAAAGCCACCCCCACAGCAAGCTCTGCCACGCCAACGGCGGCCCCGGCTGCTACGACGCCGGCACAGCCGGCCCCGGCAGCGGCCGGAACCTCCGCGCCCACCCCGGCCGTTGTCAAGGACGTGACCGTGGAGACCGGCCTCTACACGGCGGTCTTCTCTTCGCGGGGCGGAAGTCTCAAGAGCCTTACCCTCAAGAAGTACCGCGAGCAGAATACCCCCGCCGCCAGTTCGGTTGCGCTCGGGACTCACGCCGATCCCTCCCTTCTCAACTTTTCCACCAGGGGGGCCGGGTTCAACCTCCCGGACGGCACCGTATTCGTGCCGGACACCAGTGCCATTGCCCTGACCGGCGGCGAGAGCCGGCAACTGACGTTCAATTACGTGTCCGGTCAGGGGTTCACCGTGCGTAAGGTCTTCACCTTTGCAGGGGACTCCTACGGCATCAAGTTGGATACCCAGGTGTTCAACAACTCCGCTGCGCCCCTGGTCGGGACCATCCAGCAGGTGATGACCTATCCGGCGGAACATAAGGTTAAGGACAACCGCCTCGACACGGCCGGCTCCTACCTCTACTCGGACAACAGCCTCAAGGCGGACAAGGTCAAGGACGTGGCCGGTGCCTCGAAGAAGTATGACAAGAGTATCCTCTGGGCCGGCTTTGCCGACAAGTATTTCCTGAGCGCCATCCTCGCCGAGAAGGGGAGCATCGCCTCTGTTGAATTGAAAAAGAACGCCGCCGGATTCCTGGAATCCATAGCCTCGGCCCCGCAGTTCACGATCAATCCGGGACAGGCCGCCACGGTAACGCAGAGGCTGTTCGTCGGCCCCAAGGATCTCGACATCCTCAAGGCCCAGGGCAACTCGCTGGAACAGTCCCTCGATCTGGGGTGGTTTACGGTGATCGCCAAGCCGCTCCTGTACACCCTCAAATTCTTCCATCGCTACGTGGGCAACTACGGTATTGCCATCATCATCATCACCGTTATCCTCAAGGGGATCTTCTTCCCGCTGACCCACAAGAGTTACAAGTCCATGAAGGGGATGCAGAAGATCCAGCCGGAGATGAACAAGATCCGCGAGAAATACAAGAACGACCGGGACGCCATGAACAAGGCGGTCATGGAACTGTACCGCGACCACAAGGTCAACCCGTTGGGGGGCTGCCTGCCCATGGTCGTCCAGATTCCGGTGTTCTTCGCCCTCTACAAGGCGCTCATGTCCTCCATCGAGCTGCGCCATGCGCCGTTCTTTTTCTGGATCACCGACCTGTCCGACAAGGACCCCTATTACATTACCCCGGTCATCATGGGGGTCACCATGTTCGTGCAGCAGAAGATGACCCCCTCCCAGATGGACCCGGTCCAGCAGAAGATGATGCTGGCCCTGCCGGTGGTATTCACCTTCATGTTCCTGAGCTTCCCCTCCGGCTTGGTCCTGTACTGGCTGGTGAACAATATCCTGACCATCGGCCAGCAGATGTACATCAACAAGCTGGTCAAGGATTGACGAACGCCGTGGGTTACGGCACAATCGAAGCGCCCTTGCCAATGCAGGGGCGCTTTTTGCTTTAAACCTAAAAACGGCAGTTATTTACCACAAAGTCACAAAGGGCACAAAGAAATTCAGATGCTTATGAAGATAAAGAGTCGAACCAACCAGGTGAAAGACTTTGATAAGATAGCCGACTGATTTTCCTTTGTGTCTTTGTGGTTCAAATGTTTTTTCTTGGTTAAAGGATACGACCTTCATGGACTACATCGCCGACTTGCATATCCATTCGCCCTATTCGCGGGCCACCAGCCCGGCGAGTAATCTGGCCGGCCTGGCCGGTTGGGCGCGGGTCAAGGGGATTCAGGTGATCGGCACTGGCGACTTCACCCACCCCGGCTGGTTCCGCCGCCTCAAGGAGGAGTTGGAGCCGGCCGAACCGGGGCTGTTCCGGTTGAAGAACGAGACTGCCGTCGCCTCGCCGCTGCCGGGGGTGACCTCCCTTGCCGGCCCGGTGCGGTTCCTCCTTTCGGCGGAGATCAGCAGCATCTACAAGCGCCACGGCGTGGTGCGCAAGATCCACAACCTGCTCTACGTGCCGGACTTCGCCTCTGCCGAGCGGCTGAACGCCAAGCTGGCCGGCATCGGCAACATCGAGTCCGACGGGCGCCCCATCCTGGGGCTGGACAGCCGCAACCTGCTGGAGATCCTGCTGGAGCAGGCGCCCGAGGGGTTCCTGGTGCCGGCTCACATCTGGACCCCCTGGTTCTCCCTGTTCGGCTCGAAATCAGGCTTTGACGCCATCGAGGAGTGTTTCGACGACCTGACTCCCCACATCTTTGCCCTGGAGACCGGGCTCTCCTCCGACCCGGACATGAACCGCCTGATATCGGGCCTGGACCGGTTCGCCCTGATCTCCAACTCGGACTGCCACTCCCCATCCAAGTTGGGGCGGGAGGCCAACCTCCTGGCCACCGACCTCGATTTTTTCGCCCTGCGGGACGCCATCAAGGGGAACCGGCGGGATACCTTCCGCGGCACGGTGGAGTTTTTCCCCGAGGAGGGGAAGTACCACGCCGACGGCCACCGGGCCTGCCATGTCTGCCTCGACCCCGTGGAGTCCCGGCGGCTCGGATTGCGCTGCCCGGTCTGCGGCAGGCCCCTGACCATTGGGGTCTACCACCGGGTGATGGAGCTGGCCGACCGGGAGAAGCCGCTCTACCGGGAGGATTCGCCGGAGGTCTTCAGCCTCATCCCCCTGCCCGAGGTGTTGGGGGAGATCGTTGGGGCCGGACCGGCCTCCAAGGGGGTCATGGAACAGTACCGCAGCACCATCGGGCGGTTCGGGTCGGAATTCAACCTGCTGCTGCACGTCCCCCTGGACGAGATCCTTCACGCTTCGCCGGTCCTGGGAGAGGCCGTGGGGCGCATGCGCGCCGGCCGGGTCATCCGCCAGCCCGGTTTCGACGGTGAGTACGGCGTGATCAGGGTCTTTGAAGAGGGGGAGGCTGAACAGTTGGCCGGCCAGGGGAGCCTGTTCGGTGATGGCCCGGCGCCTCGCCGCCGGAGAAGGAAGACCGAGGCCGTGGCGTTGCCGGCTCTCGATGCTGCAGGGGAACCTGTGGACGACGCTCCGGTGACGGCGTCCGGCCCCAACCCGGAGCAGACGGCCGCCGTCGCCTCCACAAGCCGCCATATCCTGGTGGCGGCCGGACCGGGAACCGGCAAGACCTCTACCCTGATAGCGCGCATCGCGACACTGCTGGCGGCGGGGAACGATCCGGCCCGCATGGTGGCCGTCACCTTTACCGCCAAGGCGGCGGACGAGGTGCGTGAGCGCCTGTTGAAGCAGGTTGGGGCGGCGGGTGAAGCGGTCTTCGTGGGGACCTTCCACCGATTTTGCCTCGACCGGCTCCGCCATGAAGCACCGGCCCTGGCGGTGGTCGGCCCGGAGGACCGGGCACGCCTGTTCAAACGTCTCTTTCCGGAACAGGGCGCGACGGAACGCCAACGCCTTGGCGAGGCGTTGGCCGATCATTTTGCCCAACCGGCCGGCGAGGCCTCCGGGGCCATCCGGCGTTATCTCGACGAACTGGACCGTCTCGGTGCCCTGGACCTGGATGCCGTTATTCCGGTGTTCACCCAGCGGCTGGGCCGGGAACCCGAGTTGCGCCAGCGGGTCTGCGACCCGGTGGAGCACCTGTTCGTCGATGAATTCCAGGACCTGAACGCAGGCCAGTTCGAACTGGTCAGCATCCTGGCCGAACAGGCCCGCGTCTTTGCCATCGGCGATCCCGACCAGGCCATCTACGGCTTCCGGGGGAGCGATCCGGAGTTTTTCTTCCGTTTCGGCGGCATGGCCGGTGTCGAGCAGATTTCCCTGACCCGCAACTATCGGTGTCCCGCCCCGGTCATCGCCGCGGCAACGGCGGTCATCGCCCATAACGGCCGGCGCAGCGTGCAGCCCCTGGTCGCCGCTTCCGGGCGGAGGGGTGGCATCGAACTGCACACCGCGCCATCTGGGGCGGCCGAGGCCGAATTCGTCGTGCGCCGCATCGAGGAGTTACTGGGGGGCATTGAGCATTTTTCCATCAATTCCGGCCGGGGCGGTGATGGCGGGGCGGGAAGGGGCTTGAGCTTCGGCGACATCGTCGTGCTCTTCCGCCTCGGGAGGCAGGCCGAAGAGATCTCTGCCGCCCTGGAGCGGCGTGGCATACCGTTTCAGCAGGTCGGGGTGAGCCCCTTTTACCTTGCTGCGGAGATCCGGCCGGCCTATTATTGGGTGCAGGCCGCCGCCGGGTCGGAGACCATCGCCGATTGGCTGCAACTGGCGAGCGCTCTTCCGGGTATCGGAGCGGCCAGCATCGGTCGCATGGAGGCGGCACTCCCCCTGACAGGGGATTTCTTAGCCTCCCTTGCCCCCCTTGAACTGCCCCGGGCGCTGCGCGACGGTATGCTTGACCTGGAACGGGCCCTGGTCCGGTTCCGTACGGTCGCGACCCGCAGCGGTCTTGCTGCGGCGTTGCTCGACGTGCTGCCGTTCCTCTCCCTGGACCCGGCCCATGCCGCCACCGTGAGATTTTTGGACCTGGCCGGCAGTTTCGGTCATGATCTGCCGGGCTTCGGCAGCCACCTGCGTCGCTACGCCGAAGCTACGGTCTACGACGAGCGTGCCGAGGCTGTGGCCCTCATGACCCTGCATGCCGCCAAAGGACTGGAGTTCCCGGTGGTCTTCCTGACCGGCGCGGAGGAGGGGCTGCTCCCCTGTACCCTCTGGCGTGACGTGGATACGGAGGAGGAGAGGCGGCTGTTCTACGTCGGCCTTACCCGCGCCAAGGAGCGGCTGCTTCTGACCGCTTCCGCCACGCGTCCCTGGGTCGGTCCGTCTCCCCGGCAACTCTCCCGGTTCATCGCCGAGATACCGGGGCCGCTGCTGTCGGCCGCGAATGCCGGCCCAATCAGGAAGGCGAAGGGCACGAAGGACCCGAAGGCCCCGGGCCAGATGGACCTGTTTTGATACCCCGAACGGAGCAAGGACGTAGCCATGTATATTGAGGATACCATCGCTGCCATCGGCACCCCCCAAGGGGAGGGGGGCATCGGCATCGTGCGGGTCAGCGGCAGCCTTGCGGAGGCCATCGGCCTGCGGCTCTTCCGTTTTTGCAAGGGTGCCGCTTTTGCCAGCCATTTTTTGCACTACGGCGCCGTGGTGGCGCCCGATGGCGATGCGGTACTGGATGAAGCCATGGCGGTCCTGATGCGGGCACCCCGCTCCTACACCCGCGAGGATGTGCTGGAACTGCACTGCCATGGCGGGATGCTGGTGGTGGAACGGACCCTGGCTGCAGTTTTGGCCTGCGGCGCGCGCCTGGCCGAACCTGGTGAGTTCTCCCGCCGAGCCTTTGTCAACGGCAGGATCGACCTGGTGCAGGCCGAGGCGGTCATGGACGTGATCGCCGCCAAGACCGAAGCGTCTTTGGCCCTTGCCCAACGCCAGCGGGCCGGAGCGCTCTCCGAGAGAATCGAAACCATTCGCCGTGCCCTGACGCGAAGTCTGGCCTTTGTGGAGGCCTCCATCGATTTCCCCGAGGACGATATCGGCGAGACCGACACCGTTGCCCTGCGGTCGGGGGTCAGCGAAGCCCTGGACGATATCGGCAGCCTGCTGGCCGGTTTCGACGAAGGGCGCATCCTCAGGGAGGGGATTTCCGTGCTGATCGTCGGCAAGCCGAACGCCGGCAAATCCAGCCTGCTCAACCGTCTGCTCAAGGAAAATCGCGCCATCGTTACCCATGTCCCCGGCACCACCCGGGATATCATCGAGGAAACCGTCAATCTGGGCGGATTGGCGGTCCGTCTATTGGACACGGCGGGTATTCGCCACACGGATGATGTGGTGGAACGGGAGGGGATCAACCGCGCCTTGGGCAAGATCCCCCTGGCGGACCTGGTGCTGTTCGTCCTCGATTCGGCGCGGCCGTTCAGCGACGAAGACCGGCTGATCCTGGATGCCGTGAAGGGGAAAACGACTATCGTGGTTTTGAACAAGAGCGATCTCCCCCCGATCATCGATCTGCCGCCGACGGTGGGGGAAATGCCCCGCGTCGCCCTGTCCGCCGGCACCGGTACGGGCATCGACGATCTGCGTGAGGTGATCCGCACGACCTTTCTGCATGGATCGGTCCTGGACAGCCGCGAATTCGTTGCCATCTCCCGGGTCCGCCATCGTGACGCCCTGGTCTCGGCCCGTTCGGCCCTCCACCGGTTCCTCTCAGGACTGGACGAGGGACGCGAGTTGGAGACCCTGGCCATCGATCTGCGTGACGCCCTGTATGCCGTGGGACAGGTTACGGGCGAGACCACGACGGACGATATTCTGGACGTTGTCTTTTCGTCATTCTGTATAGGAAAGTGATGCCCATGTTTCACGTGAAACATGGCGAGGATAGCCATGCACAGTTATGAAACCATATATGATGTGATCGTGGTCGGGGCTGGCCATGCTGGCTGCGAGGCCGCCCTGGCGGCAGCCCGTATGGGTTGTTCCACGCTGCTGTTGACCATCAACCTGGATGCGGTCGCGCTCATGTCCTGCAACCCGGCCATCGGTGGCCTTGCCAAAGGACACCTAGTCAAGGAGATCGATGCCCTTGGGGGGGAGATGGCCAGGAATATCGACGCCACCGGCATCCAGTTCCGCATCCTCAACACCCGCAAGGGACCTGCGGTGCGCGCCTCGCGCGCACAGGCCGACAAGCAGCTCTACCGGCTGCGCATGAAGCGGGTACTGGAACAGCAGGACAACCTGTATCTCAAACAGGGTGAGGTGACGGGACTCTACCTGGAGGGCGAGGAGTTGCGGGGCGTCGATACTCGCTCCGGCATCCGCTTTCTCGGCAAAACGGTCATTTTGACCACCGGCACCTTCATGCGCGGCCTGATCCACATTGGCCTGACCAACTACCCGGGCGGCAGGGCGGGGGATCTCCCCTCGGTGGGGCTTTCCGACCAACTCGGGCACCTCGGTTTCCAGGTGGGGCGGCTCAAGACCGGCACCCCGGCGCGCCTCGACGGGCGGACCATCGACTTCTCGCGACTGGAACCCCAGTACGGCGACGATCCGCCGGCGCCGTTCTCCTTCTCCACCGAGCGCATCACCATGCCCCAGGTGCCGTGCCACATCGCCTATACGAACCCGCGTTCCCACGAAATCATCCGCTCCGGCCTGGATCGTTCGCCGCTCTACGCCGGGGTCATTGAGGGGATCGGACCCCGTTACTGCCCCTCCATCGAGGATAAGGTGGTGCGTTTCCCCGACAAGGAACGCCACCAGACCTTTATCGAGCCGGAAGGTCTGGAGACGGTCGAGGTCTATCCCAGCGGTATGTCCACCTCGCTCCCCATCGACATCCAGATACCGTTTTACCGCTCCATCGAGGGGCTGGAACGGGTGGAAATCATGCGCCCGGCCTATGCAATCGAGTACGATTACGTGGACCCGATTCAGTTGCGCGCCTCCCTGGAGACCAAGCTCATCCGCAACCTCTACCACGCCGGTCAGATCAACGGCACCTCGGGGTATGAGGAAGCCGCCGGGCAGGGGTTGATGGCCGGCATCAATGCCGCCCTGCGGGTCAAGGGAAAAGAACCGTTGGTGCTGGGGCGCAGCGAGGCCTATATCGGGGTGATGATCGACGACCTGGTCACCCTGGGGACCAAGGAGCCGTACCGCATGTTTACCTCCCGGGCCGAGTACCGTCTGTTGCTCCGGGAGGACAACGCCGATATGCGCTTGCGCGAGAAAGGGCATGACGTCGGTCTGGTGCGGGATGAACTCTTCGAGCATTTCCTACGGAAGCGGGAGATGGTTGCCGCCGAATACGAGCGGATCTGCTCCGGGCGGCTGGCCATGAGTGACCGGGAACAGGAATTCCTTGCACGGCACGAGTTGGTGGAGATCCAGAAAGGGACCTCTCTGGAACAGTTGCTCAGGCGCCCCGAGGTAACCTATAAGGAGCTGGCGGAATTCGACGACGTTTCACGTGAAACACCCCACGAGGTGCGTGAACAGGTGGAGATCCAGGTGAAATACCGGGGGTATATCGAACGGCAGCTTGATCAGGTGGAACGTGCGCGCAAATTGGAAGGCACGCCGCTGCCCGAGGAAATGGATTATTTTTCCGTCAACGGGCTCACGACCGAAGTCCGCGAAAAGCTGGCCAAGAATCGCCCCGACACCCTGGGGCAGGCTTCACGCATTCCCGGTGTGACGCCAGCCGCCATCTCGGTGCTGTCCATTGCCCTGAAAGCCAAAGGCGGGAAACAGAACGGCCGGGAAGCCGGGCCGGAGGAGATGTGATCCGCCACGCACTGGAACAGGGGGCACGGGAGATGGGGCTGGAGATTTCGGAGGAGAGTATCCGAGCCTTCGAACTGTTTGCCGATCAACTCAAAAAGTGGAATCGCAAGATCAACCTTACCGCCATCATCTCCGATGAGGAGATCGCGGTGAAGCACATCATCGACGCCCTGATATTTGCCGGTTGCGTCCGTGACGACGAGCGGGTGCTGGATATCGGTTCCGGGGCAGGGGTGCCGGCCATCCCGTTGAAGATCGTCAAACCCTCGGTCCCGGTAACCTCTGTGGATGCGGTTGGGAAAAAAATCCTCTTCCAGCGGCATGTGGCCCGCCTCCTGAAATTCGACGGTTTCGAGGCTATTCACGGGCGGGTGGAGGAGTTGTGCGGCACCCGCAGCCACGGTTTCGACCTGATAACCTCGCGGGCCTTTTCGCGCCTGGAACAGTTTGTCGGGCTGGCTGCACCGCTCTTGTCTGGAACTGGACGGTTGATCGCCATGAAGGGGCCGGGCGTTGCCGATGAAATCAAGGCGGATGAAGAACGCCTCGCCACCCTGGGGTTCGAAATCGTGTCGGTCACGCCCTACCGGCTGCCGCTCAGCAAGGGAGAGCGTAACCTGATCGAGATTATACTTCGTAAAGCCGCTTAAAATGGGCGTTCGCGAGATTAAATTCCAAAAATTACCGCTGACGCCATCTTGAGGCCCTATCCATACTTGTGGTTGCCTTGACTGCCAAAACGTTTTCTGGGGCAAATTTGGACGTCCTATTCCTTGGAGCGCCGGAAATGGGCCTTTGGGCATAGAATGAAGTTGCAGACGGGCCGATTCTGCACTAAAGTGACAGTAGTAGGCAGTACTTTTACGATTGGAGATGAGCCATGAAGAAAATCATCTTGCTCTTGATGATGGCGGCGCATCTTTCCGCGTGCGCCACATACGAGAGCCGTTCGGTTTCATTTCGGCCGCCGCAGGACTATGTAAACTATCAGGACGTTGCCGGGATTCGGGTGGGGGCTGAGGCCTTTGCCGATAAGCAGCAGGCCGAGGACGCCTTTGGTTTCAATATTCGGGACGCCGGACTGCTGCCGGTCCAGGTTGTCATCGACAACAAGAGCGGCCAGGGGGTGGAGGTCGTTTCCGGCCAGACCTTTCTGATCGACAGTTCGAACCGCTATTGGAAGCTCCTTTCCAACCGCGAGGCCGTGGAACGGGTCGACAAGGCGACCCAGGCGGGATCCATCACCAGCGGGGCGGGCAAGGGGGCGGCCTGGGGCGCTGCAACCGGTGCCTTGCTGGGTTTGGCGATAGGGATCGTCTCCGGCCATGATGCCGGCTCTGCCCTGGTGAAGGGAGGCGTCCTGGGCGGGGTAGGCGGTGCCGTCATCGGCGGCGCCTCCAAGGGCGACGACCGGGAGCGGGAATACAAGATCGCCGACGACGTCCGTGAGAAGGGGATGGAAGGCAAGATCATGTCTGCCGAGGCCCTGGCCTCAGGCTTTATCTTCTTCCCCGGCGAAGCTGAGTCGGTCAGGGAGCTCCGCCTGCAGGTCAGGTTCCGCGAGAGCGGTACGGTGCGTACGCTCAACCTGAGGCTCAAATAGACATGGACGTTCGCATCTACTACGAAGACACGGACGCAGCCGGCGTAGTCTACCATGCCAGTTATCTCAAATTCTTTGAACGGGCCCGGACGGAGTATTTCCGGGAGCGTGGCCTGGGTGTGGCGGAACTCGCCACTGCCGGTTTCGTTTTCCCGGTGATCAGAATGGAAATCGATTTCAAGGCGTCTGCGCTGCACGACGAACTCCTGTCGATCATCACCCGCCCGGAGCGGATTGGTGGCGCATCCTTCGTCGTCAGGCAACAGGCAGTGCGGCCGTCGGACGGCCGGGTTCTGGTGGAGGCCCAGGTCACCCTTGCCTGCATCAGCCCGGAACGCCGGGCGCGACGGCTTCCCGACGAGGTCAAACGCGTGCTTGAGGAAGGTGTGACGCAGGGGCAATGATGATACAACAAACTACGGATACCGTTGAAGGGCGGCGCATGGAGCGCGCGGAGGCGCTGCGGCTGCTGGAGAGCGCCGAGCTGCTGGAACTGGGGATGTACGCCGACAGGATACGTCGCAAGCTCCACCCGGAAGGGGTGGTGTCGTTTGTCGTTGACCGCAACGTCAATTACACCAATATCTGCAACTCGAAATGCGCCTTTTGCGCATTCTACCGCGACGGCGACGCGGCGGACGCCTATGTGCTCACCCAGGAAGAGATCTTCGCCAAGATAGAGGAACTGGTGAGGCAGGAGGGTACGCAGCTCCTCATGCAGGGGGGGCTCAACCCGGACCTGAAGATCGGCTTTTTCGAACAGTTGTTCCGCGAGATCAAGTCCCGCTTCCCCGCGGTACAGAACCATTCCCTTTCCCCCGCCGAGGTGGTCAGCATCGCGAAGAACTCGGGACTGTCCCTGGACGAGGCCCTTAGGCGCCTCAAACGGGCCGGCCTGGATTCAATACCCGGCGGCGGAGCCGAGATCCTGGTGGATGAGGTCCGCGGCGCCATCTCGCCCAACAAGATCGGCTGGCGCCAGTGGGCCGAGGTCATGTCCAAGGCCGCCGGACTCGGCATGCCGACCACGGCCACCATGATGTTCGGCAGCCGCGAGAAACCGGAGGACATCGTCGAGCACCTGTTCCGGGTGCGGGAGATCCAGGATAAGGGCGGCTCGTTTACGGCCTTCATCCCTTGGACCTACCAGCCGGGCAATACGGAGTTGGGCGGCGATACCGCCACGGGGGTCGAATACCTGAAGGTGCTGGCCCTGGCCCGCATCGTGCTGGACAATATCCCCAACATCCAGGCCAGTTGGGTCACCCAGGGCGCCAAGATGGCGCAGGTTGCGCTCTTTTTCGGGGCGAACGACCTGGGGGGCACCATGCTGGAGGAAAACGTCGTTGCCGCAGCCGGTTGTAGCTTCCGCATGTCCCGGGAAGAGATGATCGACCTTATCCGCGGGGCCGGCTTTCGTGCCGCCCAGCGCACCACCACGTACCACATCGTAAAGGAGTTTCCGGCTTGACACATCTAACCCGGCAGGCCGGAACGTGCGAAATCGTCACTACCGCAGCACGCCTGAAAGAACTGGCAGAGCACCTCTGCCGGCACCATGAATTGGCCGTGGACCTGGAGATGGATTCGCTCCATCACTATCGGGAGAAGGTCTGCCTGATCCAGGTCTCGACCCGCAGCGAAAGCTGGCTGATAGACCCGCTGGCCCTGGAGGACCTGTCACCTTTGGCCGCGCCGTTGGGTAACCCCGCGATCCTGATCGTGATGCATGGCTCGGATTATGATATCCGCTCCCTGCATCGAGACTTCGGCATCGAGGTGAAAAATCTCTTCGACACCATGCTGGCGGCCCGCTTTCTGGGTGTTGCCGAGTTCGGCCTCGCCGCGCTGCTCAGGGCGCGCTTCGGCATCGAACTGGACAAGAAATACCAGAAGGCCGACTGGAGCAAGCGTCCGCTCAGCCCGGAGATGTGCGCCTATGCATCGGCCGACACCTCCGATCTGCTCCCCCTGTATGACCAGTTGCACGGCGAACTGGCCGGGAAAGGCCGCCTTGCCTGGCAGGAGGAGGAGTGCGCTCTGGTGTGCCAGGCGCGGGTGAGCGAAAAGGAGGGGCCGCTGTTTCTCTCCTGCAAGGGGGCGGGTAAACTCAAGGGGCGCAGCCTGGCTGCCCTGGAAGAGTTACTGCGCTACCGCGACCGTCAGGCGCAACAGGTGGATCGGCCTCCCTTCAAGGTCATGTCGGCCGAGACGCTCCTGGAGGCGGCGGAGAAGAAGCCCCGCTCGTTGAGCGAGTTGGCGGGCATCAAGGGGATGACACCCAAGCAGCTCAACCGCCATGGGTCTGCCCTGCTGGCGGCTGTTACAACCGCCCTGGAACTGCCCGAGGAGAGGCTGCCGCGGTTTCCGCGCACCCGGAGGGAAGACCCGTCCGAGGGGGCCAAGGAACGGCTCAAGCGGCTCAAGTCGTGGCGTGAGAAATCGAGTGCGGCCCTGGGGCTGGAGCCGGGTGTGATCGCTCCCAACTGGCTTCTGGAGGCTGCGGCGGATATGAACCCACCCACACGTGCCGGACTGGACGGAATCGCCGGGATGCGGGAGTGGCAAAAAGGGCTCTACGGAACAGAGCTGATCGAGGTGCTTGAAGCTGATGGACAATGATACAATACGCACGGAACAACCCTACCTGAGCATCGTCGTACCGGTCTACAACGAGGAGGGCAACCTCGGCCCCCTGATGGAACGGCTCTATCCGGCCGTGCAGGGCATCGGCAGGCCGTTCGAGATCCTCTTCACCAACGACGGTTCCCGCGACCGCTCCCTGGAGATCCTGCGCCGGATGGTGCAGCAGTATCCGGGGGTCAAGGTGATCGAGTTCAACGGCAACTTCGGCCAGCACATGGCCATCCTTGCGGCCTTCGAGATGTCCCGGGGGGAGATCGTCATCACCCTGGACGCCGACCTGCAGAATCCCCCCGAGGAGATCCCGCGCCTGGTGGCGGAGATCGAAAAGGGGCACGACGTGGTCGGTACCATCCGCCAGAAACGCCAGGACTCCTTCTTCAGAAAGTTCGCTTCGCGTATCGTGAACATCACCACCAACCGGATCACCGGCATGCAGATGCAGGACTACGGCTGCATGCTGCGGGCCTACCACCGGTACGTGGTGGACAATATCAACCGCTGTCGGGAATCCACCACCTTTATCCCGGCCCTGGCCCAGACCTTTGCCTCCAATCCCACGGAGATCCAGGTGGGGCACGCCGAGCGGGTGGAAGGGGAGAGCAAGTATTCGTTCTATAGCCTGATCCGGCTCAATTTCGACCTGATGACCGGCTTTTCGGTGGTGCCGCTGCAGATCTTTGCCCTGTTCGGCATCAGCACCGCCCTCTTTTCCCTGGTCTTCGCCCTGTTCCTGCTGGTGCGGCGCTTCATCGTCGGGGCGGAGGTGGAGGGGGTCTTCACCCTGTTCGCTATCCTGTTTTTCTTCGTCGGCATCATCATCTTCGGCATCGGCATCGTCGGTGAATACGTGGGCAGGATCTACCAGGAGGTGCGCAAACGGCCCCGGTATGTGGTGCGGCAAACCTACGGCTTTGAAGAATAACAGGTTGTTGAAAAACAGCCATCAGGCCTTCATCCTCGAAAGGCCCTTCGTGCGGCGTAGGCCTGCTACGCCTCCTCGGGTCTTCCTGCGGGTGCGACGATCTGACTATTTTTGAACAACCTGAGCGGATAGTTGAAAATAACCATTCCATGGGAATAACCTTGCAATCTGACAAACTGATCGTCTGCGCCTACCATAATGTAGGCTATCGCTGCATAGAGGAACTGCTGCGCCAGGGGGCGGATATCGCCTTGATCTTCACCCACGAGGATTCCCCCACGGAGGAGATCTGGTTCAAATCGGTGCGGGAGCTGGCGGACCGCCACGGCATTCCGTACCTGACCACGGACATCTCCCTCCCGGAGAACGTGGACCGGGTGCGGGCCATTGCGCCGGCTTTCCTCTTCTCCTTCTATTACCGTAACATGATCAAGCCGGCGGTGCTGGAGATCCCGAAACAAGGCGCGTTCAACCTGCACGGCTCGTACCTGCCCAAGTACCGCGGCCGGGTGCCGGTCAACTGGGCGGTGATCAACGGCGAGAGCGAAACCGGGGCGACCCTGCACCACATGGTGGAGAAACCCGACGCCGGGGCCATCGTGGACCAAGAGCGGGTGGATATCGCCTTTACCGACACGGCGTTCGATGTCTTCAACAAGATTACCGATGCGGCGGTGGCGGTCATGGCCCGCGCCTGGCCGCAACTCAGGGAGGGGAGGGCGGCGTGCATCCCCATGAACCTGGCCGAAGGCGCCTACTTTGGCGGCCGCAAGCCCGCCGACGGCAAAATCGACTGGCAGCAAAGCGCCCTACGGATCTATAACCTGGTCCGGGGCGTAACCCACCCCTACCCCGGCGCGTTCAGCCACCTGGATGGCAGAAAGGTCGTCATCTGGTCCGCCTGGCCGGTTGAGGGGAGCGGAGAGCCGGGGCGCATCGTGTCGCACCGTCCGCTTCTGGTCGGTACCGGAGAAGGATTGCTGGAGGTCCGGTCGCTCCAGGCCGAGGGTGGTGACGAGGTCACCGCCGCGGATTTTATGACCATTGACGAGCAGTTTACTTAACAGACTGTTGAAAAACTCAGGTTGTTCAAAAATAGTCAGATCGTCGCACCCGCAGAATGCCCTGAGGAGGCGTAGCAGCGCTACGCCGCACGAAAGGACCTTCGAGGATGGCGGCGAGATGGCTGTTTTTCAACAACCTCTCAAGGAGAAAAAAGCATGAAAGTACTGATCCTCGGCGTTAACGGCTTTATTGGCAACGCACTGACCCACCGCATTCTCACCACCACCGACTGGGAGGTCCATGGCCTGGACATGGCCTGCGACAAGCTTGAACGCTCCCTGGGCGACCCCCGTTTCCATTTCCTGGAGGGGGATATCACCATCAACAAGGAGTGGATCGAGTACAATATCAAGAAATGCGACGTCGTGTTGCCGCTGGTTGCCATCGCCACGCCGGTGACCTACGTCAAGGACCCGCTGCGGGTCTTTGAACTTGATTTCGAAGAAAACCTCAAGATCATCAGGCTGTGCCACAAGTACAAGAAACGGGTCATCTTCCCCTCCACCTCCGAGGTGTACGGCATGTCGCCCGACCGGGAATTCGACGAGGACAACTCGCCCCTCATGCTGGGGCCGATCGCCAAGGAGCGCTGGATCTACTCCTGCGCCAAGCAGATGCTCGACCGGGTGATCTACGCCTACGGCATGCACGAGGGGCTCCGGTTCACCCTGTTCCGCCCCTTCAACTGGATCGGTCCCAAGCTGGACAGCATCCATACCGCCAAAGAGGGGAGCTCCCGGGTCCTGACCCAGTTCCTGTACGACATCCTGGCCGAAGAACCGATCCAGTTGGTGGATGGCGGCAACCAGCGCCGCTCCTTTACCTTTGTCGAAGACGGCATCGACGCCCTGATGCGGATCATCGAGAACCGGGACGGTTGCGCCGACGGCAAGATCTTCAACATCGGCAATCCGGCCAACGATCTGTCCGTCAAGGAATTGGCCCACAAGCTGCGCGACATGGTGGCCGAATTCCCGCTTTACCGGGAAAAGGCCGAGAAATGCCGGATCGTGGAGACCTCCTCCGACCAGTTCTACGGCAAGGGATACCAGGATATGCTGACCCGCGTCCCCTCGATCAAGCGCGCCAAGGAATGCCTGGGATGGGAGCCGGTAACGAGCGCCGACGAAGCCCTGCGCAAGACCCTGGAGTTTTATCTGGTGGACGAGCGGGAGAAACTTTCGGAATTTCTGTAAATCACAGCAGAGCCACAGAGACGCGGAGACAAAACAAAAGTATGTCGGGTCATCTGGAATACAACAGGGAACATCGTGCTTTGCGCATCGTTCATTCTGAAATGAACACCGCGATGTCTCCGTGTCTCTGCGCCGCTGTGGCGGGTGTGCAGCAAGGTGTCTGACCGCCGGGGCTTCACGCTCATAGAGCTGGTGGTGGTGCTGGTGATCATCGGCATGGTGATGACGCTGGTCATCCCCCGCCTGCCCAGCTCCGAGGCTGAGGACCTGAAGACCTCGGCACGGACCCTGGCCTCGACCCTGCGCTACCTGCAGGACCGGGCGGCCACCACCGGGACGGTTTACTACCTGCGCATGGAGCCGGGCACGGACACCGTCAAGGTCTTGCAGGCGGCGGGCGACGGGACCGAAAAGGAGCCGGAAGACCCCTTCCTGCAACAACGGCCGACCAAGGAAGGGGTCCAGGTGGCGGATGTGGTCATCCCCCGCCTGGGCAAGCTGAGCGACGGACAGGTGCGGCTCGACATCGGCGCCGGCGGCCTGCGGGATTTCGTCGCCATCCACCTGCGCTCGGCGGGCGGCGCGTTCTGGACGGTGATGGCGTTCCCGTCCAGCGGCAAGGTCAAGATTTACCAAGGGTATCAGGAAGACGCACTATGAGAGGTTTCAGCCTGCTTGAGGTGATGGTGGCCCTGGCCATCATGGCGAGCGTCATCCTGACGGTGCTGGGGGCGGTCAACTACCACCTGACGATCATCACCAACGAACGGGACAGCACCGCCCTGACGCTTCTGGCACGGGCCAAGATGTCGGAATTGATGCAACTGACGGCGATTCCCGAGAAGAGCGAGGGCACCCTGGCCCCGGCCCACCCGGAACTCTCCTGGCAGGCCGATATTTCCGCCACGGACCTGACCGTTCTCAAGAAACTGGTGGTGCGGGTGTGGCGGACCGGCGACAAACGGGAGGTGGCGCTTGAGCGCTATCTCACGCAATAAGGGGTTTACCCTCCTGGAAGTGCTGATCGCCGTGGTCCTTCTGGCAATCCTGACCGCCGCCCTGTACGGGAGCTACTTCACGGTATTGAAGGCTCGGGAGCGGTCGGCGGAGGGGATGGAGGCGCGGCGCGAACTGGGAACCACCCTCGACCTCCTGCGGCGGGAGATCGGCTCGGCCCTCTATACCCCCACCGACAAACGGCTCAAATTCATCGTCGAGGACCGGGACAGCTTCGGCCGGCCGGCCTCCAACCTGGAACTGACGACCCTGGCGCCGCCGTCTACCCTGAGCGACACCCGTAAGGAGTCCGGCACCATAGACGTCCAGTACCGCATGGTTGAGAAGGAAAAGCAGCAACTGCTCCTGACCCGCACGGAACAGGATCTCCTGTTGGACTCGACCACCGTGCCCGCCTATCCGCAGATGGAGCAGATCAACTCCTTTCTGGTGGAATGCAGCAACGACGGCACGACGTGGGTCAAAACCTGGGATACGGCCCTGAACGGCAACAAACTGCCGAAGCTGGTGCGTATCACGGTGCAGGTGGAGGAGGAGGGGACGCCGGTGACGTTTACCGTCTATGCGGCCCCCAGGGTGATGGGCTCGTGAGAGGCGAAAAGGGCTTTGCCCTGGTCCTGACCCTGGTGGTCACCGCCCTGATGGTGGCGGCAGCGGTGGAGTTAATCCACCAAGTGTACGTGGATATGTCCCTCAACCGCAACTTCCGCGATGGCCAGCAGGCCTCGCTGCTGGCGGAATCGGGGGCCGAAGGGGGTAAAAAACTGCTCCAGACGCTGCTTGCGGCGCAAAGCTACACGTCGCTCTCGGACAAGTGGGCCGCCCCGTTCAAGATGGACGACGAGATCGGGCGCATCGAGATCACGACCACCGAGGAGAGCGGCAAGATCAACCTCAACGCGCTGGTACAGCAAAACGATGAGATAAACACCGATACCCAGGCGATCCTGAAGCGCCTGGGCACGCAATTGCAAATTCCGGAAAGCGTATGGAACGCCCTGGCGGACTGGATCGACACCAACGACCTGCCACTCTCCGGTGGCGCCGAAAACTCCTATTACAAATCCCTGAACCCGCCTTACTCGGCCCGCAACGGCAGACTGACGACGGTGAACGAACTGTCCCTGGTCAAGGGCTTTACGGCGGACATGGTCAACAAGCTCAAGCCGTTCGTGACCGTCTACCCCAACAAGGCCGGTGGCCTCGGCGCCACCGTGGCCGTCAACGTGAACACCGCCCCCAAAGAGGTGCTCATGGCCCTGGACAGCCGGATCAGCGGAAGCATAGCGGACCGGATCATCGAGGAGCGGCGCTTGGCGCCGTTCAAGTCCATCGGTGAACTGGCTCGGGCTGACACGATACTTACCACGATCAAAGGCATGACAATTCAAGGCAAGATCTTCCGGATCACGGCCCGGGGGTTCGTCAAGGAAGCGGCCCGCACCGTCGAGGCGGTGGTCAATATGGACGGCACGGGAGAGTTCCTCTCGTGGCAGGAATTTTGATGGTAGCCCGCCGCCCCGCCATGCCTGTTGTATCCTGCACCCCAGCCCCACACCCGTTGTCGGTGGTGATGCCGTTTTCCCCCAGTATCGTCAACCCGAGTACGGCGATTGCCGCTCCAGGAACCCATGGCCATACCGACTGACATCCAGAGCCAGGTGTACAACCTGCTCTCCCAGGCGTCCAACCTCTCGTTCGTAAGCGCCGAGCAGGAGGCGGGGGCGCGGGTCAGCTTTGTCCCGGGCCAGCAGGTGAGCGCCTCGGTGCTGACGACGCTGCCGAACAACCTGACCCAGGTGCAGATCGGCACGGAGCGCTTCAACCTGGCGTTGCCCATGGCGGTCCGTCCGGGGCAGACCCTGGAAATGACCTTTGTTGCGGGGGAGCCGCGTTCGACCTTCGCCGTAGCCCGCCAGGGCGTCGCCGCCCCGCCGGTCAGCCTCTCGGATGCGTCCCGGCTCCTGAGTCTCCTGGTCGGCAGCGAAGAGATCGTCGACCCGAACCTGCGGACCTCGCTCTTGAGTATCAGCGACATGCTGCGGCGTTCCCCGGGAGAGGCGGGTGTCCTTGCCAACCTGATGGACGAGGCGCTCACCTACGGGGTGCCCGGCGAAGGGGGAACAGCGCCAACCCTGCTGCCGGATGTCCCCCTCCAGCAGGGGCGTGCCGGACAGGAAGGGACGCTACCGGCGGCCGGCCAAGGTGCCGTCCCCGAACAGCCCCGTCTGTCGTCCTTCGAGGCCAATGCGGCGCAGATCCTCCAGAATATCGCCCGTAATTCCCGTTTTGACCTGACCGAGGCGGCCAACCAGCCGGTAACGCCGCTTCCCCTCATGCCGGGGGAAGAGGTTGACGCCGCGGTGCTCGGTACCCTGCCGGGCGGCAAGGTGTTCGTCCAACTTGCGGGGACGTCGTTGGAACTGCTTATCCCCCGGCCGGTCCAGGCCGGGGACATCCTCCGCCTCACCTTCATCACGTCGGACCCCCGGCCGCTGTTTGCGCTGCAACGGGCCGCCGCCGGCGTTCCCAGCTCGCTCAGTGAGGCAGGCCGGTGGCTGAGCGCCTTGGAACACAGTGAAGGGGGGGGATCGACACAACAGACGTACGTGCTGGAGCGTCTGAACACGGTGTTGAAAAGCCTGCCGCCGGACTCGCCGGCCTTTACCGCCATCCAGGACGAGGCCATCACCTACCAGACGGTCATGCGCGGCCGCCAGCCCGTTGATCAACTGCCAGCCCAACCGGGGGTGGCGACGTTCCAGGCGGGCGCGGCCGCCGTGCAGAACCCGCAGGCCACCTTGCAGCCCGGCACCGGCATCGTCCTCAGCGACGATATGGCCAAACTGCTCCAGGCACTGATCAGGGGTAACCGCTTGGCGCTCCTTGAGGCCATCAACCAGGAGGCCTCCGGGGGCGCTTTTTTGCCGGGTCAGCAGGTAAGGGGCGAGATCATGTCCTCCCTGGGCGGGGGGCGCTTCATGGTGCAGGTGGCCGGCCAGGCCATGGAATTCATGCTGCCCAAAGGGATCAAGCGGGGGGACATGGTTACGCTCTTCTTCGTCACCGACGAGCCGCAACCCACCTTCCTGATGACCCGTTTCGGCAAGCCCGGCGATGCGCGGGTCAGCGAAACCGGCCGATGGTTGAGCGGATTTCTCGGCGCTGCCGGTGAGCAGATACCGGCCCGGGAGGCCCTGGGAATCTTGAAGACCCTGCTCTCCGAGCCGCCGACCGATGCCTCCCAGGTAAGCGGGCTTCTGCAGCGGGGGCTGCGGGAAGGCGGCCTGTTTTACGAATCCCACCTGGCGCGCTGGTTTGGCGGCGACTATCCTCTGGAGGATCTTTTGCGGGAGCCCCAGGGACGGTTGTCCCCGCTCCACCGTCCGCCCGGACAGGAGACGGCCAACTTGGCGCAGGACATGGGGGTGGCCGGTTTAAAGGGGGGCGCCATGGAGGCTATGGAGGCTGCTCTCAGGAAGGCCGGTACCGCCATGGCCCATGAGGGGATCGTGGACCAGCAGGCCTTGCCGGTTGTCAAGGAACAATTGGCGGCGTTGCAAAGCGGGCAGGTCCTCTTTCGCGGAGACCTGGTGCCGGGCCAGCACTTGGAGTGGTCGGTGCGGGAGCGAGAAGCGCACCGCAACGAGTCCGGTGAACAGACGCGCTCCTGGGAGACGTCGCTCACCCTGGATATGCCGAAGTTGGGGAATGTCACGGCCAGTCTGAAACTCGACGGCAGCAGGGTGGGCATCGAGCTGAACGCCGCACAGCCTGACTCGGCGGAACTTCTGAAGGCCGGCCTGCCTCGCCTTGCCGAACAGCTTGAGGCGTCCGGGCTGGTGCCGTCGGAGATCGGCGTAACCCATGAAATCCCGTAAGGATGAAGAGCGCCGCGCGGCGGCCCTTACCTACAAACAGGGCTTTTACGCTCCGGTGGTCGTTGCCAGGGGCAAGGGGGTGATGGCCGAGGCGATCATCGCCTGCGCGCGCGAAGCGGGAGTCTATGTCCACGAATCGCCGGAACTGGTCAATCTGCTGATGCAGGTGGATACCGATGCGTTCATCCCGCCGGAATTGTACCGCGCCGTGGCCGAGGTACTGGTCTGGCTGTACGGGATCGAGCAGGAACGGCAGTGAAAGGCGGTTAGAAGGTTGTTGAAAAACAGCCATCTCGCCGCCGTCCTCGAAAGCCCTTTTGTGCGGCGTAGCGCTGCTACGCCTCCGCAGGGCCTTCTGCGGGTGCGACGATCTGACTATTTTTGAACAACCTGAGTTTTTTAGCAGCCTGTTAGAGGAGGATGCATGCAGATCAAATTCGGAACCGATGGCTGGCGGGGGGTCATAGCCCGCGATTTCACCTTCGACAACCTTTCCCTGGTGGCCCAGGCCACGATGGATTACTTGAACCGCGATGGCTCGGGCAACAAAGGGCTGGTGATCGGTTATGACCGGCGTTTCCTGTCCCGCGATTTTGCCCGGCGCGTGGCCGAGGTGGCGGCCGGCAACGGCATACGGGTCCGCCTGACCGACGGCTATGCGCCCACGCCGGCCGTATCGTGGGCGGTTCGCGAGTCGGGAGCCGGGGCGGGGATCATGATCACGGCAAGCCACAACCCGCCGGAATACAATGGATTCAAGGTCAAGGAGGCTTTTGGCGGTTCGGCCCGCCCCTCCACCACAAAGGTGTTGGAGGAGATCGTCGCCTTCAATATGGCCAACGACCGCCGCGTGGTGGCCACCCCCTTCGAGGAGGCCCTGGGGAAGGGGATGATCGAGATCTTCGACCCCTGTGAGGGGTATTTCCGCCAGATCGGCCGCTATGTGGATCTGGAACTGATCGCCAGGGCCGGCATCCCGGTTGTCGTTGACCCGATGTACGGTGCCGGCTCGGGTTTTCTGCCCCGCCTGCTGGCCGGGGTTCACGAGATCCACAACAGTGAGAACCCCTCATTCGGGGGACAGCCACCCGAGCCTATCGGCGAACATCTCGCAGAACTCTCTGCGCTCCTCAAGGGGGGCGCCTACCGGGTAGGGCTGGCTTTGGACGGGGACGCCGACCGGATCGGGGCGGTGGACGAGAATGGCGATTTCTTCTCGTCCCACTGCATCTTCACCGTCATCCTGCGGCACCTTATCGAACACAAGCATCTGCGGGGCGGTGTGGTCAAGACCGTCTCCACGACCCGCATGGTGGACCTGCTGGCCCGGAAATACGACCTGCCGCTGTTCGAGACCCCCATCGGCTTCAAACATATCTGCGAATTGATGCTGACGGAGGATATCCTCATGGGGGGCGAGGAATCGGGGGGGCTGGGTGTCAAGGGGCACATCCCGGAACGGGACGGTATCCTGCTCGGGTTGCTGCTCCTGGAGGCTATGGCGGTCAGCGGGAAAGGCCTCCGCCGGCTCCTCGACGAAACCATGGACGAGATCGGGCATTTCTCCTATCGCCGTATCGACCGGCGTATCGGGGGCGACGCCAAGGAACAACTCATTGCGCGTCTGAAATCGGCCCCTCCGGCAGAGATCGACGGCCGGCGGGTGGCTGCCACCAACTTCAGCGACGGCTTCAAGTTTATCTTCGAGAACGGCGACTGGCTTTTGATCCGCCCCTCGGGCACCGAACCGGTCCTGCGGCTGTACAGCGAGGCTGGAACCCCGGACCAGGTGGACCGTCTGCTGCGCGCTGCGGAAGTCTTGGCAGCACGGTAACGACCCGGACGTGCCGCTAAAAATATGCGGTATGAAATTAATAACTTGACATATCCTCAAATTATTTTTTATATCAATGATCTAAGTGTAATTCGGCCATCAGAGGGCAAAGCATGGGCAACCGTGTGACGCAAAGCCACCTGTCCAATGCTGTTTTGGAAAGAGGGGTTGTAAGATCGGTTCAGGATAAAGCCTACTGCGGTTATCTGGGTAGGCTTTCTTTATGGTGCATGCCCTACCGATGCGGAATACCGCAACCCCATTCCCTGATTGGTAAAAAGATAAAAAGTGGATGAATTTTATTGTTTTTGTGATATTAAGTTCCCACGTGCACATTCACGTAATTACTAAGCCCAATGGCATGTTTGAAAGAGGAGGATTACTGGCATGGCGAATATTCTCATCGTTGACGATTCTTCCACAATGCGCAAGATCATTTCACGCTCACTTCGGCAGGCCGGCCTGGCTGTTGATGAAATATACGAGGCCGGCGACGGCATTGAAGGGCTGAGCGTGCTTGCCTCCGGCAAGCCGGTTACGCTGATCCTCTCCGATATCAACATGCCCAACATGGACGGCCTGGAATTCATCAAACAGGTCAGGGCCAACGGCAATACCGTCCCGATTGTCATGATCACCACAGAGGGTGGTGAAGAGATACTCAAGGAAGCCATCGCGAGCGGGGCCAGCGACAGCATCAAAAAGCCCTTCACGCCCGACCAGTTGCAGGAAAAACTGGGAGGGCTGATATGAGCCTTAACGCTGACATCGCCGGCACTGCCAGGTTTACGGAAGAGCAGCTTGCCCGGTACGTCATTGATGCCACCAAAGATGTTTTCTCCACCATGGTCATGATGGACCCGGCGGACGATTATCCCCTCAAGGACCCGATTCATCGCTTTCAATGCAGCATCACCGGCATGGTGGGATTCGCGGGCATCTATTCGGGAGTGATTTCCATCCACTGTCCGGTTGCCCTGGCCCTTCAGATCACCTCAAGCATGCTGGGCATGGAATGCGAAGAGGTCAACGAGGACTTGAACGACGCCATCGGCGAAATAGCCAATATGCTGGGCGGGAGCGTAAAACAGGTGCTTTCCAAGGGAGGTATGGACGTCAAGCTCTCGATTCCAACGGTTATCTCCGGCGAAGATTATACCGTCAACTCGCTCTCCGACATCGACTGTGTCGTCATCCCGTTCAGCGTCAACGACAACAGGTTTCTCGTCGGACTCACCCTTAAGAAAGAAGACTGACAACGCTCTGTGGACGCGGGCGTAATCGCCGCAGCCCATGGCTTGACCCAGAACCGGAAGACAATCCCTGATGGATGGATATACCACGTTACATGAGATGTTGGCCTCTGCCCTGAAGCAGGCTGGCGAGGAAAGCGGCATGCTTTTGGGGCAGGAGCTCGCCATTGCCCTTTCGGATTCTCTTACCACCAGTAAAACATCCTATTTCGGTGGCCTTGAGGACGCCTGCTTCGTGATCGGCGTCGAGTCACGGGAGGCTTACACCGGCCAGTTTTATCTGGTGTTCTCCCTGCGTGACGCCATCGTCATGAGCAGTATCCTGCTGGGTATCCCCCCGGCCCGCATCCAGGAAAAAAAGCGTCTCAGCATCATCGAAAGCGATGACATCGATGCCTTTGCCGAGATTGCCAATATGATCAACGGGGCATTCAACACCGTTTTTCAGGGCAGCCTCCCCAACAAGGTGCATCTGAAGTTACTTTCGCCCAAAAAGTTTATTCCCGAAGTCGATGAATTGAGCGAAAGCGAGCCGCTTCCCGAAGGCGACTACCTCATGTTCCGCTCGAAACTGGAGATGCCGGACCAGGAGTTGAACTATCTGGACGTGCTCATACCGGTTGGGCTGGGCAACCAGTTTGATCCCCCCAGCGAGGAACCGCCGGAGCCTCCCGCCGAGGACGAGGAGGCCCCCGCGCCTGCCGAGGCCGGGGATGCCGCGGCGCAGCCGCAACCCGAGGCCGACGAAGGGGCCGCGCCCTCCCCTGGGGAGGAAGCCGGTTCGGCAGAGGCCGGGATTGACAGCGTCGTGGTGCTGGAGGACGATAACGAGGAACGCCGCCAGATGGTGACCGTGGCCGCTTTGACCGGTTATCAGGTGGTGGAGGGAACGCTGAATGCCGACATCAAGGAGCTCTTCACCGGCCGCAACGTGCGGTTGGTGCTGGTCGGTTCGCAGGATGCGAGTGACCACGAGTTGGCGGTTTGCATCAAGGTCAATGCCATCCGCCAGAACTCGCCGCCCCCGATTATCATGAGTGCTCAGCGCTGGACCCGGACGGCCGTTTTGAAGGCATTGAAATACGGGGCCCGGGAGATTATCATCAAGCCTTGCAGCGAAGAGGAACTGATTGCCAAGGTGCGCAGGTTCTGCAAACCGCCGGTGCAGTGACGGCCCGTGACGGTCGGGGGGATGTCATTATGTTGTTTTATCGGTGTGGCATAGGTGCGTTGACGCGCAACGTGATACTCGCGAAAGCCATGCTGCTGGTACTGTCGGCCGTTTTTGCCGTTGCAGCGCTCTTCCCGACGCCTGCCCAGGCCTCCATCCCTAACCGGGTCTTTCGGGTCGATATCCGCCCCAAGCAGGGGTATACCCGCATAATCCTCCGTCTCCAGGAAAACCCGCAGTTTACCGTCGCATCGCTGCCCGGCAACCGCTTGCGGCTGACGCTTCAGGATACGGACGGGCCCCTTTTCCACAAATACCGCCGCTATTCGGATGCCAGCATCGGTGGTTTGCTGTTTTCCCGGTGCGGGTCGAATCTTCAGGTCACGTTCCAGGCGGCTTCCGGGACAGGGTGGCGCGACGCCACGGTCGGCGGCACCTGCGCCATTGCCCTCGATGTGGGGACAAAGTTCGCCCCGGCTCCTCCCCGGCTGTACATTGCCGGGCGTGAACGGATTTGGAACGGCGTTGAGAAACTGGTGCGGGATTTTGATCCGCCGTTGAAAACAGATATCCCCTTTGTGCCGACTGATCGGCAGATTTTGAAGAATATCCTTAATGACAGCGATCAACAGGCCTTCATGGCGGCAGAAGCGGCACTCTACAAAGGGTCCCTGACCGAGGCCGAGGAAGCCTTCACCCAGTTTGCCTCACGGCTGAGCGCGGTGAGACCGCTGGCCCTCTACCGGCTTGGCGAAACGTGGTATAAGCTGCAAAAATATCCCCAGGCCCTGGCCGCGTTTCGTGAAGCCGAAAAAATCTGGCCGGCATTTCTTACCTTCAACCCGAGTGTCACGTTTTATTACGGGGACAGTATCGCCCGGAGCGGAGATCTTGCCGGTGCCCGGGTGCTCCTTGCCCGCCTGATTGCCCGGCTTGCCGACAAGAAGTACGCCCCTACCCTGCTGGTGCGCCTGGCCGACATCCTGACGCGCCAGGGACATGACCGGGAGGCCCTGGCCATCTACCGCACGGTAGCCGATAATTTTCCGGACAACAAGGCCAACCAGATGGCGCAATTGCGTCTGGCCGACCGCGATTTTCTTCGCGCCACCCCGTGGGATTACCAGCGCCTGAGCGACCTTTATCTGAATATCTCGCGCCAGAACAGCGATGTGGATATGCGCGAGGAGGCCCTGTTCAAGCATGTCCTGCTCCATGCCATCCATGGCGACGCATCCGACGCCTTGCAGCAGGTCGTTTCGTTTCAGAAGCGGTTTCCGCGCGGGGTCTATGTCACCGTGTGCCGAACCATCCGGGAGGTTCTGGTTGCCCAGGTGTACCATGAAAGTAGCTGGCGCAAGGATGCCCCGGGGCTGATCAGGTTTGTCGAGGAGCATCAGGACTACCTGGCGGCCTGCATGGACGCGCCCGATTTTCTCCCGGATGTTGTCAAGGCCTACGATGAGGCGGGCCGGCCCATCGAACTGATCAAATTTTTCAGCACCCTCCTGGATCACCAATGGGTGGGCACCAATGGGCCCTATCTCTATGAGGAGATCGCTTCCAATGCGGACCTCTTGGGCGATAGCGCACTGGCCGAGAAGACCCTGCGCGCCTTTTTGCGCAAATATCCCACTCACCCCCGGGCGCGGCTCATGCTGGAACGCCTGGGCGGGGTCTATTTCATGGGGGGCAAGTATCAGGAAGCCCGGGATACCCTGCTGTGGCTGCTCAACAAGAAGGAGCGCGCCCAGAGGAGCGAGAGCTACTACTATCTCGGCCGTTCGTTGTGGGAACAGAAGGGGGCCGCCCAAGCCGGCAAGGCCATGGACCTCTATATTGCCACGGCCGGCCGGGATGCGAAGGACACCCATCTCCTGCCCGACGCCTACTACGTGGCCGCCTCGGCGCGCCTGGCGACGGGCGATCGCAAGGGCGCTTTGCGCATACTTGACGCCGGCATAAAGCTGCCCGACAACGAGCGGAATGAAGAGTTCCTCTACAAGGCGGGCGAGATCACCGCCCTCGAGGGCAAGAAGCTGGTCGCCCGGGCCTATTTCGAGCAGGTGATCAAAAAAGGCAAGGACGATGACTGGAAAAAGTTGGCGCAACAGGCCATCGAGTCATTGGACGTGGGGCCAGCCAAGCGGTAGGCCTTGGGGGCTGTCAAGAATCAGACCCAGTCAAAAAACCGACACAAAATGTGACAAAAATGTGCATGGTATGTTTTGCCTGGCGGTGGTATAAATGAGAGCATTCTTCCCAGGCAGGGCGGCCTTTTGCTGTAGGTTGTAAAGCAGGTATGTTTTTTGCAGAACAGTTCCAGTTGTTCTTTATTGTCAGGGAGGTTCAGCATGCCGGTTAATGGAATCTTTGGCACGACGATTGACGTGCTGGGTAAAAGTATCGATCTGCGGACCAAAAGCCAAAACCTGATTTCATCAAACATCGCCAATGCGGAAACCCCCAATTACATTCCCAAATCGCTGGACTTCGAGCAGGAGTTGCAGAGTGCGGTGAAAAGCGGCAGCAAGGGAACGCCGGCAATCACCCATCCGCGGCATCTGCCGTTGAAAGGTAGCGGGGCGGGGTTCCAGTCCGTGACCGGCCAGGTCGTGGAAGCCCCGGCCAAGACCCCCGGCAACGACGGCAATGCGGTGGAGCTGGAGAATGAGATGGGCAAGCTGCTGGAAAATCAGATCATGTTCAACGCCTCGGTCCAGATGCTCTCCAAGAAGTTCAGTGATTTGAGTGTGGCGATCAAGGGAGGTAACTAATGGATTTTTTCAGTTCAATGAATATCAGCTCCTCGGCCCTTACGGCTGAGCGAACCAGGATGAACCTGATCTCCAGCAATCTGGCCAATGCCGGTTCAACCCGGACATCCGAGGGGGGACCCTACAAGCGTAAGGATGCGGTCTTTTCCGCGACCCCCCTGGAGAGCGGCTTCAACCGGGCCTTGAACAGCGCTGTCGGCCAACAGACCCGCCAGGTGGAGGTCACCGAGATCGTAGAGGACCAGAATCCCCCACGCATGCAGTACGATCCCGGCCATCCCGACGCTAACGCCCAGGGGTATGTGGCCATGCCCAATGTCAATGTGGTCGAAGAGATGGCCGACATGATCAGCGCAAGTCGCAGTTATGAAGCCAATGTGACGGCTGTCCAGGCGGCCAAGAGCATGGCCCTGAAAACGCTTGAAATCGGCAAGTAGTTTCCCAGTCTCGCCTCTGCGCGCTTTCGCGTGCGTGGCGGGCTGAACCTTCGGGAGGTTTAGTGTGGATGTAAAAGGTATAGAAAGCGGCCTCGGCCTCGGCGCGGTATTCCCTGGGGTCAGCGAGGCAAAATCCGCGTCTGCGCCCGAGGGTGCCGGCAAGTTTTTCAGCGAACTCGTCTCCAAGGTGAATGACCTGCAGACCCAGTCCGATCAGGCTATCCAAGGCCTTGCCACGGGAGAAAACAAGAATCTCCATGAAGTTATGATCTCCATGGAAAAGGCGAGCATCTCCTTCCAATTCCTGGCCCAGGTGCGCAATAAGGCTGTCGAGGCATATCAGGAAGTGATGCGCATGCAGGTGTAGGACGTGTAGTCCGTAAGCCCCCCTGATTCTCGGCAGTTGCAAAGAAATCCCGTTTTCCACCCGTATCTGAAAGGATGTTAGCGTTCTACATGCCCGAAGGATTCCAAAGAGTTATAGAGCCTTTCATGGCGTTGTCCCCCGGCAAACGCATGCTCATCGCCGGCATCGCGCTGTTGTCGGCGATGGCCTTCGCGGTGCTGATCTTTGTCGTAAATCGTACCGACTATAAGCCGCTTTTTACCAATCTTTCCGCTGAGGATGCGGGGGAAATCGTAAAAAAGCTGAAGGATGCCAAGACCCCTTACCAGATCACGGCAGACGGCAAGGGGATCCTCGTCCCATCCGACAAGGTGTATGAGATGCGGCTCTCCTTGGCTTCGGAGGGGTTGCCCCAGGGCGGCGGCGTCGGTTTCGAGATCTTTGACCGCAAAAATTTCGGCATGACGGAGTTCGTCCAGAAACTCAACTACCAGCGCGCCCTCCAGGGGGAGCTTTCCCGCACCATTTCCCAGATAAATGGCGTCGAGCAGGCGCGCGTTCATCTCGTGATGCCGGAAAAATCGCTCTTCAAGGAGAGTGAAAAGCCTGCCACCGCTTCAATTGTGCTCAAGATGAAATCGAACCGCTCCCTGAGCGATGGCGAGGTCCAGGGTGTGGTGCATCTGGTCGCTTCTTCCATTGAGGGAATGGACCCCGAGCATGTCACCGTCCTGGACAGCCGCGGCAAGATCCTCAGCAAGGGGGGCAGCAGCGACCCGGCGGCCCGCATGACCGCGTCCATGCAGGATACACAGCGCGCCTACGAAAAGAACGTTGAAGAACGCATCCAGTCGCTCCTGGACCGCATTGTCGGTTCGGGTAAATCGGTGGCGCGGGCAACAGCGACCTTTGACTTCAAACAGGTGGAGCGGGTCGACGAGAAGTTCGACCCGGAAACCATCGCCGTCAGAAGCGAGCAGCGCACCGAGGAGAAGGGGGCGTCCACCACCGCGATCGCCGGTGTCCCGGGCGTGCAGACCAACCTGGGCAAGACCGCTCCCAAGCCGAATTCGGCGTCCGGCGGCGGCTCCAAAAACGATGAAACCCTCAATTACGAAGTGAGCCGATCGACCTCCAAGACGGTTGAGCCGGTGGGGACCTTGAGCAAGATCTCCGTGGCCGTCCTTGTGGACGGCAAGTACGAGATGCCGGCAGCCGTCAAGGATGGGCAGGTCGGCAAGGCCAAATATGTTCCCCGCTCCCCCGACGAGTTGCAGAAGATCGACGCCCTCGTCAAGAGCGCCATTGGTTTCGACGCCAATCGGGGGGACCAGTTGAGCGTACAGAACATCCCGTTCCAGGATCTGGGCGATACGGGCACGGACGAGACGCCCTCCTGGTGGAGCAGCCCCTTCTTCATGGCGCTCTACAAAAACCTGCTGATCGGCCTGGGCTTCCTGGCGATGGTCCTCTTCATTATCAGGCCGCTCCTCAAATCGCTCAAGGTGATAAAGCAGCAACCGGTATTTGAAACGTTTGAACCGCTCGGCGAGGCGCCCGAAAAACTCTCTTCCGCCGAAAAGGCTCAAATAGCCGTGCAGGTGGCTGAACAACAGAGTCTTATCGAAACGGCTAAAAAGGACCCCTACCAGGTTGCCCAGATACTTCAGAACTGGTTGGGCGAAGAGAACAACAACTAAAAAATATTCATAGCGATGAACGGGTGTATTCATGACAGGGTCCATGACGGGGTCTGAAAAAGCTGCCATCCTGCTGCTTTACCTTGGCAACGAGGTTACCAGCAAGGTGTTCGAGCATTTGGATGACGACGAGATAAAGAAGATCAGCAAGAGCATGGCCCACTTGGGCCATGTTCCGCGCAGCACCATCATGGAAGTGGTGGAGGATTTCACCGGCGTTATCAACCCCGAGGCGGGAATTTTCTCCCAGGGTGAAGAGTTCGTCCGCAAGATTCTGGAAAAGGCGCTTGGCCCTGCTAAAGCGGATATGCTCATGGAGGAGTTGCAGGCCTCCAGTTACGGCGATCTGGTGGATATCCTGGGCAATATGGATTCCAAGAGTATCGCCAACTTCCTGTCCCAGGAGCATCCTCAGACCGTTGCGGTCATCCTGGCCAAGCTGAAATCCAAGCAGACCAGCGAGATCATCAGCCTTCTCCCCCAGGAACTTCAGGCCGAAGTCGTATTGCGGATTGCCGATGTCGAGCAGGTGTCGCCGGATATCCTCCAGGAAATCGACGACGTCATCCGGCGGGAAATCAAGTCCATGGGTGGCGTCCAGCGCTACAAGGTGGGCGGTGTCGAGAAGGTTGTGGACATGTTCAACCATTTCGACCGCAGCAAGGAAAAGCAGATCCTCGACAAACTGGACGTACTCAGCCCCCCCCTTGCCGAGATCATCCGCAAGCATCTGTTTACCTTCGAAGACATCTTCAAGCTGGATGACCGCAGTATTCAGGCCATCATGCGCGAGGTCTCCAACGACACCCTGACCCTGGCCATGAAGACGTCGCCGGACGAGGTCAAGGACAAGATCTTCAAGAACATCTCCAGCCGTGCGGCGGAAATGATCAAGGAAGACCTGGAGGTCATGGGGCCGGTGCGGCTCTCGGATGTGGACAAGGCCCAGTCGGAAATCATCAAGGTTGTGCGCAAGATGGAAGAGGAAGGCAAGATCGTACTGGCCGGCCGTGGGGGAGACGATGTCCTCGTCTAAGATCTTCAAAGCGGCGCAAACGGAAGGGATCGTCGTCACCGACTACGCCTTCGGCCAGGTCGGCCAGGCGCACGGCGACACCCATGAGACCGGCTTTGTGCCCATGGGGCTTTTCGACTCATCGGAGATCAACGCGGCACCGGTTGCCCCGTCTCCCGAAGCGGCCCCGGAGGTTGTGGAGCCCGCCGGGGTGGCCATGACCGAGGAGGAACTGGACCAACAACTCCGCGATGCCTTCAACAGCGGCCTCCAGGAGGGTAAAAACCTGGCCGAACGCGGCCTGGTGAACGTCTTCAGATCGCTCAGAACCGCGGCCGAAGGGATTCGCGACCTGCGGGAGAAGGTCCTGCGGGAGTCGGAGGAGGAACTCCTCAAGCTCGTCATCATGGTCGCCCGCAAGGTGATTCTGCGGGAAGTCAAGATGGATCGCTCCATCCTCGAGGATGTGGTCCAATCGGCCATTGGGGGGCTCTCTGAACGTGACATGGTAACGGTACGCCTGCACCCTGACGATTATGCGCTGATTACCAGCGGCCATGGGGGCTACTTCCAGCAGGAGTTGAAGAGCGACCGGATGAACTTCAAAGCCGATGCGGCCGTTTTACCGGGTAATTGCCAGATAGACGCCGAGATGGGTACCATTGATGCCAGCGTTGATGGCCAGCTCGACGAGATCTATCGGCGCCTTCTCGAAGAGCGGAGCCGGGCCTCGGCTCCCGACGCCTGAGGCCGGGGAGAGCATGTCGCACCTCAACCTGAAGAAATACCGGACAGCGCTGGAATCAGCCAAGCCGGTAAAATTGCACGGCAAGGTCACCCAGGTCGTCGGGTTGGTGATCGAGGGGTATTGCCCGGATACGTCGGTTGGGGCCATTTGCGAGATCAAACCCCAGACCGGGGACCCGATTCCGGCGGAGGTGGTCGGCTTCCGCAACAACAAGACCCTCCTGATGCCGTTGGGAGAGTTGCGGGGCGTAGGATTGGACAGCCTGATCTCCGTCCGGCGGGAAAACGCCACATTGGGTGTGGGGCCGCTGATGCTGGGCCGGGTGATTGACGGCCTCGGCAACCCCATAGACGATAAGGGACCGATCAGGGTGGAGGAGGAGTACCCGATCTACGCAACGCCGGTCAACCCCATGACACGGCCTCCCATCAGAAAGCCGCTCGACCTGGGTATCCGCAGTATCAACGGGCTTCTGACCTGCGGCCAGGGGCAGCGGGTCGGCATTATGGCCGGTTCCGGCGTCGGAAAATCGACACTCCTGGGGATGATCGCCCGCTATACCGAGGCGGACGTCAACGTGATCGCCCTGATCGGTGAGCGGGGGCGCGAACTGCGGGAGTTCATCGAGAAGGACCTCCAGGAGCAGGGGCTCAAGAAAACGGTGGTGGTTGTCGCCACCTCGGACCAGCCGCCGCTTGTCCGTATGCGGGGCGCCTATATCGCCACCACCATTGCCGAATATTTTCAGAAACAGGGCAAGAAGGTGCTGCTGATGATGGACTCGGCCACCCGTTTTGCCATGGCCATGCGCGAAGTCGGTTTGGCTATCGGGGAGCCGCCGACCACCAAGGGATACACGCCATCGGTCTTTGCCGCCCTGCCCAAGCTGCTGGAGCGCACCGGCAATTTCCCCCACGGGAGCATCACCGGCCTGTACACCGTGCTGGTCGAAGGGGACGATTTCAACGAACCGATATCGGACGCCATGCGCAGCATCCTGGACGGTCATATCGTCCTCTCCCGAAGCCTGGCGGCGCGCAACATCTATCCGCCCATCGATGTGCTGGCCAGCGCCAGCAGGGTCATGGCGGATGTGGCCACCCGCGAGCACCTGGACCTGGCCGGCAAATTCAAGGAAGCACTGGCAACGCACCGCCAGTCCGAGGATCTTATCAATATCGGGGCCTACAAGGCGGGCAGCAATCCCGGTATAGATTATGCTGTAGCACGCTATGACGGCATGGTGACCTATCTCAAGCAGGCCGTCCAGGACCCGGTGTCCATGTTCGATGCCGTCCAGGGCCTCAAGAAGCTCTTTGAGGCCTGAGCAGCAGACCGAGGTGAGCGTTCGTGAAAGGCAATGGTTTCAAACTGGAGCAGGTGCTCAACTACCGCTGCGAGATCGAAAAGATGCGCAAGCTGGAGTTTGCCTCGGCCAAGCGTGATTTCGAGCATGCGGGTGACCGGCTCAAACGGGAAAAAGAGCGCGTGGCAAATCTTGCCGAGGAGTTCAGCCACCGCCAGGGCGAACTGGAAAGCATCCAGGAGATGCGCATGTATGCCGACTTTTTTGCCCGCAAGCGTGAAGATATCAAGCAGCAAAAGGAACGGCTCGATCAACTCGGTACCATCATGAATGATCGGCGAGATTTTTTACTGGATGCGTCCAAGGACAAAAAAGTGTTGGAATCGCTTAAAGAACAGAAGGCGAAAGAGTTCAAACGGATGATGGACCATAAGGAACAGGCGTTTTTGGACGAAATATCCATCCAGAAAAAGGGTAACAAACCGTGATGTTCCGTCCAGCCAGATTATTGACAAGGGTTTCGGTAATGACCGGTTTGGTTATGGGGATGGTGGCCCTGGTGGCCCCCCGGACCGGGGCCGAGAGCGGGAGTCCCGCCAGGAAGGGAACAGGGGGGGGGAAAGATGCTGCGCAAGATCAGACGTTCAGCGCCTCCCGTGCCGCCCGCGAGGAAAAAGCCATCCAGGATGCGCGCCGCCAGCAACTGGTGACGAAAGAAGCCGCGCTGGCCGCCAAGGAGCAGGAGCTGAAAAAACTCAGCGCCAAGCTCGAAGCCCAGGTCAAGGCCCTGGAGGAGAGCAAAAAGAGGGTCGATGAGAGCATGAAGGTGCGCTCCACGGCCCAGAAAAAAACGCAGGACGAAAAGATGCAAAAGATGGTCAAACTGTTCAAGACCCTGCGTGGCGAACAGGCTGGCCAATTCATTGACAGCTTGCACGAAGACCTGGCCCTGGCGTTGCTGAGTCGGCTGGACACGAAAACGGTGGCGAAACTGGCCCCCTTCATCAACCAGCCGCGGGTCGTCAAGTGGATAAGTGAAAATCTTCGGGGAAGATAAGGAATCGGCTTTTATGGGCACGTAACTGTCCCTGCCTATAAAAAATCTCATGGGAAGGGAGGTGAAACGAAAATGGATACAGGACAGATGAGTATGATGCCGGCGAGTGCCGGCGTGGCAACGCTGGCAGCTACGCAGCTAGCTTCTCCCCCAGCCGGGTTAGCGGAGGCGGGAGAACAAGCCGGCGGCAATTTCGTCGGGGTGCTGCAAGGGATGACGGCCCAGAAGGTGCCCCAGGGGGCGGGGGCCGTTTCCGCCGGCAAAGGCGCTCCGGCGTCGGCGCCGCCGGAGAAGGACGGCGGGACCGATGCAGCGATGGTCGTGCAGGATGGTATGACCGGGCTGATGGCGGGATTGCTCAATGCGCTCGATATGAGCGCCAAACCGCTTGCAACAACGGACGCGGAGCCCACTACCGATGTGCCGCCGGCGGGCACTTCGGCCGCAAAGCCACAGGATGTGGCGCTGAATGCAGACGGGATACAGTCGGCCCTGCTGGTTCAGATGAATGGCAGCAGAATGCTGCAAGCCGATGGCACGGTTATTCAGCAGAATGCTGCGGCGCCGGCGTCGGAGGTGAGCACAACAACAGGCGGGACCCAGCCGGCCCTGCCGATTCGGACGAACGGCAGCAGAATGCTGCGGGCCGATGGCACGGCTGCCCAGCCGAATACTGCAGCGCTGGTGCCGGAAACTGCCGTTGCAACCGATGACGGCGCCATGGCTACCCCGGCGGCGTTGGCCGCAGGAATTGACGGCGGGCAGAAGCCGGCCGGAGATGCGGGCTTGCCAACGGCCGCCCAGACGGCTCCGGCGAAGGAGAGCCCGTTGCCGGGTGCATCTCAGGGGCCGGCGGCAGCACAGCCGGTTATGGCCGCAGCAGAGCAGAACGCTCTGATGACGAACGTTGGCAACCTTTCCACAGAACGTGGCACGGCGTCGAACGGCCGGACAGGAAGTGCCGGTGACGCGACACTCTCCCGTGCCGACTCGAACATGCCGGGCTCTGCAGGGGGCAAAACGGCACCACCAGCACAAGTGAATGTGGAACAGCAACAGGCAGTGATCCTGCCACGTTCAGCCGCCCTTGAGGCTGCGCTGGCGGGAGGCCCCACCCAGAAGGACGGCAGCACGACGGAGCCGGCCAAAACAGTTCCATCGGCACCAACGGCGCAGAATGCGCAGGCACCGGAAACTCTCCTGGCTACCGCAGGAAAGGTGTCACCGGATGCGCAGCTGCCGAACCAAGCGGCGGCAACCGCCGATACCCGTACCAGCAGCACGGGTGACGGAACACGGGCGGCCTCTACTGGCGTTGTGCCCGAGGCCGGGAAAAAGGGTGCGGAGCTTGGAGGAGAGACCGCCCAGACGCGTGTCGAGCGCGGGGCGGTGGCAAAGGCCGTGGCAAGCGCCTCGGTTGACGTGGCACAATCCCCCGGCGATGCGCCAACCGGCGGTGAGTTCAGCAGTGGCGGCGAGAAAGGTGCGGCGGACCAGTTTACAAACGGTCAGTTTCAGACCACCGCGGTGCACCAGCAGGGGAAGATCGAAGGCGCAAGCGTAGCGAGCAACATTGCTGCTCCGGTCCAAAACAGCGGGCAGCGGCCCGAGCTTTCCGAGCAGATCATGCAGCAGGTCAAGGACCGTCTCGTGAACCACGAGGTCAAAACGGGCACCGACCAGATCGTGCTGAAGCTTTCGCCGGAAAACCTCGGCGACTTGCGGGTGAACATGAGTATGGACGGGCAACGCCTGAAGGTTGAGATCGTGGCGGAAAACCGTATGGTGCGTGACGCCCTGCTGCAAAATACCGACTCGCTCAAGGAGTCGCTGGCGCGGCAGAACATCAGCATGGAGTCCTTTGACGTGACGACCGCCGGTCGCGGCGGAGCGGGCAACCCCGGCCAGGGGCAACAGCAGAATGCCTGGCGCGAGTTTGCCGAGCAGAAACAGCAAAGCGCCTGGCTGTCGTCGGGTGGTTACCGTCTGCCGGATACAGCAACGGCGGTTTCAAGCCAACTGGCATATCAAACGCCATCCCAGCACACGATGGTCGATCTTCATTTTTGAAAGAGAGGTGATTTCCAATGGTAAGTAGCGTCACTTCAACAACCAATACATCGTCGGCCTCGGTCCAAATGCAAAAAGACCTGGGTTTTACCGGCCAGGACTTCCTGAAACTTTTCGTCGCCCAGCTGCAGAACCAGGACCCCTTGTCCCCCCAGGATTCCTCGGCATTTTTGGGACAACTGGCCCAGATGTCCCAAGTGGAACAGGCCTATAATACGAACACGAATTTGACGAGTCTGCTAACGGCCCAGAATAACGCCACCAGCATGAATAGCGTGTCGTTTATCGGCAAAACGGTCAAGGCGAACGGCAACAGCGTAGCGTTCGACGGCACATCGGCGGCAACACTCCAGTACAACCTCGCCGGCGCTTCGACATCCTCCACCGTCACGATCACCGATGCATCGGGGAAAACGGTCAGGACCGCCACCGTCGCGGCACAGTCCGCGGGGGATAACACCTTTACCTGGGATGGGCGTGACAGCAGCGGGACCCTGCTCCCGGCCGGGGCCTACACCTTTGCCGTATCGAGCACGTCGGCCAGCGGTTCTGCCGTAACGGCAACCCCCTACACCACCGGGACGGTTAACGGCGTGGCATTTGTCAACGGTGTCCCGACCCTCACCATCGGCTCCGTGTCCGTGGCGTTGTCCGATGTCCTCAGCGTGAAGGGGGTGTAACCAGAAAAATGGTAGACCAGATTTTTTTCCCAAACCCCGTCCAGCCGGGAAGGCAAGAACGCCCCCAGCCGCAGAAACCGACGAGCGGACAGGTTTCGGATTCTTCGTTTGCCCGCGTACTGGATGAAAAACTCCCGAGCCAGGGGGTAAAGTTCTCGCAACACGCCCAGGAGAGGCTCAGATCGCGTAACATCGTCCTCTCCGCCAACGACATCGCCAACCTTGAAGGGGCCGTCAACAGTGTAGCCCAGAAGGGTGGCAAGGAATCTCTGGTCATGATGAAGGATGCGGCACTGGTGGTGAGCATCACGAACCGCACCGTGGTAACCGCACTGGACAGAAGCCAGATGCAGGGGAATGTTTTCACGAATATCGATTCAGCAGTCATCATCTAACAACACAACAGGGCTGGACCTCCTTGAGGAAGCCCCCGAAGCGCCGACCGATTGACGCGCTTCACCCAAACTCAAAAGGATTAGGAGGCATCATCATGGGCATTACATCCGCAATGTTTACCGGCGTCAGCGGCCTTTTGGCCAACGCCGACGCCATCAACGTCATAGGCAACAACCTGTCGAACGTCAACACCGTCGGGTACAAAGACTCCCGCACCCTCTTTTCCGACATGCTCTCCCAGAACGTCGGGAATAATTCGCAGATCGGTACCGGCGTGAAGGTGCAGAAGATCGATAACCTGTTCTCGGCCGGGTCGTACGAGAGCAGCACGAACGTCACCGACGTGGCCGTACAGGGTGACGGCTTTTTCGTGCTGGCCAGCCCGAATGCCGCCACGGCTACCGCCTCGACGGCATATTACACCAGGGCCGGTTCCTTCCGGCTCGACAGCACCGGCCTCGGCCTGGTGAACCCTGATGGTTACAAGGTGGTCGATACGGCCGGCAACGCCATTGTGTTCAGTCAGACAGCAACGGATGCCGCCGGCAACACCCTTCAGTTCCAGAAGGTTTCCGCCATAGACTCGACCGGTACCCTCTCGCTGCTGTATGCGGACGCCAACGGCAATACGGCCACCCTCCCCTATGCCGGGGCGGGCGTTGCCCCTACACCGGCCTCGACGGCGGTCAAGATGGCCGAGACCAAGATTCCCAACCCCCAGGGCATGCTTAAGCAGGGGGGGACGCTCTTCACGCTGACCGCCGCCTCGGGTGCCCCGACGGCCCCGGCGACCGGCGTCTTCGCCAGTGCCAACGGCACCAGCGAGAAGCTTCTCTCCAACGACCTTGAGTACAGCAACGTGGACATGGCGACGGAGTTCGTGAACATGATCACCACCCAGCGGGCCTATTCCGCCAACTCCAAGACCATCACCACGGCGGACCAGATGACCCAGGAAGTGTTGAGCCTCAAACAGTAAGCAGACATCGGCGAGGGCATCAAGGCGCGTCCCGCAAGAGCGGGACGCGCCTTGATGCCGGTTTAATTGGTTGCATTGGCATGCAATAAGTTTTAATAAAGATACTACTTTCAACTTTACTGGAATCAGCATTGATGCGCACGGAGGAAGAAGATGGCCAAGGACGATCAGGCTGCTGTTGAAACGGAAGGCGGAGGCGGCAACAATAAGCTGTTTATCATCATCGGGGCTGCCGTTGCAGTAGCGGTTATCCTGGGTGCCGTTGTCTTCATGTTGGGTGGTAAGGGCGACAAGAAGGATAAGAGCAAGGATGAGGCCAAGGTCGAAGGCAAGGCCGACACCAAGGCCGAGGGGGCCAAAGGTGGCGAAGCGGGCGGCAAGGATGGTGCGGCCGCCAGCAACATCTATCCCTTGGAACCGTTCATTGTCAATATCTACGACGGCCAGGAACTGCGCTACCTCAAGGTCAAGGTAGAGATGGAGATGGTCGGGGTCGGGGTCAAGGCGGAGATCGATGCGCGCCTGGCGCCCATCAGGGATGCGATCCTCGTGTTGCTGAGCGCCAAAACCCTCCAGGACATCCAGGACGTGCAGGGGAAAAATCAACTCAAGGATGAGATCCTGGGAGCGATAAACAAGGTCCTCCCCCCCGGCAAGATCGCCAAGATCTATTTTACCGATTTCGTCGTCCAGTAGGGCAGCGCCGCCGATTATGGAAAAAATCCTCACAAAAGCGGAAATCGAGGCGCTCCTTAACGCCGTCTTCGACGGCAGGATAGAGCCGGAGAAGGAACTGGCTAAAACCGAAGGGACTGCCGTCAGTTACGACCTCTTTAACACGGAGGCCCACAAGGGGTTCGTCCCCAACCTGGATATCGTCTACGACAGCCTGATCCGCTATAATCGCGTCACCCTTTCCAACCGGCTGAGGAAGGTCGTTGAGATCAAGAAGGTCGGCGCCCGCTCGTACAAGTTCGACGACTTTCTCCAGACCCTGCCGTCACCCGCGTGCATGGCCATCTTCAAGATCGAGCCGCTCAAGGGGGCGGCGCTGATCGCCTTTGACAGCCCGCTGGTGTTGGCCCTGGTTGACAGCCTGCTGGGCGGGACCGGTAATTCAAAAGGGCCTGTCGTCAACCGGCTTTTTACCTCCATCGAGGTGCGGCTGATCGAAAGGATCGCCAAGGACATCCTGCAGGATTTCGAGAAGGCCTGGGCGCCGCTCTACGCGACCCATATGAACCTGCTGCGCATGGAAATGAACCCGCGCCTGGTCAACATCGTCCCGCCCGAGTATCAGATCGTGGCGATGTCGCTCAAGATTCAGATCGAAGAAACAGTGGGGAATGTCGTGTTTGCCGTCCCCTACATGACCATCGATCCGATACGGGAAAAGCTCAAGGCGGGGATGCAGTTCGACCTGATGGCCATCGACCCGCAATGGTCGTACCGGCTCTCGTCCGAAATCCTCGAGGCCCCGCTTGAGGTCTCCGTGGAGATGGGTAATGCCAATATTTCCCTGCGGGAACTTCTGGACCTTACGGCGGGTGATACGATCATGTTGGACAAACCCTGTTCAAGCGAACTGCTGGTCAAGGTTGAAGGGATGCCGAAATATGATTGCGTTCCCGGCATCCGCCATGGCAACAAAGCAATACAGATCACCAAGATAAAAGGGGGCAGCAGTGAGTGACAAGCCTGAAGAGAACGAGCCGGAACAAGATAGGAAGAACCTCGACTTCATCCTTGACATCCCCTTGCAGGTGACCGTGGAACTGGGCCGTACCAAGCTGCTGGTCAAGGATGTTCTCCAGCTTAACCAGGGGGCGGTGGTGGAGTTGACCAAACTGGCGGGAGAACCTTTGGATATTTTTGTCAACTCCAAGCTGGTGGCCCGGGGCGAGGCGGTCGTCATCAACGACAAGTTCGGCGTGCGCCTGGTTGATATCGTCAGCCCCAACGAGCGCGTGGAGAAAATTTTGTGAGAGGTGCGGTTGCCGCACTGCTCCTCTGCCTGCCATCCTTCGCCTGCGCCGAAAGCACCACCGGACAGGAATTCAGTTTTTTCTCCAGCTTTCTTCAGATGATCGCCGCCCTGGCCGTCGTTATCGGCCTGATCCTCGTTACGTGGCATTTTTTCAACAAGTTCACCCGGGGCGTTACGGTTGGCCGGTCCGCTACAAAGCATATCCGCCTGGTGGAAAGCCGCTACATCGCCCCCAAAAAGGCGCTCATACTTGTTGAGGTGAGCGGGGAGTATCTGCTCCTGTCGTGTACCGACGACAGTCTCAGCCTTATCAAGCAAATCGATATGCTCGAGGAAATAGAGGTCATACCCGAGGGTAAAGGCTCCGAAAAGGGCTTTGCGGGGATTTTGGACAGGTTGCGATCATGAAAATGAACAGTATGACGAAAAGGATATGTTTCCTGGCGGTCCCCGCCCTGGTGGTGCTCCTCTCCGCTACGGCCCTGGCGGCCGAGCCGTTGCCGTTCCCCTCGCTGAATATCGGCGTCGGTACGGCGAGCAAGCCGGGCGACGTTGCCATGACCATCCAGATATTCCTGCTGTTGACGGTTCTCTCACTGGCTCCGGGCCTCTTGATCATGACGACCTCGTTCACCCGCATCTCGGTCGTGCTTTCCTTCGTGCGCACCGCCCTGGGGACCCAGCAGGCGCCATCCAACCAGGTCATTCTGGCGCTCTCCATGTTCCTGACCTTCTTTATCATGAGCCCGGTCTGGCAGCAGATCAACAAGGAGGCCTACCAGCCCTGGAAGGCCCAGCAGATCACCCAGGACCAGGCAATGGAGCGGGCCGTCAAGCCGGTGCGCAAATTCATGCTTTCCCAGGTCAGGGAAAAGGATTTGGGGCTGTTCGTCAGTCTCTCCAAGCTGCCGCGTCCCAAGAATGCGGACGACATTCCGACCCTGACCATTATTCCGGCCTTCATGATTTCCGAGTTGCGGACCGCCTTCCAGATCGGCTTTCTGATCTATATCCCTTTTATCGTGGTTGACATGGTGGTGGCCTCGGTCTTGATGTCCATGGGCATGATGATGTTGCCGCCGGTCATGATCTCGCTCCCTTTCAAGATTCTCCTGTTTGTGCTGGTTGACGGTTGGGGCTTGGTAATAGGATCATTGGTGAAGAGTTTTGGATAATAAACAGGCTCGGGCCACGGTTGTGGCCGCTTTCGACCTTCGCCTTCTCCCGGGCCCCCCGCAGAGGTTTCTATGACACCAGAATTTGTCGTTCAGCTCGCACGCCGCAGCTTCGAGGCGACGCTCCTCCTGGCTGCGCCACTCCTGATTGGCAGCTTGGTGGTGGGCTTGCTCATAAGCATCTTCCAGGCGGTGACTTCCATCAACGAGGCTACCCTGACCTTTGCCCCGAAGATCATCGCCGTGATGGTTGCCATGATAATCTTTTTCCCCTGGATGATGAGCTATATGAGCGATTTTACCCGCGAGGTGTACTCCTTCATCGCCACAATGCGGCACTGACGTGGCGACGCATCGCTACCATGGAGAGTTGCCCGTGGTGAGCCCGGGGCAGCCGGGTCCCGGGGCACGCCGGCTGCAGGCGAGGGATTAGGGCATGTTGCCGCTGTTCCCCTTCCCCTCACTGCGTGACGTGATCATCTTTGCCCTGGTGTTGAGCCGGGTTGCCGGCATCTTTGCCGCGCTGCCGCTCTTCGGCGGAAGCCGTCTGCCGATGAACGTCAAGGCGCTTTTGGTCTTCATGATCACGCTGGTGTGCTTTCCCGTCCTGAAGATAACACCGCCGCCCATGCCCACGGACGTTTTTACCCTGGGATTTCTTGCCCTGAGCGAGGTCATGGTCGGGCTCACGCTGGCGTTTATCGCCCAGATTGTCTTTGTGGCCGTGGAGTTCAGCGGGCAGATCATCGGCATGCAGATGGGGCTGACGATCTCCTCGATTATTGATCCCGCCATGGGAACCCAGGTCCAGATCATGTCCGTCCTGCAGAGCCTGTTTGCAACGCTGCTCTTTCTGGCTCTGGACGTTCACCATGTCTTCATTCGGGCCGTCGTCGACAGTTTCAGTGTCATCCCCATAGGGGGCTGGCATCTTACCGGCGGGGTGATCACCTTTCTGGTCCAGCGGACCTCGGACATTTTCGTGATCGGCATCCGCTTGGCGGCGCCTGTCATGGTTGCCCTGCTGCTGGCCAGCGTGGCCTTGGGCATCATGGCGAGGGCCTTCCCGCAGATGAATATCTTCATCGTCAGCATGCCTTTGAACATCGGGCTCGGTTTTCTCATTATGGGGGGGACGCTGCTGATTTTTTTCCACGTTCTGGAGGTGTCATTCGGCAACCTGAAGGGGCAGATCGATACCCTGTTCAGGTTGATGGCAAAGGGGGGATGACGCCTGGCGGAAGATTCCGACAAGCATTCCAAAACAGAACAACCGACGGCAAAAAAGCTTAGCGAAGCACGGAAAAAAGGGGCGCCGCCCAAAAGCCAGGTGCTCACCTCCTCGCTCACACTGCTGTCCGGGATTATCAGTCTCTACATCTTCGGCAGCTACATGATGGACGGCCTGAAAAAGCACATGGTTTCAATCCTGAGTACCATGGGCACCTTCAATCTGACCGAGTCCAACATGTACACGCTTTCGCTCAAGCTCTTCGCGCTGGTGCTCATGTTGCTCGCCCCCCTGGTGGTCACCATCATCGTTACGGCGATACTGGCGAATATCATCCAGGACAACGGGCAGTTTGAGTTTCAAACCGAGCGTCTTGCGTTCGACATCACCCGGCTCAACCCGATGAATGGCTTCGGCAGGCTCTTCAACAAGGATGCGCTGATGGAGATGGTGAAGTCGCTCCTCAAGCTCCTGGTGGTGGGCTACGTCACCTATCGGGTCATGAAGGACGAAAGTCAGAACATCGCGTTTCTGGCCGAGGCCGACATAGAGACGATCATCACCTATGTCGGCCATATAGCGTTCCAGATCATCACCCACGCCTGCGGCGTTTTGATCGTTCTTGGTGTTTTGGACCTGATGTATGTCAAGTGGCGGTACATCGACAATCTCAAGATGACCAAGCAGGAGGTCAAGGAAGAGACGAAAGAGCAGGACATCTCGCCGGAGATCAAGGGCCAGATCAAAAAGATGCAGTACCAGATGGCGCGGCGCAGGATGATCAAGATCGTCCCGACCGCCGACGTTGTCATAACCAACCCGACCCACTATGCCGTGGCCCTCAAGTACGACCGGGAGCGGATGCTGGCCCCGGTTGTCATCGCCAAGGGTGCTGACGTCATGGCCCAGGCCATCAAGAAGATCGCCAAGGAGCATAAGGTCACCTTGGTGGAAAACAGGTTCCTGGCCCGGGAACTCTATGATCAGGTCGATGAAAACGCGCCGATACCCGAGTCGCTGTATGCAGCGGTTGCCGAGGTGCTGGCGTATGTGTACCGCCTGAAGGGGAAGATGTGATGCCAGGTGGTGGGCCAGCGATGCCGGTCAAAATTATGACAATTTCAAGAAATTGACACGCGGCGGGTGTGCCCCGCATACCCGCAAAAGGCGTTCCTGCGGGCTCTGGCAGCTCTGGGATGCCGGAGCGAGTGGTTTGATGACGGCATAATAAATGCATGAAACAAATGATTTTTGGGTACGTTACGTAACAACAGACAACGGAAGCGGAAATGGCAAACGGAACAACTGAAACGGTAGAATTACGGGGCTTCCGCAAAAATTCGGATATCTATGTGGCGATTGCCCTGATCGGCGTGCTCTCGCTGATGGTCATCCCGTTGCCGGCGTTTTTCCTGGATCTGTTTCTGGCGACCAATATCACCATCGCTCTTTCCATTCTGCTGGTCTGCCTTTATACGCAGCACCCCCTCGATTTTTCCGTGTTCCCATCCGTGCTGCTCGTTACCACGCTCTTCCGCCTGGCCTTGAATATCGCATCGACCCGTCTGATCCTTCTGCACGGCAGCGAGGGGGTTGAAGCGGCCGGCGCGGTCATCAAGGCCTTCGGCCAGTTTGTGGTCGGGGGGAATTATATCGTTGGGGCCGTTATCTTCCTGATCCTGGTCATCATCAATTTCGTGGTCATAACCAAGGGCGCCGGGCGCGTGGCCGAGGTTACGGCCCGCTTTACCCTGGATGCCATGCCGGGCAAGCAGATGGCCATCGATGCCGATCTCTCGGCCGGCATGATCACCGAAAAAGAGGCCAAGGCACGGCGCATCAAGATCTCCCGCGAAGCCGATTTCTACGGCTCCATGGACGGCGCCAGCAAGTTCGTCCGCGGCGATGCCGTGGCCGGCATCCTGATCGTAATGGTCAATATCTTCGGCGGTTTGGTCATCGGCGTCTGGCAGCAGGGAATGCCGCTCCAGGCCGCGCTGACCAACTATACCCTCCTGACGATCGGCGAGGGCCTGGTGGCCCAGATCCCGGCCCTGATCATCTCGACCGCGGCCGGCATCATCGTGACGCGGTCGGCCGACGAAAACAACTTCGGGGTCGAGATCACCGGCCAGTTCATGAACTATCCCAAGGCGTTTTACGTCTCGTCGGGGGTGCTGTTCCTGTTCGCCATGATCCCGGGCCTGCCCCACTTCGCATTCCTGCTGCTCTCGGGTGCGACCTTTCTGGTCGGCAAGATGGCGCGGGAAAAGGCGCAGGTTGTGGATGAAGAGGTCGGTGCGCCCGAAGCGGCCTCCGGGGAAGACGCCATCGACCAGGCTTCGACCATCCGGCCGCTGGATGTGCTTGAACTGGAGGTCGGCTACGGCCTCGTCCCGATGGTGGACGCCTCCCAGGATGGGGAGCTGCTGGAGCGCATCCGTTCGATCCGGCGCCAGTACGCCCAGAAGATGGGTTTTGTCGTCCCCCCCATCCATATCCACGACAACCTGCAACTCAGGCCGTACGAGTACAACCTGCTTATCAGGGGGGCCCGTGTCGGCGGCAGCGAGTTGACCGGCCAGTACCTGGCTATGGACTCGGGTGCGGTGACCTCGGCCCTGCCGGGAAACGCCACCAAGGAGCCGGTATTCGGGTTGCCGGCGGTCTGGATCCGCTCCGATGACCGGGACCAGGCCCAGGTCAACGGCTATACCGTTGTGGACAGCACCACGGTGGTGGCGACGCATATCAGCGAGATCATCAAGCGCTATGCTCACGAACTGGTGGGGCGCCAGGAACTCCAGCAACTGCTGGATAACGTTGCGGTCAGCGCCCCCAAGGTGGTGGAAGAACTGATCCCCAACCAGCTCAACCTGGGCACGGTCCTGCGGGTGGTCAAGGGCCTGCTCAAGGAAGGGGTTTCGATTCGGGACATGCGCACCATCCTGGAGACGCTGGCGGATTATGCCGGCCTTACCAAGGACCCGGATGTGCTGACTGAATTTGTGCGTCAGGGGCTTGGCCGTTTTATCGTCGATCAATACAAGCTGGACGACGACACCCTGTTCCTGATCGCCTTGGACCGCGAGGTGGAGGATGTGATCGCCGAAGCCATCCAGCCGTCGGACCAGGGAAGTTTCCTGGCAATCGAACCCAACGTCGCCCAGCAGATCATTACCACCATCCGTTCCATGGCGGATCGTTTCGGTTCGAGCGGCGCCCAGCCGGTGCTGTTGGCGTCGCCCACCATCCGCCGGCATGTCAGGAAGCTGATCGAACGTTTCATTCCGCATATGGCGGTGCTTTCCCACAATGAAATCCCGCAGAACATCAAAATCCAGTCGCTAGGGGTGGTAAGCGTCAATGCTGGTTAAGACCTTTCAAGCAGCAAGTATGGCGGAAGCGCTCCGCATGGTTAAAGCCGAACTCGGCCCGGATGCCATGATCCTGTCCACCAAGAAGGAGAACACCGGCGGGATTCTCGGTTTTTTCAGCAAGTCGGTGTATCGCGTGACCGCCGCCATAGAGCCGGTACCGAGGCAGGCCCCGGCGCCGCCACCGGCGTATGCACCCCCGCGCCCCCGGCCGGAACGGGAACGAACGGCGAAAGAGGAGCTGGAAAGTTCCATGTTTGCGCCCCTGGCGCGGGAGCTCAAGGAACTGCGGGAGAAGGTCGATGCGCTCGCCCGGCGGGAAGACGACGCAAGGAAACCGGCGGCCAAGGGGGAAAATCAAAGCCAGGAAGAGCCGCCGCCGGTTGGTTTCAACCTCAAGAACGTGCCCCGCGAGGATCTGGAGGAAATCAAGAAACTCCTGCTCAATACCCTGGCCAAGAGTCAGGAGGGGGGCGTCAAGGCGGTGCAGTGGCCCAATGCGGCGGAAACGCCCGCTACGGAGCCCCAGACCGGCCTGGAACTGTTGCCCGAGGATTCGCCCCTGGCGCGGGAATTGGCCCAATCCGGCATCTCCACGGATCTTATCAGGAGGATTCTCGACACCCTCAGCGCCTTGCCGGCCGAGGACGGCAGCCAGAGCCAGAAAAGCCGCCTGGTGGCCACGTTCTCGAAGCTGATCAAATTTGCCGGCACCCTCAAGATGCGCAAAAACTCCCCCCGCATCATCGCCCTGGTGGGGCCGACCGGCGTGGGCAAGACCACCACCACCGCCAAGTTGGCCGCCATGTACGCCCTTAACCGGGGCAACAAGGTGGCGCTTATCACCATGGATATTTTCCGTGTCGGTGCGGTGGAACAGCTCAAGACCTACTCCCGTATCATGGGGATTCCCCTGGAGGTGGCTTCCACCCCCAAGGAGCTGGAAAAGGCCGTGGAGAAACATTCCGCCTGCGACCTGATCTTCATCGATACGGCGGGCCGTAGCCACAAGGACAAAGAGAAGCTGGACGAGATGAAAAACTTTCTCGACAACAAGATCCCTATCGAGGTCTACCTGTGCCTTTCCGCCACCACCAAGGATCGGGAGCTTGAAGAGATCCTCAACCGGTTTAAAATTTTTCAGATCAGCAAGGTCGTGTTTACCAAGATCGACGAGAGCGAGAGCTTTGGGAATATGGTCAACCTGTTGATGAAGGACAATCTCCAGATAGCCTACTTTACCACCGGGCAGCGGGTGCCGGAGGATATCGAGGTCGCAACCTCCGCCAAACTGGCCGACATGATCCTGCGGGAGGCGGCCGAATGAGCACGGTAACCGGAACAGGCGACCAGGCCGATACCTTGCGCCAGATGGCTCGCCAGAGCCGAAAAAACGCCTCTGCGGAGCAATCCGGGCCGGGTGCGGTTGACGAAGAGCACGGCATTCGCGTCATCTCGGTAACGAGCGGCAAAGGGGGCGTGGGCAAGAGCAACGTGGTTTCCAACCTAGCCATGGCCCTGTCCGCCCAAGGCAAGAAGGTGCTGATCGTCGATGCGGACCTGGGGCTGGGGAACCTGGATGTGCTCCTGGGGCTCTCTCCCGCCTATAACCTGAACCATGTGCTCAACGGCGAGAAGAGCATCAGCGAGATCATCATCGACGGTCCTGCCGGCATCAAGGTGATCCCGGCAGGGTCCGGCGTCCAGGAGGTTACCAGCTTGAGCCAGCACGACAAGCTCAGGCTCCTGGACGAGCTCGACATCCTGGAAGAACAGTTCGACATCATGATCGTGGATACCGAGGCCGGTATCTCCGAGAATGTGACCTATTTCACCGTGGCAGCGCAGGAAATCATTGTCGTGGTCTCTCCCGAGCCGACTTCCATAACCGATGTGTATGCCCTGATCAAGCTCCTGGCGACGCGGTATTCGGAACACCATTTCAAGGTGCTGGTCAACATGGCCAAGGACAGCGAGGACGCCCTGGAGGTGTTCCGCAAGCTGGCTAACGTCGCCGGCCGTTTTCTCGACATCTCCCTGGATTATCTGGGATGCGTCGTCAAGGATGAAAAGGTGGTGGAGGCGGTCAAGCGGCAAAAGGCGGTCTACGACCTCTTCCCCGATTCCGAGGCGGCCACCTGTTTCACCACCCTGGCGCGGAGGGTCATCGAGAACACGTGTCAAACAAGGCTCAAGGGGAATATCCAGTTCTTTTTCCGGCGGTTCCTCGACAATCCTGCGGGCGCTTAAGCCGTGGCCGCCGGCAAGCAAAACTGTCCCTACGCCGAGGCTGAACCGGCGCTACGCGACACCTTGATCATGGAAAACATGCCCATGGTCAAGTACCTGGTGGGGCGTATCGTCTCCCAGCTTCCGCCCCACCTGGACCCCCAGGATCTGACGAGTGCGGCGGTGATTGGCCTGATAAATGCGGCCGATAGGTTTGACCCGGCACGGGGCGTGCTGTTCAGGACCTTTGCCGAACAGCATGTGCGCGGGGCCATTATCGACGAATTGCGCTCCTACGATATTCTGAGCCGTTCCATGCGCGAGAAGTACAAACGTCTGGAGCGGGAGGTGACGACCCTCGAGCACGCCCTGGGCAGGAACCCCACCAGCGAAGAGGTGGCCAAGGCCCTTTCCATAAGTCTCGACGAATACTTCGACTTATTGGACGATGTGCATGTGCTCACCTTTCTCAGCTTGGACGACAGCTGGGAAGACGAGGACGGTAACTCGCTCTGCCTGGCGGATGTGCTGAGCGAGCAGGAAGAAAAGAGCCCGCAGCAACAGGTTATGCGGATGCAACTGGCCCAGGCGTTGGGAAATGCCATCGAGGCCTTGCCGGACAAGGAACGGCTGGCAGTGACGCTCTATTACCACGAGGGGATGAACCTCAAGGAAATCGGCGCCATCGTGAGTTTGACCGAGTCGCGCATATCGCAACTCCTCAGCCAGGCCATGATCCGGTTGAAAAGCAAGCTGAAGCTGTACCGGGACTAAAGGAGGCTTTACATGAACAGTGGCATGTATTCCGCGCTTTCGGGCAATATCGCGGCCATGAAGCGGATGGACACCATCAGCAACAACCTGGCTAATGTGAATACCCCGGGCTTTAAAAAAGACAAGATGACCTTCGAGGGGTTGATCACCAGCGCCACCACGCCGCCGGCGTACCCCCAGGCCAAGACGGCCGACCCGATCATGCAGAAGGAGACCGTTTACATCGACTACGCCAGTGGCCCGGTCAGCCAGACCGGCAATACCCTGGACGTGGCGATTGACGGCGACGGTTTTTTCGCCGTCTCGACCCCCAGCGGGACTGCATACACCCGCCAGGGCAATTTCCGGCTGACCGCGGACGGAACGCTGGTCACGACGGACGGCTACCCGGTTCTGGGGCAGGGAGGCCAGATCAGCATAAAAGGCAGCAAGGTCGACATAAACGCAAAGGGTGAGATCAGTGTCGACGGCACCGCCGCAGGGGCCTTGAACCTGGTGGATTTCCCCAAGCCCTATAAACTGACGAAGGCGGGCAGCGCACTGTTCGTGCCATCCGGCGCACCGGCTGCTACGCCCCAGCCCGCCAAGGCGGAGGTTCGCCAGGGGCACCTGGAGGGTTCCAACGTGGATACGGTCAGCGAGATGGTGCAAATGATCGAAAACAACCGCTACTTTGAAGCATGCCAGCGGGTGATACTGAGCTACGACAATATGGCCACCAAGGCCGCCAATGATCTGGGCAAATTGTAAGGAATCCTAATAGGCACTAAACGAAAAGAGGAGTTGAGACCATGTTACGAGCGCTTTGGACCGCCGCGTCAGGTATGCAGAGCCAGCAAACGAATATCGACGTCATTGCCAACAACCTGGCCAACGTCAATACCACCGGCTTCAAGAAAAGCCGGGCCGATTTCCAGGATTTGATCTACCAGAGCCTGAAGACGACCGGTTCCCCGTCCACCAACACCACCCAAGTGCCGACCGGCATCCAGATCGGCCTCGGGACGCGACTTGCCGCCGTTACCAAGATCTTTACCTCCGGCGATCTCACCCAGACCGGCAACGATCTGGACATGGCCATCGAGGGCGACGGCTTTTTCCAGATCCAGATGCCCGACGGCACAACGGCATACTCCCGGGCCGGCGCCTTCAAGAAGGACAGCACGGGGCGGATCGTCACCTCCGACGGTTACCCTCTGCTGCCGGAGATCGTTATCCCGACCAACGCCACCAAGATCAGCGTCGGCAATGACGGGACCGTATCCGTAAACCAGGCCGGCCAGACCGCCCCCACAAACGTGGGAAATATCCAGTTGGCCCAGTTTGCCAATCCTGCGGGGCTGGCGGCCCAGGGGAAAAACCTGTTCCTCCCGACGGATTCTTCCGGCAACGCCACCACCGGCACCCCTGGCCAGACCGGCCTTGGGACCATCTCCCAGGGGTTCCTGGAGATGAGCAACGTCAACGTGGCGAGCGAGATGGTCAACATGATTGTCGGCCAGCGGGCATACGAGATCAATTCCAAGGCGGTACAGACGGGCGACGAGATGCTGCAGACCGCCAACAATATGAAGAGGTAAGCGGATCTCTTTGTGATGGCTGTTCGCACCTGCAAACAGCCATACCGCAGAGTAGGACCCAAGCGAACATATGATACAGCGATTTATCGGCATACTCCTTTTTTGCCTTCTCCTGGCGCCGTCCCTGGTCGTGGCTGCCCCGGCACAACAGGGCGCTTCACCGGGGCAGGCCAGGGTCCATGAGGCCGTGTCCGGGTATATCCAGCAGAAGACCGCCCATCTCGGGCTGGAGATCCGCATCAAACGGATAAGCATCAACGGCAACCCGGCCCTGCCGGAAGGGCCGCTGGATTTCGAGGTGGTGGCCCCGCAGCAGTGGGAGGGGTGGGGCAACGCCAATCTGGGGGTGGTTGTCCGGCAGCGTGACCGCGTGGTGCTGAACACCTCGGTTCAGGTGGAGGTGGAGGCGCTGTCCGATATGGTTGTCGCCCTGCGGCAGCTGGACTACGGTGCGGTTATCTCCGAGGGGGACGTTACCCTGCAGAAGCGGGATGTGGCCGCTGTGGCGGGTAAGTATAGCCGCAGTCTGGACGCCATCGTGGGCAGACGGACACGGACGTCCATCAAGGCCAATGCCGCGATCCGGACCGACCAGGTGGAAAAGGTCCCCCTGATCAAATCCGGCCAGATGGTGACCATTGTGGCTGAAAACGAGGTTATGAGGATTACCGTCACCGGCCGGGCCAGGAGCGCCGGCGCAGAAGGGGACACCATCATGGTTCAGAACCTGAGTTCGCTCAAGGAGATTCCGGCCAGGGTGGTCAACGCCACGACGGTACAGGTGGGGTTCTAGATGCACGAGGGAAAAGGACGTGGTATGAAACGGAGCATATGCCTTCTTCTGATACTGTTGTGCGCAGGCTGTGCACAGCAGAAAACGGAAATCAGGACGGTCGGCCTCGACGAGCAGATTCCGAAAACGCCTTTGGATTATTCCAGCGGTTCCATCTGGCAGGCGGCCTCCTCGGGCGGCATCACCGAGGATGTCAAAGCGCATCGGCGGGGAGACATCATCACCATCGTTATCTCGGAGACGGCCAGCGCGTCCAAGAAGGCCAGCACGGATACGGGGCGGAGTTCGTCGGTCAGTGCGGGCATGCCGAATTTCCTGGGCCTGGAGAAGGCCGGCATACTGAAGAACAACATGGATCTGAGCCAACTGATCAATGCCAACGTCGATTCGAAATTTTCCGGTTCCGGCTCCACATCGCGCCAGGAAAATCTGACGGCTACCATTTCCGCCAAGGTGATCGATGTGCTTTCCAATGGCAATCTGCTGATCGAAGGGCGAAGAAACATCAAGGTTAACAACGAAGACCAGGAAATTGTCCTGACCGGCACCGTGCGGCAGCGGGATATCAGTCCGGACAATGTGGTCAATTCCATTTATGTCTCCGACGCAAAGATCAGCTACTCCGGGAGGGGCATCATCTCCGACCGTCAAAGCCCGGGATGGCTGATGAATATTGTCGACAAGATCTGGCCTTTCTAAGGTTCGTTCCGCAAAGGTGATGTGAAATGAGAAGAATAGTCGTCTTTACCATGCTCGCCCTGTTTCTGGCTTCCTCTGCCCATGCCATCAGGATCAAGGACATTGCCGCCTTCGAAGGGGTGCGCGAGAACCAGTTGGTCGGATACGGCCTGGTTGTCGGCCTCAACGGCACCGGCGACAGCGATCAGGCCTCGATTCATATCCAGTCCGTCGTCAATATGCTGGAACGGATGGGGATTACCACCAACGTCGGTTCCATCAAGCTGAAAAACGTGGCCGCGGTCATGGTCACGGCAACGCTGCCCGCCTTCACCAAGCAGGGAAACCAGTTGGATGTCCTGGTGTCATCCATGGGCGATGCAAAAAGCATCGCCGGAGGCACCCTTATCATGACGCCCCTCCGGGGTGGTGACAGCCAGGTGTATGCCGTTGCCCAGGGGTCGGTCCTGACCAACTCCTTTGCCTTTGGCGGCCAAGCGGCCAGCGCCCAGAAAAACCACCCCACCGCCGGCAGCATTCCCAGCGGCGCGCTTGTGGAGCGGGAGATCCCCAACGTGCTGGCGGGTAAAACAACCCTGCGCCTCAATCTGCACAAGGCGGATTTCACCACCGCATCCCGCATAGAGACGGCCATTAACGCCAAGTTCAACTCGGCCGTCGCGACCACCACCGATCCCGGTTCGGTGATCCTGAAGATCCCGGAGGCGTACGCCAACCGCCCGGTCGAGTTTGTGGCCGCCCTGGAAACCCTTGAGGTTCGGCCGGATAACCAGGCCAAGGTGGTGCTCAACGAACGGACCGGCACCATCGTCATGGGAGAGAATGTGCGCATCTCCACGGTGGCGGTGTCCCACGGCAATCTTTCCCTCGTGATCAGGGAGACGCCGCAGGTGTCCCAGCCGACTGCGCTCAGCACGGGCGGCCAAACGGTGACCGTGCCCCGCACCGAATTGAAGGTGACGGAAGAGTCGCGGCGCCTGATGGTCCTGCCGGAGGGCGCCAGCATCGGGGATGTCGTGCGGGCCTTGAACCAACTGGGTGTGACCCCCCGCGACCTGATCGGCATTTTCCAGGCGATCAAGGCCTCCGGGGCATTGCAGGCGGACCTTTCCATCATCTAGGAGGTTGTTGAAAAACAGTCATCTCGCCGCCGTCCTCAAAAGCCCTTTCGTGCGGCGTAGCGCTGCTACGCCTCCTCAGGGCTTTCTGCGGGGGCGACGATCTGACTATTTTTGAACAACCTGAGTTTTTCAACAGCCTGCTAGTTTTCTGATGGAAATAATTTAGTCCTCGGGACTCAAGAACCCGGCCCATGTGGCGATAAGAAAGAATGGCTATGGATATCGGCATTTCCCCAATAATAACCGATACCGACAATGCTGCCGCCGAAAAGGCGCGGCAACTGCAACGGCAGACAAAGGGCACTTCGACCGGCCTGAGCCAACAGCAGCTCAAAGAGGCCCACAAGGTGTCCCAGGATTTTGAAGCCCTTTTCGTGGGCATGATGCTGCAATCCATGCGGGCGACGGTCGGCAAGGATAAGCTGACCGGGGGCGGCCACGGCGAAGAGATTTATCGCTCCATGCTGGACCAGGAGTATGCCGCAGCCGCAGCCAAGCGGGGCAGCCTGGGGCTGGCACCCCTCATCGAGAAGGATATTATTCGCCAGGAAAGCCGAACTTCCGTCAAAAAAACGGATCATCAGGAATGAGCGCCATGTCCGGGAGCCGCAACCATGAATAAAGCAATGATCGAGACACTCACGTTCCAGTTGCACCTGCTCGAAGAGTTGCGCAGCCTCCTCGAACGGGAGACGCATGAACTGGGGGGGATGAACCTGGATGCCATGGCTGAGGTAAACCGGATGAAGGAAGAGCTGACGGAGCGCATAGAGGCCCATACCGAGCCGCTTCGCCAAGCGATCTCCGCGGCCGCCTCCGCCATGGGGCTCGGTCCCGATGCCACATTGGGCGACGTTGCGGCCAAAACCGTCCAGAAGGATATTCAGCGGTTGTACCGCGAGCTCAACGTTACGGCCCGGCAGGTGCAGGAACGGGCCGCCATGAACCGGGAGATCGCGGAGCGTTTTGTGGCGGCAGCCAGCACCACCTTGAGCTTGTTGACCCGCGTCATCAACCAGTCCAGTGTGTACGGCGCATCGGGCGGGTATCAGCAACGGGCAACAGGGTCGGTCATGATCAACAGGGAGGCATGAGATGAGCCTTAATTCAATAATGCAGATCGGCAAGAGCGGCCTCAGCGGATATCAGATCGCTACCGAGGTCACCAGCGAAAATATCGCCAACGTCAACACCCCCGGCTATTCGCGTCAAAGGGTCATTCTGGAGACTGCACCGCAGACCACCGCGAACGGTTTCTCCATCGGCACCGGCGTCAGCGTCAACGGCGTGGAGCGTTACTATGACGGCTTGATACAACAACAGATGGTGACTGCCCAGACCACCCTCGGCTACGACACGGCCAAATCCACCGTGCTGCAGCAGATCGAGCCCACGTTCAACGAGGTCGCCAATAACGGCCTGGGCGCCTCCATTTCCAATTTTTTCGGGGCGTGGCAGGATCTTACCCTCAATCCGTCTGGCACGTCTGAACGCCAGACGGTTTTGACCCAGGCCCAGATCATGGTGGACAACTTCCATGCCACCAGCAAGACCCTAAGCGATACCATCGCTACCCAGAATACGTCGCTCGTCGCTACGACGGACAGCATCAATGCAACCCTGAAAAACATCGCCCAACTCAACGGCCAGATCAGAACGACTCAGTTGGTGACCGGTAACGCCAATGAGCTGAAGGACCAGCGGGATCAATTGGTGCAGAATCTCTCGAAGCAGGTCGGCATCACCTACACGGAGAACAGCGACGGCACGACGGACATCAAGTTCGCGGACGGCGGCGGCGCCCTGGTGACCGGTTCCCAGGCCGGCGCATTCTCGCTGACGCCCAATGCCACGACACCCACCCTCTATGATGTCAATCTGACGCCGGCCGGCGGAGCGGCCGCGGCGGTGGTAACGCCGACCACAGGGACGTTGGGAGCAACCCTGGCGTTGCGCGATACGATCATTCCCGGCTACCAGAGCCAGGTGGATGCATTGGCCAAATCGATTGCAGACACCGTGAACAGCCTGCATACCGCGGGGTTCAGCCCGACCGGCGGGACCGGCCAGAATTTCTTCACCCCTCCGGCCGCCGCCAGTGGCGCCGCGGCCGGCCTTCAGCTTGCAACCGGGTTGACAACGGCCACGATAGCCGCATCGGGAAGCGCCACGCTCCCCGGGGATAACACCAACGCCTCGGCGATTGCCGTGTTGCAACACGACACCACAACCATGTCCGGGGCAACCTTCAACAGCTACTATGACACCCTGGTCAGCAAGGTCGGCCTGGACGTCAAGTCGAGCGGGGATACCGTGACCCAGGATACGGCATTCAGCAATCAGTTAAGCACGCTCCGCGATTCCAACTCCGGCGTGTCGTTGGATGAGGAACTGACCAAACTTGTGCAATACCAGCGTTCCTACCAGGCTTCGTCTAAATTGATCACCACGGCGACCGATATGATGGATACCGTAATTGGACTTATCAGATAAGAGAGAATAGGAGAATCTGGCTATGCGCATTACCTCAAACATGACCTCCGATCTGGCCCTCTATAATCTCCAGCAGGAGCAGGTCAAACTGAACAAGCTGCAGGAACAGGCGTCGTCCCAGGTGCAGATCAACCGCCCCAGCGACGATCCGATCGGCGCCAGGCTCCTGACCGACATCGGCGATAAAATCAAGGCCGGCGACCAGTATGCCAGCAACATCACCAAAACGAGCACCTGGCTGCAGACGACCAGTACGGCGCTGGACGGCATGGCCGGTTTCATGGAACAAGCAAAAAAACTGGCCGCTTCGATAACAGCCGGCAGTACCGACCCGAGCGTCGGCCAGACGGTAATCTCCCAGTTGCAATCGTTGAAACAGCAGCTGGTGGACATGGGCAATACCCAGTACGGCGATCAGTATGTGTTCGGGGGGACCAATAACCAGAAACCCTTCAGCTATACGAGCAATAGCTATCAGGGAAATGAAAACACCCTCTCGGTGGAGATCGGTCAGGGGGCGACCCAGCAAATGAATATCACGGGGAACCAGCTGCTTACGGGGAGTTCTACGGCAACGCCGGCGAACCCGACCCCCTATGGCACCACCAATATCCTGCAGACCATCGACAATCTGATCACGGATATCGGCGCCAACAACGTGAGCGGCATCAAGGCCGATTCCCAGGCTATTGAGGCCGGCGCCACCCAGATCACCAATGCCCAGACCGACGTGGCGGCACGCCTGTTGCGGCTCAATAATGCGACCACGTTGAACACAAATACCAAGAATACCCTGGAGACGATTGCCGGGAATGTCCAGTACGTGGATTTGGCGCAGGTGGGTGTGGAATTGACCCAACAGCAAACCTCTTACCAGGCATCCCTGTCGGCCACCGCCAAGATTTCACAGATGTCGCTTCTGGATTACCTGAAGTGATCCCTCCGCGGCTGGTATGAATACTGCCAAGGCGGGGCCCTGCGGCCCCGCCTTTTTTGCGTGAAAAGCATTGACCTCCCCAGGAGCGCACCCTATAAAGGACCATGCTCAACAGCCCTGCCAGAATCGTTTTGCACCGTCATAGGCCGGTCTCCATCCGGCGTAACGTTTTCCGCCTCTCCATGCCGGTGCTCCTCTCCTCATTGTTCCAACGCCTGGTATCCATCGTCGATATCTTTCTGACCGGCGGTCTGGGAGCTGCGGCCATTGCCGCCACCGGACTGGGCCAATTGTTGATGTTCGTCACCATGACCGTGTTCTGGGGATTGGCCACCGGGGCAACGGTGGTGATCGCCCATCTGTGGGGTGCCGGCAGGCGCGAGGAGGCCCGCCGGGCGGCCTACGTGAGCTGCCTCGTCTGCCTGGCCATGACGGCGGCCTGTACGGCGGCGGGCACCGCCTGGGGAGGCGATATCGCCCGCATGATGGGTACCGCACCCGACGTCCAGGCCTTGGCCGCCGACTACATCCGCCTGGTGTTCCTCGGGCTGGTCTGGACAACCGGCCTCAACATCCTTTCCGCCATCATGCAGGGCGCCGGGGATACCCGCACGCCCATGGAGGCGATCATCCTGGTCAACATCCTGCATGTCGCCCTGGCCTGGCCGCTGATCTACGGTACGCTCGGCTTTCCGGCGCTAGGGGTCAAAGGCGCTGCCATTGCCATCAACAGCTCGGAATTCGTCGGCTTTTCCTACCTGCTGATCCAGGCGGTGCGCAAGCGGTATCTTGCCTTCGGCCGGCCGGATGGCTGGCTTTTCGGCATGGTATGGCGGGTGGGGTGGCCGGTGGCTCTGGAGCGGGTCGCCCAGCAGAGCGGCCAGTTGTTCTATTCGAGCTTCATCATCGGTTACGGCACCGGCGCCTACGCCGCCCACCAGATCGGCATTTCCATCGAATCCCTCTCCTTCATGCCCGGCGCCGGCATGGGAATCGCCGCCGCCACGCTCATGGGGCAGGCCCTGGGGGCCAGGAAGCTCCGCCGCGCCCGCATCAGCCACAACGAGGCGCTGCGGCTGGCCGTGGTGGTCATGACCCTCATGGCGCTCGTCTTCTTCTGCGCACCCCACTACCTGATCGGGCTGTTCACCCATGACGGCGACGTCATTGCCAAGGGGAGCGTTTTCCTGCGGCTGGTGGCCTTCGCCCAGGTGCCCCTGGCGCTTTCGTTCGTCTATGCCGGCAGCCTGCGGGGGGCGGGCGATACCTTCTACGTCTTCATCGTCACGTTGGTGGCCATGTGGGGGATACGGGTGGCGTTGTCGTGGGTAGCGGCCGAATGGCTGCACCTCTCCCTGTACGCCGTATGGGGGGTCTTCCTGATCGACTGGTATTTCCGCGGGGCGGCCTTTGCCTGGAGATACCACAAACGCGACCTGCACGGCATCGCGGTGTAGGAGCGCATGGTGAGCTGCCGCCGGTGATTGCTGCTGCCGTTTCCCCTCTCACGGTTCCTTGTTCTTGTAGCTGTAGCGGATGACCGTCGCCTTCTCCAGCGTGATCATGCCGCCATCCATCATCTCGTCGATGCGGGGCATGATGGCGTTGATCCGCTCCTGACTGTCCACCACCTCGACGATCAGCGGCAGGTCGGCGGACAGGTCCAGGAGTTTTTGGGTATGGAATACGCTATGGGCGCCGAAGCCGCAGACCCCGCGCAGGACCGTGGCACCGGCAAAGCCCTCCTTGCGCAACAGTTCCACGAGCGCCTCGTACAGCGGCTTGCGGCCATAGCGGTCGCTCTCTCCGATGAATATCCGCATCAACACCTTTTCACCGATCAGTTTTGTCATCACACCCCTCCTTGGAGTATCGTTCGGACGGTGATAATACCCAGCCAGGTGAACAGCAGGCAGACCGCTACGCTTGCCAGTACATTGGCAAAAGCGACGAGGAACTGGCCATCCTCCAGCAGCTTGAAGGTCTCGTAGCTGAAGGTGGAGAAGGTCGTCAGTCCCCCTAGGAAACCAACGGTCAGCCCCAGACGCAACGTATCGGGGATGACGGTGCTGCGCAGGCCCAGTTCCATGACCAGGCCGATGAGGTAGGCCCCGATGATGTTGACGGCAAAGGTGCCGTAGGGGAATATCCGGCCGAACTGGCTGTAGACCCAGCCCGAGAGGTAGTAGCGGGTAAGCCCACCCCCGGCGCAGAAGATGGCAATCGTGGCAGCGGTCTTCATCTGAAACCTCCTCCGTGCATGGAAAGTATAGCGGCCTTTCGGGCGATGTCACCACTGTTTTGCCAAGGCTCGTGTGAACGGAATCCGCGGGATAAAAAAACTCCTACCTCGCATGTGAAAGGTAGGAGTCATCAGCTTTTGCAAGCGGTTGTGGCGAACTCCATCGCCGGGAAAAGTATGATGCGGAACTATAGCCGACGAGGGCCGCCCCGGTCAAGCGATAGCTCACCCGGAGCGGAAAACTAACTCAAGCCCTTCCTGATCTGGTACAGCCCCTCGAGACTCAATCCGTTCTTCTCGTAATATTCCCGCTCCAACTCTTCAACATAGAAACGGTCGAGACCGGAGTTTTCCAGGAAATCCTCCCGCAACCCCACATTGCGTTCGGCGATGATCTGGGGCAACAGGGAGTGGAGATACATGGCCTCCTTCTTGATGGTGAAGATGGTTTCATGGAAGATGTGGTCGGGGATATCGGCCTTGATGAGCCGTTTGTTCTTCAATTCCTCGATTACCTCGCGGCGCAGCGCCTCCTGGTCGGCCCTGGTGGTGAACCGGGAATAGAAGTTGCGGATCCGGTCGCGTACATGCTCCAGCAGTACCGATGAAATGCGTTCTTCCTGGTCGATTTTCTGGAGGTGCTGATTCAATTCTTCCGTGCTACCCGTACGTTTTTCCACGGCCCTGAGCCCTGCCAAGAGGGCGGTTACCTTGCGCCGTCCGAAACGGCCCAGGTAGGCGTTATGGAACAGTTCGTGGATGAACAGCTCCTCGAAGCACCCCTCCCTGAGATTGTCAAAGGCGGCCTTGTGCTCCAGGAGTCCCTGGAGCATCTCCTCGTTGACCCGCACGTTTTCCATGAAGGCCAGTTGGCTGATCAGGTTCGAGACGCTGTCGAAACGGTCCAGGTAGGTGATGACGTAGGAAAACCCATCCATCAGCCCCGGGTCGGCGCCGTCGCGGATCTTTTCGTCGCACTCCTTGCTCGCGTCCAGCATGAGTTGGTCGAAGGAATGGTCGCGGTTTTCCACGGCCTTTTTCTTGGCCTGGATCAGGTTGAGCATGTCCTCGCGGTTGATCGGGCTTTCGATCTCCTTTTCCCTGAGGAAGATCCCCTGCAGCACCTCGCGGGTGGCGGCGATGTAGTCTTGTTCCTCGTGGTGGACCAGGTTGCGCCCTCGCTTGAGCATCTCGTCCAGGGTATAGAACAGGGCGCCGGGGATCTTGTTACGCACCGACAAGGTCTTGAGCCGGGTCAGCCGGGCATTGTCCAGATGGCTGATCTCTCCCTTGCTGTTGCAGGCCAGGAGGATATTGCGGTATTCGTCCACAATACGTTTGTTGGACGGATGGCGGTACATGGCGTCGATGCGCATGCGTTCCTGCTGGTAGCGGTCGATCCGATAGGTGGTCGCAAGTTTGACCAGGCGGGCGAAATCGTCATCGGCGATCTTCTTGTTACGGTAGTAAAGGCTTTTGAAGAGGTCGCGGTATTCCCGGTGGTGGCGGTTGATCAGCTTGATGATGAAGAGTTGGGCCGAATCGTCCCTGAGCAGCGGAAAGATGTTGGAGATAAGGGCGTCGTCACGCTCGTCGCCCACCGATTCGGAGCGCTTGATGATCTTTCCGAGGTTTTTGACCAACTCCTCCTGCTGGTATTTCAGTTTGCGGGAGAGTTGGTTGGAGTGGACGAAAAAATAGTAGTTGCAGACGGCGTTCCCCTCGAAAAAAATATTTTCGAAGCTCTCCTCTCCCTGGGTGCGGTCGCTGAAACGGATCGAGCCCGTGTCGTTGGAACGTGCCCCGTACATGACCAGGCGGTTGATGATGTCCGGTTTGGAGAGATCGGAGGAGGGTTGGTCGACGCCGAACATGTATTCGCAAAAATAGCCGCCGTTCCCCTGGTAGCCGATCCCTTCGGGGGAGATGATGAGCTCGTTGCCCGGAGAGAAGATGCGGAGGTGTTCCTCCTCCTGGACGATGTTGAAGAAGTAACGCTGATAGGCATCGTTGCCCACCACCATGACGAAATACTCGACATGGCTGCCGACCTGCCCATGTAGCCGTATGTCCTTGTGCATACTCCCCCTCTCCTATCGCAATTGCATTAGTTCCCATCCGGAAACCCCGCATGAAAACTACAGTACATCGAACGCCATGCCGTCGTAGGCGAATTCGAAACCGGGCGGCAGTTTGGCTTGCTCGCTGTGGAGCACTTCATGGGTCAGATGGGTGAGGACGACGCGGCCCGGCTTGATCGGTTCCACGGCGGCAATGGCCGCTTCGATGTTGAAGTGGAACGGATGGGGCGTCCAGCGCAGCCCGTCCATGACCAGCACGTCGAGCCCCTCCAGAAGCGGCAGGGAGCTGGCGGGAATGGCGCTGCAATCCGTCAGATAGGCGAATGTCCCGATGCGGAAGCCCGTGGCGGTGCTCTTGCCGTGCTCAAGGGGGATCGGGATGGCCGTCAGCCCGAACAGATCGAACGGGGCGGAGACCTCGTGGGCCGACAAAAGCGGCGTATAGCCCGATCCGCCGGATTCGACGAAGATGTATCTGAAGCCCGTCAGCAATGTCTCGAAGGTCGCGGGGGAGGCATAGCAGGGAACGACCTCCTTGTGCAGAAAGTGGAAGCCGCGCAGGTCATCGATGCCGTTCACATGGTCGGCATGGGGGTGGGTGAAGAGAACGGCGTCTACCCTATCCAGCCCCTCCCGCAGGGCTTGCCGCCGCAGGTCGGTGGAGGTGTCCACCAGGATGTTCCGCCCCCCGTGCCGAATCAGCAGGGAGGCACGGGTTCTCCGGTCCTTCGGGTCGTCCGACGTGCATACCCGGCACCTGCACCCCACCATGGGAACCCCGGTCGATGTCCCGCTCCCCAGGATGGTTACCTTCATTCAACGTCCTTTCCGTAATATGCCTGGAAAATAACAGAAATCCTCGATGCAGGCAAGGCGGATTTCTTGAAAGCCGTTACTGCTGCTGGCGTTTGCGGGCCATGATGAACCGGTCCGGCTATGCCTTGGGGAGGGGGATCAAGAGCAGCGAGATCTTGCTCAGAGTACAGATCCGGTGGGTGACGCTCCCCGCCCAGAAGGCCTCCATACCGGTTTTCCCATGGGTGGCCAGCACAATGAGGTCCACCCGGGCATGGCTGGCGGCCTTTGCAATCGTCTGTGCCGGATCTCCCCGCAATACGTGGGCGCTTGCCGTAAACCCCTGTCTCTGCAAGGTTTCCAGTTGTTCCCGAAAGGTCTCCCGGGCATCCTGGGAGGCCATTTCGAGTATTCGGGACGTGGTGGCGGGAAGCATCCTGCTGGAAACCTTTGCCGCCCCCGACAGGGAGGCGAAACGGGGAATAACCATCATGAGGTGCAGTGTCGCGCCGCAGGCCCGGGCGATCTCCTCCGAAACCGGCAGGGCCTGGGCATGATCCGCGTCGCCGTCCAGGGGGACGAGGATGTTGTTGCAGGCGAACGCCGGCGCGCCGCCCTGGTCGTCGGGGTGGGTGATGAGGACCGGACGGGAGCCCAGGGCAATGACCTTCTGGGCGATGCTCCCCAAAAACAGGTGAAGGGCCTGCCCGCGGCCGTGGGAGCACATGATCACCAGATCGTGCTCCAGTTCGTCCGCATGGGCGACGATGCTGTCGGCCACATCGTCCGCTTCTGCGGCATGCACGTGGCAGTCGACCACGATTCCGGGGGGAAAGGCGCGTTGCGACAGGCGGCGCAGATAGGCCGCCGCATCCTCCGCATTCCTCAGGTGGGACTGGCCATGGACCTCGCTGGGGGCGTTTTTCTCCACGACATGGAAGAGCGTGACCCGGGCGCCGAGCCTGGTGGCCAGGAAGGCGGCGGCCGGCAGGGCCGCCTCGGCCAGGCGTGAGCCGTCTAAAGGGACAAGGAAATGTTTGAACATGGGATCACCCCGTTACCAGTGTCTTATAGAGGAGGTAGGCGTTGAGCGCGAGGATGGTTCCCGCGATCATTGCAGCTACGGCCGTCGTGATGCGTTTATTGACCAAATCCCCCATGATGTCGGGGCTGCGGGTGAACATGACCAGGGGGATGATCGCGAAGGGGAGCCCGAAGCTGAGTACCACCTGGCTGACCACCAGGGTGCGGGTCGGATCCAGCCCCATGCCGATAACGATCAGCGAGGGAGCCATGGTCACCAGGCGCCGCAGCCAGATCGGGATGTGCCGCTGCATGAAACCCTGCATGATCACCTGCCCCGCGCTGGTGCCTACGGTGGATGACGATAGCCCCGAGAGCAGCAGGGAGAGGCCGAAGATCCATTTGGCCGATGATCCCAGGAGCGGTTCCAGAGTCCGGTAGGCCTCCTCGATGGTGCCGACGGCGGAGTGCCCCGTGGTGTGGAAGGTGGCTGCCGCCATGACCAGCATGGCGATATTGACGAAACTGGCCATGCCCATGGCGATGACCACATCGGCGATCTCGAAACGGTACAGGCTTTGGAGCCGTTTTTGGTCCCGTACGACGATGCGCCCCTGGGTCAGGGCGGAATGGAGGAAGATGGCATGGGGCATGACGGTGGCCCCCAGGATCCCCGAGGCCAAAAGAACGCTTTCGGCCCCCGAAAAATGCGGGACCACGGCATGATAGGCGACCAGCCCCCAATCGGGCTTGACGATGATGGTCTCCAGCAGGTAGCAGAGGGCGATCATCCCGACCATGGATGAGATGATCGCCTCCAGGGGGCGGAACCCGTAGCGTTCCATTCCCAAGATCAGCATGGTCGCCAGGGCGGTGAGCAGGGCGCCGACAAACAGCGGGATGCCCATGAGGAGTTGGAAGCCCAGGGCGGCGCCGAGGAATTCGGCCAGATCCGTTGCCATGGCCACGATCTCCATCAACAGCCACATGGCGACGACCACCGGCCGGGGGAAGCGTGCCCGGCACTGCTCCGCCAGGTTCATGCCCGTGGCAATGCCGAGTTTGGCCGAAAGGGTCTGGATGAGCATGGCCATGAGGTTGCTGGCCACGATCACCCAGACCAGCAGGTAGCCGAATTGGGCGCCCCCCTGGATATTGGTGGCAAAGTTGCCCGGGTCCACGTAGGCCACGCTGGCGATAAAGGCCGGCCCCAGAAACGGCATCAGGCGCGTCAGCCGGTTTGGGCGCGACTGGCCGTCCAGGATGTCCAGGGCGGTTTGGACGGTCCGGGAATCGGGAGAAACAGGTGGAGGGGTTTCTTCTTCCATAATGGGTGCCGTTCCCCCGCGGTCAGGTGCGCTCTGCGTCGCGGCTTGCCGCCGGATTACGGAAGGTGCGGACCGCGTCGGCAGTATAGAGCGCCAAGCCGCTCCAGATCAAGATGAATGTCACCATGTGGGTGGGGGTGAACTGCTCCCCGTAGGCAAACACGGCCAGGGCAAACTGCAGGCTGGGGGTCAGGTATTGCAGGAAGCCGATGGTGGCCAGCCGCAGCCTGCGGGCCGCCGCGGCGAAGAGCAAAAGCGGCGTGGCGGTCAGGACACCTGCCAGGGGGAGCCACAGGGCGCCCTGGTCCACGGCCGCCGGGAAGGCCCCCTGACCGTGTGTGCCCAGCCAGATCAGGTACGCCAGGGCCAGCGGCCCGGTCAGGATGGTTTCCACCAGCAGGCCTGCCAGGGATTCAACGTGAGCCGTCTTGCGCAGCAAGCCGTAGAGGCCGAAGGATGCGGCCAGGCCCAGGGAGATCCAGGGCACCGCCCCGACCCGGGCCGTCAGCAGGCCGACCCCGGTAACCGCCAGGAGCAGGCTGATCATCTGCAGCGGCCGCAGCCGTTCCCGCAGAAAGATCATGCCCAGCAGCACATTGACCAGGGGGGTAATGAAATATCCCAGGCTCGACTGGAGTACCTGACCCTGCTCCACGGCATAGATGAACACCAGCCAGTTGATGGTGATCAGGGTAGTGGAACCGATCAGGGTCAGCAGCACCCGACGGGATGCAAAGGCGGTCCTGACCTCGCCCCAGCAGCCCGTGGCGGCAACCAGCACCAGCAAAAAGAGGACCGACCAGACGATGCGGTGGGCAACCACCTCCAAGGGGGGAATGCCGTGCAGCGCCTTGAAGTAGACCGGGAAAAAGCCCCAGACCAGATAGGCCAGAAAGCCGTAGGTCAGGCCTTGGCGGAGCGGTTCCTGCCGGGCGGGGGAGGACATGGGCCGACCCCGGTTCAGGAGAGGTCCGCCGGCCGGCCGCCGGTTACGGCCAGCAGGTCGGCCGGGGTGATGCGGAACAGGGCGTGGGGGGTGCCGGCCGCGGCCCAGACCTCGGGGTATTCCAAAAGGTCCCGGTCGATGACCGGACAAAGCTGCTCCAGGTGCCCCAGGGGCGGGATGCCGCCAATGGCGAAGCCGGTACGCTCCCGGACAAAGGCCGCATCGGCCTTGCCGACCGGTTCGCCGCAGGCCGCTGCCAAAAGCGCCTCGTTGACGCGGTTTTTGCCGCTGACCAGGGCCAGCACCGGGTTCCCCGAATGGGCGCCCTTGAATACCAGCGATTTGACGATCTGGGCCACATCGCACCCCACCGTTTCGGCCGCTTCGGCGGCGGTGCGGGAACTGGCGGCCAATTCCTGTACGCGGCAGGGGACTCCGGCCGCCTCCAGGGCCTCCTGCACCTTGCGGGCGCTGGGGCTGAGTTCATTATCGTGCATGGGTGGGTTCCTTCCATCTTTGGATGTGTCAGGCAGGCTGCGGGGGACGCGCCGCCACCCGGGTAAAGAGATACAGGCCGCCGAAGATAAACGCCCCGCCCGCCATCTGTCGCAGGGTTGGCGGCTCACCGAGGAAAACGGCGGCCCACAGTATGGCCCCCAGGGGTTCGCCCAGGATGCTGACCGAAACCACCGAGGCCTGGACGTATTTCAGTGCCCAATTGAAGACCGTATGTCCCATGACCGTACAGACCAGGGCCAGGGCCAGAAACAGCAGCCAATCCCGGGGAGGGTAGCCGCCAAAGGGGGTTCGGGTGATCAGCGTTGCCGCCACCAGGGCCAGGGAGCTGGTCCCGTAGGTGACGAAGGTATACCCCTCCAGGGGGATGCCCCTGCGCAGCCTGCGGCCGATCAGCAGGTAGCCGGAGATCATGACGGCCGCCAGGAGCGCCAGCAGGTCGCCGATCAGCGCCCGCATGCCGACCTGGAAATCGGCGGCCCCGATGATGATGCTCCCCGTAAGGGCCAAGAGCCCCCCCATGACGGCCAGGCGCGAGATGCGCTCCTTGAAGAAGAGCAGCGACCCGAGTACCACGAAGACCGGCTGGAGGGTCACCAACACCGTGGAACTGGCCACGCTGGTGTAGCCCAGGGAGGTGAACCAGGTCACGAAGTGCAAGGCCAGGAAGAGGCCGCTCAAGGCGGAGAACGCCACTTGGCGTCGGTCGAGGGTGGCCAGTATCCCCCGTTTCATCAGGGTAAAGGGGGCCAGGGCCAGAAAGGTGAACAGCAGGCGGTAGGTGGCGATGATCAGGGGGGGCGCTGTGGCGAGGCGCACGAACAGGGCAGAGAAGGAAACCGCGACCACGGCGGCCATCACGGCCAGGTAGGGGTTGAGGGGCGGCTTTGGCATCAGTCGTTGATATACTGCAAGGCGTAGTTCACGTAGTTGCCGGCGGATTTCCCCAGCCAGGCCACCTCGTCCGGGGTCAGGTCGCGTTTGTACTTGGCCGGCGCGCCGATCCACAGGGTGTGGGGAGGGATAACCGTCCCCTCGGTGACCAGGGCCCGGGCGCCTACCAGGGCGCCTTCGCCCACCACGGCCCGGTCCATCACCATGGCCTGCATGCCGATGAAGCAGCCGTTGTGCAGGGTGCAGCCGTGCAGGGTCACGCTGTGGCCGATGGTGACGTCGTCGCCGATGATGAGCGGCGCGCCGGGATCGTCGGCATGTTTTTTGTGGGTGACGTGCAGCATGGTCAGGTCCTGCACATTGCTGCGGGCACCGATGCGGATACGGTTCACGTCGCCGCGGGCCACGCAGTTGTACCAGATGCTGCTCTGGGGGCCCATCTCCACATCGCCGATGATCACGGCGGTCTCCGCCACGAAGGCGGTCGGGTCGATCTTCGGCTGGATGCCCTGGAACGGTCGAATCATTACTCGCCCTCCGGTAACGGTGAATGAAGGGATGAAGTATACGCATTCCGTCCGTTTTTGGCAACTAATGTCCTGTGGTTTTCAAATAGCCTGCCGGGGATTATGCTTCTTGCTTTACCTGCATTAAACCCAGCTTACGCATGCGCCCCCTCAAGGTGTTGTAATTGATGCCGAGCAATTCTGCTGCTCCATGTGGGCCGAATATCTTGCCCTTGGTCATTTTAAGAACCTTGCTGATATGCATGCTCATTACTTCGTCGAGATTCAAAGGGCCGTCAGCCGGCTGCCATTCACGGGTGGGAGTTGCTTTACAAGCATGTTCTGCCGACATCGAATCGAATCTCAGTTGTTCTCCCCATCGGCAGATAAGTTCTCTTTCGACCAGATTTTCCAGTTCCCGGACATTACCGGGCCAATGGTAATTCACAAGCCGCCCAATTGTCCCCGGTGCAATGGCCGGGGGGGTAACGATCCCCAGTTCCCGGCTTTTCATCATAATGAAGTGACGGATCAAGGTGGGAATGTCCTCTTTTCTTTGGCGAAGCGGGGGGACATTGATGGGGAAGACATTCAGCCGGAACCAGAGGTCTTCCCGGAACCGGTGCTGAGATACCATCTGTTCCAAGTCGCAATTGGTTGCAGTTATTACTCGGACATCAACGTCAATCAGCTTATCGCCACCCACCCGGCAGACCTTTCTGCTCTGGAGAACCCGCAGAAGCCTCACTTGGCTCTGGAGAGCCATCTCGCCGATCTCGTCAAGAAAAATGGTGCCGCCGTTGGCCTGTTCAAACTTTCCATGCTTTTCTGCCACCGCTCCGGTGAACGCCCCCTTCTCATGGCCGAACAACTCGCTGTCAATGAGGTTTTCAGGGATGGCGCCGCAGTTGACCTTGATAAAAGGGCCAGCCTTACGGGAAGAGGATGAATGGATGGCGTTGGCAATCAACTCCTTTCCTGTCCCGGTCTCCCCCGTTATGAGCACGGTGCTGTTAAGCGGAGCCACCCTTCTTGCCATCTCCATAACGTTGCGCAACCCCGAATCGCCCCCGACAATCTCTTCCCGTTCTTGGAAGAAGGGCAGAGAGCAATTGTCGTCGCGGAGGGAACTCCGGTTGTGCGACAGGTTTTCGCGGGCAAGGGCATTTGCCAATGCCATGGAAAAGGGGCGGGCAATAGTGGCCAGAAGTTCGATATGCGCCGCATCATATCGCTTTCTGCCATGGGCAAAAAATGTCAGTGCCCCCAGCATGGTTACTTCTTTGGTTGCGAGAGGCACCATAAGTGTGGAGCTTTCTTCATGCTTTGCAAGGGGAGCTATCTTTCTATAGATCTCATCTGTATTCATTAATATCGGTTCGGAAAAATTCCTTGATTTGACAATCGGCCAGAGATCCGCAGGGATTGGAATCAATTTGTCATAATATTCTCTTTTATCGGCAGAGGCTTGGGCTATGCATCGTATGGCCCGACGATTTTCGTCACGAGTAGCGAGTTTGAATGCATCCAGCGGGATATGGCGCCGCAAATACTCAAAGGTATTATTAACAGCCAGATCAATGTGAATGCTGCTGCAAACCTTTGTCGTTACGTCCCTGAAAAATACATTCCTGTCGACCATATGTTCTAACCCCCACCTTTTTAGCTCGAATCATCAATAGCGAACAAGTGATCGATGACCAAGCGATAATAAAACGTATTTGCTGGTTGTTTAATTTGTGATCGATTGCCGGGGGCTTAGCACCAATTGCCTAAAACCTATCGGTGACGTGCCAATACCGGAAAGATAATCCGCAGTTTCCAGCCCTCCTTATATTATTAAAATATAACAATAAAATCAACGTATACATGCCGAAATCCGTACTCGAGAGCTATCGAGCAATCAAGCGGCTGATGTTTAACCATATTTGACCAATAGCACTATTTTAATCATATGCCTCAAGCATATTTTACCTATGTGACCATTTTGGCGTCTGCGTAGAGTGATGTGTGATGTAATTGTCTGTTTAAATTGATTTTGTTTTGTTGGCACTGTTTTGGCAAACATCGATGCTCTTGAGTTGTCTCTGTACATAATAGATACGTAACAAATTATAGTTTATATCATATGCATCGCGTAATTAAATATTTAATCATTTAAAATAGTAATAGTTAAAATGATAATTATATTTTGAAAGGAGGGTGTTGTAAACGCTGTACAAGTATTTGTACGCTGTAAACTACTTTGTATAAACATAGTTAGTAGTTTAAAAATTAAGGGGGAAGAGAAGTTATGGGAAAAAATGAAAATATGTATATATCCCGTCGTGGTTTTTTGAAGTCCGGTGGGCTTGCCTTAGGAACGGCGGTTCTTGCCGGAAACACCGCTGCACTTACCGGCTGTTCAGGGAGCACTAGCGGCACTGCCGGCACAAACGGTAACTCAGCCGCCTCGCAGAGCTACTCGGTCTACGAGACCGACATCCTGATCATTGGCGGGGGAATCGGAGCGCTGTCCGCCGGCTTTGAGGCAACCAAGAGCGGCAGGAAGGTTACCATGGTTGACAAGGGACCATTCCGGGCGAGCGGTGCCACCGGCATGAACTGGGACGTCCAATACGGCTTTATGCCGGCCAACGCCGACGGATCCTTGAACCCGGTGCTATACCAGCACGATTCGGTCCTTCAAAACATCGTCAACAAGAAGGCACAACAGAACGCCATGCTTTCGGACCCGAACAGGTCTATCTTCCAGTATTACATGAACAAGGGCGGCGAATGCTTCCCTCACCGCAACGCGGACGGTTCAGATGTCATGGCGGTGGATACGCCGTACTTCAAGATGGGCGCGGGCGGTTTCCCCCGTCACGCCCAGGACGAGATTTCCAAGTCGCCGCTGATGACGGTTCACGACCGTACCATGATCACTGATGTGCTCATGAGCAACGGGCAGTGCATCGGCGCAGTCGGTGTCGCCCTCCCCACCGGCAAATTCGTCGTTTACCGTGCCAATGCGGTCATACTTTCCGCAGGCGGGTGTGGCTGGTTCAATGGCTGGGTTACCGTTGCAGCCAAAAGCATGAACGTTCCGGACAACACCTCCGACGTCGAAATGGCCGCCTACCGCCGCGGGGCGAGGGTGGGAGACGCCGAATACGGCAGCTACGAACTCCACTCCATCCAACCGACCGGCATTGCCTATGGATTCAATGCCGGTATCGGCGCCGAACCGGACGCGTCCGCCTACATCGTCGACGCGAAAAGGGTGCCGTTTCTCATGGCTGACCCGACGGTAGATAAGAGCCGTGTGTTTTGGGACCGTAACTATTTCAAAAAACTTTTGGCCACGCACATGATGGACCCGAGCAACCTTGGTCCCAATGGCGGCCTCTATCTAGATCTCAGCAGTCCCGCGGCTGTCGCAGGACTGCGCATCTCCTACGCACGTTCGATATCCCTGTGGAAGGAAAACTTCGGCATCGACGTCACGAAAGAGCTTGTCGAGTTCAACTTTGAGATGGGCGAGCATGGGGGGGCGCCGGTCATCGATGATACTATGATGACCGATATCCCCGGGCTCTTCTGCAGTCGTGGCGCCGGTGTGTATGGTACGGAGGGCGGAGTCAATGAGTACACAAATCGCCGGATGGGCTCCTACACTCTCCGGAGTGCTTTGAAGTATCTTGAAACCGTTAAGGCCCCGACCACAATAGACTTTACCCAAGCCGAGAACGAGATCGCTCGACTGGTCGAAATCCGCACACGCAGGGTCGCCGGAGGCCTACGACCCCATCTGGTGCGCCAGAGGATTCAAAAGGCCTGCGGCACCTGCATGAGCGCTGTGCGTACAACCGCCAATCTCCAGGCCGCGTCGGCCGAACTAGCCAGAATTCGCAAGGAAGATCTGCCCCATCAGGTACTTACCGACACGTCAACGACCTATAGCACCGAGTGGAAGATGGCGATCGAAAACTACAACTTGATCGACATCGCCGAGATGTCGGTCAACGCCACTCTGACGCGCACGGAGAGCCGGGGCGCTCACATCCGTCCCGAATATCCCACCCAGGACGATGTGAACTGGAAGTGCATGCTCACAGCCAAGCTGGTGAACGGCAAGATGACCTTCAGCAAGTACACCCCTCCTGATACGATCTCTTGGGATAGTGTCACGTGGGAAAATGTCTAACTACATAGATCTGAAAGGAAAAATATATGAATATCAAATTCAGCAAATACGACCGGGCGGTGGACGCCGCGCCATCCCTGGTCACCATCGGCGTACCCTACAAAGACAAGATCACGGTCCTTGAAGCCATGCAGTTTGCACACGAGAGCCAGCCGGTCATTTTCGATTACAGTTGCCATGGGCGCGCCTGCGGCCGCTGTGCCGTGATGTACGACGGCAAGCCTGTGCTCGCCTGCATCACCACGATGACCAATGGGCCTCACACCATCGAACCGATGGCCGGCCAGCCGGTTATACGCGACCTCATTGTCGATAAAAGCGAGGCCCATGCGGATCTCACTCAGCGCTATCGCCGCATCCGGGCCCAGCCGCTCACCGATGCTCAAGCCAACAAGATGGACCTGACCAACAACGCCCAAATCAACGCCATTGAATGGTGCTGCCGTTGCCTGGTCTGCACGGCTGGCTGCCCCGCCCACAAAGCCGATCCTTCGAGTTTTGTCGGCCCCGCGGCGTTACTCGCTATCGCTTATCGGCATTACGACCCCTACGACGAAGGGAACCGCATAGTGGATGCGGTCCAGGCCGGGCTCTGGAACTGCATCATGTGCGGCCAGTGCGACAATCTCTGCCCCCAGAAGGAGATCAAACGCGTCACCCAGATCTGGAAAGAGCTCCGCTCCGCTGCCACGGCCGCAGGTTATCCCAACCCCAACGTCTGACGTACACGATGCTTTGCGGCCGAATGGCTGGATGAGTCGCCCCCGTGCAGGCACGGGGGCGACCAACGCCTTTGGCCTTTGACAGAAGACCGTTTGGTGAACCGGTAGTACGGATTCTTCCGGCGTGAGGAGAGAAAACGCAATGCAGACATTACCACTAATTGGCAAGGAGGGGCGTCTTGAATAGACATGACACGATGGGAACACGCCGCGGGTTTCGCAGCGGCGTGGGCCAGTGCGCAGGAATCATTATGGCCCTTGTGCCGCTTCTGGCAGCGGCACCGGTCCAGTCGGAGGGCCTCGCCGTCTCCGGCGAATCCACCACCATCCTGCGCGCCAGGGAGAGTATGGACAAGAAAGACCTCTACCCGGCTTACGAGTACCTGCGCCTCTCGGCGACGAACCTGGACAAGGAGGGGAGGCTCTCCTTCTATTTCGGCGGTTGGGGCCGCATCGACCTGGGTGACCGGAGCACGGACAAATACCGGGACGGCGACCTCCAGTACGGCTATCTCAGCTATCGCGCCCCCAAGAACAACCTGGTGGTCAACCTGGGGCGCCAGTTCGTGGCCGAAGGAGTGGCCTCGGAGCGGGTGGACGGGGCGTACCTGCGCTCCGACTTCACGGCAGGGTTCGGGGCCGCCGCCTTTATCGGCGCCCCCGTGGTCACCGAGACGAACAGCAAAGGTGGCGACCTGATCTACGGCGGCCGCATCACCCATACCCTGGCCAAATACTACACCCTGGGAGTGAGCGCCCTCAAGGCGAGCCAAAGCGGCGAGCGGTATCGGGAAGAGGAGGGGGTCGACGTCTGGCTCCATCCACTGAAACAGATCGACGCGGTGGGCCGTTCCTCCTACAACTCCATCACCGACGGCTGGATGGAGCACGACTACCGCATCACCTACAATCCCCAGGACAACCTGAGCATCAATGCAAGCTATTCGGACATCAACTATAAGGACTACTTCTTTCACATGACCACCAACGTGTTCAGCCTGATCAGCCCTGCCAACCCCGGCGGGGTGATGGACCCCCGGGAGAAGGTGCAGAGCCTGGGGGGCGGCATCGCCTATACCCCCATCAAAGCACTGACCATTGGGGCCGACTACAAGAACTACGACTATAAAATCGCCGGTGACGGCAACTACTACGGCGGCAAGGCGACGCTCTTGCTGCCCGGCGCCGTAGTGACCGGTTTTGCCATCCACCGTATGGACGGCACCACGGACAAGCTGCGCTACAATGAATACCGCGTCTTTGCCGCGAAGAAATTTCAACGGTTCGACATTACTGCCGATTTCTTCGACGTGAACTACGACAGCCGCATCAACGGGATCAAGAACTCCTACACCGTTGTCGGGGCCGCTTCCTGCGACATCACCCCCAGCCTGAAGATCGGGGCCGATGTGGACTACTCCAAGAACCCGGATTACGACAACGAGGTGGCGGGTCTGGTCAAGCTGACCTATACGTTCGACATCCGGCGCGGCACCGAAGGGAGGGCGAAGTGAAAAGATATAGTATGATACCGATGGTAGTGCTGATCGTAAGTACTCTGTATGCCTGCGCCAATACGGCCAGCATCGTCAAGACCCACCCGGAGAAGGTAACAGGAATGCCTGATTGCCGCGAATGCCATACCGACACCTGGCAGGCGTTCAACCACAAGGCTGCGGACTTCTTCCCCAAACACCGCTTTTACGCCCAGGAACAGCGTCTGGCCTGCGCCGCCTGCCATGAGGAATCGTTCTGCTCCGACTGCCATGCCCATAAGGAAGAGATCAAGCCGAGCGACAAGTTCGCCGACTCTCCCGAGCGGACCCTGCCGCACCGAGGCGACTACCTGAGCCAGCACAAGATCGACGGCCGGATCAACCCGGCGTCCTGCGTCAAGTGCCATGGCAGACAAAACAACGAGAGGTGCGCCACATGTCATCGATAAGACCTTTTATCCTGGGACTATGGCTGCCGGCCCTCGTTGCGTTCGGGCTTGCCGGCTGCGGGGACAGCAATTCCCAGAGCACCTTCTCCGCCGACAGCCACGGGGCACATGTTGTCGCCACCTGGTTGCCGGGGGGCCACAGCGCGGCGGCCACAACCAATATAAGCGCCTGCGCCGAGTGCCACGGCAGCGATTACGCCGGCGGCATCTCCAAGGTGGCCTGCACCCAGTGCCACATGGGAGACCAACAGCACGTCCATCCGCTTTTCTGGGGTGATTATACCTATTCCCACCATGCGGTCTATGTCGCGGAAAGCGGGATCGCCGCCTGCACCAACATCTACTGCCACGGCAAGAGCCTGACCGGCGTCACCGGTAGCGGTCCCTCCTGCTCTAGTTGCCATCTGGGCGGACCGATGCAGATACACCCCGCCAGCATCGCCGTGTGGAAAAACGTCACCAGCAGCAACCAAAGCTCCCATGGGGTCTATGTGCTCACCAACGGCATCACTACCTGCGCCAATGTAGTCTGCCATGGGGCAAACCTGGAAGGCGTGTCGGGGAGTGGCATGAGTTGCCAGTCCTGCCACACTCTGAACTGGCAGTAACAGTAATGAATAAGCAAAGCGCCGCAAACGCTTCAACACACAAAGGATGTGCGGAGGTAACGTGAATGTCTGTTTTCCGGTACTGCAGAATTTGGGATTGGCGAGCCGGGTGTATGGTCACTTCTCGTGTGCGCCGGAGTATGTGGTGGTGGATATGATTACCTGCGAGGTAACTACGATCAACAACTGTGGTCAGCTTCTTCAGTATGGAACCTGCGATCCGATAGATGGGCTTGACGGCCATAAGGTGGATGCACTGGTGGTCGGCGAAATTGGCGGTGCAGTGCTGTGCAAACTCAGCCGTGTCGGTATCCGGGTATTTCAGGCCCGGGAAGGGACCGTTGGCGAGAACCTTGTGTTCTTGGAAGCGAACAGCTTGCCGGAACACCTACCGGTCCAGAATCGGCATGGTCACAGCCATGGCTGCCCCCATTAACCATGCTGCGGCCTCACCCCCCCCATTACGCTGTGAGCATTATAACTTTCAACACGGAAGGAGGTAGCCACATGTTTGGTTTTGGTGTCCCTGAATTACTCATAATTGCATTTATGGTGATTTTGATTTTTGGTGTGGGAAAACTGCCGGAAGTCGGAGGGTCTTTCGGCAAGGCAATCAACAACTTCAGAAAAGCTGCTGCCGACAAGGATCAAATCGAGATCAACCCCAAAGCGGAGAGCTGACTATCGAACGGGGTATCGGTTTTCACATCCGCTGCCGTACGCAGGGGAGGGGCACACGCCCCTCGTTCTGTGTGGTGAGAAGCCCGTGGAGTGAGCCCTCCTTCCTCCATGGGCTTCTTCTGTCCATCGGACCGCATTTGGCAGAGGAGCCCGCATGCCGCCAATCCGCTACGCAAGACCATACAGAAGAGACAACGTCTGTCGGCAGATCTATAGGACGATATATGGAAGTTCAAAATTGCAATCAGCTCAATCGGCAGCTCAAGGGCGTGTGCAATGATTCACCCCCGCTGAAAAGTGGCCGCAAACTCGCCTGTGACAGCCGCTACCGCAATATCATCAGGCAATTGGACGGCATGTTTGAACAACTTCTGCACCAGCCCGATAAGGATCTGAAAGCAGACTTTGATCGGTTGCTGGACAGCGTGATGGAACACATTGGTAGCGAAAATTGTTACATGGGCATGGTGAACTTTCCCCAAGCGGTGCAGCACTGTCTCCACCACCAGTTTATCTGCACCAAAATGGCCGAATTGCATCACCGTTTCAGCAGGCGTTTGGCGGTGTTGCCCGAAGAGTTGGGCTATATCCGCCTGCTCTGGATGGAACACATCCATGTCCACGACCGGGTCTTCGAAGACTTCCTGGCTTCATGAATGATGCCGGCGTACCTATAATCATGACAACTAATGATGAAATCAGAGGCCTGCACCGGCCAGATACATGCTGTTTCGTGGAAGCGCCATTTCCGGAATGTTATTGCTACGCCATATCGAGCAAAACAATTTCCAACATAGTAACCTTCTGCGGTGATGATTTCGAGTCCTGCTCCATATATAGCCAAAGGATCGCATGTGTCTGCTGTACCGGAACATCGTCGGACACAACGGGATGATATGTTTGGCATGTCGCGCACGGCAGGGCGCCAGCCCATGAAACCGTGCATCAGAACCTGCCAATCCGGCATTTATGGAACCGGAAGGAAAAGGCTTATGAATCGGTTTCCCTTTCGCGCCGCTGTTGAAGAAAACACCCTCCGCACTATTATGCCTTGTCGATAAGATTCGGTTGGCTGCCACAGATAACGCCCCTTGAGTCCCCTGAATTCGGGAAAGTTATAATGAATCCGTTACGGCAGCTCTTCTCCTGCGGCAGTAGCCGAAAAGTGTGCCTTCATTGCGGCCCCTGGTTTGGGGGAAGGCGGAGAGCATATCTTCTGGGAGATATCTTTCGTATCTGTGGATGCCGATTAATGTCTTGTTGCGGCGCTGGACTATATTTGCTACTCTATAGCATTTGTTGAAAGGGGATGGAGTGCGATGAAATTCACCAAAATGCAGGGCGCCGGCAATGATTACGTCTATGTGAACTGCTTCGAGGAGACGGTTGCCCATCCTCAGCAGGCGGCCATACAGGTTTCCAACCGCAATTTCGGCATCGGCTCGGACGGGCTCATCCTGATCATGCCCTCGGACAAGGCCGATGTGCGTATGCGGATGTTCAATTCCGACGGTTCCGAGTCCGAGATGTGCGGCAACGGTATCCGTTGCGTGGCAAAATACGCCTATGATCACGGCATCGTTTCGAAGACCGAGATCACCGCCGAGACCGGGGCCGGCATCCTGACCCTGCGACTGGTGCCGGGGGACGACGGCACGATAGAAAAGGTCCGTGTCAATATGGGACCGCCGCGGCTGACCAGGGGCGAGATCCCCATGACCGGCGACGCCGCCGCCAAGGTGATCGCGGAACCGCTCACGGTCCTCGATCGCAGCTTCCAGATCACCTGCGCCTCCATGGGCAACCCCCATTGCGTGATCTTCGTGGACGATGTGGAGAACTTCCCGGTTTCTACCTATGGGCCGTTGATCGAAAACCACGAACTGTTCCCGCGCCGCACCAACGTCGAATTCGTCCAGATATTCTCGCGCAGCGAGGTGCGCCAGCGGACCTGGGAACGGGGCGCCGGAGAGACCTTGGCCTGCGGCACCGGTTCCAGCGCCGTGACCGCGGCATGCGTACTGAACGGCCTGACCGAGAGGAAGATCCTCAATCACCTCCTGGGGGGCGACCTGGAGATGGAGTGGGCCGAGGACGGCAACATCTACATGACCGGCCCGGCGGTAGAGGTTTTCAACGGCGAGATCAAGCTGTAGGGCGTCCCACAAAAACTTCCTTCTCTCCCCGCTTGCCCAAAGGGGAAGGTGATATACACTTATGCCACGTGCTCTTACCATCATAAATGTCCTGCTTGGAATTGTCATCATTGCCCTTTTGGCGGCGATCACGGCCGACGGTCTGGGGCGGCGGCTCACTTCCGCCTTTGTTTCCAAGGGCGTGGGAACCGGCAAAATGACACCTGCGGCCGCGCCGCTCCCCAAGATCGAGGACCTGGCGTTTTATGCCCCGATTCTGGTCAACGGCCTGTTCGGCAAGGCCACCCAGGGGCAGCTCACCCCGCTGGTGAACGCCCCTGCTGCGGCCCAGGCGGCCGCACCGGTGACCGCGCCGGCCGAACTGCTGCTGCTCGGCACGGCGACGGGCTCGTTCCGCGAAACCTTTGCCTTGGTGCGCAACACCGCCAAGCAGGAGGAACGCGTGTTCCGCCTGGGGGACATGGTTTTCGACGCCGGACGCCTGGCCCAAGTGACCAAGGAGCGGGCCTTTATCGTGATTAACGGTAAAAAGGTGGAGATTTTGACCCCCATGAGTCCCCCTCCGGCCGCTCCGGCTCAACCGGGCACTCCCCAGGGAGGCGTGTCGGTCGCCAATATCGGCGGGGGAAATTTCGTGATCGACCAGCGGGCGCTTAACGCCGCCCTGGACAACCCGGCCCAGGCCATGAGCGATGCCCGCCTGCTCCCCAGCCAGAAGGACGGTAAGGTGGAGGGGTTCCGGGCCTCGGAGGTAAAGCCTAACGGTCTGTTCGCCCTGGTTGGCGTCAAGAACGGGGACGTGCTTCTGCGGCTCAACGATTTTCCCATGGACTCGCCGGACAAGGCTCTGCAGTCGTTCATCGCCCTCAAGGGGCAGAGCAAACTCAAACTCGACCTTATCCGGGATGGACAGCCGGCGACATTCAACTACGATATACGGTGAATGGCCCCTCTTCCGGTTCATGCCTGAAAAGGAAAACCGTTTCTGCCGGTCATCAACGATTCCGCTGTTACGAAACAACGTGGAGGCACGCTTGAAACAGTACCTGATACGCACATTCTGCACCCTGCTTCTGGCAGGAATAGTATTCGCTTCGCCGGCTTTTGCCGCCCACGGGGTGGTGTTGAACTTCAACGACGTGGACATCTCCACCATGGTGAAGTTCATCAGCGACCTGACCGGGAAGAACTTCGTGATGGATGATCGGGTCAAGGGTAAGATCTCGGTCTATTCCCCCTCCAAGCTCTCCAATGAAGAGGCCTACAATGTCTTTACCTCGGTGCTGGAACTGAAAGGTTTCACGGTGGTGCAGAGCGGCAAGGTATTAAAGGTCGTCCCCTCGGCGAACGCCAAGACCTCCGGCTTTCCCCTGTTGCCATCGGGCAAGAGGCCGCCGGTCAACGACAGCTACATCGCCCAGGTGATCAAGCTGGAAAACATCTCGGCCCAGGAGGCGATCCCCTTCCTGCAGCCGCTAGTCTCCAAGGATGGCAACATCTCGGCCTTTGGTTCCAGCAACCTGCTGGTGCTGGACGGGGCCATCAACCTGCGCAAGATCCAGGATATTCTGAAGATAATCGACACTGAAAAGACCCGTGAGGGGATCGAGATCATCTACCTGAAAAACGCCGCCGCCGAGAGCGCCGCCAAGACTATCCAGCAATGGCTCTCCGGCAGCGAGAACAAATCCACCGGCCAGCCGGGCGCGGCCACGGCTGCGCCCTCCAGCGGTCAGGCAAGCGTAATGGCCGACCAGCGGCTGAACGCCCTCCTGGTATTCGGCGGCGACGGCGTCAAACAGGCGGTGCGGGAGATGGTGGCCAAGCTGGACGTCCCGTCGCCCGAAGCCAGCAACAAGGTCAACGTCTACTACCTGGAGAACACCGACGCCACCGAGATGGCCAAGGTGCTGGACGGCGTCATCAAGGGGATGAGCAGCGCCGCCGCGACCACTGCAGGACAGGCGGCCGGCACGACGGCGGCGCCCCAGACGTCACCCTTCGACAGCGGCAAGGTTACCATCACCGCGGACAAGGCCTCCAACTCCCTGGTGATCATGGCGTCTCCCGCCGATTACAATAACCTGGTCCAGGTGATCAAGAAGCTGGACCGCCGCAGCAAGCAGGTCTTCGTGCAGGTGTTGATCGCCGAGGTCTCGCTCTCCAAATCGCGGCAAGTAGGCGTGCAGCTCGGCACCCTGGGGGTCAGCAGCATCAGCAGGTATTTTGGCGTCGCCGGATACTACGACCCCTTCAGCGTTCTCTCCACCATTGAAACCGCCACGTCGTCGATTTCGTCCACCAGCGGATTATCCAATTTATCCACGCCGGCGAACATCGGGGCCGTGCTCCAGGCTCTTGACTCCAACGGCCTGGTGAACGTGCTCTCCACGCCCAATATCCTGACCTCGGACAACAAGGAGGCGGAGATCGTCGTGGGTCAGAACGTGCCGTTCCAGGGGTCGTCCACCGTTTCCTCCGGCGTCACGACCACCTCCATCGAACGCAAGGACGTGGGCATCACCCTGAAGATCAAGCCCCAGATCAGCGAGGGAGACTACATCCGCATGGACCTCTCCCAGGAGATCTCCGCCATCGGCTCCACGGTCACGGTCGGCAGCGGCTCCACGGACCGCATCACCACCAAGCGCTCGGCCAAGACCAATGTCGTCGTCAAGGACAATGAGATGATCGTGATCGGCGGCCTGATCCAGGACCAGGATGACGAAACCATAAGCAAGGTCCCGTTTTTTGGCGATATCCCCGGCCTGGGGTGGCTGTTCAAGACCAAGAGCAAGAGCAAGACCAAGACCAACCTGATGATCCTTTTGACTCCCCATATCGTCAAGGACAACTCCGACCTTACCGCGGTCTCCGACACCCAACGTGCAAAATTCGGCGATGCCGCCAAGAAGGTCGAGCCGGTGGATCTGCAGAAGGAGATAAGCGGCAAATGAGTCCGAGCCTGCTCCCGGAAGACCTGGCCACCACCGCCCTGCGGCTTGGTATCGCCTGCCAGCCCGAGATCGCGGTGGCCGAGGTCGATCCTGCCCTGTTGGCCCGGGTGCCGCTGACCTTTGCCCGGGCCCACGCCATCCTGCCCCTGCGGGAACAGGAGGGGCGGATCAGGATCGCCCTCTCCAGCCCCGCGGCCCTCCTGGCCCTGGACGAACTCAGGCTTCTGTTCGGCAAACCGGTGGAGGCGGTCCTGGTGCCGGACGCCACCTTGGGAGACGCCATCAACCACGTCTACGGCAGCCTCTCCGGCACCGCCCAGGAGGTGCTCCAGGAACTGGAGGGGGAAGACCTCTCCACGGTGGCCACCGCGCTCAACGACCCCCAGGACCTGCTGGACCTGGCGGACGAGGCCCCGGTCATCCGGCTGTTGAACTCCATCCTCTCGGAAGCGGTCAAGGAGCGGGTCAGCGACATCCACATCGAACCCTACGAGCGCGACCTGGTGGTGCGCTTCCGCATCGACGGCATCCTCTACGAAAAGCTGACCCCCCCCAAGATCATCCAGGATGCCCTGATATCCCGGGTCAAGATCATGGCCGGCCTCAACATTGCCGAAAAGCGTCTGCCCCAGGACGGCCGCATCCGCGTGCTCGTCGCCGGTCGCGATGTGGACATCCGCGTCTCCATCATCCCCACTTACTACGGGGAACGTGCCGTCCTGCGCCTTCTGGACAAGAAAAAAGGGGTGCTCTCCCTGGAGGACATCGGCCTGGGGGACGAAGGGGTGCGCACCATGGAGCGGGTGCTTGCCCGCACCAGCGGCATCGTCCTGGTGACCGGCCCCACCGGCAGCGGCAAATCCACCACCCTCTACGCAGCCTTGAACCGGCTCAACACCAGCGAAAAGAACATCATCACCATCGAAGACCCGATCGAATACCAGATCAAGGGCATCGGCCAGATCCAGGTCAACGCCAAGATCGACCTGACCTTTGCCGCCGGCCTGCGCTCCATCCTGCGCCAGGACCCGGACATCATCATGGTCGGCGAGATCCGCGACGCCGAAACGGCCGAGATCGCCATCCAGGCCAGCCTCACCGGCCACCTGGTGCTCTCCACTCTGCACACCAACGACGCCCCCACGGCCGTAACGCGTCTAGTGGACATGGGCATCGAACCGTTCATGATCGCCTCGTCCCTGACCGCGGTCATGGCCCAGCGCCTGGTGCGAGTGATCTGCCCCCACTGCCGCGAGGAATACCGGCCGGTGGAACAGTATGCCGGCATCACCCTGCCGGAGAGGCTCTACCGGGGGCGCGGCTGCGACAAATGCTTCGGCCTGGGCACCATGGGACGTAGCGCCATCTATGAGATCATGCCGGTGGACCAGGAGATCTGTTCCATGATCATCAAACGCGCCCATGCCGGGGAGATCAAGGAATACGCCGTATCCCGCGGCATGAAGACCCTGCGGGACGACGGCATGGCCCGGGCGGCGGCAGGCGTCACCACCATCGAAGAAGTACTGCGCGTCACCCAGGAAGACTATGCCGACGTTCCGGTATAAGGCATACACCGGCGCCGGGGCCACCGTCTCCGGCTCTATCGAGGCCGACTCCGAACGTCATGCCCTGGCCGACCTCAAGGGCAAAGGGCTCTTGCCGCGGGAGGTCAGCGAGGAGACGGCCGGGAGCGGCGCGAACCGGGCCTTCTCCTTCAAGCGGGGCATCACTACCGCCGAACTGTCCCTGTTCACCCGACGCTTGGCCACCCTGGTGGCCTCCTCCGTCCCCCTGTTCGAGGCCATGGGGTCGCTGCACGAGCAGGAGGAAAACGGCCCTCTCAAACAGGTGCTGGCGCGGGTGCGGGACCGGATCGCCGAAGGCGCCGCCCTGTCCCGTGCCCTGGCGGCCGAGCCCAAGATCTTCGGCGAGAGCTTCGTCAGCATGGTGTCTGCCGGCGAGGCCAGCGGCGCCCTCGATGCCGTCCTGGACCGGCTGGCCGACTTTCTGGAGGAACAGGAACAGGTAAAGAGCCGGGTCGTTTCCGCCCTGGCCTACCCGATCCTGATGGTGCTGGTGGGGAGCGGGGTCATGCTCTTCCTCCTGACCGTGGTCATCCCCAAGATCGTGGTCATCTTCGAGGAGAGCAAGGCCGCCCTGCCGCTGATCACGGTGATCCTGATCAAACTGTCCCATTTCCTGCGGGGGTGGTGGTGGATCCCGGCCGGCCTGATCATGGGCTCCGTGCCGCTCTACCGCTCCGCCATGCGGCGGGACAACCTGCGCATGAAGCGTGACCAACTGCTGCTCCGAGTGCCGGTAGCCGGCGGCATGCTGCAGCACCTGCTCCTGTCGCGCTTTGCCCGGGTTCTGGGACTGTTGCTCTCCAGCGGCGTGCCCATCATCCGGGCCCTGGAGATCACCTCCGAGGTGCTGGTCAACCGGGTCTACCGCGCCTTTCTCCGCGAGGTGATGGAGGAGGTCTCCCAGGGGGGGAGCCTGTCGGGGAGCCTGAAGAAGAGCCGCCTGTTCCCCCCCATGCTGGTTCATCTTGTCGGCGTGGGCGAACGGGGCGGGACCCTGGAGGAGATGCTGCTCAAGGCCGGCACCGCCTACGAGCGGGAGTTCAGCACGCGGCTGACCCGCCTTATGGGGTTGATGGAACCGCTGTTGGTCCTCGGCATGGGCCTGGCCGTCGGCGTCGTGGTTATGGCCGTTCTGTTGCCCATATTCGAGATGAACCAGCTAATCAAGTAGCTGGTTGTTGAAAAACAGCCAGCTCGCCGCCCTCCTCGAAAGCCCTTTCGTGCGGCGTAGCGCCCGGCCTTCGCAGCCAAAGCTGCTTCGGCGGAGTAGGGCTGCTACGCCTCCTCGGGGCTCTCTCCGGGTGCGACGATCTGACTATTTTTGAACAACCTGGGTTTTCAACAACCCTAGATTAGAGGTGCCGTTATGGACTTTACCAAGATGCTGCACAAATTCACGGTCGTTCCGTCGCTGACCGACGAGTTGGTTGCGCTCCAGCGGGTCGCCTACAACATCTGGTGGTGCTGGGAACCGGACGCCATCAACCTCTTCCGCCGCCTGGACACCGAATTGTGGGAAGCCACGCGTCACAACCCGGTTGAGATGCTGGGCATCCTCCAGCAGACCACCCTGGAGAGCCTGAAGAACGATGAAGGCTTCATGGCCCATCTCGCGATGGTGGACGAGAAGCTTTCCGACTACCTGGCGGAGAAAACCTGGTTCCAGAAGACCTGCAACGGCAGTTCCCAGATGAAGGCGGCCTATTTTTCCATGGAGTTCGGGCTGCATGAGTCGTTGCCGGTCTATTCCGGCGGCCTGGGCATCCTGGCCGGCGACCACCTCAAATCGGCCTCCGACCTGGGGCTGCCCCTGGTGGGCGTGGGGCTGCTCTACCGCCAGGGCTATTTCCGCCAGTATCTCAACAACGAGGGATGGCAGCAGGAGTACTACCCGGAGAACGACTTCTACAACCTGCCGCTGACCCTGGAGCGGGACGCACAGGGAACCCCGCTCAGCATAGAGCTGGACTTCGGCCCCCGCAGGTTCAAGGTGCACATCTGGCGGGTGCAGGTCGGCCGGGTGCCGCTCTACCTGCTGGACACCAATCTGGAGGAGAACAGCCCCGACGACCGCCTGATCACGGCCCAGCTCTACGGCGGCGATCAGGAGATGCGCATCCTGCAGGAGATCCTGCTGGGGATCGGCGGCATTCGCGCCCTGCGCGCCCTGGGGATCATCCCCAACGTGTGCCACATGAACGAAGGGCATGCCGCCTTCCTGGCCCTGGAACGCATCCTGCTCCTGATGGAGAAACGGGGCGTCCGGTTCAACGAGGCCCTGGAGATCGTCAGAGCCGGCAACGTCTTCACCACCCATACCCCGGTGGAGGCGGGCATCGACCATTTCCCCGCCGAGCTGCTGGATCGCTATTTCGGCAAATACTACCGCTCCCTCGGCCTGAGTCGCGACGATTTCCTCGGCCTGGGGCGCCAGAACCCGAAGAACCCCCAGGAGACCTTCTGCATGGCGGTACTGGCCCTCAAGCTGGCCGGCCACGCCAACGGCGTGAGCGAACTGCACGGCGAGGTCTCGCGCAAGATGTGGAAGAACACCTGGCCGGAACTGCCCGAGGAGCAATTGCCGCTCACCTCCATCACCAACGGCGTCCATACCCGCACCTGGATGTCTAACCACATGGCCAGCCTGCTGGTGCGCTACCTGGGGACCCGCTGGCTGGACGACCCGACCGACCACAACGTCTGGCGCCGTGTTTCAAAGATCCCGGACGCCGAACTGTGGCGCACCCGCCAGAGCTGCCGCGAAAAGCTGGTGGATTTTGCCCGCAAGCGTCTCAAGGAACAGCTGGTCAAGGTGGGGGCCACGGTCAAGGAGATCGCCACGGCCGAGGAGGTCCTGGACCCGGAGGTGCTGACCATCGGGTTTGCCCGCCGTTTTGCCACCTATAAACGCGGCACGCTGCTGATGCGTGACCTGGACCGCCTGGCGCGCATCCTCAACAATACGGAGATGCCGGTGCAGATCATCTTCGCCGGCAAGGCCCACCCCCAGGATCAGGAGGGGAAGGAACTGATCCGCCAGATCAATCAGATCTCCGACCTGGAACGTTTCCGCCACCGGATCGTCTTCATCGAGGACTACGATATGGCGGTGGCCCGCCACCTGGTGCAGGGGGTGGATGTGTGGCTCAACACCCCACGGAGACCCCTGGAGGCCAGCGGCACCAGCGGCATGAAGGTGGCCTTCAACGGCGGCCTCAACATGAGCATCCTCGACGGCTGGTGGTGCGAGGGGTACCAGGGCAACAACGGCTGGGCCATCGGCAAGGGCGAGGTCTACGAGGATACGGAGTACCAGAACCAAGTGGAGAGCCGGGCCATCTACGATCTGCTGGAAAAGGAGATCGTTCCCCATTTCTACGACCGGGGCAGCGACGGCATCCCCCGCTCCTGGATCGCCACCATGAAGGCCTCCATGCAGAGCCTCTGTCCGGTATTTTCCACTGACCGTATGGTGCAGGAATACGCCGGCCGCTCCTATACCCCTTCCTATCAGCAGTGGAAACAACTGGTGGACGACAACCTGGCCCTGGCCCTGGACCTGGCACGGTGGAAGGAGCGCACCTTCAAGGTCTGGCCGCTGGTGCGCATCGAGGATGCCTCGGCCCAGGTCGCAGACGCGGTGGCGGTGGGCAGTCTCGTGCCGGTGTCCGCCAAGGTGTTCCTGGGGGATCTTCCGGTGGAGGATGTGGCGGTGGAGGGGTATTTCGGCGTACTGGATTCAACCGGAAACATCCAGGGAGGGGAAACGGTCCCCCTGGAGAGTGTAACGCCGGCCGGCAACGGCCTCTACCTGTTCAGCGGCACCATCGAATGCCGCTTTTGCGGTCGGCACGGTTTCATGCTGCGGGTCATGCCCCGGCACAAGGTGTTGGGGAATGTGTACGAACCGGGGTATCTGCTCTGGGGATGACGAGCAGCCCCCTGCCCGTTTATTTGATTATTAACGTAACATAGGAACGACATGGACTATCTGGTCATACAGGTCGAATCGCAACGTGTTCTGGCGGCCCGCTTCGGGGTTGGGGGCACGTCCCTCTCCTTTTCGGGGGCCGCCGAATTTGAAATAACCGAGGAACAGCCGCTCTCCGCCGTCGCCGGCCGGATCGCAGCCGGTATCGACGGCGCGCCGCGCGTCGTGCTCTGCCTCTCCACGACACTGTTCGCCCAGCGGACACTGGAGTTGCCGCTGGATAACCTGCGCAAGGTGCGTGAGGTGCTGCCGGGGCAAATGCAGGGCGAGATCGCCCTGCCGGTGGAAGAGGTCGTGTTCGATGCCCTCCCGCTCGGAAACGGGCGCTACCTGGCCCTGTGGGCGCGCAAGGCCGATCTCGGCCACGCCATCGACACCTTCCGGGAGGCCGGCTGCGAACCGCAGGTGGTCACATCCGCCCCCTTCGCCTGGAACTTCCTGCCGGAATGCCCCGCCGACGCCGCGGTGTGCGACGGCACCGCCCTGGCGATCATGAGTGAAGACCGGGTGACCTTCGCCCGCGCCCTTGACGCCGCCGAACCGCACCAGGGGATCACCGCCACCCTGGCGGCCCTGGAACTGGGGGAGGCACCGTTTCCTCCCCGGCTGGTCCTCTTCGGCGAACGAGCGGCCGAACTCGCGGCCAGTGGCGACCTTGCCCTGCCAACGGAGCGGCTGGAGATGCCCCATGCTCTGGCCCCCCTGTTCAAAACCGATCAGGCATTCCAGCACCTGGCCGGGCTCCTGGCCGTGGCCCGGGCCTGCCAAGCCGGCGTGCTCCCCGACTTCCGCCGTTTGGAGCTGGCCTGGACGGCCGGTGACGCCGCCCTGCGGAAAAAACTCATTGTAACCGCCTCCCTTTTGGCCGCGGCGGTCATTTTGCTGTTCGTCTCCCAGGGGCTCAAGTACCGGGCCGTGAAGGCCGACCTGACCTCCCTGGACAAATCCATCGCCGCCATCTACCGGGGAATCTTCCCCGGCCGCCCCAAGGCCGTGGATGAAGTGGCCGAGGTCAAGGGGGAGATCAGAAAGCTGGCCGGCCCAGCGGAGGGAAGCTCCTCCCTCGACGTATTCAAGAAACTGGCCGAAGCCAAGGGTACCACCATCAACGGCCTCTACGAGGCCGAGCTTGAGGGGGGGAACCTGCGGGTAAAGGGGGATGCCCGGTCGGCCCAGGCGGTCAACGAATTCAAGGCGGCCCTGGCGCCGTTCATGGCGACCGTGGAATTGGGTGAGGTCAAAAGCCGCCCCGACGGCTCCGTGACCTTCACCTTGGTCGGCACGCTCAAGGAGGCCAGGAAATGATGAACCTGCTGGCAGAACTCCAAGACTTCTGGCGCGACCTGGACCGCCGCACCCGGCTCACGGCCGGGTACTGCCTGATCGCCCTCCTGGCCGTCTTCCTTTTGTGGTCGGCCCTGGCCGGCCGGACCGCGGCCCTGGAACAGAAACGCCATGCGCGGGAGACGGTGCTCAAAGAACTGCTGCCGCTCAGTGTGGCCTACCGCACGGCCAAGCAATCCTCCGACCAGCTAGCCGGGCGCATGGCATCGGTCCGTCCCGACGATTCCGTCGCCAAGGTCATCGACGAGATCGGCATCAAGGGCAAAGGGGTCAAGATCGCCCCGATCAAGGGGGAAGAGCGGGGCGGCATGCTGGAAGATGCCGCCGACGTGAGGATCGACGCTGTGACCACCAATGAGGCCATCAACCTGATCTACCGCCTGGAAAAGGGGGGACGGCCGGTACTGGTGAAAAAGGCCAACCTGCGGGTCCGTTTCGACGACCCCTCCCGCCTCGACCTGGCCCTGATCGTCGCCCTGCTGAAACCGGCCCCCGGACAGCGCAAATGATACCACGGCAACGCCTGCTGCGGGTGGGCGGCCTGCTGGCGGCGGGTATAGCCCTCTTTCTGGCATGCACCTACCTCTTCCTGCCCACGCAACAGGTGAACGAACTGATCGGCCGCCTGCTGGCCGATCAGGGACTTACCCTGACTCCCGGAGCGCACAAAACCCCGCTCCCCGGCCTGGCGTGGCGCCAGCCGGTCCTCTCCTCCGACCAGGGGGCGCTCGCGCGCCTCGACCGGTTGACCGTCCGGCTCCGGCTGCTGCCGCTGGTAACGAGGCACGCCGTGGTCGGCGTAACCGCGGCCCTGGGGGCGGGACACCTGGACCTGGGATACGGCATCAACGGCTCGGACGCCCTGGAACTCGCCGCCGACGGCATACAGCTGTCGGACATCCCGTTTTTCAAGACCGTCCTGGGCGCCACGGCCGGGGGAAGTCTCTGGAGCGAGGGGCGGCTTACCCGCAAATCGGGCAGGGTGTCCGGCGACCTGAAGTTGGAGGTAAAACAGCTGGCATTCACCGGGGTCAAACTGGGGGTCTTTCCGCTGCCCGACGCTGCCAACCTGCGTTGCCAGGGAATGGTGCGGGTCACGAATGGCCAGGCGCGACTGGAGAGCTTCACCCTGCAGGGGGACGGCCTCTACATGCGCCTGTCGGGGGAACTCCCGGGTGGCGCCAATGCCGCGACGCTGCCGCTCAACCTGACCCTTGAGATCATGCCCAAGCCGGAGTTCATGGACAAACAGAAGCTGGTGTTCCTGCTGCTGGCCAAGTTCACGGCCTCGCCCGGCGTGTACAGGGTGCCGATCAGGGGAACCCTGCTCAAGCCGGTCATCATGTAGGCACGACGCCATATTTGAGCGCTACCTGCGTTGGCTCGTCGAAAGCTCCTCGACATAGTTTACACTATGCCTCCGTCGCTTTCTCCTCGCCGCCTTGGTATCATCTCAAATCTGACGCGTGAGAGAATGAAACAGGTGAAAGCAACATGCGAATTGGACTGATGGGGGGCACCTTCAACCCGGTGCACCTTGCCCATCTTCACATAGCGGAGGAGGCGCGGGAGGCCTGCGCCCTCGACCGGGTGGTCTTTATCCCGACCGGTGACCCGCCCCACAAACCGTTGGCGGGGGAGGTACCCTTTGCCCAGCGTAGCCGCATGGTCGCTCTGGCGATCAGCGGCAATCCTTTTTTCGAGCTGTCGCTGGTCGAGGGTGAACGGGCCGGGAAATCCTATTCCATCGACACGATCCGCGTTTTCCGGGAGCGGTTTCCCCAGGATGAGCTCTCCTTTATCATCGGCAGCGATTCGTTCCTGGAGATCGGGCAGTGGTATCGTTTCCGGGAGATCTTCGCCTCCTGCAACCTGATCGTGGTGGAGCGGCCGGGCAAGCGCATCAGCGACCCGGTGGAAGCCCTTCCTGTTGCCATACGGGCAGAGTTCAGCTATACTTCCGGCGCGCGCAGGCTGGACCATACTGCCGGCACCAGCGTCCAATTCCTTTCCGGCTGCCCGCTGGATATTTCGTCCAGCGAAATCCGCGAGTTGGCAGCGGCGGGACGTTCCATCGCCGATTTGGTGCCGCCGCAGGTGGCGGCCTACATTACAGAACAGGGGATCTACAACACATGCCGGTCACAAAAACGACAGTAGCAGAGAAACCGGTGCTTTCCTCCCAGGAGCGGGCATTGAAATGCGCCGAACTGGCCTATGACAAGAAGGCCTTCGACATCCGGGCTCTGGAAATTTCAAAGGTCTCCTCCATCGCCGACTACCTGGTGATCATCTCCGGCAACTCGGACAAGCAGAACCAGGCTATTGCCGACGGTATCCGGACCGGCCTGAAGCAGTACGGCAAGATTCAGGATATCGAGGGGGAGAACGAGGGGAAGTGGATCGTCATGGATTACGGCGACGTGATCGTGCATATCTTCAGCGACCAGCTCCGCCATTACTACAAGCTGGACGAGCTCTGGCACATGGCGCCGGAACTGGACCTGCCGGAAGAGATCAGAAGCGCCCGCAAGGAAGACGATTTTTGACAGGTTGTTGAAAAACAGCCATCTCGCCGTCGTCCTCGAAAGCCGCCTTGTGACTTCGGCCTTTGGCCTCACCCTTCGGGCGCCTTCGCGGTCCAATTTCACAAGTGAAATTGTGCGGCGTAGCGCCCGGCCTTCGCAGCCAAAGCTGCTTCGGCGGAGTAGGCCTGCTACGCCTCCGCGGGGCTTTTCTGCGGTTACGACGATCTGACTATTTTTGAACAACCTGGGTTTTCAACAGCCCGTTAGGCTTACGGAACCCTGAATACGTGACGCCTTCAGGGGAACGGTAGAGGCAATGAAACTCCGCGTCGTATGGGTGGGAAAGAGCAAGGAAGAGTGGGTCAAGGAGGCGCTGGCGGACTATGCCGGGCGCATCCGCCGCTACTGCCCGCTGGATTTGTGCGAGGTGCGGGACGAAAAGGGGGCCGGGGCCGAAGAGATGCGGCGGCGCGAGTGCGAGCGGCTGGAAAAACAGATTCCCCCCGGCGCCACTCTGGTCTTGCTGGACGAGCGGGGCGGGCAGATGGATTCCCCCGGATTGGCCGCTTTCATCGGGACACAGCGGGATGCCGGTATCGGCGAGCTGGTTTTTGCCGTGGGCGGGGCCTACGGTTTTTCCGAAGAATTCCGCAGCCGGGGACGGCTGCTCTCCCTGTCGAAGATGACCTTTACGCACCAGATGGTGCGGGTGTTTTTGCTGGAACAGCTCTACCGGGCGTTCAGCATTCTGAATAACGAACCGTATCATCATTGAACCTAAAGGCAGTTATTCACCACAAAGGCACAAAGAGCACAAAGGGTTCATAGCGTTAGGGGCGAAAGGCATTCACCCGAATGGTGAGTCCAGCCAATTATGAAATTGTCATGTAACTAACTGAAACCATTCTTTGTGTCTTTGTGGTGAACTGCTTTTTATAGGTTGAAGCGAGACAACCGTGGACGCTTCCCGAATTCGGGCATACCTGTATCTGGCGTTGTTTATTCCAATCACCTTTCTCTTTGCCGCCAGCGCGCTTCTCGGCACCCTGCTGGACGGCAGCGGGAGGGTCTATGCCGTTCACGCCCGGCTCTGGGCGCGGCTGGCCCTTGCCATGGCCGGCGTCAGGGTGACGGTGAACGGCAGCGAGCACCTCCCGGCCGGGCCGGTCATATTCATGAGCAACCACCAGAGCAATTTCGACATCCTGGCGCTCCTGGCGGCCATGCCGCGCCAGATTTACTGGATCGCCAAGAAAGAGCTCTTCGATATCCCGGTCTTCGGCCCCTCCATGCGGCGCGGCGGCTACATCCCCCTGGACCGGGGCGACGGCCGCAAGGCGCTGAAGAGTATGGACAACGCCGCAGCGATCATCAGGGAGGGCAAGAGCGTGGTCATGTTCCCCGAGGGGACCCGCTCCCTGACCCGGGAACTGCTGCCGTTCAAGCGCGGCGGCTTCATCCTGGCGCGCAAGGCCGGCGTGCCGGTGGTCCCGGTCACGATCAACGGCAGCGGCAGGATCAACCCCGCAGGCCTGATTAGACTTTCGAGCGGTGCAATCGACATCGTGCTGCACCCGCCGCTGGTTCTGCCGCCGGACATTTCAAAAAGTGAAGCCGAAACAGCGCTCATGGAGCGAACCCGTTCCACCATCGTTTCGGCCCTGGAGCATTAAATGGAAATCGGTTATCAGTATCTCGCGCTGGTCGTTGCCGGTCTCGCCGCCGTTATCTGGGGGCTGCCCGCGGCCCATCGCCTGCAAAAGCCGTACGACATCGCCGCCGCGCTGGCGGTCCTGGCCGGCGTCATCCTGACGGCGGTCGGCATCCTGTTGACCATAATCCCCTCATTTTTCAGGTGAATTAATGGACGAACGAATCAAAAAAATCGCTGTGAACTCCGCCATCATCATCGTGCTCACCCTGCTGTTGTTCCTCGCCGGGACCTGGTGGCGGCTGGAGGCCCAGTTCCAGGCGGGTGAAACGGCCTTCACCAAGGGGGATTTCACCGGGGCGCTGGCAGGATACGAGTCGGCCATCCATATGTATATACCCTCCCATCCGACCATTGAAAAGGCGGCCCAAAAGCTCTGGCTCCTGGGAGAAATCGCGGAGCGGCAGGGGGATGTCAACCGTGCCCTGATCGCCTATCGCGCCCTGCGGAGCGCCTTTTACGCCGACCGCTGGCTGGTGCAGCCCGGCACAGAGTGGATCGGGCGCTGCGATCAAAAAATCGCCATGCTGGTGCCGTTACAGCGGGAGCGGTAACTTCGCTCAAGTTCCATTCTCGGTGCGCCCCGTAGCTGGAGGCTGCACCGAACTATCGGCCCGTTGCGGCAGAAAGAAACGTCTATGGATACCCCAGAACCAACAAATAGCGCACTTCAGATCATCCCCCTCGGGGGACTGGGCGAGATCGGCCTGAACATGATGGCCTACCAGCACGGCGACGATATCATCATCGCCGACTGCGGCCTCATGTTTCCCGAGCCGGAGATGCTCGGCATCGACTATGTCATCCCCGACATCGCCTGGCTGCGGGAGCGCAGCGACCAGGTGCGCGCCATCTGCCTGACCCACGGCCACGAGGACCACATCGGCGCCCTCCCCTTCGTGTTGCAGGAGTTGAACGTGCCGGTGTACGGCACGGCCCTGACCCTCGGGTTTGTCAACGAAAAGCTCAAGGAGTACAAGCTGGACGGGGTGGTCGAACTGGTCACGGTCAAGCCCCGGGACACGGTCGAGTTGGGCTGCTTCCGGGTGGAATTCCTGCGGGTGGCCCATTCCGTCGTGGACGGGTGCGCCCTGGCCATCACGAGCCCGGAAGGCGTGGTGATCCACACCGGCGACTTCAAGATCGACCAGACCCCGGTGGACGGGCAGCTGACCGACCTGGCCCGGCTTTCCGCCTACGGCGACCAGGGGGTGCTGGCCCTGCTTTCCGATTCCACCAACGTGGAGCGGGAGGGGTACACCATCTCCGAGAAGTACGTGGGCGAGGCCTTTGCCGATATCTTCCCCAAATGCAAAGGCCGCATCATCGTGGCGGCCTTTTCCAGCAACATCCACCGCGTGCAGCAGGTGGCCGACGTGGCCATCGCCTGCGGACGCAAGGTCCTGCTGAACGGCCGCTCCATGATCGCCAACGTGCGCATCGCCCGCGAACTCGGCTACCTGAACATCCCCGACGACATGCTCCTTGACGTGCGCGAACTGCCCTACCTGCCGCCCGAGCAGGTCTGCATGGTCACCACCGGCAGCCAGGGGGAGCCGATGTCGGCCCTGACCCGCATCGCCCTGGACGACCACAAGCAGATCAAACTGGAGCGCGGCGACACGGTCATCCTCTCCTCGCGCTTCATACCGGGCAACGAGCGGACCATCTCGGAGTTGATCAACCACCTGTACCGCCGCGGGGCCGAGGTCTTCCACGAGAAGGTCTCCGAGGTCCATGTCTCGGGCCACGCCAGCCAGGAAGAGCTCAAGCTGATGATGAACGTCGTCCGTCCGCGTTTCTTCCTGCCGGTGCACGGCGAATACCGCCACCTGGTCAAGCACATCCAGCTCGCCCAGAAGGTCGGCATCCCCGAAGGGCGCTGTATCCTGGCCGTCAACGGCGACGTGGTTTCCTTTTACGCCGATACGGCGGCGATCACTGAAAAGGTGGAGTCGGGGCGGGTCTTCGTGGACGGCAAGGGGGTCGGCGACGTGGGGAGCGTGGTGCTCAAGGATCGCAAACACCTCTCCGAGGACGGCATGGTGGTGGTGATCATCGGCCTCAACCAGTCCAGCGGCGCCCTGATCCACGGGCCGGACATCGTCTCCCGTGGGTTCGTGTTCGAGGACGAGAGCCAGGAGTATCTGGAGACCGCCCGCGGCATCGTGGTCGATGCGCTGGACGAGCTGAACGACGAGATGCGCCGCGATTCGGAGGCAGTGAAGACCGCCGTGCGCCAGGCGTTGCGGCGTTTCTTCAAGAAGACCATCGAGCGCAGGCCGGTGATTTTGCCGGTGATCATGGAGATGTAGCGGGGCAGCTATCGCCTCCACATATTCGCAACCAAAGCAAGGGCCTACAGAGTTGATCTGTAGGCCCTTTTTGTTATTGGTCCGAACAACATTTTTTGTATCAAAGTGATACAAACGGCGGCATCCGAACAGGTTTCGGGTGCCATTTTTCGTGTGAAAACAGTGAGATATACGATTGCACTTTGTGTGTTAATTTTATTAACATACTGAAATTGCGTTGAAATGTGTGTTTGCATGGAGTAGAAGGGGATGGGTGGTGACGAATGGGCGGCTTTGCACCCCGTCAGCACTCCCCCTTACTGTCCCCGGAATTCTGAGATAAAAACAAAGAAGATATATTACGTAAAGCTTTTATGGTGTCTCAATGATCGAGTTTGTTGTCAATTTTATAAGTATCAATGCGGCCACACTAATCTCTCTGCTTGCATTGGGAATAAGTGTTAAATCTTATTCTGTTTCGCATCGAACTATTAAGCTCAGTGAAAAAACTGCTGAGAACGCTAAAAAACTAAAAGCATTTGAACAACGCGCTGAAATACTTGAAATACATGATAAGAAAAATGCTAAATTAGGTACTCTACAACTGATATATGCAGAACAATTCTCAGTTTTAACGAACAACCCATATCTTCCCAAAAAACATCCGAAGGAATTAGAACGGATACGAAACAATATTGAGTGTAATCGCAACGCTAGCTCATCTGAGGTAAGAAAATTTCTAGAGGCATTAGACGAGAGTTCGGATACAGCAGATAACACTAAATTGTTAGCTGATGCAAAAAGGTTCCTGATTGCAATTGAAGAAGAAATAGTTAAAGAAGATCGTTGGCTCAAAACGCTGAAGGAAGAATTAAAAACATTTCCCCACCCCGGTAGTAAGATTCGCTCTTAATAACTCTCTGGGAATTATAGGGGCATCCATAATAATGGAATGTACATCCCAACCACGCCGTTGGACTCCTATCGGGCAAAAAATGCCGCTCGAATGGGTCAACGTTGGTACTTGTTGAACAAAGAAAGGAAAGGACATCTGAGATGCTCCCATCATTATTAGACTCTCCGATAGGAATTCCGGGGACAGTATATTAAATTGAGAGTTAAGTATGCTGTCCCCAAAATTACAGAATTCGTCATAGTTCTTTGCTATTTATGGCCAGAAATACAATAATTATAAGAAAATAATCACTGCTGCACAATCACTAGTTGAACTGAGAAAAAATGAACAAACAATTCCCTGAATATAAATCGCTGATCCGCACCGTTTGTTTCATATTGATACTTTTATCATCTATTGCATTAACTGGATGCGGCGGTTGTGGTGGGTTCAAATTATGGGGAGGTGAATACTGCGATAATCTCTTTACACCCAACTGGTATAACAGACATGCCAAGTTTGTCAGATTTATGAACGCTGAAGTTGGCAAGCCGTTTCCAACATTATTCACGATGTGTAGTTCGAGGTATGAGCATTCTGAAATGATAGATAATGATCATATAAAGTATGTCTATTCGCATAGATCGGGTTGCACCTACTACTGCGTTGTGGATTCGAAAGGCATAGTTGTGAACACATCGTTTGAGGGTACAAAAGAAACATGCTGGCTACCGTTAAACTGATAGCTGTCTGAGCTCAATACGCCACTGGAGCCAACTCGCTAACGTCTCTTAGCTCAGCGGCAACGCCATAACCCTGGGAGATTGCCTGGGGAGGCTACCTTTGATATTTAAACATTCTAAATGTTGTTTATAAGTTGAACCTGCGCCCGGAAATGTTCCAAAATAATTTGTATTTGGGCAGCAAATAACGTATGTTTATCATTAGGTGATAAATGTCAAAAAAACCGGATTCATATATAGAAGAGAGGGATACCGGACTCGACACACTTTTGTCCCTGCACGGGACCACCTTTGAATTTGGTGATGATGGTTATTGGGTTAAATTTGAGGCATGGCTGGTGGCGCCAAATAAACATAGGCCCCACGGCATCAACTATAGTCTGACTTTACATGATAGATACAATAAAAGAGTAATAGGATTTGACAACGCTCATGCTCCCCAGCGCAAGCCAAAGGGATACATTGGCCGAAAGGTCGAATGGGATCATGAACACAAGACTGAAACCGTTCAGGAATATGATTTCAAAACTCCTGCACAATTGCTCGTGGATTTTTGGAATGTCGTTGAAAAAGTAACATCTAAGTAAGAGGTATTATTATGGGAAAAGCAGTCAGGGTGGGAATCATCTCTAAAGATGATTTTATAGCGAAAACAATTGCAATCGCAAAGGGTGATTACAAACCGGCCATTGATGAGCCTAAAATGTGGTTCGAATCGATCAAGTCATTTGCACAGCTTCTGGGGGATGAAAATCAGGAGCTATTGCAGATTATTGATGAAGTAAAACCGGATAATATGAAGCAGTTGGTAGAGATGACCGGGCGAAAGGCGAGTAATCTTTCCCGAACGTTGCATTCGTTGGAGGCTCGTGGGATTATCAAGCTTGAAAAGAACGGCAATGAGGTAAAGCCCGTGGCCTTGGCAACAAGCTTTATCGTTGAAATAAACAAACCGAAACGAAAGATTGCTCCGGTTATGGCCCGAGCAAAAAACAACCTGAGTGCTATAAAGGGGGCTGCTAGGCGGCAGGTTTGACATTTACACCAATTCCTTACAGACCCTTTTGGCCTCCCCCACCCCCTAGATTTGAAACCGTTATTATCCGCTCCGCTTGACACTCCGTCGCCCTCCGCGCTACACTCAACTGTGTAAAATATTTACTCAACTCGGGTCGCCGACAAGCACGGGATGCGCCGCTCCGTAGCGCGCATGCCAACCCGGCTTCAGGAGTGCATATGCCCACCGATACCAGACTGGACGCACTGCGTGCCAAGATCGCCACCTACGGCAAGGAAAACCAGGGTGAGTTGTTGTACGCCCTCTCCGAGGGGGCCCGCCTCTTGTCGGGGAGCGAGCGGGTACGCATCTACCTGGAGGACCTGACCCGGGGGGCGCTCTCCTGCGTCTATGCCACCGGCGACCAGGCGGCGACCATCCGGGATGTGCATTTCCCGATCATCTCCACCGAAACCGTGGTTTCCAGCGTCTTCGTCAGCCAGTATCCCGTGGATTTCAGGAGCGCCGCCGCCCCGCCCCTCTCGGCCGACCGCCTCTTTGCCGAGACCTTTGCCTTTCGCGCCGCCTGGATCATGCCGGTGGTGAGCCTGGGCAAGTCCATCGGCGTGCTCTGCGTCGACAGCGAGGCGGGCGGAGAGATCCTGAGTGCCCAGGACAAGTCCCTCCTGGCCGATTTTGCCGGTTTCGCGGCCGACCGGCTGGACCAGGCCCGCATCTACCACCAGCAGGTGCAGTTGGCCCGCCGTCTGGAGGAGTTCAAGGCCCGGGAGGCTGCGGGCATGATGGTGCAGTCCGCGGTACGGCTGATCGAGAAGCTCTCCCTGGCGTCGGTGCTCGTGCCGGGGCAGCAGCCGGGAGCAACGGTGGGCGAACTGGAGATCCTGGCCAGCTATTCGGAGGACGCCCAACTCAAGGCGCTCTACGACCAGCAGGGCGCCATCGATCTGCACAAAGGCAAATCACTGATCTCCCTGTATGTGAACGATCAGGCGGTGATCGACGACGAGCGCCTGCTCAAGCCGATCTTCATCGCCGACCTGACCCAGCACCGGCTGCAAAAGCGGGAGCTGACCGAGTCCATGGCCCTGCGTTCGCTGTACGTGGTGCCGCGTTTCGAGCCCAAGAGCCGTCGCATCATCTGCCTGGTAAACTACTTTTCCCACGACCTGCACCGTTTCAGCGATTTCGAGATGGGGCTGTTGCAAACCCATGCCGAGATGGTGGAACGGGTCATCAGCGAGGTGGGGGGGGAACACCTGGAGATCCGGGTCCTGTCCGAGATCACCGACCTGTTGAACGAGAGCACCGAGAGCCTCCAGCCGTTTTTGACCAAGGTGCTCTCCAAGGCCACCGAGCTGATCGGCGCGGATACCGGCAGCATTGCCGTGGTCAGCGAGCGGGACGGGGTCAAGTGGCTGGTGGTGGAGGACGAGGCCGGGAACATCATCGGCGCCAAGAACAAGGAGTGGCTCAAGAAGTACATCCCCCCGTTTCTGATCGGAGGCCCGGAGTTGCCGCCCGAGGAGCGCAGCCTCACCGGCTACGTGGCCTTCACCAAGCAGCCCAAGATCATAGCAAAGGTCGAGGAGGAACAGCAGGCCGATGGCTTCCACCGTTCCATGAGTGATCTCCTGAAGAGCGAGATCGCCGTGCCGGTCATCTGCGACGACGAGGTGATCGCGGTGATCTGCCTCAACTCCCTGTACTACGATCATTTCCGCGAAGAACACCGCCGCATCCTGCAGATCATCGGCTCCCTGACCGCCCGGCACGTCTCGGACCTGCAGCGCATCGAACGCCTCCAGGGGGAGGTGAACCGGCTGACCAGCGACGTGGCCTACAAGGACCCGCACGTCTCCTCCTACCGCCTGGGCAACATGATCGGCAACAGCTCCGCGTCCCAGGCCGTGGTGGAGTTCATCAGCACCGTCTCGCCGCCGCTCTTCAACCGGATCGTCTTCTGGAACCGCAACATCCTCCAGGAGGCCACCATCGGGCTCCCGTCGATCCTGGTGACCGGGCCCACCGGTTCGGGCAAGGAGTTCTTCTTCAACAACCTCTACAACAATCTGAACGGCCTCTACCGCCAGCAGATCAATCCAGGGGGCGAATTGCCGGTCAAGAAGACCAACATCGCCGCCTATGCCGGCGACCTGACCTATTCCGAGCTGTTCGGCCACAAGAAGGGGGCCTTTACCGGCGCCTACACCGACCGGCGCGGCATCCTGGAGGAGACCATCGGCGGCATCGTCTTTTTGGACGAGATCGGCGACGCCGACCCCAAGACCCAGGTGCAGTTGCTCCGCTTCCTGGACAACGGCGGGTTCGTGCGCCTGGGGGAGAACACGGAACGCTACAGCCGCGTGCTCGTGGTGGCCGCCACCAACAAGAACCTGCAGGAAGAGATCGCCGCTGGCCGCTTCCGCGAGGACCTGTACCACCGCCTGGCCGAGCTCTCCATCCGCCTCCCCTCCCTCAACGAGCGGCGCGAGGATATCCCCGACCTGTCGGTGCACTTCCTGGGCAAGCTGTACCGCACCTACCGGGGCGAAAGTGAACCCTCGGACAAGCCCCCCGTCCTCACCAAGGGGGCCAAGGAGATCCTCACGCGGCACACCTACAAGGGGAACATCCGCGAACTGCGCAGCATCCTGCTCAGGACGCTCTTTTTCCGGCGCACGAACGTCATCTCCGGCGACGCTATCGCCCAGGCCATTGCCGGCATGGGTGAGGGCGATACCGGTGCCCGGCCGCTCCCGCCGGCCCGCGACCTGGACAAGCGGCTGGCGGATGATATCCTGGAACGGATCGCCGCGGGGGGCGATTTCTGGGGCGAGGTCTACGAGCCGTTCACCCGCAGCGACATCCCGCGGGAGACGGTGCGGCTGGTGATCGAGAAGGCACGCGCCACGGCGGGCAAGACCCTGCCGGCCGTGGCGCGCCACCTCAAGGCGGTGGGGGGCGGAGATGCGGAGGAGGAGCGGCTGCGGCTGTACAAGTTCAAGAATTTTCTCTACAAGACGGTGAAGCTCGGCTGAGGAATTTTCAACAGAAAAGGAACGAAGGCCGGGCGCGATTGCTGCCCGGCCTTTTGTGGAAGTAGGGGAGGTGAGGCCGGGTCAGACGGTTTCCTTGAGGCGCTTCTGCCGTAAATTCAACCTGTTGAGCGCATGAACGTAGGCCTTGGCCGAGGCCTCGATGATATCGGTGGAGGAACCTTTGCCCACCACGACGTTGTTCCCTTCGGCCACACGCACGGTGACCTCGCCCTGGGCGTCGGTGCCGCTGGTGATGGCGCCCACGTTGTATTGCACCAGTTTGGCCTTGGTCTTAGTCAGTTTCTTGATGGCCTTGAGGGTGGCATCGACAGGACCGTCGCCCAGTTCGGCGGTGCGCACCGGCTCGCCGTCGATCTCCAGCTGCACCGTGGCGGTGGCCACGGCAAAGGAGCCGCAGGTGACGGTGATGTGGCCCAGCCGGTACTTCACGTCCTCGCGGGACTCTTCCATCACGATGGCGTCCAGGTCTTCGTCGAAGACCTCCTTCTTCAGGTCCGCCAAGGCCTTGAAGCGCTCAAAGGCCCGGTTGAGCTTGTCGTCGTCCAGTTCGTGCCCCAACTCCTCCAGGCGCTGCTTGAAGGCGTGGCGGCCGGAGTGTTTGCCCAGCACCAGGGCGCTGGCGGAAAGCCCCACCGATTCCGGCGTCATGATCTCGTAGGTGGACTTGTCCATCATCATGCCGTGCTGGTGGATGCCCGCCTCGTGGGCAAAGGCGTTGGCCCCCACGATCGCCTTGTTGGGCTGGACCCCGATCCCGGTGATGTTGGTGAGGAGCCGGCTGGCCGGGGTGAGCTGTTCGGTCGCCACGTTGGTGGTAAAGGGGAGGATGTCGTGACGCGTGCGCAGCGCCATGATGAATTCCTCCAGGGAACAGTTGCCGGCCCGTTCGCCGATGCCGTTGATAGTGCATTCCACCTGGCGGGCGCCCGCCTGCACGGCGGCGATGGAGTTGGCCACGGACAGCCCCAGGTCGTTGTGGCAGTGGACCGAGATGATGGCGCGGTCGATGTTCCGCACATGCTCCTTCAGGTAGGTGATGATGTTGAAATACTCGAAGGGGATGGTGTAGCCGACCGTATCCGGGATATTGACCGTGGTGGCGCCGGCGTCGATGACCGCCTCGACCACCTCGGCCAGAAACGGCAGCCGCGTCCGGGTGGCGTCCTCGCAGGAAAACTCCACGTTGGGGGTATAGGAGGCGGCCCGCTTGACCGCCTTGATGGCCGCCGCCAGCACCTTGGCCGGCTCCATTTTCAGCTTGTACTGCATGTGGATGTCGGAGGTGGCGATAAAGGTGTGGATGCGCCCTTTGTCACCGGCGTATTTCAGCGCCTCCCAGGCCCGGTCGATATCCTTGTCGCCGGCGCGGCACAGACCGGCGATCTGGGGTCCCTTGATCTGCTGGGCCACCAGCTTGACCGCCTCGAAATCGCCTTCGGAAGCAATGGGGAAGCCGGCCTCGATCACGTCCACGTTCATCTTCTGGAGCTGTTTTGCCACCCGCAGTTTTTCTTCGATATTCATGCTGTTGCCGGGGGCCTGTTCGCCGTCCCGCAGCGTGGTGTCAAAAACCCTGATGAGTTGCCGGTCGTCCTGCTTCTGTTTTTTCGTCGGTGCCTTTGCCATGTCTCGCTACGCTCCTTTCCTGGTTGTACACAACGCCGTTCGTTCGTCGAAAGCCCTGGGGCAAGTATATCCCCTTTTCGGCGCTTTCGCTCTGCCGGGGGTAGAATTCCGGCGTCGTGGTATGGTGATCAAAAATAAAAAAAGCCTCCGCCCCAAACAGGGGCGAAGGCTTTATAAGCACATTCGCGGTACCACCCTTTTCACCCGACACGATGATCTGTATCAGGCCTCGATTCACCCTTCACGCGGGAGGACGGCTTCGGCTAGCCAGAGGTTCACCGAAACGGCTCTGAGGCGAGTTCATCGATCACGCTTACCGGTTCGCACCAACCACCGGCTCTCTGGGAAGCCTGAAACGACTACTACTCCTCTTCGTTGCCTTTTGGATATGGGTCATCATAAGAGGAACAAAACGGCAAAGTCAAGATGTTTTATTTTTGGTGGGTTGGCACTACCTCAATCTGCCGCACCGGGGTGACAGCCCCGAAGACGGCACATGGATGTCCCGATTTCAGCCCATGAAAAGGTGCAAGCGTTGAGCGCTTGATGGTGAAAAAGCAATTTGCTATCATAAAGCATGGAGGTTACTACCATGCGTAAATTAATCTCTGGAATGAAAATTACTGTTGATGGGAAGTTCGAGGGGCCTCAGGGCTATGCGGAGTGGGTAGAAGCATGGTCGGATGACTACGGCGTGATGCCTGAAGTAGATGCGTGCTTGCTGGGGGGAGGTATGTACCCCGGCTACGAGCAGTATTGGACCGGGATACAGAATGAGCCGGACAAGCCTGCATGGATCACTGGCAACCCGCCGACACCTGCTGAGCTTGAATGGGCACGCTTCATTGCGCAGACCCCGCATTATGTGCTATCGCGCACCCTGACTTCGGCGCTCTGGCCAAACACGAGCTTCATTCGGGGACTGGAGGAAATCGCTGCTCTCAAGCAACGGTCTGGCAAGGACATTTATCTCATTGGGGGTGCTCGAACAACGGCGAGCCTTATCGATGCCGGACTCGTGGATGAACTCCGGCTTATTATTTATCCGCTGATCGCCGGTGAGGGGAAGGGGCTCTTTGCGACGACGGAACGTTGTCGTGGGCTTGAACTTCGGAAGGTTCAGCAGCTTCAATGCGGGCGCGTGAGCCTGATCTACGGAATCGACTAACCGAAAAGACCAGATGCTGCCGCTGCATCGGGGAATATACCGGGTTTGGTGCGGATTGCACAACAAAGCCCCTCTGGATCGGAGGGGCTTTGTTGGTTTGAAGAGCCCGGTTGGGTGGTGAAGAGGCCGGGGTGGGGTGATCCCCCAAACAAAAAACGCCCCACCGGTTTCCCGGCAGGGCGTCACGATACATAGGGCAAGGGGCGCTTATTCCCCCAGGTAGGCTTTCCTGACCTCGGGGTTGCGTGCCAGCTCCCCGGCGTCGCCGGACAGGACCACCTCACCGGTTTCCAGCACATAGGCGCGGTGGGCGATGGACAGGGCCATGGAGGCGTTCTGCTCTACCAGCATGATGGTGGTGCCGGATTTGTTGATCTCCACCACGATCTCGAAGATCTTCTCCACCAGCATGGGGGCTAGCCCCATGGAGGGCTCGTCCAGGAGCAGCAGGCGCGGGTTGGACATGAGCGCCCGCCCCATGGCCAGCATCTGCTGTTCGCCACCGGAGAGGGTGCGGGCCGGTTGCTTGCGGCGTTCGGCCAGGCGGGGGAACAGGGTGAAGGCGCGCTCGATCCCCTGGGCGACCTCCTGCTTGCCGGAGAGGATGAAGCCGCCCATCTCCAGGTTTTCCTGTACGCTCATGCGGGCGAAGACGCGGCGCCCTTCCGGGACCTGGCAGATCCCCTTGCGCACGATCAGGTGCGGGGCCATGTGGGTGATCTCCGTGCCTTCAAAGGCGATGACGCCGCCCATGGAGGGGACGATGCCGGAGATGGTGTTGAGTATGGTGGTCTTGCCGGCGCCGTTGGCGCCGATGAGGGCGACGATCTCCCCCTGTTCCACGCGGCAGGAGACGTCGTGCAGGGCGCGGATGGCGCCGTAGTTGACGGAAAGGTTCTCGACCGACAGCATCAGTTCGTGGCTCCTTTCCCCAGGTAGGCCTCGATGACGGCCGGGTTGGCCCGGACCTCCTCGGGACGGCCGTCGGCGATCTTGACGCCGTAATCCAGGACCGCGATGCGGTCCGAGAGCCCCATGACGAATTTCATGTCGTGCTCCACCAGAAAGACGGTCACCCCGGAGGCGCGGATGTTGCGCACCATCGTCAGGAGGGTCTGCTTCTCCTGGGGGTTCATGCCGGCTGCCGGCTCGTCCAGCAGGATCAGGGCCGGTTCGATGGCCAGGGCCCGGGCGATCTCCAGGCGGCGCTGTTCGCCGTAGGGGAGGTTGCAGGCCAGTTCGTAGGCCTTGTGGGCCAGGTCCACCTGGGAGAGGCAGCGTATGGCCAGTTCCAGGAGCCGCCCCTCTTCCCGGCGCACCGGGGGGAGCAGTTTGAGCAGCGCGCCGGTCAGGTTCCAGCTTCCCCTGGTATGGGCGCCGATCAGGACGTTTTCCAGGACGGTGAGTTCGTTGAACAGGCGGATGTTCTGGAAGGTGCGGCCGATGCCTCCGCCTGCGATGATGTGGGGTTGCAGTCCGGCGATGCTTTTGCCCTTGAAGCTGATGCCCCCCTCCGTGGGGGGGTAGATGCCGGTGATGAGGTTGAAGATGGTGCTCTTGCCGGCGCCGTTGGGGCCGATCAGGGCCATGATCTCCCCCTCTTCCACATCCAGGTTGACGCCGTTTACCGCAACCAGGCCACCGAAACGGATGGTGGCGTTATCAAGTTTGAGCAGCGCCATCAGTGTTTCTCCTCCAAGGTGCGAACCGCGCCGCGCGGCCTCACCCCCAGCTTGCGCAGCACCAGGTCGGTGAAGTTGATGCCCCCCAGGAGCCCGTTGGGGCGGAAGACCATCAAGAAGACCATGAGGGCGCCGTAGACCATCATGCGGTACTGGGACATGAACCGCAGGAATTCGGGGGCCGCGGAGAGGATGGAAGCGCCGAAGACCGCGCCCGGGATGCTTCCCAGGCCGCCCAGGACGATCATGCTGAGCATGTCCACGGACTTGAGAAAGCCGAAGTCGGACGGGTTGATGTACCCCAGGAAATGGGCGTAGAGGCAGCCGCCGGTCCCGGCCATGAAGGCGCTGACCGCAAAGGCCTGGACCTTGTAGCGGGCGATGTTGATACCCATGGATTCCGCCGCGATCTCGTCGTCCCGGATCGCCTTGAGGGCCCTGCCGAAGCGGGAATTCTGGATGAAGGTCGAGGCGATGATGGTCAAAATGGCGACGATCAGTACGATCACCGGCATGGGCAACGCGGATTGTGGGGGTGGGACGGTCAGGCCCAGGGCCTTGTTGGTGATCTCCAGGTTGAGGAAGACCACCTTGACGATCTCGGCAAAACCCAGGGTGCAGATGGCCAGGTAGTCGCCGGTCAGCCGCAGGATCGGCCAGCCGATCAGGGCGGCCACGGCGGCGGTGAAGAGGCCGCTCAGGATGAGGGTAAGGTAGAACGGGGTGCCGACCTTGAGGGTCAGGAGCGCGCCCGCGAAGGCGCCGACGCTCATGAAGGCGGCATGCCCCAGTGACAACTGGCCGGTCAGTCCGGTGATGATGTTGAGACCCAGCGCCAGGATGATCCCGATGCCGATGTTGACCAGAATCTGCAGGAAATAGGGGTCGATGGAATTGACAAAGCCTTGCAGCATGTTCAGACCTTCTTCAGGATCTTGCGGCCCAGGAGCCCGGTGGGCCGGACCAGCAGCACCAATACGAGAATGGCGAAGGCGATGGCGTCGCGGTAGGAGGAGTAGCCGATGGCCACCCCGAATACCTCGGTCACGCCCAGGAGGAGGCCGCCCAGCATGGCCCCCGGTATGGAGCCGATACCTCCCAGGACGGCGGCGGCAAAGGCTTTCAGGCCGGCCATCAGGCCCATGTTGAAGGAAACGGCGTTAAAGAGCATCCCCACCAGCACGCCGCCGGCGGCGGCCAGGGCCGAACCGAGGGCAAAGGTGAAGGAGATGACGAAGTTGACGTTGACCCCCATGAGGGCCGCGGTGTTGTAGTCTTCGGAGGTGGCCCGCATGGCCTTGCCGACCTTGGTCTTCTGAACGATGAACTCCAGGCTGATCATCAGCACCGCCGACACGCCGATGATCAGGAGTTGCAGGGTCGAAATGTCCGCGTCTCCGATGCTGATCTGGTGCGAGGGAAATGCCTGATCGGGAAAGCCCTTGGCGTTGGCGCCGAAGACCATCAGGGCCAGGGAGGAGAGGAAGGTGGAGACGCCGATGGCGGAGATGAACGCCGAGAGCCGGGACGACTTGCGCAGGGGGCGGTAGGCGATGAACTCGATGACGACCCCCATGATCATGCAGAAGATCATGGCGCAGGCCATGGCCAGGAAGATATTGAGCTTGAAGACGCCCACCATGAGGAGGCCGACGAACGCCCCGGCCATGAAGATCTCGCCGTGGGCGAAATTGATCAGGGCAATGATGCCGTACACCATGGTGTAACCCAGGGCGATCAGGGCGTAGGTGGAGCCCAGGGCAATGCCGTTGATGAGTTGTTGCAGGAACATGCAGGATATCCCGTGATTATGCGTAAAAGTGTATGAAAACAGGTGCCTTTTACAAAGAAAAAAAGCATTGTTTTTTATCACGGTAAACAGTACGCCTGCAAGCGAATTGTGCGATCTGTTACATTTTGTTTAATTTAAAGGAAAAATTGTGTGATATACACACGAATACTCTCTTCGGCAGGATCACCTCTCTCCATCGGAAAAGGACAGCATGCATACAAGCGAACGTCAGACCATGCGCGGGTACTGCGCCCTGGCTGCTGCGGCCTCCATCTGGGGCGGCATGTACGTGGTCAGCAAATATACCCTCGATTTCATCCCCCCCTTCACCCTGCTCTGGCTGCGGTACGTCACCGCCTTTATCACACTCTACCCGCTGGCCGCGCGTCAAAAGACCGTCCCACTGACCCGCAGTGACCATCGCGCCTTTATCGCCGTAGGCTTTGTGGGCTACTTCGTCTCGGTCGGCCTGCAGTTCATCGGGACGCGCCTCTCCTCGGCCCACAACGGGGCGATCCTCACCTCCGCCAGCCCGGTCTTTATCCTGCTCTTTGCCTGGCTCATGCTGGGGGAACGCCTGATCCCCCGCAAGCTGTTTTCGGTGCTGCTGGCGAGCATCGGGGTCATCATCGTTGTGGGGTGGGACACTACCGCCACCGGCAGCCGGGTACTGGCCGGCAATCTGGCCCTGATCGGCGCCGCCGTCACCTGGGCGCTCCTGTCGGTCCTGGCCCGGAAATTCTCGGCCAGCCTGTCCCCTCTGGTCATCACCACCGGGGCCATTTTCTGGGCCACTTTGATGACGACCCCGGCGATGGTCATCGAATGGCGCTTCCTGCCGGTCAGCGGGTTGGGTAATCCCGTGCTCTGGGGGGCGGTGCTCTACCTGGGGGTTGTTTCCACTGCAGGGGCCTTCTATCTCTGGAACAAGGGGATGAGTCTGGTGGAGGCCGGCTCCGGTTCGGTCTTCTTCTTTCTGCAGCCGGTGGTGGGGGCGCTCCTGGGGTGGCTGGTGCTGGGGGAACATCTGTCGCTGTCGTTCTTTGTCGGAGGCGGGGTGATTCTGCTGGCGGTGCTGATCGTTTCCTATCGCCGGGCTTGACCCCTCTTCGGCGCTTTCAACGCACTGCGGGGGAAACGGCAGACCGTTTCCCCCGCAAGCGAGTCATGGTTAGCAAGCTTATACCTGCACCACTTCCTTGACGCCGGGGACCTGCTCCTTCACGGCCCGCTCGATGCCCATCTTGAGGGTCATGGTGGACATGGGGCAACTGCCGCAGGCACCCTTCAGACGAACCTTGACGACGCCATCGTCGGTCACCTCCACCAGTTCCACATCGCCGCCATCGGCCTGCAGGCCGGGCCGCACCATTTCAAGTACCTTTTCGACTTCTGCTTTCATCGCTGTTCTCCTTTTTGGTATGTGTAATGACACAAAGTCGTGAAAACCGAGTCACCAGGGAGGCATGATGGAGGGGCCTTCATTCTGCACATCCCTGTAAAACCGTTTATCAGCCCTGTGTTCCCCTGCTCAAGTGGTATCAACGTAACGGCAACCCCGGTTCGGTCAGGTGTTCCGGCTTCATGACCGCTTCCAGTTCCGTTTCCAGCATCAGGCCGCGTTCCAGCACGATCTGCCGGATGGACTTGCCGGTCGCCACCGATTCCTTGGCCACGTCGGCCGCGGCGTTGTAACCGATGTACGGCGCCAGCACCGTCACCAGCCCCAAAGATTCCTCCAGATAGCGGCGGCAGCGTTCCGCATTGGCCTGTATTCCCAGTATGCACGATTCGGTGAATTTGCGCACGCCGTTTGTGAGCAGTTCCATGGCGAACAGCACATTGTAGGCGATCAGCGGCATCATCACGTTCAACTCCAACTGTCCGGCCTGGGCCGCCAACATGACCGCCTGGTCGCACCCGATCACCTGGAAGCAGACCATGTTGATCATCTCGGCCATGGAGGGGTTGATCTTCCCCGGCATGATCGAGGAACCGGGCTGGACCGCCGGCAGACGGATCTCGTCCAGGCCGGTGCGCGGCCCGGAGGCGAGGAGGCGCAGGTCGTTGGCGATGCGGCCGATGGCGACCGCCGTCCCCCGCAGGGCCGCAGAGAGTGCCAGGAAGGGGTCCATGTTCTGCATGGCCTCGAACAGGTTGCCGCTGGCAATGACCGGAAAACCGGTTGCAGCGGCCAACTCCTCCACCATGCGTTTGCGGTAGTCCGGTTCGGCATTCAGGCCGGTGCCCACGGCGGTGCCGCCGATGCCCACTGCCAAAAGCGCCGGAAGGCATCCCTCCAACCCCTCGCGGCTCCGACGCACGGCCTCGGCATAGGCGCCGAACTCCTGTCCCAGGCGGATCGGTACCGCATCCTGCAGGTGGGTGCGCCCCGATTTGAGGATCGGGTCAAACTCCCGGGCCTTGTCGGCCAAGGCCTTCTCCAAACCCTCCAGGACCTCCAACAGCGGATCGAGCATTTTGAGCGCTGCCAGGCGGATGGCGGTGGGGATCACGTCGTTGGTGGACTGGGCCATGTTGACATGGTCGTTGGGGTGCAGGGTGGAGAAGTCTCCCCGCTCCCTGCCCAGAAGCTCCAGGGCCCGGTTGGCCAGGACCTCGTTGATGTTCATGTTGTGGGAGGTGCCGGCCCCCGCCTGGAAGGGATCGACCACGAACTGCGCGTCGAATTTGCCGGCCAACGCCTCGTCGGCTGCCGCCACGATGGCATCGCCGATCTCGGCAGGGAGCCTGCCGCCGGCCATGTTGGCCTTGGCCGCCGCCCTCTTGATGGCCACCGTGGCCCACACAAAGGCGGGATGGGGCTTCAGGCCGGAGATGGGGAAGTTGCGTACCGCCCGTGCCGTCTGGGCACCGTAATACGCCTCGGCGGGGATTTCCATCTCGCCGAGGGTATCTTTTTCCTTGCGTGTGGTCATAGGTGCACCCCCTTTCACGATCTCATCATCTCCTGCTTATTCTACCACGCCGGAGACAGGGGAGCGCATGATAACTTCCCATGAAGCCGCTTGCGGCCAGGCCTGGGAAATAGTTCAGGCGATCACGATCCTGGCAAACCTGCGCTTGCCGATCTGGACGATGTACTCGCCGGCGCTGGCCAGCTCCAGGTTAGTGTCGCTGACCTTTTCGCCGTTCAGCTTGACCCCTCCCTGGTCGATGGAACGCCTCCCCTCGCCGTTGGACTTGGTCAGGCCGGCCTCTGTCATGGCACGGGCCAGGAGTACCGGGCCGTCGGCCAGGGGGTAGCCGACCTGGGGCATCTCGTCCGGGATCTCGTTCTCCTTGAAACGTTTGACGAAATTTTCCTCCGCGGCCTCGCCGGCCCCGGCACCGTGGAAACGGGAGACGATCTCGCGTCCCAAGGCCTTCTTGGCCGCCATGGGGTGGACGGAATGATCCTCCAGCCCGGCCTTCAGTCGTTCCAGTTCGGCCAGCGGCATGTCGGAGAGCAGTTCGTAGTAGCGCAGCATCAGGTCGTCGGAGATGGACATGACCTTGCCGAAGATCTCGTCGGGGGCCTCGCTGATGCCGATGTAGTTGCCCAGGGACTTGGACATCTTGTTGACCCCGTCCAGCCCTTCCAGGAGCGGCATGGTCAGGATGCACTGGGGCGGCTGGCCCCACTCCCGCTGCAGTTCGCGCCCCATGAGCAGGTTGAACTTCTGGTCGGTGCCGCCCAGCTCCACGTCCGAGTGGAGCGCCACCGAATCGTACCCTTGGATCAGGGGGTAGAGGAACTCGTGGATGCTGATCGGCTGCTGGCTGGTGAAGCGCTTGTTGAAGTCGTCCCGCTCCAGCATGCGGGCCACGGTGTATTTGGAGGCCAGGCCGATCATGCCGCCGGCGTCCAGTTTGTTGAGCCACTCGGAGTTGAAAACCACCTTGGTCTTGGCCGGGTCGAGGATCTTGAAGACCTGCTCCTTGTAGGTTTCGGCGTTCCTGAGCACATCTTCGCGGGTCAGAACCTTGCGGGTCACGGATTTGCCGGTGGGGTCGCCGATCATGCCGGTGAAGTCGCCGATGAGGAAGTTGACCTCATGCCCCAGTTGCTGGAACTGGCGCAGCTTCTGGATCAACACGGTATGGCCCAGGTGCAGGTCCGGGGCGGTCGGGTCGAAGCCGGCCTTGATCTTCAGGGGAACCCCGGTTTTGAGGGACTTCTCCAGCTTTTCTTCCAGTTCCTTTTCAACAAGGATTTCCACGGCGCCGCGCTTAATGACGGCCATCTGCTCTGCTACGGACATATCTCTGACTCCCGGTATGGATAGAATTCTAGAATCTTTAGAATCTGCCACAGAGACACAGAGACACGGAGGAACATAGAGAAAAAACAAAAGAAATAAAATTTGGTACAAGCCCTGAGTTCGTGATCTTAATGCTTTTCTCTGTGTCTCCGTGTCTCTGTGGCGGACTTTTTGTTTGCATCAGTAGTACTCGGGCCGGCGATCGTTGAAGCAGGGTATCTGAGCCCGCCAGTCCGCCATGGCCTGCATGTCCAGGTCGGCTACGATTTCGCTCTCACCGTCGCCCGCCTCGGCCAGCACCTCACCCTTGGGATCAATGACCATGCTCATGCCGAAGAGCTCCAGCTTGCCGATGGGGCCGCAGGCGTTGCAGGCCACCACGAAGAGCTGGTTTTCGATGGCCCGGGCGCGGAGTAGCGTGCGCCAGTGTTCCTCCCGGGGGCGGGGCCACTGGGCCGGAATGCAGATCACTTGGGCCCCTTCCACGGCCAGCCGGCGGGAAAGCTCGGGGAACCGCAGGTCGTAGCAGATGATCACGCCGACCTTGCCTACGGAGGTCTCGGCCACCAGCCAGCGGTTGCCGCCGGAAAAGGCGCGATCCTCCCCCAAAAGGGAGAAGAGGTGGATCTTGCGGTAGACCCCGGCCAGGGTGCCGTTGTCGGCCAGGAATACGGTGTTGAACACCTTGTCCCCGTTGGGTTCGGGCATGCTGCCGACGATCACCAGTTTCAGATCCCGCGACAGGGCCAACAACTCCTCGACGATCCCGGCGGTACGCTGGGCCAGTTCGTTGAGGCTCTTGTAGGCGAAGCCGCTGGACCACATCTCCGGCAGCACAACCAGGTTGGCACCCTGTGCGGCGGCGCGTCGCAGGGCCTCCCGGACATGGGCCAGGTTGGCGTCCACTGCACCCTGCCTGACGTTGAACTGGATAGCGGCTGCCCGTAGCGAACTCATTGGTTTCACCTCACCGCGTCAGCTGGGAATTCAGGTAGGCATTGATGATGTCCGTGTAGATCTCCCGGGGTTTGCTGGTGCCGTCGCTGAGGGCGACCATGCCTTCCCGTTCCATCATCTCGATGATGCGCGCAGCCCGGTTGTAGCCGATGCGCAGACGGCGTTGGACCATGGAGATGCTGGCCTGTTTGGTCTCGGCCACCAGCCGCAGAGCATCCTCCCAGCGCTCGTCCTGTTCCTCTTCCTCCCCGTCGCTCCCCTTCTCGTCCGTATCCTTCATCTCCAGGATCGATTTCTCGTAGACCGGTTTGCCCTGCTTCTTGAGGAAATCCACCACCCGCTGGACCTCGGCGTCGGAGACAAAGGCGCCGTGGATGCGTTGCAGCTTGGAGGTGCCGGGCGGCATGTAGAGCATGTCGCCGGCCCCCAGGAGGCTCTCGGCTCCGTTGCAGTCCAGGATGGTGCGCGAATCGACCTTGGACGACACCTGGAAGGAGATGCGCGACGGCAGGTTGGCCTTGATCAGGCCGGTGATGACGTCCACCGACGGGCGCTGGGTCGCCAGGATCAGGTGAATGCCCGAGGCGCGGGCCTTCTGGGCCAGGCGGGCGATGTGCTCCTCCACCTCGCGGCCGGCCACCATCATCAGGTCGGCCAACTCGTCCACGATGACCACGATGTAAGGGAGATGGCTGTGTTCCAACTCCTCCTCGGCGTCCACGGCAAAAGGAATCGGATCGACAACCGCCTCACCCTCCTCGACGATCTCTTCCAGATCTTCGATGATCTCGGCCTCGGGGATGGCGCTCAACTCTTCCTGCTCCAAGGCCTCCCCGGCCAGCTTCTTGTTGTAGGACTCGATGTTGCGCACGCCCTTGTTGGCCATCAGTTTGTAGCGGCGCTCCATCTCGTTGACCGCCCATTTCAGGGCCAGAGAGGCCTTCTTGGGCTCGGTCACCACCGGCAGCAGCAGGTGGGGGATGCCCTCGTACATGGAAAATTCCAGCATCTTGGGATCGACCATGATCATGCGCACATCCTGAGGCGTGGCGGTGTAGAGCAGGGAGAGGATCATGGTGTTGATGGAGACCGACTTGCCCGATCCGGTGGAGCCGGCCACCAGCAGATGCGGCGCCTTGCCCAGGTCCGTGACCACCGGGATGCCGGCGATGTCCTTGCCCAAGGCCAGGGGGAGCTTCATCTTGTTGTGGTGAAACTCCTCGCAGTTGAAGATTTCCCGCAGGAAGACCATGTCCCGGTCGCGGTTGGGGACCTCGATCCCCACCACCCCCTTGCCGGGAATGGGGGCCACGATCCGGATCGACATGGCCTGCAACGCCATGGTAAGGTCATCGGCCAGTCCGGCGATCCGGCTGATCTTGATGCCGGGGGCGGGGGAAAACTCGTACATGGTGATGACCGGACCGGGGCAGATCTCCACCACCTCGCCGTCGATGCCGTAGTCCTTGAGTTTCTTTTCCAAAAGCCGGGCGTTCATGGTCAGGGCGTCCCGATCCAGCTTCTTCTCGGTGACCGGAGGATTGTCCAGCAGGGAGAAGGGGGGGGTAAGGAAGTCGCCGTCGGCCTTGATGAACTCGAAGGATTCCTGGACCGAGGCGCTCTTTTCGGCTTCCTTTTTCCTGGCCTTCTCTTTTTTGAACACATTGGCCTGGACCGGCGGCGGAGTTGCCGGTTTGATGACCGGCCCGGCCGCTGCCGCGGCAACCGGCATCCCCTCCTGCTTGGCCTTTTCCCGCTGGCGCTCCTTGAGCCCGTGGGCGCGGCGTTCCTGCCAGGCGAGCCATTTGTGCTTGAGGGTTTCCAGCCACCACCCGGCAAAGAGGATGAAGGAGAAGCGCGACAGGATCATGATCGAGGCCGCCAGGAGCGGCAGCAGCAGGAGCATGGAGCCGGTTACGCCGACCGTTGCCCGGAGCTGGCGGGCGGCGATCACCCCCACGGCGCCGCCGGTGGGCACCTGCTGACCCAGGAACATGGTCTTGTCCCGGAAGAAGGCGAACAGGACGGAAAGGGTGAACATCAATCCGAAAAACGCCAAAAGCTTGTAGGAACGCAGGCGGATCTCTTTGAAGCGGAACAGGGTGTAGGCCATGTACAGGAGGGCCAGGGGGACCAGGTAGGAGGCCAGGCCGAAGCAGATGAAGAACAGGTCGGCCACCTGGGCGCCCAGACGCCCCCCCAGGTTATGGACGGTACCCTCGTTGGAGTAGCTGTTGAAGGAGACATCGCCGGCGTTGAAGGTCACAAACGCCAGCAGGATGAAGACGCCGACCGTGGTGAGCGCCATCCCCTGTAGTTCTTTGGTAAGTTTTTCTTTTCTTTGCTCTGCCATGGGGTCTATAGACTCTAAATTCGCAATCCGGTAGTGATGAAATCGGGTCATATTACCTGCAATCCGGGGGGAGAGGCAAAGGAAAAAATGGAGCCGGCCCGCAAAAGGAGTTTATTTGACCTTTGTCATGTAAGATTCCGGGATAAGGGGGCATGATGACAATCATGGAAGCGCTTACAAAGCAGCAGAAAAAGGATATCAGGCTGATCGGCAGGTTTGTGGAGGTCTACTGCACCGGCAAGCATGGGGCCGGCGGACATTCGCGGTTTTGCCTTCCGGAAGGGGTGGGAGAGCACACCCTGTGCGCAGAATGCGCCGAATTTATGGCCTATGCCGTCGCCCGGCGGCTGAAATGCCCCCTGGAGGCGGAGAAGCCGACCTGTAAACGGTGCCGGATTCATTGTTACAACGAGGCAAACCGGGCAAAGGTGAAGGAGATCATGGCCTATTCCGGGAAGAAACTGCTGTTGCGAGGGCGGCTTGATTACCTCTGGCATTATTTCTTCTGAAATCGAGAGTCATAACCTGCCACAGAGACACAGAGGAACACAGAGATAAAGGCCGAATCAAAAAAATACGAACATTCTGAAAAAAGGAGAAAAACATGTTGAGAAAGATCGTAAAGATAGATCAGGAAAAATGTGACGGCTGCGGGTTGTGCGTCCCCTCCTGCGCCGAAGGGGCCATAAAGATCGTTGACGGCAAGGCGCGCCTTTCGGCGGACAACCTGTGCGACGGCCTGGGTGCCTGCCTGGGCGAGTGCCCGCGTGACGCCATTACCGTTGAAGAACGGGAGGCCGACGGATTCGATGAAGCGGCCGTTGAGCAGCACCTGGCAACCCACGGGAAACCTGCGCCGCATCATCACGCCGCACCGGCACCGGCTCCTCACCACGGCGGCGGGTGCCCCGGCTCCCGCGCCATGAGCTTCGCCCGTCCGCAGGAGGCGGCCGCTTCAGAACCCACCGGCAGCCGCCAGAGCCAACTGGCCCAGTGGCCGGTGCAACTGCACCTGGTCTCCACCAGCGCCCCCTATTTTCAGGACGCCGACCTGCTGATCACGGCCGACTGCGTGCCGGTGGCCTATGCCGGCTACCACGAGGATTTCCTCAAGGGGCGCGCCGTTGTCATGGGCTGCCCCAAACTGGACGACAACCAGTTCTACCAGCAGAAGCTGACCGAACTCTTTATCCGTTCCGATATCAAGAGCGTCACGGTGCTGAAGATGGAGGTGCCCTGCTGCGGGGGGATCGCCGTAGCTGCCCGGCAGGCCATCGCCGCCAGCGGCAAGCAGATACCCTACAAAGAGGTTACCATCGGCATTCAGGGGCAGATCAAGGAATAGGATTCCGTTGCGGGGGTGTTCCAATAAGGCTTTTATTGCTGGCAGACGTTGCGAGTTTGAGTTAGTATACAAAGTTTGCATTATTGGAATTAAGTAATAAAATGCCCTGGAGCACCCCCGTGAGGCAACGGTCCGCACTTACCATCACTCAGTTCAAGACACGCGTCAGGTTTATCGTCGGGCTGCTGCTGGTGGTTGTTATCGCTATCTCGGCCTGGCACATGGTTTCCGAACGCCACGCCATCGTCAATGCTGCCGAAAAACAGTCCGAGGGGTATGCCCGCGCCCTCGGAGAACATGCCGGCAGCGCCTTTGCCGAGGCGGACCGCGCCTTGCAGGATATCGCCAGCGAGATCGATCAGCGCGGGGGGGTGGAGCGGGTCGATCAACGCACCCTGTTCCACCTCATCAGGCGCCAGGGAGGCGACACCCCCCAGATCGGCGCGATCTTCATCGTCAACCGCAACGGGGTCATGGCGGTCAATTCCCTGGAGTTCCCTTCCCGGCAGATCAACGTTGCCGACCGCGACTATTTTCTTTCCGGCAGGGGCAATCCCCACGCCGGGCTCTTTTTCAGCAGACCGCTCGTGAGCCGGCTGAGCAATTGCTGGCGTTTCACCATGACACGGCCGCTCGTTGCGGCGGACGGCAGCTTCTCCGGGCTGGTGGCGGCGGCTTTCGAGATCGATTACTTCCATCGCTTTTATACCTCGACGAGCCTCGGGCCGCGCGGCAAGGTGCTTCTGATCCGAACCGACGGGGCACCGCTGGTGAACGAGCCGTTTGCCGAAAATGCCTATACGACCGATTTCCGACAGTCCGCTCTCTTCCGGCGCTACCTTCCCCATGCCCCGGCAGGAACCTTTCGCGGCTCTCAGAGTCCCCAGGATACCATCCCCCGCATTATTTCATACTATCGGATTTCCCGCTTTCCCGTCGTGGCTGTTGTCTCCCTGCACCAGGGCGACTTCCTGGATTCCTGGCGGCAGAAAGCCGTTTTTCAGGCAACCATCCTGGCCGGCCTCAGCCTCACCATCCTCCTGCTGATGCACCTGTTGCTGAATTACCTCGACCGGCTGCAGGGGACGCAGAACTCCCTGCGGGAGGAACAGGAACAGGTCCGGCTCAAGGCGGCGCAAATCGATGCCGCCAACGACGCGATCCTGTTGACGGATAGCGAGGGGCATCTGCTGCACGTCAACACTACCCTGTGCCACATGACCGGCTTTACCCAGGACGAACTGCTGCGCAAGAACCTCCGTGACCTACAGACCCCGGAATTTGTGGCCTGTACTGATGTCCACACCGCCACGACCCTGGAACGCGGCGAAGCGATCTTCGAGTCGGCCTACCTTGTCAAAGGTGGAGCGGTCCTGCCGGTGGAAATCCATGCCCGGGCCATGACGGATGATGGGAAGGGCCTGATCCTCAGCATCGTCAGGGATATCAGTGAGCGCAAGCGCAACGAACTGCGCGAGCATACCAGGCTGCGCATCCTGGAAGAGATGGCGACCGGCGCCGGTCTGGCGGACCTCCTGCTCCATATTGTCGGTTTTGTGGAGCAGGAGTGCAGAGGCGCACTCTGCTCCATACTCCTGCTGGATGAGGATGAACAACACCTCCGCCGTGGCGTCGCCCCGAGCCTCCCCGATTTCTATAACCAGGCCGTTGACGGGCAACGGCCCGGTCAGTGGTTGCTGTCCAGCGGGGCGGATGGCCGCCGATACCGGCGGATGATCGTGGATGATCTGGCGGCACACCCCTCGTGGAGAGACTTCATCCCCGCCCGGGAAGCGGGCCTGCGCGCCTGTTGGGCGGAACCGGTGTTTTCGTCGGAGGATGAGTTGCTCGGTACCGTTGCCATGTACTACCGGGAGCCACGGACACCGGATCAATTCGAGATCCGGATGATCGAGACCGCCGCACATCTCGCCAGCATCGCCATCGGACGCTTCAAGATCGAGGAACGGCGGAACCATCTTGAGGTGCAACTGCACCATGTGCAGAAGATCGAGGCCATCGGGCAGTTGGCCGGCGGGATCGCCCATGACTTCAACAACCTCCTGACCCCCATACTCGTCTATGCCGAAATGATGCAGAACAAACTGGCCAAGGACGACCCCCTGAGGGGCAAGACCCAGGGGATTATCTTGGCGGCCTGCAAGGCGCGGGATCTGACCCAGCAGCTTCTCAGCTTCGGGCGCAAGCAGATGCTCACGATCCAGCCGGTGGACCTGAACGGGATCGTCCGCATGTTCCAGGATATCCTGCGCCGCACCATTCGGGAGAGTGTCTCCATCGATATCCGTCTGGCGCCGGGAAAGGTCGTCATCCTGGCGGATCGCGGCCAGATCGAGCAGGTCCTGCTCAATCTGGCGGTCAATGCCCAGGATGCGATTACGGGGAACGGCACCATCATCGTCGAAACCGGCCATGTGGTGCTGGACAACGAGTACGCCCGCCTGCATCCCGGCATGCGGCCCGGTCCCTATGCCTTGCTGGCCTTCAGCGACAATGGCTGCGGCATGGATGACAAAACCCTGGTGCACATCTTCGAGCCGTTTTTCACCACCAAGCAGATGGGGCATGGGACAGGGCTCGGCCTGGCTACGGTCTACGGCATCATCAAGCAGCACGAAGGGTATATCACCGTGAGAAGCGGCAGTGGGGAAGGGACGACCTTCTGCCTCTATCTGCCGCTCGGCCACCATGAAACGGCCATAAAGGAGCTGGAGCCCGTTGCACCGACGGTGGCGCCCGGTACGCCACGCGGCGGGAGCATCATGGTTGTGGAGGACAACGACATGGTCCGGGAGATGGCGGTGGAGTTGCTGGAGTCATCGGGCTATCGCGTGCTTGTGGCGGACCATCCCGCCGCGGCCCGGGAACTTGCCCGGCAGAACAGGTCCATCATCGACCTGCTGGTAACCGATGTGGTCATGCCGGAGATGAACGGCAGGGATCTGTACGGCTGTTTGCATGAATCCCTACCCAAGCTCAGGGTGTTGTATATTTCCGGTTACGCCAATGAGCTCTTTGTCCACGACGGGATGCTCGAAGAGGGAATTGATTTTCTCCAGAAGCCGTTCACGGCGGAACGTTTTCTGGAACGGGTCAGGCAGGCGTTGGCGTGATGGAGCCGCTGTTCAAGGAAGGAGCGGCCCGTCGGCGTAAACGCCTGCGGGCCGTTCCTGTTTCAGGGGGGGCACGCAGATGAACCGCCGTCCTTTCATGGGGAGGGAGGCTTCCCATGAAGATATCCCGGGGTATCCCCCTCCGCCATGGGGCCGGTGTGGTATACTTACCGGTAACGATATCCCACCTGCCGGGAGCAAGACCATGAACCCACGAATCGAGATCATACGGGGAGACCTCACGCATATGGCCGTGGACGCCATTGTCAATGCCGCCAACAACACCCTGCTGGGAGGCGGCGGGGTGGACGGCGCCATCCATCGGGCGGCCGGGCCGGGACTGGTGGCGGAATGCGCCGGCCTGGGGGGATGCGAGACCGGGGATGCCAAGATTACCAGAGGCTACCGGTTGGCTGCGCGCCATGTCATCCATACCGTTGGCCCTGTCTGGCGCGGCGGCGCCCAGGGGGAACCGGATCTTCTGCGAAGCGCCTATAGGCGCTGTTTTGAAGTGGCCGCAAAGAGCGGGCTGGCGAGCATCGCGTTTCCGGCCATCAGTTGCGGAGTGTACGGCTACCCCATGAAGGCTGCGGCCCTGATCGCGCTGGCGGCGGCAAAGGAGGCCGCGGAGTGCGATCCCGCGCTGGAACGGGTCGTCTTCGTCGTGTATAACGACGAGGCGCTTCAGGTCTATCGGCATGCGGCCGCGGCCCTGAAACTGGAAACGGATTGAGGGGGGAGCGCTACTGGGGAGGTTCCTTGTCTTCCGAGATGCTGGTCCGCCAGTTGAAGGCGTCCAGTTGGGCGGTCAGCAGGGTTGCGATGGGGATGTCGCAGGTTTCGGTCAGGTTGGTGACTTCGCCGAAGTTGGTCTGTTCCAGGGTCTCGGCCAGGGCCAGAAGGGCACCCAACTTCCCCTCGCGGTTGATAAGCGCCGCGGAGATTTCGTCGTTCAACTGCAATTCGCGCACTACCCCCTCCACGGAGGTCTCGAAAAGCACATCGACCAGTGACAGGATGCCGAGCATGAAGGCCGCCTCCACCTGCTCGCTGCCCCGGGGCAGGTGGTAACGTTCCATGACCAGGTACTCCAGCAGGCGTCCCCGAACGGCGGCCATCTCCAGCAGGGGGTTGTCGACCCCGCGGCTGTCGGCGCTGGCAAAGATGGCCAGTTGGACCCAGCGGCGCAGCTTGCCGAGCCCGAGCAGCATGATGGCGTGCCGCAGACTCTTGATCTTCTCCCGCAGCCCCAGATGCACCGAGTTTACCAGTTTCAGCAGGTTGTACGACAATTCCGGGTGGTCCCTGAATACCTCCTCGATCTTGCCGAAATCCGTTTCGCTCTTAAGGTGGCCGAGCAGCCGCAGCATAGCCATCTTGGAAGGTTCGAGCCCTTTGCGCTTGAGCACCACCGGCCGTTCGAAGAAGTAACCCTGGAAGAGCTCGAAGCCCAGCTCGAGGCAGTCCTGGAACTGCTCCTGGGTTTCTATCCGTTCCGCCAGGAGCGTGAGGGGAAACTGGCGGAGCGCGGCGACGGCCTCGTGCAGGATGGCGGGATCGGTCTCCAGGAGGTCGATCTTGACGATGTCCACGAAGCTATACAGATCGTGGTGATCCGGGGAATAAATGTGATCGTCCAGGGCGATGCGGAAATTCTTGGCCTTGAGTTCGCTGCAGCGCTCCTTGACCGCGCCGGTCAGTGCCACCGACTCGAGCAGCTCCAGGATGGTTTGCTTGGGAGGCAGGACTTCGACCATGTCCGAGAAGAGCACATCGTGGGTGACGTTGATGAAGCCATCCTTGTCCCCCAGCACATTGCGGAAGCCGAAGTTGGCCATGGCGCTGGATATGACGCTCATGCTGGCCTGGTCCTGGCTTTCGAATTCGCTGTAATTTTTCTCGGTCGAACGGAAGAGGAGCTCGTATCCCACGATCTCCTGACGGATGTTCAGGATCGGCTGGCGTCCCAGAAAAAATTTTGTAAGCGATGGTCCGTTCATGGCTGGCTCTACCCGCGCCCGAAGCGCAATTCTCCCCATGTTTGCCGATTGTCCCGCCGGTCGGGCGGACGAAAGGATGGTAAACTTTACCATCGTATTGCCAGGAATGCGAATGTAAATTTGCAGGGCTCCCCCGGCGAATATGCCCGCGGACCACGCGCGTCACTTGCCGATGACGCCTCTGTTGTGCTACAACAATGCCATGCTTCAACTCATAAATATCTCCAAAGACTTTGCCGGCAACCCGCTCTTTACCGCCATTTCCTGGCACCTGAAAAAGGGTGAGCGGGTCGCCCTGGTAGGCGAGAACGGCGCCGGCAAATCCACCCTGATGAAGATCATTGCAGGACTCAGCGAGCCCACCTCGGGCGAGATCCAGCTTGCCCGGGGCGCAAAGGCCGCCTATCTGCCCCAGGACGGCATCGTCACCAGCGGGCGCACCCTGTTCCATGAAGCGCGGACGGCGCTTGCCGAACTGCTGGCCATGGAGGATGAGTTGCACCGCCTGGGGCAGGAATTGGAGCGGCTCCCCCATGATGCCGCCGAACATCCCGCGGCCCTCCAGCGTTATGGAGATCTCCAGGAACAGTTCCGCCACCGGGGCGGCTACACCATGGAGGCTGAGATCGGGACGGTGCTGAAGGGGTTGGGGTTTTCCCAGTCGGACTGGCAGCGGGACTGCGGCGAGTTCTCCGGCGGCTGGCAGATGCGCATCGCGTTGGCCCGTTTGCTCCTGCAGAAGCCGGACGTGCTGCTCCTGGACGAGCCGACCAACCACCTGGATATCGAGGCCCGCAACTGGCTGGAGGAGTACCTCTGTTCCTATCCCGGTTCGGTGGTCCTGGTCTCCCATGACCGTTTCTTCATGGACCGGGTCTGTAGCCGGATCAGTGAGGTCTGGAACCATACCATCGCCGACTACCATTGCAGCTACTCTACCTACCTCGTGCAGCGGGATGAACGGGTCACGGCCCTGCGGGAGGCCAAGCGCCGTCAGGACGAGGAGATCGAGAAGTCCGAGGACTTTATCCGCCGTTTCCGTTATCAGGCCAACAAGGCCTCGCTGGTGCAGTCGCGCATCAAGCAGTTGGACAAGATCGAACGGATCGTGCTGCCGCCGGAGCGGAAAAAGATCCGTTTCCACTTCCCCCCCGCCCCCAAAAGCGGCAAGACCGTCATGGAACTGAGGGGCCTGACCAAGGCCTACGGCGACCATGCGGTCCTCAACCAGGTGGACCTCGTTATCGAAAAAGGGGAGCGGGTCGCACTGGTGGGGCATAACGGGGCCGGCAAGTCAACCCTCATGTCGGTCCTGGCCGGCGCCGAATTCCAAGGGGGGGAACGGACCCTTGGGCACAACCTCGTCATGGATTACTTTGCCCAGGACCAGGTCAGTGTTCTGGACGCCACGCGCACCGCCTACGATGAGCTCTATGCCGACGCCCCCTATGATATGGTCCCCCGGTTGCGGGACATCCTGGGCGCCTTTCTCTTCTCGGGGGACGACATCCACAAGAAGGTCGGCGTTCTCTCCGGCGGCGAGCGCAACCGCCTGGCCCTGGCCAAGATGCTGCTGCGCCCGTCCAACCTGCTGCTGATGGACGAACCGACCAACCACCTGGACCTGTTCAGCAAGGAGGTGCTGCTGGACGCCCTGCGCTCCTTCGACGGTACGGTAGTGTTCGTCTCCCACGACCGCTATTTCGTCAATGGTCTGGCCACCCGCATCGTGGAGGTCGATGGCGGCACCCTGGTCAATTACTACGGCGATTACGAGTATTATCGGGAGAAAAAGGAGCGGTCCGAGCCGCCGGCCGCCGCATCTCCCAACGTCGTGCGGGCCGCCGTCGCTGCGCCGGGGGTGTCCGACGACTCAGGTGCAGCCGCACCGCTGCCGCTCCCCGAGATGACCAGGGAAGAACGCAAGAAGGGGCGCGAGGAGGAAAAACAGCGCAAGCGGGAGGAGCAGGGGCGCCAGAAACAGTTGGCCGCCGTGGAGTCGGAGATTACCCGCACCGAGGCCGAGATCGCCCGCCTGGAGGTGGAGATGAATGGGCCCGGCTTCTTCGACGACCCCCAGCGGGGCGCGGAGGCGGGCGAACGTCATGTTGCCCTGAACGTCCGGTTGGAGGAGCTGTATGGGGAATGGGAGGGGCTGTCGGGGTAGGCTGCCGGCCGATAGGACCATGGCTATGCCGCCTTGTTGTCTCCAGCCAGCTCCTTTATTCTGCCTAAAAGCGATGGGCCACCCCTTTACAACCTACCGGATAACTGCAAGGCAGTTCAGGCAGTTAAGCCTGGCGAAACCGGATTTATCCTCTATGGCATTTATTTAGTAAAACGCTTTTGCATTTTGATAATCCCTGTGGTATTTAGTACAGATAAATTTTTTATGTTATTGCATGGGGAAGCAGGACAGCAAAATTCAACGGTGTTTACCTGTAGCCACAGGGTTGAAAGCGGGCCCGAAAAAGGTTGCCGAGGTTTTCACCCAGAACCCAGCCATTGCCCTAACCAGCCTGATCATGGCCGTTTGCCCGCCCTTCTTCCGCCGCAATTCCCATCGATATACTGCGCTAACACCGTCAGTATAATCAATCATGCTACCTATCTTGACCAAGATCTTTCCGGTTTTATTAGGTATGAAACTTACTTAAACATGAGGAGGAAGTGGTATGGGTTACGAGGTAAAGAACGAGCAGTTGCGGAAGTGGGTCGAAGAAGTTGCGGCGTTGTGCGAACCCGATGCGATACATTGGTGTGACGGCTCCGATGAGGAGTACGACAACCTTTGTAACCTGCTGGTGAAGAGCGGAACCTTTCGGAAGTTGAACGAGGCGAAACGTCCCAACAGTTACCTGGCCTGGTCCGACCCCAGCGATGTGGCCCGCGTCGAGGACCGCACCTTCATTTGCAGCCTTTCCAAACAGGATGCCGGACCAACCAACAACTGGATGCCTCCCAAGGAGATGAAGGAAACCCTGCACAAGCTCTTCAAGGGCTGCATGAAGGGGCGTACCATGTACATCATCCCCTTCAGCATGGGACCGCTCGGCTCCAACATCGCCAAGATCGGGGTGGAGATCTCGGATTCTCCCTACGTTGCCGTCAACATGCGGATCATGACCCGCATGGGCAAGGCTGTTCTGGATGTGCTCGGCGACGGCGAATTCGTCCCCTGTCTCCACTCGGTGGGTGCTCCGCTGCAGCCGGGCAAAAAGGACGTGATCTGGCCGTGCAACAAGGAAAAGTACATCGTCCACTTCCCGGAAGAACGTTCCATCTGGTCGTTCGGCAGCGGTTATGGCGGGAACGCCCTGCTCGGCAAGAAATGTCTGGCCTTGCGGATCGCCTCCAAGATCGCCAAGGACGAAGGGTGGCTGGCCGAGCATATGCTCATCCTGGGGATCGAATCGCCTAAAGGCGAGAAAACCTATCTGGGGGCGGCTTTCCCCAGCGCCTGCGGCAAGACCAACCTGGCCATGCTGGTGCCGCCCGCATCCTTTAAGGAGAGCGGCTGGAAAATCTCCACCGTGGGCGACGACATCGCCTGGATCAAGCCCGGCCCCGACGGGCAGCTGTATGCCATCAACCCCGAAGCGGGTTTTTTCGGCGTGGCCCCCGGCACCAACGTCAAAACCAACCCCAACGCCATGGCGTCCTGCTCCCGCAACACCATCTTTACCAACGTCGCTTTGACGCCGGACGGCGATGTCTGGTGGGAAGGGATGAGCGATGAGCCGCCCGCAGAGTTGACCGACTGGCAGGGCAACGCCTGGACCCCCGGTTGCGGCAGGAATGCCGCCCACCCCAACTCCCGTTTCACCGCGCCTGCGGGGCAGTGCCCTTCCATCGATCCCGAATGGGAAAACCCCAAAGGGGTGCCGATCAAGGCCTTTGTATTCGGCGGCCGCCGCAACAACGTCATCCCCCTGGTGTACCAGGCATTCAACTGGAGCTACGGCGTTTACCTGGCCGCGACCATGGGTTCCGAGACCACGGCCGCTGCGGTGGGCAAGGTCGGCAACGTGCGCCGCGACCCGTTCGCCATGCTCCCCTTCTGCGGGTACCATATGGCCGATTATTTCAATCACTGGCTCCAGGTTGGACGCACCAACCCCAACCCGCCGCGCATCTTCAGCGTCAACTGGTTCCGCAAAGACGCCAACGGCAAGTTCCTCTGGCCCGGTTATGGCGAAAACATGCGGGTGCTGAAATGGATCGTTGACCGGGCCAATGGGCGGGGGTCGTCCACCGAAAGCCCCCTGGGCTGGATGCCGCGCTACGAGGATCTGGACTGGACCGGGTTGGACAACGTCACCCGCGAGCAATATTCCGAGTTGACGTCCATTGACCGGGATGTGTGGAAGGAAGAGGTTCTTTCCCATGAGGAGTTGTTCGTCAAGATGTACGACCGCCTCCCCAAGGAATTCCTCCATATCCGTGAACTGATCCTCTCCAGCCTGTGGCGTTCCCCGGAACATTGGGAGCAGATCGGCGAGGTCAATCCCGAAGGGTGGAATGAATAAGGGCCGCTACAGCCACTGAACCCCGGCCCGTGCCGGGGTTATCAAACTTAAGAAAGCTGGGTAAGACGCCGCAGGGGTATGGTTTCTCGCCCAGCTTTTTTTTAAAACCGCTCCGCAGGGAATAACCGCCATATATCACACGGGAGGTGCGACGATGAAATTCAACGATGTCACCCGCGGTACAGGGCTTGAGGAACACGGCATCACCAATGCGAACCTGATCTTCTGGACCCCTCCCACGGCGGTCCTCTACGAACAGATCATCAAGCGCGGCGAAGGGCTCGTCTCCCACCTGGGAGCCATTGCCGTCAAAACCGGCCATTACACCGGACGGGCCGCCAATGAAAAATTCATCGTCGATGAACCGGCCTCCCGCGACAACATCGCCTGGGGCAAGGTCAACAAGCCGTTTGATCCGGCCAAGTTCGACGCCCTCTATAACCGCATGCTGGCCTATATGCACGGCAAGGACCTGTTCGTGCAGGACTGCTTTGCCGGTGCCGACCGGGAGCACCGCCTCCCGATCCGGGTCATTACCGAGAAGGCCTGGCAGTCGCTCTTCGCCCGCAACATGTTCGTGCGCGCCACCCAGGAGGAACTGGCAACCATCCGCCCCGAGTTCACCGTCGTCAACATGCCGAACTTCCACGCCGTTCCGACGGTGGACGGCACGAACTCGGAGACCTTCATCATCGTCAACTTTGCCAGAAAGCTGATCATCATCGGCGGCACCAGTTACGCCGGTGAAAACAAGAAGTCGGTCTTCACCATCCTCAATTACCTCCTGCCGATAGAAAAGAAGATCCTTTCCATGCATTGCTCGGCCAATGTGGGGCCAGCGGGGGACACGGCCATATTCTTCGGCCTCTCCGGGACCGGCAAGACCACGCTTTCGGCCGATCCTCACCGTTCGCTGGTCGGCGACGACGAGCACGGCTGGGATGACAAGGGGGTTTTCAACTTCGAGGGGGGGTGTTACGCAAAAATCATCAGACTTTCCAAGGAGGCCGAACCGGAGATCTACGAAACGACCCGCAGATTCGGCACCATTCTGGAAAACGTCGCCATCGACACCCAGAGCCGCAGGGTAGACCTGGACGACGATTCGTTCACCGAAAATACCCGGGCATCCTATCCCCTGACCCACATACCCAACATCGTGCTCTCGGGCACGGCCGGACATCCCAGTAACATCATCATGCTGACCTGCGACGCCTACGGCGTGCTGCCGCCCATTGCGCGGCTCACCAAGGAGCAGGCCATGTATCACTTCCTCTCCGGTTACACCGCCAAGGTCGCCGGCACCGAAGCGGGGGTCAAGGAGCCCTCGGCCACCTTTTCCACCTGCTTTGGCGGCCCGTTCATGCCTCTTGACCCGGCGGTGTATGGTGAACTGCTCCGGGAAAAGATCGCCCGGCACACGGTTTCCTGCTGGCTGGTCAATACCGGTTGGAGCGGCGGCCCCTACGGCGTCGGCTCGCGCATGAAGATCGCCTATTCGCGCGCCTTGGTCAACGCCGCCCTCGATGGCACCCTGATCGCCGGGAGCTTTGAGAAGGACCCCTTCTTTGGTCTGGATATCCCCACCAGCTGCACGGGGGTGCCGGCGGAGGTGCTGAATCCGCGCAACACCTGGGCCGATAAGGCCAAATACGATGAAGCCGCCCGGAAGCTCGTCGAGTTGTTCCGGGGAAATTTCGAGAAGTATCGGGCCTCTGTCCCGGATGACGTGGCAAACGTCATGTGATCCGGCTCTAAAGCAAAAAAGGGCGCTGCTTCCGGCAGCGCCCTTTTCTATTCATCCACCTCGATTTCCCGGACCCGCATCTCTTCCCCTGTTTCGATGGTCACCCGATAGCCGCCGCAGCGGCTGCACGATCCAAAGGCCGCGGTGAGCGGCGTGTCCGTCCCGCAATCCAGGCAATGCCCCCGGCCCGGAATCCGCAGGATATTCAGGCGCGCCCCCTCCAGCAGGGTGCCGCGGCTGCATGCCTCGAAGCAGAACTCCACCGCGTCGGGGACAACGCTGCTCAGTTCCCCGATCTCCACGTCCAGTGAGAGCACGCGCCTGCCGCCGGCATGTTGTTCGCAAATATCGATGATTCCCTGGGTTATGGACATCTCGTGCATGGTGGGCTCTCCTGCGGTAGCGCGCATTCACCCGCTGCGCTGCATTGGTACTGCTCGAACTCGGATAATTGAACACAAAAAAAGCCTGCGGGTTACCCCGCAGGCTTGTGCAATCCACACAGGGAAAGCAGAATTACTTCTTGTCGGCAGCAGGAGCTTCCGGAGCCTTAGGAGCTTCAGCAGCAGGAGCTTTAGCGGAAGACATCGGTTTCTGCTCAGGAGCCGGAGCAGCGGCAGGAGCCGGAGCAGGAGCAGGAGCTTCTTCCGTTTTTTTCTTGCAGCCAGCAGCAAAAACGGTAGCAAGGGCCAGTACCAGCGTCAGGGAGATCAGTTTTTTCATTTTGTGTCACCTCTTTCTCTTAGAATTCACCATTTGAACGCTATGCGCATGGTTTTGAAAATCAAACACGAAATATACTCGCAAAAAAAACTATGTCAATATTTTTTTGTGCAAATAGAGCTATTTTTTTAGAAAAAATAATTAGAACACAAATTAAACCGTCTGCGGCACCGGTGCGCTGTGGGCCGCGGAGATCAGTGGTGAAAGCGCCCTTTACGCCCCTGATGCGCCGGCGTCGGTGATTTGTGACAATCAAAACATGCCAACTCCTCGACCTTTTTGGTGTCAAGGGGAGATTGCTGTTTGCCCTGCTGGGAGAGGTTATATTCCGGCGTCTGGAAATATTGCCTGCCCCGTTCATCGGACACCATGGCCGGTTGATAGGTGACCTGCCAATTGGTGGAGATCGCCAATGTGTGGCACTGGTCGCAACCGCCGGGTGGCGGGATGCTCTTCCAGGCGGAGAACATGGTGCAGCCGCTGAGAGCCAGGCCAAGGGTCGCCGCAACAGAGGCAACAAGATATTTCATGATGGTGCTCCTCGCAAGGGTTGACGACAAAGCTTACCCTCTGATCTTGACCTAAGCAAGTCATTTTAAGCAAATTCGCTAAAAATAGCTGGAACCATCCGCCTGAAGCATCCAGTACGGTTGATTTTGTGGTCAAGACCTTTGCGGCATCAGGGAGCGGTTTCTGCGCATCGGTTGCGTCACCAAGAGGTCGAGGGCACATGAAAACGGGCCGCACTTGACGGCCCGTTTTCATGCCTGCCGGTGTCCCCGGCGTCTTACGGCGCGACAACCTCGAATGGCCGCATCATGTCGTTATCCTCGTGTGAGAGGATGTGGCAATGCCACATATAGATGCCGAGGCGGTCGAATTTTGCGCGGATGCGCACATATCCCCGATTGTTGGGGTCCGGGTCGCCATTCGGGTCCAGACCGCCCGGTGGGACCTTTACCGTATCCTTCAAGCCTGTTTCGTTGCCGGTGACGGTGTAATTCCGGTCGAATTCGGGGTCAAGCGGCGTCCGTCCGGCCGGGTCGGTATCTTTATTGAGTGCGGCATAGCGGGGCGGCAATCCGAGGGCGGCCGGGATGTAGCCGGTCAGGGTTCCCTTCTCCACGACCTCGAAGCCGACCAGATGGAGGTGCATCGGATGCATATCGACGGTGCCGTTGACGATGATCCAGTCCTCCACGGTATTCAAGACCGGTTTTTCCGTGATCGGGTCCGAAAAAAGGTTTCCGTTCAGGAGCAGGAGGTGACGGTAGAAGAGGGTCCCCTCGCCGGCCGGATCATAATTGATGCCGAAGATATCGCGCAACTCCTGGAGATCGACGATACGGACGTTATCCGCAGCCGCCAGAGGCGTGTGCGGCCGGGAGGCGGTGGCCGCGCTGGTATCGGTGCCTGAAAGGGGTTTCGTCACCGTAAATTGCATGATCTTGCCGGTGGTCTTCGGATCGGGCGGGTTGCCGCCGGGGTAGGGGCCGTTGGCATTATTGCGCATGGTGATCTTGGTACCGGGCGGTACCTTTGAAAAGTCGATGATGAGATCGGCACGTTCGGCAAGCGCGAGCAGGATGCCATTGTCCTCCGTGTCGCCCACTGTGGCGGGCTTCGGGAGCAGACCGCCTTCATTGCCGATCTGGGTGATCATGCCGGCGGGGAGCGGGCTGCCGCCGGGCAGTTCGATCCACAGGTTGTAAAAGCGTGAATCGGAACCGTTGAGCAGCCTGAAGCGATAGCGCCGTGGCTCGACCTCGAGTTTTGGCCAGACCTTCCCGTTTACCGTGATGGTGTTGCCGAAGAACTCGGGAAGGGACGACAGAACAGGCTTGCCGTTTGCGCCGATGATCGGCAGGTGGGTGTAGGGGTCGAGCAAGGGGGTTGTGGGGTAGGCGATGGAGCCGTCCTCGTAGAATGATTTGTCCTGAATGACCAGGGGAATCTCGTAGTTCCCCTTGGGCAGGTTGAGGCTGTCCTCGTAATTGTCCCGCAGGATATAAAAGGCGGCAAGCCCGGCGTAAACGTTGAGCCGGGTAATCCCCATGGCATGGTCGTGGTACCACAGTGTGGTGCCCAATTGGTCGTTGTCATAGGTATAGGTAACGGTATTCCCGGCCGGCCCCCCCATGCCGTTGGCGGGAGCGTTCGGGTTGTTGGTGAACCAGTACAGCGGATTCCCGTCAAAGCCAGACTGGGTGTGGCCGCCATGGAGGTGGGGAACGATACGGATTTCCGGCTCTCCATTGTTGGTCCCGTCCAGCGTCGGATCAACGTACAGGAGGTGTTTCGTGAGCAGGTTGCCGGCAGCGTCACGGAGATCATTGATATATTTAACCACAACCTTTCTACCCGATGTGTCGAGGGTCGAGCGGGCCTCGATGGTCGGCCCCAGATATCCTGCGCTGAGGCCGTTCACCGAGTAGCCCCAGACCGTGCTTCGGACGGGTTTGCCGGTGTATGGGTTCTTGAGCTCGCTGCCGTCACTATTCCTCAGCCCGAAATCATAGTCGGCGCTTTGCTGGGCCTTGACCACGTAAAAGTCGGATCCGGCGACGGATGTCGTGTCGGCGGTGGCCGCCGGGATGATCGGCAGGGGTGTGGCAAATTGTTGGAGCATCAATGGGTTGAGCGGGCTCTTCGAACCGGAAGAGGCGGAAAGTGTCGAAATATTTGTGGTGTCGCCGTTGCATCCCCACATCGCCAGGGCGCAGCCGGCAAGCAGTATGGAACGATAGTACAGATACACCCGGTATGTCCATTTCCCCATTGCCATGTTGAACCTCCCCACTGTTTTTGTTGGATCGTAGAGGCGGACTGGGGGCGTATTGCTGACACGACGCCCCCCAACTCATGATTTTCGCGAGTGAGTTTGCAACTATCGAGCCCCAAAAAATAGATTAATAATAACGGGATGTTATTGAGATGTTTGCACGGGGTGGCGAGACGGTGCTGCAAGAAACATTGCAGAAGATGCGCGGCAAAATGCGTGGTCTAAGCCCGCGAGAGATAAGGAAAGAAGCCGATGTCAATATTTGTGGATTGTGCAACAAATATGGATAGGGAGCGTTGCTGATGTGGCTAAATCACGAGAGGAGGGATGGCGCCATGGGGGATGGGGGCGCTGCAACCGGCCGATAATGAACAGGTCTACGACATTGTGCCGTTTGTTGCGGTACGGCCGCTACGGGATAAGGCGAGTCAAGAGACGTTGCTCTCCCCGGAGAGGCTGAGTATCCTGACGGCATTATCCCGTGTGGCTGCGGCAACGATTTCCGGCGTGCTGTCTTTGGCCGCCGCGAGGGCGAGCAGGGTCTCGACCATCCAGGCCGGCTGGTTGGCGCTTCCCCGGTGGCCTTGGGGGGACATGTCGGGGGCGTCGGTTTCCAGAACCAGATGTTCCAGCGGGACCTCCCTGGCGAGGCGCAGGGGGCGCACCGCGCCTGGCCAGGTCAGGGTGCCGGACAGGGAGATGAGGAAGCCGAGGCGAATAAACTCCCGCGCCATCTCCAGGGACCCGGAAAAGGCGTGCATGATGCCCCCAACCCGGTCGGCCCGTTCCTCCCGCATGATCTGCAAGGTCCGTTGGAAGGCCCGGCGGCAGTGCACCAACACCGGGAGTCCCCGGGAGACGGCCAGTTTGAGTTGCCCGCGGAATGCGGCCTCCTGGATTTCGAGGGGGACGGGGTACGTCGGGTCCAGGCCGATCTCGCCGATGGCAACGCTGCCGGCGGCCAGCCGGGCCAGGGCGGAGAGGGCGTCATCGTCCGCCAGAGCGGCATGCATGGGATGGATGCCGACGGCGGGCAGGATCTCGTGGTGCGCTACCGCCAATGCCCGGATCCGCTTCCAGCCGTCGGGATGCACCCCGGGCACCACGAACCGGGTCACGCCGGCCCGGCGCGCCGCTGCAAGCACCTGGGGCAGGTGCGGGGCAAGCGGCTCCAGGTCCAGGTGGCAGTGGGTGTCGATCAATCCCGCGTGAGCTTCGGATTGCAAATATGGCTGATTCGGATACACTGGTCTTCATTCTCCCGGAGCGCCCATGACCAACGATTACACCCCTGAACTCTCCATTATTGTGCCGGTTCTCAACGAGGCCGCCCACGTGGCGCCCCTGTTCGCCACCCTTACCGCCCAACAGGGCATCCGTTTCGAATTGATCCTCTGCGACGGCGGCTCGGGCGATGGTACCCCGCAGCGGGCCGCCCAGCTGGCCCGGCAGGCGCCGTTTGCAACGGAGGTCGTCCCGGCGCCCCGCGGTCGCGGCCGCCAGATGAATGCCGGCGCCGTGGTTGCCCGTGCCGGTACGCTGCTGTTTCTGCACGCCGATTCGACGTTCGCTGCGGCAGATGCCCTGGCCTGCGGAGTCGCGGCGCTGCGGGCCCGGCAGGCCGCCGTCGGGTGCCATGAGGTCGCCGGGCGTTTCGCCCTTGGTTTCCTCCGGAGTGACGCCACACCATCCCCGGCCTACTTCTTCTACGAGGCCAAGGCGCGCCTCGACCGCCCGGAGTGCATCCGGGGCGACCAGGGCTTCATGCTGCCCCGCCCGTTCTTCCGGTCCCTCAACGGTTTTGACGAGCAGATGCCCTTTCTGGAGGACCTCCGCTTCGCGGATGCGGTGGCGGCGCGGTGCGGCTGGCTGCTCCTGCCCGCCGAGATCGGCACCTCGGCCCGCCGCTTTGAAGCGGAAGGGCTGTGGGAGCGGCAGGTGCTGAACGCCATCATCGTCAACTGCCTTGTGGCCGGCTGGACGGAGTTTTTCACCACCCTTTCCGGGCTGTACCGCTTCGACGCCGTTACCGGCCGGCTCTCGCTCCACCCGATCCTGGACGGCATCCGCACCCTGCTCGCGTGCCGCTCAGGGGAGTGGCGCCGCTCCTTTTGGCGTATTACCGGCCGCCATGTGGCCGCCAACGCCTGGCAGATCTTCTTCTGGCTGGATACCCGCCGCGCTTTTTCACAAGGGAGGGGGCCGGGAGGGGTTGCGCCTTGTTGGCTTCGGCTGTACGAGCGGCGCCTGAAGCAGCTCTTTTGCACGCGCCCCGCGGCGATGGCGGCAGCAGGGTTGGTCCGGCTCTGGTTCGCCTTCATGCTCATGCGCCCTTTGCAGGGACCGGCTACAAAAACCAGGCAAACAGGTTGACCAGCTTCTCCAGCAGCTGAGACAGCTTGCCCCGGCGCTCGTGGTCTGCAAGGGTGATGGCCCGCGAATTGCGGAAGTCCTGTTCCAGCATCCGGGCGATCTGTTTGCCGAAGGAGTTGTTGTCGATGATGCAGTTGATCTCGAAATTGCGATGGAAGCTGCGCTGGTCCAGGTTGGCCGAGCCGATCACCGTCCGCTCGCCGTCGATCAGCATGACCTTGGCGTGCAGCACCTCCCGCTCCACCTCGCAGATCTCGATGCCCACCTTGAGCAAGGCCGTATAGTAGCTGCGTCCCACCAGCCGCATCAACGGCACGTCGCTTTTGGCCGAGAGCAGTATGCGCACCCGCACGCCGCGCCGGACCGCCCGTAGCAGGGAACGAATGATGCGCGGACCGGGAACGAAGTAGGGGGTGACGATGAGGACGCTCTCCGAGGCGGAGGTGATGGCGGCCAGGAAGGCGTTGCGTATGTAGGAACTGCGATGGTGCGGTCCCCCGCTGACGATGATGACGTTGGCCCGTCCGGGGCGGGGTGCGCCCGGGCCCCTGCCGCCGGTGGGAACCCGGGGCGGTTCGTCCCGTTCCATCTGCCAGGTTTCGGAAAAGATGCGTTCCAACTCATGCACGGCGCTGCCGGTGATGCTGAAACCCACGTCGCGGAATTTGACAGGGCTCGAGACCAAACCGGCATATTCGTCGCCGATGTTGAATCCTCCCAGAAATGCCCGGCGGCCGTCGATGATGGCCATCTTGCGGTGGTCGCGTTTGTCGAACCAGTGGATGCCCCGCTTGAATGAGGGCACGTTGAAGGAGATGGGCTTGATACCGTGCTGGGTCAGGTTTCTGAAGTAGGCGGAGGGGGTTTCGACGCAGCCGATGTAATCGTAGATCAGGAACACCGGCACGCCCCTTTGCTGTGCATCGAGAAGTTCGGCGGCAAAGGCGGAGCCGGTGGTGTCGTTGCGGATCAGATAATATTCCAGGAGGATGTACCGCTCTGCCGAGCGGATGGCGCCGAAGAGGGCCTGAAAAAAATCAGGGCCATCCGGGTGGAGCACGACCCGGTTGCGCCGGTAGGTGACCGGCTGGCCCACGAAGCGGATATGCCGGAACAGGCGCAACATCCGCACCAGGCGCTTGTTATGCCGAATGGGAGTACCCTTTGCCATGACACCCCGCCTCGCATCCCGTCTTCACGGCATCTTTGCCCCGGCCTCAATCGCAAAATCCTCGACGTAGCCCTGCTACGCCTGCGGTTTTGCTCAATCGGCCAAGTCAAATCTGCCGCAAATCCGGGCGCGGTACTCGCAGCAGTTATTTACGGACAAGCTCATTGATTTGGAATCGGTATTATTCGACAGTAACGCTCATCCGCCCCACGCCCGTGATCTCGGCAACCATGCCGTCCCCCGGCTGGACCCGGCCCACGCCGGCGGGGGTGCCGGTGAGGATCACGTCCCCCTCTTCCAGCGTAAAGATGGTGGAGAGATAGCTGATGATTCTGGCCACCGGATTGATCATCAGGCCGGTGGAGCCGTTCTGGCGTTCTGCGCCGTTGAGCAGCAGCCTGATGGTCAGATCCTGCGGATCGGGAACCTGCGCCGCAGGGGTAAATACCGACAAGGGGCAGGAGGTGTCGAACCCCTTGGCGATCTCCCATGGCAGCCCCTTCTTCTTGAGGCTGTCCTGCACATCCCGCAGGGTCATATCGATGGCGACCCCATAGCCGGCTACATGGGACAGTGCCTCAGCCTCGGGGATATCCTTGCCGTCCGTGCCGATCAATACCGCCAGTTCCGCCTCGTAATGGCATGCCGTGCTGTAGGGGGGGATGACCACGGTGCCGCCGTCGTCCACCACCGCGGTGGCCGGCTTCAGGAAGACCACCGGCGCAGCCGGGGTCTCGTTTCCCAGCTCCTTGATATGGTCCACATAGTTGCGGCCGATGCAGAGGATCTTGCCGATCAGGTATTCATTGTCCGTGGCGGGTATCTTTGCGGTTTTCATAGCAGACTCTCTCCTGTCATCTCAGTGGGTTGGGCCAGGCCCAACATCTTCAGCATGGTCGGTGCGATGTCGGCCAGCCGGCCCCCTTCGCGCAACACGGCATCTTTACGGCTGTCGTCCACCAGGAGCAGCCACACCGGATTGGTGGTGTGGGCCGTGAACGGCTCGCCGTTGTCGTCCGCCATCTGCTCGGCGTTGCCGTGGTCGGCCGTGATCAGCGCCGCGCCTCCCTTTTCCCGCACCTTGGCCACGATCCTGCCCACGCAGTCGTCAACGACCGTGACCGCCCTGGCGGCCGCCTCCAGGATGCCGGTGTGTCCCACCATGTCGCAGTTGGCGAAGTTGAGGATGATCACATCGTAGAGGTCCCGGTCCATACGCTTCAGCAACTCCTCCGTCACCGGGTAGGCGCTCATCTCCGGCTTCTGGTCGTAGGTGGCTACCTCCTTGGGGGAGGGTATCAGACAGCGCTCCTCGCCGGGGAACGGGGTTTCCACGCCGCCGTTGAAGAAAAAGGTCACATGGGCGTACTTTTCGGTCTCCGCGATGCGCAGTTGCTTCAATCCGGCATGGGCCAGGACATCGCCCAGGATGTTGGTCAATTGCTCGGGCCCGTAGGCTATGGGCAGGCCGAAGGTGGCGTCGTATTCCGTCATGCAGACATAGTCGGCCAGCTTCGGACGGCAGCGGCGCTGGAAACCGTCAAAACCGTCGAGGGCCAGGGCGCGGGTGATCTCCCGGGCCCGGTCGGAACGGAAGTTGAAGAAGATGAAGCCGTCGCCGTCCCTGATCGTGCCGACCGGCGCGCGGTTTTCCGTGATCACGGCCGGGACGACGAATTCGTCGTGCACCCCGCCGCCATAGCTGGCCTCGATGGCCTCCCGGGCCGAGGTGCGCTGTTCCCCCTCGCCGCACACCATGGCGTTGTAGGCCTTTTCGACCCGTTCCCAGCGGTTATCCCGGTCCATGGCGTAGTAACGTCCCATGACCGTGGCGATCCGGCCGGTGCCGATTCGCCCGATCTCCGCCTCCAACTGGGCTAGGTAGTCGCTGCCGCTCTGGGGCGGGGTGTCGCGGCCGTCCAGGAGGCAGTGCACGAACACCTCCTTCACCCCTTCCCGTTTGGCCATCTCCAGCAGGGCATACAGGTGGCTGTTGTGGGAGTGCACCCCGCCGTCGGAGAGGAGCCCCGCCAGATGCAGCCTGCCGCCGCCGGCCTTGGTCTTGGCGATGCACTCCAGCAGCACCGGGTTGGCAAAGAAATCGTTGTCCCGGATCGATTTGGTGATGCGCGTTAGGTCCTGATACACGACCCGGCCGGCGCCGATATTGAGGTGGCCGACCTCCGAGTTGCCCATCTGGCCGTCGGGTAGGCCCACCGCCATGCCGGAGGTATGGATCTGGACATGGGGGTATTCCGCCAACAGCCTGGTCAAGTTGGGGGGGTGGGCCAGGGCGACGGCGTTATTCTCGGGATTGGCGTTGATCCCCCAACCATCGAGGATCATCAGGAGAAGCGGTTTTTTCATGGGCGGACCCCGTATTCATGGAATGGTGGGTACTGTAAACACGTGGCATAACTGTAAGTCAAAACAGCCGGGGCTTCAAGCGCTATATCGAGCAAGGGCGCACACAACAAAAAGGGCCCCGAAATCGGAGCCCTTTTTGTTGCTATAACATGCTTAAATTAATAGGAGACTGCCGCTATGGCGGCAATCTGGGCTGCCGTCAGCCCAAGGGACCCCATTCCGCCCCGGTTTGCCGTGATCGCCGTCTGAATCTGGGCGGCAGTCCTGACGCCCAGCGAACCGTGGCATCCGAGGCAGACGGAATTATAGTATGCCAAGGCATCAAAGGCCGGCGCCGAGGTGGCTGCCGATATCTGGGCCGAAGCGGCACTTTCACCGGTGCTGTTTACTGCGGTTACTATGTAGTAGTAGGTGGTGCCGGCCGTCAGTCCGGTCTGGACATAGGGAGTGGTGGCTCCGGCGATCTTGGTGCTGTTGGCGGTCGTGACCCCGCTGGTGGTGGAATAGTAGAGGTTGTACGAGGTAGCGCCGCTGACCGTCGACCAGGAGACGGTCACCTGGTTGGCACCACCGGTGGCGGTTACCCCGGTCGGTACGGCCGGTACGGTCGGAGCCGGCACGGCCGCCAGGGTTGTCGCGGCAATCTGCACGGAGGCGGCGCTCTCGCCGACGCTGTTGACGGCGGTTACCACATAGTAGTAGGTGGTGCTGTCGGAGAGCCCGGTCTGGACGGCGGGGCTGGTGGCGTTGCTGATCTTGGTGCCGTTGGCGGTGGTGACGCCGGAAGCGGTGGCATAGTAGATATTATAGGAGGTGGCTCCGGAAACTGCCGGCCAGGAAATAGTCACCTGCTTGGTTCCGCCGGTGGCGGTTACGCCGGTCGGCGCTACCGGTGCGGCCGGGGTCGCCACGGCGGCGCTGGTGGTGGCCGATACCTGGGTCGAGGCGACGCTTTCGCCGGTGCTGTTGACGGCGGTGACCAGATAATAGTAGGTGGTGCCGGCGGAGAGACCGGATTGGACGTACGGGGTGGTGGCATTGGCGATCTTGGTGCCGGAGGCGGTGGTGACGCCGGAGGTGGTGGCGTAATAGACGTTATAGGAGGTTGCATTGCTGACGGCGGTCCAGGAGACGGTCACCTGGCCGGCGCCGCCGACTGCGGCTACCCCGGTCGGCGCTACAGGGGCGGTTGGGGTCGAGGGGATGTTGCCGGGGTAGAAGTTCCCGTTGGCAATGTCGGTCAGGTTGCCGCTGTAGATAACGCCGCCGTTGTTGTTGAGGATCGACAGCACCCCGTTGGCCACGGTGATTTTCACGTTGTCGAACATGCCGTCAAGGTCCATATGATTGGCAATGTAGCGTGACGTGATCGGGTTGGTGTTTTGGGCATTGTATTTTTGGAGGAGGAGTTGCAGCTTATTCAGCAGGGCATCCACGGTCGCCGCCAGGTTCCCCTTGATCTTGATGAGTTTGTCGTGATCGGCGTTGTCGTAGGATTTTGACGCGTCGGCATCCCCTGCGGCGCTGGCTACTATGGCGTCGGAAAGCGGGTTGATGTTGGCGGTGCCGGTGCCTTCGGCAAAGGAGTGCAGTTTATAGCTGGTCCCGGAAGCGCTACCGGTCGCCTGGAGGATAAAGGGGGCCTGCAGGCCGGTGACATCGATGGCAAACGTGCCGTCGCCGGCGATCACGGTCGTTCTTGTCTGGGGTGCATTCGAGGAGTCCTTGAGGCTTACCTGGCCGGACAATGGCGCCCCGACGGCGGCCGTGCCGCCTACGGTCTGGGAGGAGAGCCCTCCTCCTCCGCTGCCGCAGCCGGCAAGCATGAGGCCAACCGTTGCCAGAGAGAATACCGTGATTGCTGCAAGTGCTCTTTTGATCAGGTTTGTCATTGATGCTCCTTTCTTTGATTCATGTGGTGTGCGGTCTGCCCTGTCCATATGAGTCTCCACTTGTTCTCCTTGCTTCCTGCTGCGCTCGGTCGAAGGATGAGCAGCATTTGTCTGTTATTTTTCAGTAGGTTCTGCTTGCCGTCCTGCAGGATGCCGGGCACAAAAAAACCGGGGCCCAATATCGAGAGTGATATTTCGGCGACCCGGCTGTCTCGGTGAGACCCTGTAGGCTTTCCGTCCCATCCTCGCGGATGGTTTAGTAGTATCGTGTATCACGGGTATCTTGTACCGGTTTTACAGGCAATCTTGCCCGGTACAAATGTCCGCCCTTCAGGCGTTGCAACGCTGGTGTTCTCTCTACCCCCTCATTTTCGATTTCGGGTACAAAAAAACCGGGGCCGAATATCTGGTATGATATTTCGGCGACCCGGCTGTCTCGGTGAGACCCTGTAGGCTTTCCGCCCCATCCTCGCGGATGGTTTAGTATTGTCGTTTATCTTGATCGATGCTATTTTGATTAAAGTTGTTTACAGAATATAAAATGATACCATTAAAGTCAAGAATAAATTTTCACAATGGTTGTCATTTTGAGTTTAGCGCACAGGGGAGGCTGGCTGTCAGGCTGAAAATGGGGCGTAACGGGGGATGGACGGGAATCCTTGCCCTGGCGTGCCAGATGATGTATTCTGCATCCGCCTGACAGGGGTGCGACGGTTTTCAGCGGCGTTACCCTGTGATACTATTGCAGCATGTAGAAAAGTAAAAGAGTTTGTCATGTGTGTGTAATTGAGTTTGTCACGCAAAACTAACCGGATTTAAAGGAAAATCTAGTTTAGAGGTTTAGCATGGCCCAACTGCAGCAAATGCAGTTGGGTTTTTCTGTTTACAGCAAAATTTTAATCGGCAAAGTGTGTAAAAGAGTTTGTCACGTGTGTAATTAAGTTTGTCGCACTTAACTTATTAAAAATAAATTGATTCTGTGAATTGGTGGTGGGCATCATGCGCTCAGGCATGACACATTAAGAATTGAAGAAGTTGTGAGAAGTTGTGCAGCAGGAGTTCGCGCGACTTGGTAAGAAACGTTCATAGCGGAGTCATTCCGTCACTTTGCAAAACAGCTATTGAAGTCCACCGGTATATCAAGCTCAATTGTCATTTTGGCCACCAACATCTTTTTCTCCTGGATCAGATGGGCCGGCAAACGTGCGATCCTCCTTAAGCCATTCATTGAGAGAATCATGTCGGTTCCCACATACTGTTTGATGGCCCATGTGATGCGGCGGACAACGAACTCATCATAGGTTTCAACATGCCGGGATAGAGCCTCCGAAAGTTTTGGAAACTTATCTACATTCATGCGATATCTGCTTTGGATGCCAAGCTTCTTAAGAAGCGCGTTTTTGCTCAGATAGACTGGACAGTCATTGGCTGCGCACTGTTCAACCGTTTGGCGCTCCAACTCCTCCGTCTTATCTCGATCAAAGCCTTCCCAGTCGCAACGCGGAGTACGCTGCCTGGCCGCCGCCTTTTTTCTGGTCGGGAACTGCTTCAGAAACCACTCTCTATCGCAACGAGCCATGAAGTCATACGACCCGGGCAACCGTGTCATAATGTCACAGCGAACAGCACCAGGGTTTTCCTGAATAAACTTTGTCACCGCACGACGATGATTGTCCCTCGTTGCCGCCCTTGCTGATTCGCGATGCACCCCGTTGAGATCCGGCTGGTCCAGTTCGATTAGGATGATGGTCTCCTCGCATAAGCCATACTGCCGCATGATTGCGTTCTTAGGCTTCCCTGCTCTCAGATCTGCGCGGACCTGTTCGAGGATTGGTCCCAGCTTCTTATGCATTTTCGGCGACAGTGGCACAGTCGCTTTCAGCCGGCGCAACTCTCTGATCAGCGTGCCATAACTCGCATGAAAGTGGTCCATCACATTCTGAAGCTTGAAATCCTTTTCAACGAGAACCTGCAATACCCCTGGAAGCCGTTCGTTAAGTTTCACTGGTGCATGAGCAACTGGTGCGGAGACAGTCCCGGTACCCTCATGCAACTCCTCGAAATTTTTTACAGACCGAAAGACTGAGCCCAGTACCAGAAGCATAAGCACTGCGGGCTTACCTACAAGATCTCTCTGCTTGACATCGAATAGACGTCGTAGCCATGAAGCTGGTCGAGCCCCTTGCCAGGTATTGATGCCGAGCAGTTGCAGAGCCTCCATCCCGAATCGCTCATCGATCGCATCCGCGATTTTTTCAGGAAGAACCAGACCACCCTTGCACATTCCCTTGTCAAGCATGGCGTTTTTGATGGCAACTCGTGGAGTGCCATGGATAGTGCCATTGCTCTTGAGCAGGTACTCGCTTTCTCTGGCCAGCCAGATCAGCGGTTCAAGGTTTTCTGGTGCAGGAACGACTGGAAGAGGAGCGTAATTTTCGCAAAGACAGCAGCCTGGTATGAGAGCATGCCGTCTTATGGGATACGTTCCGCAGATTGCGCAGCCGTGGTACAAGACCGATTTGTGTTTGGCACAGACAAGGACACCCGGCAATTGGTGCTGCCTTTGAAAAAAGGAAAAACCATATACTTGTTTTTGCTGGGCTGTACACTGCGGGCAATATCTATGTGTTGGCGGTTGAGCAGGTATGGGGTATCTTGTCAGCCCGAGGCTTAACCGTATGGTGCTGATATGGTCCACCTCTGTAGTTTTTTTGAAAAGCTCGTGGCGGACAGATGCTGGTGCAAAGAAGGTGAAATAGGGAAAGCATGTGTGGTTGGCAACGATGTAGCCGGGATCCTGGAACAGATGTCCTGAAGGTACATGATAGGCAATGGAGGCAATGTACCCAGGGATCGAGCCATTCAGAGCGTATTTGAAGCGTTGGCCCGTCAAGACTCTGAGGATTACTTCTTCCAAAAGCCCGGAGCGTATTACGCTGCGCACAAAAACGGAATACACGGTTTCATCAGGTGCGGGCGCTGGGAATGACGGAAGCTGTCTTGCGTCCGATGGCATGGCTTAGGAATTTAAGAGGTTCACTGCCTGGCTCCCATCAATGGCCAAATGTTCCTTCATTTGATCATGGGACAGAGCAGGACGAACATTTTTTCGTTGCGAGCGGGGTAACCTTGGTGTCTTACTGGTGGTATTTGCAACAGCAGCAGAACTTTGAAAAAACTCTTCATAGAGCCGAATACGCTCGGGAATCTTTGACTTCCAGGCTTCAAGAGCGTCGTGAAGCGGCCACAAATCGTATTGGTAAACTTCCTTGAGCAATGGCGCATCAATGTACTCTTGGCCGCCAATCGCTCGTTGTTGTGCGTTTATGAAAAGCGTGAGCAGAATCCCCGTTATGCCCTGGCTCTTATCAAACAGGGCCTCGATAATCTCCTCTGTCAACTCGCGGGGGTCTTTCACCCACTGGTAAATCCAGAGAATTTTGCAGAACTGCAACCATTCAACGTCATCATGAGAGCGTGGCGGGAGAAGTTCCAGGAAACCGCCCTCAGATACCCGGCGGGCGACACTCATCCGCCCTTGCAACAGTTCGAATAACTCTGTGGTTCCTACCAGGATTAGGGGCACCCCCAGCTCATCCCGGAAATTGCCAATCATGGCCAGCAGTTCATCTCGATTAGTACCTCTACCGTGTAAGAGATTCTGGATCTCGTCAATGATGATTGCGCCGACATTAAAGTTACGAACCGACTTCTGAAGCAGCCCCACGTAGTCGTTCTGGGTCATATTCCTTGCTAGCGACCGGCCGAAAAGTTCCTGACCAAGGACGATGTCAACCTCGCGGACGAGTTTTTGGCAGAGCCCCTTTGTAGTACATATCTCCGGTACGTTTTGCATAAGGTACAGTATCTGTGTGTCGGCATAAGGAACACCTTGATACTCGGTATGTTTTATCACCTGTTTGCCTATAGCTCTCATGATTCCTTTAACCAGTGCTGATTTGCCCATTCCTGAGAGTCCGGTCAAAAGATATATCGAGGACGGCAGTCTCGCTCCGTGTTGCCATTGCTGCCCTTCCGGCGTCAGCGGATTTCGCTTGGCATAACCGTAGAGGATGTTGTTATAGAGCTTGGCAAAGACTTTGACCTGCTGATCCATGGGAAACATGAAGTCAATCAGACGGCATGTAGCCGCTTTACGGCTCTCTTCGGGAAGATTCAGTTCACCTTCATCAAAATCAGGCTCTCGCATGAGGGCCTGGATAAGGCTCTCCTGACTTTGATTTTGTTCAAGCGGAGCAATGACTGCAGCCGCTGGATTTCCCCTGAGTTCTTTCAGAGCATGGTTATGGTATGTCGTCGGAGCATCTTCATTCATTATCGTTTGCCCCACAGGCGTGCACTTATCTCAGCTACGCTCGGATTCTTGACAGATTGATCGTTACGAGTTGAAGTATCCGCAATAGTCTTTTGAGGCGCCGTATCAATGGGTTCAGTTTCGACCTGCTGCCTCATCACCAGTTTTTCAATTATCCTGTTCTCCCTGATGGCCTCCTTGCCCTTTCGGGTTTTCGTGCCCATCCTTGCATTGGCGGTTGCAGTTATTGCATCTTTCTGTATTTTTCTTATCTTTCTATTTCGCTCAGCCTTCTGATGCTCTCTTTCCAACGACGATGCATCGATTAACGCCGCCTTCATTTCGAGATAATTATCGAATTCATAGGCAGAAATAGGCTTATTGACATATGCACTCGTCGCCTGCTCCCACTTATTTGTCAGGCGGTTATTAAAGTAGATGAATGACACGTCATGCTCGTTCAACCTGACTTCAACTTTCATGGAGGTATTGCTACGGCCCAGAAGCGCGCGCGGCAGACCTGGCTGCAGCCTATATAGATTGCGGTTAAATTTTATCCCTTCCCTGCTGACGAATCCCCAGCCTGGCGTCAACAGCCCGTATAGGACTTCTTGTTCCGTCATCGTGCGGGTGTATCCTGGTTTATGCTCGATTCCCCAAGTATAAAGCCCGATCCTGCTTACATCGGTCTCGCCACGAGCAACCATTTCTGACGGGATGCGTGCGTGATGCACTGCTTGGCTGTTCAGGTCGAGGATGATTTCGACGAGTATCTGCTCCAACTCAAACAAAGTCAGAACTGCGTCATCCTTGCCGTCTTTTTCGCCGCGCACACGGAATTTGGGGTACTCACCCGCAAGCTTCACGCCTCGCTTATTCTTTATTTCGTTGAATTTCTCCTCAATGGTCCCTTTCATGTCGCCGCGATACGGTGGACAAATCTGAACATTGATGCCGATCTTCGGGACATTCCCACTTTTGTTGGAGACCAATTCTGCCCTGTCGGCAGTAAGAAATGTTGGTAGATGGTGGCATGGCCAGTCTTTATCGGTATATGGCAGAGTAAGTCGCCTAAATATCGATATTTTCTCTTCGAAAGCATTTCTTAGCGCTGCAGCAGCCATCGTCCAGCTAAAGTTTTCGATTGAAAGACAATACCCGACGATGGCACTGGACCAGACATCGACAAGGATATACAGAGATGGTGCCCCGATTAATTTCGTCCGGTCATATTGTGATACCAGCTGTATCTGCAGTTTGGTGGCGTCAATTTCGAAACGGAAACCGGGCCCTGGCACGTGATCAGTAGCCTTCCCCCGTCTCTCATGTTCAACCTCACGAGGTCGGGCATACCCTGGGATGTGACGTCTCACAAGCCCCTCATTGATCATCCTCTTGTATTCATAGCAAAACTGCCCAAGCGATGGGCGCCGCTCTTCGGATATCAGGATGTCTTCCAGTCTTGTGGCTGCTGGGTCAGTATCGGGACGCCTGAAAAATTCTTTCAGTGATTGAACATATGCATGCCGTAACGAGGCCTTTTGATGAAGCAGATATTTATTGATCCCTTTACGGTTCAAGTCTTTAATTTCGGGACGTGTCAGTTTGAACTTGGTGCGTCCGCTTGATGATTTTTTCCCGCGCCTTGCTGTCCCAGGTCTTTGTTCATTGCCACCGCAGTTCCTGTAGGAGGGGACAAGGGCAAGAGGGGTCCTGCCTCCGGCAAGGTACCCATATAAGATTCTTCTGAGATTTCGCTCCGAATGAGCGTGCTCTTTGGCTTGCGTCTGAATCCATTTGAGCATGACCTGCTGGTCGAAGAGTATCTCATCGCTTTGAGGTATATTGGCAATAATCCTCTTTCTAGCCTCCCAAATTCGTCTACATGAATCCGACAGACCATCCGTGCCGACTTCCGGATGGTCATAGTCAGCCTTCGTGACGTTGTTGATCCGGATTTGATGCACCAACTCCGTCAATGAGACTATTACCGGTCCTCGGTATGTCTTAGCCGTCATCGGGTTTTTTTCAGAAGATGGGATCTCGATGATGGCGGCTTGATCTTCATTGGCGGCAAGGAATCGACATAAACCATGAAATGGCGCCTGCTCCCATTGGTTCGAGATGTTATAAACAGTATCCCTGTCCAGCATGAACTTCTACTCCTAACTCTGAATGAGTCTCACCGGAGAAAAATGATCTATTGGTACTTCAAGATCTATCGTCAGAAGGCGCAGCCATACTGCTCGCCCGAATATGCAGAAGCATTCCTTGACGGGAAGGTCAAGCTCCTTACCGACGTCCGCCAGAATTTGATCAAGGTTTTTATGAGGCCCCCAGAATAACGGAAACAGCGCCACAAACTCTGCAATGAAGCCGTTCAACCAGTCCAATTCCCTGGAGACCATTGAAATTCGAAGGTTTGTCAAGTTCCTCGCTCGGACTAGGGATATTCTTCGCTCCGTTGAAATGGTCCAGGCGATGCCTCGTCTTCTCCAAAACTCCTTCTCGATGGACAGCTTCTCCAGCATGCGGGGGGAGGGCGATGCTGCATCTACCACCGCCGAAGGCTTTATGCAAAAAACCACCAACGTATTCTTGGTCGTAGTTAGGACGATATCTGAGGTCATCACGATGGGGACCTGGGTACCCGGGTATCGTGGATGGATGATGCCGAACTGCGTAGCAATTGTTTGTGTCTCTTCCCACGGCAACAACGCATACTGCTCCCTGATATCCACCACATCTGGACAAAACTCGGCGCATATATGGTGATAAAACTCTATATCGGACAAGTAGTGATGTGTTCTGTTGGTTTTGAGCCCATGAACCATTGTTGATCGGCCAAGGGAGGGGACGTCGCGGACATGAAAAAATGGTCGGTAAGCACGCCCTTCCCCTTGTCCGTCACCGCGCTTGATCCATTTTCTGACTAGCTCGTATGTTGGCTTACTACTTTTTCTCATGTCGCACCAAAAAGATCTTTATTGATCGAGACTCACGTAATACCTGTGGCCGCCATCCTCTTGTGATTCACCTCAAAACATCCTGTATCGAGGATTTTCGAGTCCTCATGATAACTTCCAATATCGACAGCATCAGCAGTCAGCAGGGCAACGTTTTTTCGCCATGCAAAAATGCTATCATAAAATACGCCCATTTGCTATAAAAACTCTTTAATTCCAAATATATACGCTAATTTTGTCAGTATAGTTTCTATAAGTTAATTGACATCGTTTAGGCACTTGTATTTATTGCAACATCATGTGTCAGGGTTGTTCCCGTGGATAGTTAAACAAAAACGGCAGGTTGTTGTTACTGTCAGTATTGTTCTGTCACTTAATCGGCAGGCTCCTGTAAATTTTTTTTGTTATGTCAATTTCAGTCCACTTTTGTGATCCGTTGACAGGTGCGCTCTGCCGGGGTAAGGTGATGCATTTTTATGATATGGATATGGGGATGGCGGGATAGAGCAATCGGACGACTATAAAGGCATGAGAACCGCATAAGATTGGGTCTTGCTGTCTGATTACTCAAGTTCCCCCACAGGATTTTCCTGCATGAAAACTGAGCGCCAGACAAGACAGGAAAAAATCGACCTTCAACTGGGGCGGGCCGGTTGGGCCGTAGGCAGCAGGCGGTTGATTGAAGAGTTTATTATCGCGCCAGCCTCCTCTTTACACGAATCGGGGGCCGATTACCGTGCAGTAAATCAGTTTGCTGATTATGTGCTCTTGGACCGTTTCGACCGGCCACTCGCCATTGTTGAAGCCAAGCGTTCCAGCCGAAATCCGCTCGAAGGGGAACGCCAGGCAGCCGACTACGCCGATTCGCTACGGGTCAAGCACGGGACCGATCCCTTCGTTTTTCTAGCCAACGGCAATGAAATCTGGTTTTGGCATCGAAACCTTTACCCGCCTCGGAAAGTTAGCGGATTTTTTACAGAAGAAGACCTGCTGCGCCTCGCCCACCTAGACAAATTCGGCCAACCGCTCACAGGGGCCATGCCGCTTGAAGGCATCATTGATCGTGCCTATCAAATCGAGGCGGTCAAAACCATCGCAGAGCGGATCGAATCAGCCAAGCGGAGTTTTCTCATGGTGCTCGCCACCGGCACCGGCAAGACCCGTGTCGCTGTGGCCTTGGTAGAATTGCTCCAACGACAGGAGCGCATCCAGCGTGTGCTCTTTCTTGCCGACCGCAGGGAACTGGTGAAGCAGGCGCTCGGGGCTTTCAAGGAGCACCTTCCCGGCGCTCCCCGGTGTTGGATTGAAGGGGGCACCATCGATAAGGATGCCCAGATTCACTTTGCCACCTATCCGGGGATGATGGCGCTCTACCAAAGGCTCTCTCCCGGTTATTACGACTTGATCATCGCGGATGAAAGCCACCGTTCGATCTACGAAAAAGAAAGCTACGGCGGCATCTTTGATCATTTTGATTCCCTGCTGCTCGGGTTGACCGCTACGCCGACCGACTTTCTCGATCATAATACCTTCAAGTTGTTCGATTGCCCCGATGGCAACCCAACTTTCTACTATGGCTACGATGAGGCGGTGCGAGACAAACACCTCGTCCCCTACCGTCCGGTTCATGTGGCCCGCACAGGTTTCCAGATCGAAGGATTAAAGCCTGGTGAACTGCCCGACGAAGTAAGTAAACAGGTCCGCGAGCAGGGGGTTAATCCCGATCAGTTCAGTTTCGAGGGGTCGGAACTGGAACGCAAAGTCACCAACACCGGCACCAATGACGCCATTGTCCGGGAGTTCATGGATAATGCAATCAAGGACGCAGTCGGCACGCTTCCGGCAAAGACCATCATCTTTGCTGTTTCCCACAATCACGCACTTGAAATCTTCAAGAGTTTCAACCGTCTTTATCCTGACCTTCAGCGTAAGGGGCTCGCCAAGGTCATTGACAGCGCCATGGAACGGGCCGAAAAGACCCTCGACGATTTCAAAAACAAGAACTTTCCTCGTGTCGCCATCTCCGTGGATATGCTCGACACCGGCATCGATGTGCCTTCTATCCGTAACCTGGTCTTTGCAAAGCCCGTTTTCAGCAAGGTGAAATTCTGGCAAATGATCGGTCGTGGCACCCGCACTTGGACAGATCCGGTAAATGGACAAAAGAAGGCCGACTTCCTAGTCATTGACCACTGGGACAATTTTGATTATTTTCAGGTCAACAAAGATGGCCGTGCCGGTGCGGTTTCCGAGCCGCTTCCATCCCGCCTGTTTCGTCTGCGTTTGGAAAAACTCCAGATTCTCGTTGGCCGGTCGGATTCCCCGTCCGCAACCTATACGGTCCGACAGCTTCGCGACCTAATGGGTTCCCTGCCTCTGGACAATATTAATATAACTCCTCATGCAGATGAAATCCGGCGTCTTGCCGCCAATGATGAGCCATGGCTCAATCTGACCGACGAAAACACCGCGCACCTTTCCCAGATAATTGCGCCGCTGTTGCGCTTCTCCGTGGCCGGTTCCTATGCGGAGCTTCAATTTGAGAACCAAACCGAGCAGCTTGCACTTGCCCAGCTTAAAGCCGATGTTGAAGAGATCGCCAAACTCCGCGAGCGCATCACGGAACATCTGTCGCTGCTCCCGGCAAGCATCCCGGAGATTCAGCCTCATCTTGAAGCACTCGTAGCTGCTCAGACCGATGCCTTTTGGGGAAATCTGACCTGCGCCCGGATCATGCAATTACAGGAGACCTTTGCGCCGCTCATGCGGTTTCGCAACCGCCGTCCGCCCGGTATCTTCGTTCACCTCACGCTTCCCGACCAGATCAAGCGACGTCATTGGATCATCTATGGCCCAACCGGTGAGGGAGCGTTTGCAGAATCATATCGCGCCCAGGTGGAGGCCCTTGTCAAGGACCTTGCAGGGGACAACCCATCCCTGCAAAGGCTCCAGCGGGGCGAAGAGCTTTCACCAGAGGACATTGAAGCCGTGGCCGCCGCGCTGAATGGCCCCGACCTTTTTGTGACCGAGGAGCGCCTGCGCGAAGCCTATCACCAGCCCAAGGCCAACCTTGCCGACTTTCTACGCCACATCCTGAATATAGTCATGCTGCCGTCCCGAGAAGAGTCCATCTCCCGAGCTTTTGACGAATGGGTCCGCCAGCATCCCCGACTCACCGCCACCCAGCTGATGTTCGTCAGGACGCTGCGTAAGGCCGTGATGCAAAAGGCTGAGATCACCTCGCTCGCGGCATTACGTAAACCGCCATTCAACACCATCGGAGACCCCGAACAACTATTTAAACTATCGGAGCTTTCCGAGCTTTTCGATCTAATCACTGACATCGCTGCATAAGGAACGTACATGCTCTCGCCGCAACTTCGCCGCAAAGTCCACGATCTTTGGTCGCTTTTCTGGTCCTCAGGTTTGTCAAACCCGCTCGTAGCTATTGAGCAAATAACCTACCTGCTTTTCATCCGTCAGTTGGAAGCCCTCGACCGCGTCCGTGTCAAGGCAGGCAAAACCTCCATCTATGCGCTGACAAAAGAGGAAAAGAGCAAACACAAAAAAGAAAAGACGACGCCTCCTGACTACGAAAAATGCCGTTGGTCATATATTCGGCAAAACGTCTCATTCGGATTGCTCAATGATACTGTCTTCCCCTGGCTCCGCAGTCTTGAATCCCGCGTCGGTCCTGCGCAGAATGGTAACACCACCCTTGGCCGCATCTCTGGCCGCCTGAGCGACGCCTACTTCATTCTTGACGTCAACAAGACTGATACCCTTAAACGCGCCGTCAGCCTCATTGATGATCTTTTCCGGCAGCTCGACACCCGTTCGGTCAATTCCGATATTATGGGTGATATTTTCGAGTATCTGCTTGAAGAGGTGAAGGAATCCGGCAAGAACGGCCAGTTCCGCACACCGCGTCACGTCATCCGTTTCATGGTGCAGTTGCTCGATCCGGAGTTGAAAGCCGACGTCAAAATCCTCGATCCTGCCTGCGGTTCGGGTGGCTTCCTGCTCAACTCCCTTCTGCATTGGAAAGCAGAACATACCGCCTCTGATGTCCTGCGACTTGAGTGGGACGGGACACCTCACGATGTTCTTCCAGTTTGGCCCGAAGGTGAAAAACTCAATTTCAGTAACATTTTCCACGGTTACGATAACGACCGCACTATGGTCCGCATCGCCTGGATGAACCTTATCCTGCACGATTTGGAGATTCCCGAAATCCACCAACTCGACGCACTCAGCAAGCGGCTCAAGGACGAGGAAAGCGGCACCTACGACTACATCCTCGCAAATCCTCCCTTTTCGGGCAGTGTTGACGAGGGTGATCTCAGTGAAAACCGGCAGCGTTTTCCTCGTAATGGCAAAGGCGCCGTGCCTATCACCAACAGGAGCGAGTTGCTTTTTGTTTGGCTCATGCTTGATCTACTCAAAATTGGGGGGCGTGCAGCCGTTATTGTGCCGGATGGCGTTCTGTTCGGTTCCACCAAAGCTCATCGAGAACTGCGTCGCCAGCTCCTGTTCGAAAACACTCTTGAGGCTGTAGTTTCTCTTCCAGCCAATATGTTCCAGCCTTACTCGGGCGTGAAAACCTCAATCCTGCTTTTCCAGAAGGCTGGAGACCCCGTGGCTGCCGGCTCCGAACCGCGCACTCGCGAAGTCTGGTTTTACGAGATTACTGACGAGGCATTTTCGCTCGACCAGAAACGCAAGGCACTTAATGGCCAAGACAACGACCTTTGGGACGGCCTCGAGAAGTTCAAAGCCTGGAACAGCTACCGCCAAGGTGATGCCAAAGATCTAAAAGGCGAAACTCTTTCATCTCTTCGTGCAGCCGCTATTGCCAAGGATTATCACCAGCCCGACTATTGGGAGGAGCGCTGGCGCAGTGTAGATGACGAGTTTTTGGCTATATTTCCTGAAAAATCCGGTGATAAAGGTCACACTTACCCACTGCACGAGTTGTGGCCGCAGGATTTCAAGTTATTTGATCATGCCGACACACGCGGTTCTCGACAGTATGACGATGCAGTCCTTGCCATCGTACGTCCCAAGTTCGAAAAAACGATAGGCACATTAGTCGAACAGACTGTTAAGCACGCCTATGATACAGCTCGCAAACCCGATGTGGAAAAGGCAATTGCTGCTGCCGAAAAGAACGTCAAAGCCGTGGCCAATCAACTTAACAAGCAGGTCCGCGACAAAGGTCTGTTAGACCGCGAATTTGACCAATACGGCCTGAACGCCCTTAAGACTGTACTCAAGGAAATGACCGCCAAGGTAAAAGAATGGGCAGCAACTGTCCGCATTCCGGAAAAGAAACCGAAAAAAACAGCGGCCGAGCCAAACGTAGAGCGGACTGTCAATGTCCTTGTGCCGCTACTTAGCGAGCTTGCCAAGCTCGATGGCTATAATGTCTGGCGCCGTAGCCACAAACCCGAATGTTACGCCGGAAAGCTCACACTCTCCGACAATGGCGAGCCCAAGCGTGAGCCTACCCTGCACAGTTGGATCGTCCCGGTCCGCCATTGGGCTGAACTGGAAAGCTGGGGTGAACATCCAAAAACAAAGAAAACGGTCAATAAGCCCACTCACCAGGGCGGCGTCATTGATCCCGAATACCTTGTCTGGTTACGCGACACCCTGAAAGTGTTCGATGATGATGCCACGGTGAAGGAAGATTTTCTTCACCGCCTTGATCCTGACTGTCTCGAAGCCCTGGACTTCAATCTCTCTGCTGGTCGTCATAAACCCTTCATCTTTGACGCCGGTCTGCATCGCCCGCCTACCGAACTCATTGGCGAACTGCAGGCTATTCACGGAGAGGTAAAGAAGCGGCTTGAAAAACTACTTACCCTTATTGAGGCCAAATGATGGATTCGCTTCTCAATAGACTTCCGTCAACGTGGCCGTTGGTTCCAATTGGCGCTATATGCCAAGTGGGTGCTGGAAATGGAGCGCCACAAGGTGACTCCTATTTTGTCGGAGGCACTTATCCGTTTGTGCGTATGCAAGATGTCGGGCGTTGCCAAACTCCATATATCACGACAACAACAGACCGCCTGAACGACTTGGCCATTGAAAAACACTCTCTCCGACAGTGGCCCGCTGGTTCTCTTCTTATTCCCAAGAGCGGCGCATCGGTGGCGCTCAACAAACGCGCGTTACTTCGCGAGCCCGCTTATGTGGTGAGCCATCTTGCAGTGCTGATTCCCGGTGATCTCATTGATCCTGAATATCTCTACCATCTCACATGCACTTTGGACATGATGAGGCTCGCTTTAGATCCTGCCTATCCGTCACTAAGAACTTCTGATCTAGCAAGGTTGCGTATCCCTCTCCCAACCTTAAGCGAGCAGCGCTGGATCGTGAATATTCTGCAAGAGGTCGAGGAAATCCGCCGACTTCGTGCAGAGGCCGAAGCTCGAATAGTGAAACTTATCCCGGCGATGTTTGAAGAGGAATTTGGTGATCCCGTTCAAAATCCTCGAAAATGGGACATCAAATCGCTGGCGGCTGTAATCAACGGCACGCCAAAAAATGGACTATATAAACCGGCAGATCTGTATGGTGATGGGACGCCAATTATACGTATTGGCGATTTTACTGGTGGTAACCTCCGTACTTCTAAGAATCTACAGCGAGTGCGAATAACGGACGAAGAGGTCGAGCAGTTTAGCGTGGGGAGTGGCCAAATACTTATCAACCGAGTCAACAGCATCGAACATTTGGGAAAGAGCTTGCTGGTCGCATCGCTGACTGAGCCGACGGTATACGAGTCTAACATGATGCGCCTTGACCCAAAGACGGAAAAGGTTCTCCCTGACTTTCTTATTGCCTGTCTGCAACATTCTTCTATCGTAGCCAAGCTTCGTGCCAAGGCCAAAAAAGCGATTAACCAAGCCAGCATCAATCAGACCGATGTCTTGACTCTTCAGATCCCTGTTCCTCCTCTCTCAGTGCAGGAGGGCTTTGCATTACAGGTGGCTCAAGCAGAAGGATTACGCACATCTGGAGAACGTTCCATGCGAACAGAACGGGCACTTAATGCGGCCCTTTCCGCTCACGCCTTCTCCGGTCAGCTCACCGCAGACTGGCGGGAAGCCAACAAGGATAAGCTCGCCGATGAGGCCCGTGAGCGAGACGGCTCCCTCAAAAAAGCCGGAGCAGTCTTTTCCCATACCCGCCTAACCATGGCCGAAGAGATTGAAGAACTCTTGCATGATCGTACCGATGGCATCTATGCAGCCCTCAACCGCGAGCAGCGTGGTCTTCTTGGTGAGATAGAGCGCATGTTTGGCGGGGTGGATTATGGTCGCTATTTCACAGCCGAACAGCTTGCAACGGATATAAAGGGGGCTCTTCATCGCCATTCGCAAAGGATAGAATCTCATCTTTCCCTTTTTGCTGCCCGCGGCCTCATCATTCCGGTCAGCCGTCCGCGTTCAGACAGTACAGGGCCTGCCTTTGCCGCCTGCTATCGTCTGCCGATAACCGAAAAACTGGCATCAAACGATGAGAAAGATACGACTGACTTTGACAGTGATGACATTCGCTCCATGCTGATGGAAACCCAACGCAAGCTTGCCACTGGAGGGATATAGCTCGCCATGCGACTTCGCTATCTCTATTTACCTGACTACGGGCCACTCAAAGAAGTAGCTGTTGTCTTTGGTCAGAACCGGCACATTGAGAATCGCAAAGGGACCATCAACTTTGTGGTCGGGCTCAATGGCGCCGGAAAATCTAGTCTGCTGCGCGCTATCTATGACGTATTTCACTGTCTGTCCCGCGAAGAATTGCCCAAATTTCCAGTGACCATGACTTACGACATCGTAAAAGGCTCTCAATGCGTTACAACCGTCTTTCATAGGCCACAAGGCCCCCCGTCGGCATGTTTCCTGGCTCCGACGCCTGATCCCCTTAATTTTGAAACAGCAGAGGAGTGGCAGGGGTATGTGGAAAACACCTTAGTGCCGAAAGGGAATGCTGACATTCTCGACATGTATGTGGCGGGGGACCGTTTAAAGGGGAACGGCAACCTTCGTAATTTGCTGCCAAGCCGGGTGCTGGCCTATACATCCGGTGATCTTACCCCCTGGCATTCCATGATTTATCCCTGTTTTCCGATGGATGAACTCACGGACGATCCCGAAAGTTTTGTCGTTACACAAGAGCGGCCGTACGGATGGACGGAGGAACAGGAATCCGTGGACGCCCGGGTATCAGACGTGTCTAACAGACCGATGAAAAAAAAGAGCGCCGATGATACTCCGTTCAATGAACGCTGTATTCTGTTGTCACCGGGCGACATTCGTCTGGCGGCTGTCTCCGTGGGCCTCTGGAAAGCTGCGCTGGATCTTGAGGAAAACCCCGAAGATGACCAGCAAATGGCCCTGCGGCGGAGGTATTTGGAGCAGATTGAATCGAAAAAAGTACACAGGGATGAAGACGTTGCCCGGCGATTGCTTAATGAACTTGACTGGCTCTGGCCCACGCATGCCAGCTTTCTGCTTGCCGATACCAACAATGTGTCGCGTTATACAACCGATCCGGTTCGCTGCTTTTGGCTGCATGCCTTGGCTGATGCTGTTGTCCGCCATCCGCTCGATGAAAGCCTATCGGTTGTAACTTTGGGACATTGTCCCCCTGTCCGCCCTGAAAAACTGGCAGGTGACGAGGCACTAGAAGAATTGCTGAAGCTCGGCGGTGAGCCCATGAGAAATGCCCGTTGCGGAGCCGAAGCGCTACGACGTCTTTTCGCCGGTGAGCAAAGCGCCGGTGAAAGTCTCTGGAGTATTTTCCAAACGCTGGCTTCTTGGCGCGCTTTGGGTTTGCTCAAGGACGCGCAACTCACCGTGAAACGCATCCATCAAGTACCTGACATAGAAGGGCGACTTGATGACAGCGTGATCAGCTACGACAGTTTCAGCGATGGTGAGCAGATGTTGTTGGGCCGGATGGCTCTGTTGCTCCTACTGCGAGGGCAGGAAAACAGCTTGTTGCTTCTCGATGAGCCGGAGTCCCATTTTAATGATGCCTGGAAGCGCCAGATAATCGACTTGGTGGATGACAGTATCTTGAAGAACACCGCAGCCCACGTGTTGGTGTCCACGCACACGAGTCTGGCGCTGACTGACGTCTTCTCCTGTGAGATCACCCGCCTCTCAAAGGAACAGGGTGTCACGACAGCGCAACCGGTAATGTTCCCGACTTTCGGCGCTGACCCTGGCCGCATCCTACTCCATGTCTTCGGCGCTCCCGATCTCATCGGTGCCCGCGCCGCCGAGTTCCTGCGCAGTAAGCTCGATCCGGCAAAATGGCCTGCGGAAGACCGGGAGAAGCTTCGTACGCTTATAGATGAAATCGGCAGTGGCTGGCCGCGCGCCAAGCTCATGGAAATCCTCGACGAACTGGAAGGTACCGATGCTGCACCAAATCCCTGATTCCACAGAGCGCGCACGCCTGCTGGCGGTGGTCGAGATGCAGCGCCAGCTGATGGAGGCGCTTTGTAATCTCCCCGAGGCCGCCGTGGTTGACCAAACATGGCTACAAGGAGTGTGGCCTGGGTTGCCGGCCGCGTGGATAAAGAGGCTTTGGGAAAACGACAAAGGCAATCGCGCCACGTGGATCGCAACAATTGCTGCTGCCAATACTGATGACAAGCAAACCATTCGCAATATGGTAGCAGAACAGCTTCATTTTGCGGAGCTGTATCACAACCCGCCGACCGTCCGACTCACCAAACACGACTGGAAGCCGACAGTTTTTGCCGCAGTGAACCAGCTCCTTAAATCTTTTTATGATCCGTATTTTTACAAAGAGGAGGGGTTCCACAATCCTGGTGGGGAGAAGTTTCACAAAGAGCATTTTATTGCTGGGTTTACCCCACGTGTTAAAATCTGCCCTTACACCGATAACATTATCCAAGACACGAAACTCGATCACTTCATCCCGAAGGATCAGTACCCTATGTTGTCCTGCCATCCAGACAATTTGATCCCATGCAGCACCGATTCCAACAGCGGTAGTCACAAAGGTACTACAGCACCACTAGACCCTGATGAAGCCGACCAAGCCGGGGCATGGTTTCATCCCCGCTGGCGTAATGCCGTTGGGAAGTATCGGCTGACTTTTCCGGCTGGGCCAGCGCCGCAACCACAAGTCGTTTTCGAAGCTCTAGCTGCTGACGACCAGCCGCGATTGAATAATATGGAGCGAATGTTTGGACTCAGCGAGTTTTGGGGTGGGTTTCTTGATGATGAAGTGCAAATTATAGCCAGTGATGTGCAGGGCTTGCTTCAGTTTGATGGTAAACAGCCAACTGAAGCAAACGTGCGAGCTTGTGTGTTGCTATGTGCCAGTCAGCAACGTAATAAGATTGGGAAAGACGGCTTGGCAATTGTGAAGTCGTTTTTCTATGAGCACATTGCCCACACGCAGGTTCTACTCGATCAGATTATCCGTGCATGCGTACACGGCACCTAATTATGATTGGATGTAACAGTCGGGCCGAATGATAGTAAGAAAGTATAAGATGTGCAATTGTCTCACGGCACACTGGCGGCGCCCGAGACTACTCTAACAGAACATCCTTGATGAGCGCTTTTATTTTTGCAGAGTCGATGCTGCCATTCGACTCGTCTTGAGTAATGATAAGTGCTCCGTTCCGCCCGCCGCCATCCTCATAAGGCAGCACCCCATTTTCCTTATACCATATGAGCTTTTCTTTCCAACGCCGTCGGTACGTCGGAACATGCAGCATTCCACAATGCTCCCAGTAATACGTAACACCTGACGCCTCGTCCTCTATGGTGAAATCTGGATATTTTGGTGCTCCGCCAAATGCCAGAGGCTGTTCGTAACCATACTCAATCTTTGCGCTTGCCAGATGGTCTGCGATGATCACCTCCGACTTTGATCGAACCATCTCGCCACGGGAGGTGCGGTGGATCAGCCGGTCCTCATAAAAGCGACCATTAACCTCGATCGGAGACGGTGGAACAAAAAGGTTTGTGAGACGCCTGGCTGTCTCCGAACATTCGTCGGACGAAAATTTCAGTATCTCGCTGCGGGCACCCTGATGCAGTATTACTATCCGGTCCGTTTGCCGGGTCAGTGCAGTATAGAGCATCTCACGCGACAGGAGTCGGCAAGGATTTGGCAGGACCAAGATAACGGTCCCGAACTCGCTGCCTTGGGATTTATGCACCGTTAATGCATATGCCAGCTCCAATGCAGCGCTGCCTTCTTCATCAAAATCTTTCCCGAGGAAATCCCACTTAAATCCTGGTTGCGACGAAAACTCGACCTCAAGTTTATAACGAAGGTCCGGCAGTCCTTTTTTCCAGAAAAAGCCGACAGCCATGCCGATTTCACCGTTGGCGATATAAGGGTTCGATTTGTTTGGGTATACCTTCCTGTGACGGTTCCATGGCAATGACGGGTCCGTGTTGTCAAGATTGATCACCTTATCGCCATACACGATCTCTTCAGGTCCCATTGGTTTCGGGTGCTTGCGCTTGTAGCCTCTTCGTCTGGAAGCATCAATCATTTCCTGCCGGAACTGTTTATGGACCAATCGATTCAGGTTCTGCACACCGCAAGCAGCAGCACGAACTGGCGACAGAATTTGCCAGTTCTCCGCCTTCTCGGCTACGCCGCAGTTGAAAAACCACATATCATTCCATTCTTGGCCTCCGAGCTTTTTGTTGAAGCCAGCGACGTCATCAGCATTATCAAGCTTAAGCTCTTTAACGAGTGTATCCATCAGGATCTTCGTCAAATTTTCGGCTGAGTCCCACTGAACGAATCGCACATGCTTGGTATTGCCATCGGTCATCACCTTGCTGAAGATACCATCTTCGCCTGGAGCTATTGAGGATCCGCTGAACCACTCGGCAAGTTGCAGGTCCTCACGGTCTTCACCGGCCTGACGAAGGCGAACTGTGAGCTCGGCGTAACCCTGGCTGACCCGGGGAAATATGCTCGAAATGTTGCTTGGCGCCAAGTGGTTGACCAAGTCCACGAATGGTCGACCGGCACCTATTGGAGGCAGCTGGCGAGGATCGCCTATCAGGATCAGCCGATGGACGCCCTTGAGCCCTTGGATTAGCGCGGCGAGCATCTCCTCAGTCAGCATTGACGCTTCATCTACAATGACTGTACGGGCACCGGCCTCTACTGGCTTATCAGACAATCTATAGCGGGCAGTACTCCGATCATAGCGGTCTGGGGCGAGAAACTGCGCTATGGTGAAGCCAGTTAAGCCCAGATCTCGCGTTGATTGTTCCATTCGCACGCGCGCCTTACCAGTTGGAGCCAGCAGCAGAACCTCGCCTTGGGCGATCTCAGGCTGTTTGCATAGCACTGACAGTAGAGTTGTTTTACCAGTACCAGCAGGACCCACCAACACTGAAAGCCGTGATTCTGAAAGTTCCTTGAGAGCGGCTGTTTTTTCCTGGCGTGCCGCCTCCTCAAGCTCATCGCCGGGCTTTGCTGGAACGCCCTGGCTTGTCAGATGATCATCAAGAAGCACTCGCCAGTCAGCCGATGCAGCCAGGCGGTTGCCCTTGATCCGTTTGTTAATTGCAGTCCGTATCGTCGAGGATACCTCGTCTAATCGTGTGAGCTGCAATGCAGGAGCACCATTCGCCATCTTCGTCTCAGAGATTATTCCCGGGAAATCGTCTTTCGCGACCTCCAGCAAATCACCATCAACCAGACATGGCGGCGTGAGCGGCAAACTGCGAATCCCCAATACTATCTGGTCTTGTTGCAGCAGCGTGCTTCCATTGCGGGCCGCATCTTCCAGTATTTTCACCGAAAGGCCGCAGACCCGCCTCGCATCAGTGCCTGCGTCAAGAGCAGACGGCGACGGCAACGGGTGTTTTTTTCGAATCACATCCTCTGGGAAGACCCCACGATCGATGGTCCAGATCGAAATAGGATCGGCTCCCAGCCGGGTCAATTCGTACAAAAGATAGGGATTGACAAGGATTTCGCTATCAGTACTGTCGATGTCAGCGGCTTGTCGTTCTTCGCCGACATATATGGTCGTCGCCTGATCCCGGGTGAGCTCAAATCGGCTAACAAGCTTCAAAAGTGCACGGCGCTCATCTGGCAGCCGGCTCCATTTTTTGCGGAGCGTGGTGCCAATGGATTGTGCGAGGTATGGCGGAAGGTGTTTTTCAGGCGCCTGAAAGATCTGATCGACAAAAGGCCACGGGTCTTCGTTGTCACCGACCTTGTCGGCAACAGCCCGGGCGACAAAAGCCCCCAGCTCCAATCCAAAAGCAGAAAGAGCGGAGCTAAGGCCAGGGCAGGGGCCACGTAGTTTCCACAATTCGCTCAAACGCAGGTCAATCCAGTCAAGGCATTCGTCCCATGGCCCGGTCAAGCTCTCTTTTGCTTTCCGCAGAGATTCAGCGCAGGCAAGCAATGACGCAATTGCGCCGTCATGAGTAACCAGTTGTGACGCATGTGAAAACTCGAGCATCCGATCATCTGGAGCAAACGCAGCTATACTGGCAGGGTCAAAATCGGGATCTACCTCAGCCTTGGCGATGGCGGCATGATACGGCAGCAGAAAGCCATCCTGGAAATCGGGCCGAATGGTGTGCTGAACCATCAACTCCCAAAGCGCAGAACGTAACTTTCCGTCCAGATTCTTGGTGAGGTAAAGGTACTCTTGGCAGGGCGCAACGTGTTGCACACGGCCCACTCCAATTATGATCCGGTTACCTCCGGCATCATCGACAAACGGAACCTGTTTTGCGTAGAAAAAGCATAGGGATTTTTGCGGTTTAAGGTGTGCTGAAAAACAATCAAGGAGAGCTTTTTGATTGGCGTAATCTTGTACCCACTGCGTCTCAAAGCCAAGATCAGGCTCGCGTTCAGGCTGGACATCGAGTCCGTACTCATCTCCATAGGCTTGCATCTCGTCACGAAGCATCCAGGCAAATGGCACTGCGGCTGCCGTGAACGGCGGGTGCCGGAGGGGTGTGTCCTTGAAGTGGCCATGGGAGCTGTCAGGCCCATTGTTGTAAGGATGTCTTGCCGTCCGCGTATATTCGAAAGGGGCCATAAAGGCCATGCGCTCAGGGACGCAACAAGGCCATTGTTCCTCTGGAATATCTTTGATGGATTCATCATGCACCGCCTCTTCGGCTTTTTCATCCCTCTTCTGACCAATGCGCTTAAGCTTCAGGCAAGCACCGTTCAGCCCTGGATGAGAACAGACCCGTCCATCCCAGCCGGTATCATGCCAAGGAACACGAATCGAAATATGTCGCAGAGGGTAGTCCATGCTCAATACCTCTTCTTAATCACTGATTATTAACACCAGAGATTGCTGTATGCGGGATGTTAGTGACGCAAAGGCGCAGTTCACATATCGTCCTCAAAAAAATCGAAGTCGATCTTTTTAATCTCATAGGCCGACGTCACTGATACACCAATGCCGTAATCAATCATATATTCTGCGAGTTGGACACCATCGATCAAGATTATTCTGGAAGTGTATTCCTTGACGGAAGCAAGGGCATCCTTGGTAAAGCACGATGTAGTAATGAAGATGCCCTTTGACGCTTTCTTTTTCGATAGTGCTCCGGCAAACTGATCGATGTCAGGGCTGCCTACCGTTTTGTCTGTCCATCGCTTGGCCTGTATATAGATGTTGTCGAGGCCAAGTTTGTCTTCCCTGATGACTCCATCTATACCACCATCACCGGTTTTGCCCACAGCCTGGCCGGCATCCTTGAGCGATCCGCCGTAACCCATTCTGACCAGTAACTGTATTACCAGCCTCTCGAAAAACTGCGGTGTGCTTTTCTTCACCTTATCAAGAAGCTCAGAGGCGAGAGCCTTTCGGATTTGCTCGTACTGCAGCGCTATCGATTCAATAGGCGTGTCGTGAGACATCGTGGCCAGGTCAGCCTTGGGCTTTTTCTTGCCCTGGAACTCTTTAAACTCCTCGAACTGCGACAACAGTTTGTTGTCGACGCGAGCAGGCTTCTTTTCCAGAACTTGCAAGCCACGCTCTGCCACCTTGAAATAACCGCGACGCGTAGCTTCGAGTAGACCAGCCTTTTGGAGATAAGTGCGGGCCCACGAGACCCGGGAGGAAAATTTAAAAGTGCCCCCGCTCGGCAACAGCTCTTTGCGCTCATCATCTGTAAGGGCAAAATCATTGGCCAGTTGCTCGACTGCAGCGGGCAAAGAAATTTCTTCACCATTGGCCTTTGCAGCCAGCTGCAGCAGTGGGAGCATGAGCGTTTCGTAATCAGGGATCGCCATAATTGCCTCTTTGTCAGTGTTGATCAGATTTTCAGGTACTGCCTACCTCTATTGTTGTTCTTCCGATGTGAGAGTGTCGCTGAAAAGCATTGTCTGTAATGCCTGAAATATTCTATTTACCTGATCCGGTGACAGACCGGAGCGTTTTGGCTCAATGAGCAGCTCAACACCATCCTGAACGTAAATGTGACTCCAGACATCAACATCCCCTGGCTGGCGTTTTAATGGTGGGGGTAATGGTGATTCACCAACCTGGTCATCCAGTATTGATTTGATCCTTTCTAAGGACAATCCTGCCTGCTGCCATTTTTTTATCGACAGTAGCTGCTCTACATGTTTCTGCGTATAGTACGCCCCTTTTTTAACCCCTCTTGGCCTATCCACCACACCATTCTCAACGTAAAACCTGATGGTGCGTTTTGGTATGTCAACAAGAGCGCTGAGCTCGTCAAGAGTATGTCGAATATCAGGGGCCATGTATTTGCCAGTTGATGTGGTAAAAAAAGATGGTAAAATAAAATGGTGCGGGCATGAATCCTGACGGGAGGCATGCATTTCATAGGTTTAGCGGAAATGGTCATTAGATATCAAGCTTTTTGTTGTCGATGATACGGAAATCCGAACCCCGTAATCTCTTTGCTGCTCGGCCAGAAAAATGCTCTGGATACAATTTTCCTGGAGGCAATAATCATGGTCAGATACGTAGTTGTCAGCTTGCTCCTTGGCTGGGATGTTGTCAGTTACTTGCAACAAAAGCCGGAAGCGGCCCAAGAGATGATGGACAGAATTATTAGAGAGCTTGGAAAGATCAGTAAAAAAAGCTGCCGGCCAGAGATCATTGTAGTATTCGGTAAGCTATACAATGATGATGAAGATATTAGTAAAATATCGTTCAAGCAAAGTCGTACTGTTGGTTGGAATCACTACTATATTATGGGTGGAGCATCGCCTGATATTAGTCAGGCGGTTGACAGGAAGGTTGGAGATATCGTGAAGCAGGCAATCCAGGAACTCCTTAACAATATGTTTTTGTTCAAATTTGAACCATTAAGAAAACAAACACATTAGAAACTGGATTTAAAGGAGTGGTTGGTATGCTGCAGGATTGGCCTTCCATACTCTGGCCGGGTGTGCAACTCAGTGGCGAATCATGGGGAAGATTGCATGAAACCAGTAGGTATTGGGACCCTTATCAAGCAGAAGGCTCGGGAGATTGACAGCTTGGGGACTGGGGCCCCCAGCCTGGTGTGTAAGCCAGCCAGTACAAAGTAAACAGTTATTCCTCGTCAAGAAAATGCCAGAAAAGGATTGACAAAAGCGGAGCCAGGTCAGTACCTGACGCCGCTCTTTGCGGACTATGTCGCATGGCATAAGATGGGCTTAACGGATTAGATCAATCCATTCCCCGAATTCTGCATCGAACACCTGCAGTGCATTCTCATAATCCCCGCTGCTCATGCGGAGGCAAATATCGTCTGAATCTTTGCCGTGCATACGAGCCAAATGCCACGCTTCTCGCATCAGTTCAAAAACGTTACCCTGCGGACCCGAAATGTCAATAAAATCCCCAGTTATTTTAATGATTGCAATAACTTATCCGCCTGGTGAAATTTTGTTGTTGATGTTTCAAATATGGTGCCAAAGCAGGACCCCTGCCACGGTTGCTGAAGGGACACTTCTTCCAGATGCGCCGCCAGTTGGACGAGCCTGAGGTAGCCTTATGAACAGCGAAGCCTGCCTGGTAATGATCGATCTAAACTATCTGAGGGTCCGACAGTGAGATTCATTACGGCTGGAAAATTGATGGGTGCACTGAGTACAGGCAGTAGAAATGGCCATATCCTGCTCGACTGATTGGCTGGCAGTTGGCAAGAATGTCCCCTGCCGCACTCCTCAAAAAAATGATTGACACATATATTTTTCAAGTCTAACCGATATTACATCGTTCAACGCTATGGGGGTGCTCCCGAAACTACGCAGGAGAGGAGGAGGTGACAACTAATATTTGATGATTTGGAGGGACAGGCAGCTGAAACCACTTGCAATACGGACTCTTCCCTACGGCCGAATTGACCATCCGAAAGCACGGTCTTCAATTAGAGGGACGGCAGCACCAGGGGACGGCGTCTTGATTCTCAGTCGCATGAAGTCTGCTCCACATTTTGTGCATTTATATTGCGTGTGGCGGTGCCTTCATGGTAATTTTCAATTCGCCCCATTGGGCGAGAGAGCGGGGGCGCCACTTCTGCGATATGATCGTAATCGCCTGTAATTACAAAATTGCCACTAATTTTTAAGCTGGGTTTGAGCCGTGACAAACTTCTTTACACACGTGACAAACTCTTTTACTGCAACGACAATCTTATTTACAAATTAACAAGCAAAAGGAGCACGAACATGGCAAGCCTGAACAAGGTCATGCTGATAGGAAACCTGGGCAAGGACCCGGAAGTACGCTATACCCCGTCCGGGGCTGCCGTTGCCAGTTTTAACCTGGCGACCAGCGAACGCTTCAAGAACAAGAGCGGCGAATGGGAAGAACGCACCGAATGGCACCGGGTCACCCTCTGGTCGAAGCTGGCCGAGATCGCCGGCGAATACCTCACCAAGGGTAAGACCGTTTACATCGAAGGGCGCCTGCAGACCCGCAAGTGGCAGGACAACAGCGGCAATGAGCGCTACACCACCGAGATCGTCGGTGAAAAGATGCAGATGCTCTCCCCCAAGGGTGAAGGGCGCCGGGGCGGCGACGTGACCTCGGAACCGGTGCAGCATGGCGGTGGGGGATTCGAGGAACCGCCGTTCCAGGATGACGATATCCCGTTCTAACCGGTACCTATAAATTCATATGTAGACAAAGTCCCGTCAGACTCAGTTCCGGCGGGACTTTGTTGTTGTTAACCTGCGGAAATCGATTTCCTGATGCGGGATTCCCCTCCACCGTTCGATCCGAAGCGGTAACAAAAGCGGGCGGGAGCCTTTTCCCACCCTGAAGCGAAGTATTATACACAGGGGCTGGGCGCGATCTATTCACCTACCGCCAATTGCCGCAAGTTCGCGATGTCCCGCAACGGCGGCGCCCCGAATAACCGGTTGTATTCACGGCTGAACTGGGAAGGGCTCTCGTAGCCCACTTGAAATGCTGCGGTCGCCGCATCCATACGTTCTGCCAGCATTAAACGCCTGGCTTCCTGCAGGCGCAACTGCTTCTGGAATTGTAGTGGACTGAGGGCGGTCATCGAACGGAAGTGATGATGAAACGTCGCACTGCTCATGCTGGCCTGCTCAGCCAGGTCGTCGATACGCAGCGGCTGGTCGAAGTGGTTCTTCAGCCAGTCGACTGCCCGCGCGATCTGATGGCTCTGGCTCCCCACCGATGCTATCTGGCGCAGGTGCGCACCCTGGTCCCCCACAAGCAATCGATAGGTGATTTCCCTCTGGATAACCTGCGCAAGGATCGGTATATCCTTCTCTTCCGCAAGCAAGTCGATCAATCGCTGAAAGGCGTCGACCAGGGGCAACGTCATTTCGCCGAGCAACATGCCGCGGCCCGATTGCTGTGCCCGAGGTGGGGGGAGATGGCTGTCAACCATCAGCTGTGAGATCTCGCGCTGATCAAGCTTCAATACCAGTCCCAGGCAAGGTTTCTCTTCACTCGCTTCGACAATATGTACCATGGTGGGCAGATGCACGGATGCAATCAGATAGTGGTGCGCGTCATAGACATAGGCGTCATCTCCGAACAGCACACGCTTGGCCCCTTGGGCAACCAGGCAAATGCTCGGTTCGTACAGAGCGTTCTGCGGTGGGGTCGGTTTATCGTGTTGATAAAGCAACAGGCCCGGGATCGCGGATTCAAGCAAGGTGTTTTTGTCGGTCCATCGGGCAATGCTCTCCCCCAAGGCTTCGACCGCTGTTTCCATGCGGTTGCTCATAATAAACCCCTCTCTTGCTCGCTTCGTAAATAGTTTTCTGAAATAATCCCTCGAAAATACTACCAATTCCCCTTACGCATTACAAACATTTCTATGGCATCTTTTAGGATCAGGCAAGAAATTGAGAGGAATGGTCTACAGCATTCGCCCGTCCGGGAGTACTATCCGAATAGAGGGCACACCATACAGAAAAGATGATTGTAAAGAACTCACTTCTAAGGAGATTACCATGAAATTTGAATTTCAGAATCCAACCCGCTTGGTCTTTGCCGCCGGCGCACTCTCTCGCTTGGGCGAGGTGGCAAGCGCGCACGGTAAGCGCGCCCTGCTGGTAACCGGCGGCGGCAGTGTCAAGCGCAGCGGCGTCTTTGATCGTGCCGTTTCCAGCCTGAAGCTTGCCGGTGTCTCGGTGGTGGAATGCTCGGGTATCGAGCCAAATCCGCGGATCTCGTCGGTGATCCGTGGTGCCGGGATTGCCAGAAGCGAAAAGTGCGATGTGGTCATTGCCCTTGGAGGTGGCAGCACCATGGATGCCTCCAAGGTGATCGCGGCGGCTGTTCTCTATGAAGGGGACCCGTGGGACATGTTCCTCCATGGGCAGGAGAACGTGCACGTACCGGCTTCGGCCCTCCCGGTCATTACCGTGCCGACACTGGCTGCCACCGGGTCGGAGATGAACTGCGGAGCGGTCATCAGCAATGAAGATTCGAAGGTGAAGTCGTTCATAAAGGCTGACTGCCTCTACCCCAGGGTCGCCCTGGTGGACCCGGAGTTGACCCTGACGGTCCCGGCGGATCATACCGCATATGGCGTCTGCGACATTATCACCCATGTGACCGAGGGGTACTTCAACGGCGTCGAGGGCACGCCTTTGCAGGACCGCTTTGCCGAGGGGGTCATCCTCACCGCCATGGAGTGGGGTAAAAAAGCGGTGGCCGATGGCAGTGATATCGAGGCCCGCGCCCAGGTCCAATGGGCATCGGTCGTGGCCCTCAACGGCTGGGTGCAGATCGGCACCGATGCGGCCTACCCGGTGCACATGATCGAGCATACGCTGTCTGCCCTCCACGATATCGCCCATGGGGCGGGGCTGGCCGTGGTCAACCCGGCCTGGATGCGCTTTGCCGCCAAAGCCCGTCCCGCCCGCTTTGCGCAGTTTGCCCAGCGCATCTTCGGGGTGCCGGCCAGGCCGGGTGATGAGCTCGGCTGCGCCATTGAAGGCATTGAGCGCTTTGAGGCGTTCCTCGCCTCCATCGGCTGCCCGTTGCGGCTGTCGCAGTTGGGCATCGACGCTGCCCTGCTTCAGCAGTACGCCGAGGATACGCTGCACATCGTACACGATGATCAGGGGCGTCTCCCCGGTTGTCCGCCCATGGGCGAATCGGACATCGTTGACGTCCTGCGTTCGGCACTGTAACGGTTCCAGGCCTGCGCCAGTCAGGTACCGCAAGGTGTGCTCAGCCGGAGTCGAGTTCACCTGCGGTGCTCTGCGAGGGATTGCAAAAAAACGGTTACTGGCTACCATAAACAAGGAGTTATTCGTTATGAACATATCTTTTGAGAACAAAGTTGCTCTCGTTACCGGAGCCGCCTCCGGTCTGGGCCTTGCGACAGCAAAGGCATTTGCGGAGGCCGGCGCTTCCGTGGTGATGGCGGATTGGAATGAGCAAGCGGTACATTCCGCAGCCGGGGAGTTGGCTGCCCAAGGTCACAAGACACTCGCCGTCCAGTGCGACGTCTCCGATGACGCTCAGGTGGAAGCAATGGTTGAACAGGCTGTCGCCACGTTCGGACGGCTGGATGCGGCCTATAATAATGCAGGGGTCCAGAATGTGCTCGCGGAAGCCGCTGATCAGACCCGCGAAGATTTTGACCGGGTGACGGGCATCAATCTCCGCGGGATCTGGAGTTGCATGAAGTTCGAACTGCGCCAGATGCGCAAGCAGGGAAGTGGCGCCATCGTCAACTGCTCGTCCCTTGGTGGACTTGTGGGCGGTGCCGGGCGTGGGATATACCATGCCGCCAAGCACGGCGTGCTTGGGCTCACGAAAAGCGCCGCCCTGGAATATGCAGATAAAGGCATTCGCATCAATGCGGTCTGTCCGGGGCTGATCTGGACGCCGATGGCCGATCAGATGGTGGCCTCCGGCCAAGCCGAAGCACTCGACGGAATGCTGAAGTGTATCCCTATGGGCCGGCATGGACAAGCTGACGAGGTGGCTGACGTTGTTCTGTTTCTTTGCAGTGGGGCTGCAAGCTATGTGACTGGCCAGTCAATGTCGGTGGACGGCGGATTCATCATGCGCTGAGGAGGGAAGATCATATGCAAACGATGGCAGAAAATGGCAGGCAACAAGTGCCACAGGTCGGCAGCGATCAAATCAACAAAAATAGAGCAGTAAACTTCAACCGTAGGTCGTTCCCATTTTTTTGTGCATGGTTGCTTGTACTGTTTTTGTGCGGGTATACTTTTGCCCAAGAGAAAATACCCGTTGTGCGGCTGGCAAGACTCAAAATCGATGCCGCTAAGTTGGAAAGCTATAAAGCAGCACTCAAAGAGGAAATCGAAACTTCTGTACGCGTCGAGCCAGGGGTTTTGAGCCTATATGCCGTGTCTGAAAAGGATAATCCTTCTCACGTCACGATTTTTGAAATATACGCCGATGCAGAAGCGTACAAGGCTCATCTGGAAACTCCTCATTTTAAGAAATATAAACGCAGTACAAAGGAAATGGTTACGTTCCTTGAACTTATGGATGCAACCCCCATTCTACTCGGGATGAATACAAAATGATTGCTTGGAATCCGCCATCCCTATTTCCCCGTTGCTCTGAAAGCCACGAGAGAAGAGTTGGTGGAAAAACTGCCAGTAGAGAGTTTCAAAAAATGTTTTTCCTTTAAAAGAAAGGATTCTAAAAAAACTATGCAAAAACGAAAACTTGGCAATGATGGGCTCGCGGTGTCTGCTCTCGGGCTCGGTTGCATGGGCATGAGTTTTTCCTATGCACCTATACCTGAGAAACGGGAGATGATCTCTCTGATCCGTTCGGCAGTAGAAAATGGAGTAACTTTTTTCGATACCGCCGAAGTCTATGGCCCGTACACTAACGAAGAGCTCGTCGGTGAAGCGCTCCATCCCTTCCGCGGGCAGGTTATCATAGCCACCAAGTTCGGCTACCAACTCAACCCCGATGGAAGCCCAGGCTGGGTTCGCCAGAATAGCCGGCCTGAACACATCAAGAAGGCTCTCGAAGGTTCTCTCAAGCGCCTCAGGGTCGATGCCATCGAGCTCTTCTATCAGCACCGCGTAGACCCAGAGGTCCCCATTGAAGACGTGGCGGGAGCTGTGAAGGACCTTATTCAAGAGGGTAAGGTCAAACACTTCGGGCTTTCTGAAGTAGCGGCAAAAACCATCCGCCGTGCACACGCAGTTCAGCCGGTCACCGCTGTGCAAAGCGAATACTCGCTTTGGTACCGTGATTCTGAGAAGGAGGTGCTACCAACCCTTGAACAACTTGGAATAGGCCTCGTTCCATTTAGCCCTTTGGGAAAGGGATTCCTGACTGGTAAAATTGACGTAACTACAACGTTCGATGGCTCCGATTTTCGCAACACTATCCCACGATTTGCCCCTGAGGCTCGGAAAGCGAACCAGGCTATGGTGGACCTGCTTACGGAAATCGCAGGGCGAAAGAGGGCGACGCCTGCCCAAGTTGCGCTTGCTTGGCTACTGGCCCAAAGCCCCTGGATTGTTCCAATCCCTGGTACGACAAAGTTGAATCGTCTCAAGGAAAACATCGGAGCGGCCGACATCGAACTGACTAAGGATGATCTTCAAGAAATCGAAAACGCTTCCTCAAAGATCACGATTCATGGAGCTCGGTATCCCGAACACATTGAGCGGTTGACAGATCACTCATAACGCGTTGTTGAACGCATGATCGAACAAAAATTAAGAAAATGAGGCTGATATTAAAAGCATTATGATGCAGTCAAGGGAGATAAGAATGAAGACCACAACACTGCTCTTTTTGCCGTTTTCACTTCTCATCGCGGTAGGCTCTTTTGCGGGCCGGGCAGCGGCCGCCGAAGCAGGCAAGCCGTCGCAGAGCATATCTCCGGCCGGTTCCCAGGCTTCCGTCAAAGGGCCTGCCGCATATTTTACCGGTCAGGTCCGTGTTGACCCCCTCTTCCCGGCACATGATGCGGCACCCTATTCCGGTGGACAGGTCACCTTCGAGCCGGGGGCCAGGTCCGCATGGCATATCCACCCGACAGGGCAGCATCTGCTCGTTACCGCCGGTGTCGGCCGGACCCAGGAATGGGGCGGACCGATCGTTGAAATCAAGGCGGGAGACGTGATCTGGTGTCCGCCAGGGGTAAAGCACTGGCACGGGGCCGCACCCACTACCGCAATGACCCATATCGCCATCACGGGCACCGTCAACGGCAAGAACGTCGAATGGCTGGAAAAGGTCACCGACGAGCAATACAACGGCAAACAGGGACATACCCATGAATAGAAAAATCAACGTATTTCCGGCAATCATGCTTGCCGCGTTGTGCTGTTTTTCCACTATTTCGGAGGCGCAAAACATGGACAATAATCTGGTACTGAACGCCAAACAGCAAGGTATCGTCACCATTGCGGCCTTTACCGCCAACGGTGATATGGAGCGGCTGAAGCCGGCATTGCATGAAGGTCTGGATGCCGGCTTGACCGTGAATGAAATCAAGGAGATCCTGGTGCAACTGTATGCCTATACGGGGTTCCCGCGCAGCTTGAATGCGATCAACGCCTTCATGGGCGTTATGGAAGAGCGGGGCAGGAAGGGGATCAGGGACAAAGCCGGCGAGGAGGCAAGCCCCTTTCCCGCCACTAAAAGCAGTATGGAGCTTGGCACGGAAATCCAGACACGCCTGGTAGGAAAGCCGGTCACCGGGGCGATATATACCTTTGCTCCCGCCATCGACCGGTTTTTGAAAGGACACCTGTTCGGAGATATCTTTGGGCGCGACAATCTGGACTTCCAGAGCAGGGAGCTTGCCACTATTTCGGCCCTTGCCAACATGAAAGGCGTCGATCCCCAGCTGCAGGCCCATTTTGTCGTCGGGTTCAACACTGGGCTCACTGAGGCTCAGATGAGGAGCCTGATAACCGTTTTCAAGGTCAGGGTCGGTGAGAAAGAAGCCGAAAATGCCAATGACCTTTTGGGGAAGGCTCTCAGCAGCAGGGCAAAAGAGCGTTCACTGAAATGAATCATGAAGATATGGCCTCCTCCCTGGAAACTGGTCCAGATTCTGGGGGAGGTCCAGTGGGAACGAAACCCCTTCAGATGCGATTCTGAGGGGGTTTTTGTTCATATATGACCTGGTCGGCACGGCTCTCCCGAATAGGGGGGCCATGTCCGAAAATGGCGAGCACAGGTGCGCCGCACTATGGTATATTTCTTTTATCGAGAAGGACGTTCGATGGAAGAGGTGCCGTATGCTGCTGGATGCAACAGCCTGTTATACCGCCTTGCGGGCGCGGGATTCCCGCTTCGACGGATGTTTCTTCGTCGGTGTATCCTCCACCGGCATCTATTGCCGCCCGGTCTGCCGGGCCAGGACGCCGAAGGAGGAAAACTGCTCTTTCTATGCCAGTGCCGCGGCGGCAGAGGCGGCAGGCTTCCGCCCCTGCCGGCGGTGTCGGCCCGAATTGGCGCCGGGTTTGGCCCGGGTGGATGCCGAAACGCGGCTGGCCCGGCTGGCGGCACAACGGATGGAGTCGGATGGCCTGTCCGACACGACCATCGCCGAGATGGCGGATTCTCTGGGGGCAACCGACCGCCATTTGCGGCGTGTCTTTGCCGGCGAATACGGGGTCTCCCCCGTTGCCTGGCTGCAAACCCAGCGCCTCCTGGCCGCTCGGCGGCTGTTGACCGAAACCGCGATGCCCATCATGCAGGTGGCCATGAATACGGGCTTTGGCAGCGTCAGGCGACTGAACGCTCTTTTTCGCACGCGGTATGGCTCCACCCCGACGGATTTGCGGAAACGGGGAGGGGCCTGCCATGATCCGGCAGCCCCCATTACCCTGTTGCTCGGGTATCGCCCGCCCTTTGCCTGGGAAACCCTTTTGAAATTTTTGGGAGAGCGGGCCATCCCGGGCGTCGAGTCCGTGGATGCTTCCCGGTACCGGCGCACCGTGGCCATTACCTACAAAGGTGTAGCCCACCGGGGGTGGATAGCCGTCTCACATCGCCCGGAGCGGCATGTGGTGGCGGTAACCCTCTCTTCATCCCTCTTCCCGGTTATCAACCAGGTGTTGGCGCGGGTACGGTTTCTCTTTGACCTGAATTGCACGCCGGAAGATATTGCGGAAAAATTGGCAACCATGGAGATCGGGGGCGCGAGGGTGTTCGAGCCCGGGCTCCGGTTGCCCGGCTGTTTCGATCCCTTTGAAATGGCGACGCGGGCCATCTTGGGCCAGCAGATCACGGTGCGGGCTGCCCGGACCCTTGCCATGCGTATTGCGGTACACTTGGGCGACCGGGTGCAAACACCGTTCAAGGAATTGACCCTAACGTTTCCGACCGTCGAGCGCATATGCTCTTTGGAATGCCCCATCGAGGATCTGTTGGGGCCGCTGGGGGTTATCGGCACGCGCGCCCGGTCCATCGGGGCGTTGGCCGAGGCGATGCGGCAGGGAGTAATCCGCTTGGAACCGGGCGCGGAGCCGGCGCGTGAAATGGCGCATATGGCCGCTCTGCCCGGATTCGGTCCCTGGACCGTGCACTACCTGGCGATGCGGGCCTTGGGGTGGCCGGACGCGTTTCCCCATATGGATTACGGCGTAAAAAAGGCCCTCATGGGCCTGACCTCCAAGGAGATACTGGCTCTGGCCCAAGGGTGGTCGCCTTGGCGCTCCTATGCCACCCTGAGCCTGTGGAGTCACCTTGCTTGAAACGATAGGGGAGAAAAAGCTATGAAACGGTATTGCACCATCCTGACGCCTCTGGGAGAAATGATCGCAGCGGTAGAGCAGGAACACCTCTGCGGACTCTGGTTTGTCGGTCAGAAATATGCCCCGGAACATTTCCGTGAGTGGCTGCCAGACCCGGATCATCAGATTTTCACGGCGCTGCGGGGGCAACTGGATGCCTATTTTGCCGGTCAACTGCGCCGGTTCGATCTGCCGATCGCCCCCCGGGGAACGCCGTTTCAAATGGCGGCATGGGCGCTGTTGCGCACCATCCCCCCGGGGACGGTCACCACATATGGCGCCCTGGCCCGGCAACTGGCCCCAGAGCGCGAAGGGCGCATGACCTCTGCCCGGGCGGTGGGCGGTGCCGTGGGGCACAATCCGATCAGCATCGTCATCCCCTGCCACCGCGTCGTGGGGGCGAATGGCTCCCTGACCGGTTATGCCGGCGGCCTGGATCGCAAGGTCGCTCTGCTGACCTTGGAGAACGTTGCAAACTTGAAGATTTCAATCTAAAATAAGACGCATTGGTTATCATAGGACCGTTTGGCGGCTTGTTTATCCTTTTTCGGTTGATTCCATGAGGCACACGCATTAAAGATCTCGCCCTGTTAGTCCCATACCTTGGAGCGCTCTGCCGCCGCTATGCCGGCGGGGCTCTCTTTCTCTTGCTGACCAACGGCTTTGCCCTGCTGATCCCCTGGTTCATGAAGCTGGCCGTGGAGGGATTGCAGCATCCGGCCGCCGTACGCCTCTCCCCTGCCGCCTGCGCCGCGGTGATCGTTGCTTTGGCTTTGGCGCACTGCATCACCCGCATCTTTTCCCGTACCCTGATCCTCAACGCGGCCCGCATCATTGAGTTCCGTATCCGTGACGATCTTTTTCGTCGCCTGATGCTTCTCGATCTGCAGTATTTTTCCAGCAGCAGGACCGGCGACATCCTGTCACGATTCTCCAACGACCTGACCAACGTCCGCATGCTGACCGGATTCGGGGCCATGAGCGCCGTAAATACCGTAATCCTTTATCTGGCGGCGGTGACGCTGATGGTGCGCATCCAACCCTGGCTGACCCTGTGGGCCATACTTCCTTTTCCCCTGATGGTGCTGGTGGTCAAGCGGATCAGCCAGAGTATGTTCCTGCGCTCCCTTGCGGCCCAGGAGGAACTGGCCCGCCTGTCGAGCATGGCCGAGGAGTCCGTCTCGGCGGTACGTCTGATCAAGTCCTACTGCCGCGAAGATCATTTTCTGGGCCTTTTTGAAGCCATGTCCGGCAGCTATCTGCACCACAACCTGCGCCTGGCCCGGCTGCGCGGACTCGTCTTGCCGGTAATGGCTGCCGCCACCGGGGCCGGCACGCTGGTGGTGGTCTTTCTGGGGGGACGCCTGGTCATTGCCGGGGCCATGACCTTGGGGGATTTTGTCGCCTTCAGCGGCTATCTGACCATGTTGGTTTGGCCGACGGCGGTGCTGGGGTGGATATTGACCCTGGCCCAGCGCGGCGCGGCTTCAATGGCGCGTCTGGCCGTGATTCTGACGGCCGAACCGTCGGTTGGGGATGCGGCCGACGCGGAACCCCTTGAGGAGGTGCGGCAGGGGATCGAGTTTCGCGAGCTGACCTTCGGCTACGGGAATGAGGCCGTGCTGGAGCGGATTTCCCTCCATATTGCGTCGGGTGAAAAGGTGGGGATCACCGGGGAGGTCGGCAGCGGCAAGTCCACGCTTCTCAGACTGCTGCTGCGGCTCTTGCCGGTGGGTGACGGGATGCTGTTTCTGGACGGCCGGGATATCAACCGTATTGCCCTGAACAGCCTGCGTCGCCTGATCGGATATGTGCCCCAGGAAGCCTTTCTCTTCTCCCGCAACATCCGGGAGAATATCGCCTATGGCCTGGCGGCGGGAGCCGAGGGGGCCATTATCGCCGATGCGGCACGGCAGGCCGGGTTTCTGGAGGATGTGGGCAACTTTCACGATGGACTGGACACCATGGTGGGGGAAAAGGGGGTGATGCTGTCGGGCGGGCAGAAACAACGGCTGTCCATCGCCCGGGCGCTGGCGACGGACCCGCGCATCCTGGTGCTGGACGACCCGCTTTCGGCCGTTGATGCCGGTCACGAGGAAGAGATCCTGGCGCAACTGGGGGTGTTCTACCGTAACAGGACCGTGTTGATCGTTTCGCACCGCCTGTCGGCTTTTCGCGACTGCGACCGGGTCGTTGTGCTGAAAAACGGCGGGATCGCCGAACAGGGAAGGCCTGCCGACCTGTTGGCGCAGGGTGGGCTGTATGCGCAGATGTATCGCAGCCAGCGTTTGCAGGAGGAACTGTTATAGTCTCGCGCCCCGGCTGACCGCTGCGGGGGAGGCTTACGGGCTTAAAACGGGTAGCCCAAGCCGACGAATATGGCCGGACCATCCCGGCCGATCCCCATATCGACCCGACCGATGATGTTCGGCCGGACAATGGCGCGGAAGCCGATGCCGGGGTTGAACTCGAAATTGCTGGCGCGGGCCTTGTCAAATGCCTCCATCACCGCCCCCAGATCGACGAAGGGGGCGACCTCCCAATCTGCGGTTACGTTGAATATCTCCCAGCGGAAAAGCCTGATTCGTTCCTCAAGGTTGCAGAGCAGGAAGCTGTTGTCGATGAAACGGTTTCGGCCATACCCCCGCAGGGTGGTCTCCCCCCCCAGGATACTCTGTTCCAGGAAAGGGACGTCTTTCCCCAGGGTTTGATTGTACATAAGGCGAAAGACGCTGACGTAGCGGGCGTCATCCAGGGGGAAGAAACCCTTGGCTTCTGCCTCGTAATGGCGGAAGTCGGCTGCTCCGCCGAGGGCCTTGAACGTAGGCTCAAAGGTTACCTTGGCAAAACCTCCGAAGGTTGGGGTGGTGGCGGAGTCCAGCGTACTGTAGACCAGGGAGATGCGTTGGGAGTGGGTGGCAAATCCGTTTATCCCCGGCACGTGCCTATTGCTGAACTGGTCTTTGATATAGGGGATCCCCTTGACCGCCCCCGGTTCGATACTGACATCACGGTACCGTTCCCCCAGGACCACCTGGAAGTGGCGGCCGATGTCATAGCCTACGGACAGGTTGAAACCGATTTCCGCATCGGTGTAATTGGTTTCCCGTTGTTTGCGACTCTTGGCTTCAAAACCGAAGAAACGGGCGGAGCCGTCGTTGAAGAGATAGGTCGCAAGGTTCAATTCCAGTTGCTTGTCAAAAAAGGTCTTATCGTGGAGTTTGATCTCGTAATCGTTGTTGATGATGGTGGATTGGGAGAGGTCGATCTCGGCGTTCCGGTCGGGAGTGGGATAAAATGCGCCGTACAGGGACGTGGTGACGCCGAAATTCGTGTTATGGTTCACCTGGGGTGCCAAGAGGGCGTTGATCTCGTCATTTTTGTTGTGAAACAGGAATGCGGTCAATGCGCCGGCGGTTATCCCCTCGTTGGGGCTGGAGGCAATTACCGGCAGCGGTATGGCGACCACCTTGACCGGGGTGTTACTGGTATAGGAGGCAAATATGCCGGGGACCTTTTCCCGCGGGATGTAGCTCGTACAACCGCCGAGCAGCATTGCAAGGAACAGGAAAAATGTAAACGGAATCAGGCTCCTGCCTGGTATGTGGCACAATTTTGACATAAGTGATATATGTATCATTCTGTCGAGCAGGGTGTCAACGCCGCAGTTGTGAACAAGGTTATAGCGCTTGTTTCTGGCGTCCCCCTGAGCTATACTTTTGCATTATTTCGGCTAGGTAAGGGTCTCCATGAAGCTCAACGCCAAACTTGTCATTATCATGCTCACACTGCTGGTGCTGGCCATGCTGACCCTCTTTATCCTCAACCAGTCCGCCCAGGACGACCTGGTGCGCGAGATCCAGGAAAGCTCCCAGGAGATCTCCAAAGCGGTCCAGATGAGTATCGCAGATCTTACCTCGGACGCGGAGACCTCCCGCCTGACCGATTATCTCCACGATGCCCGCGACAAGGGCATCAATGAAATCAACATCATCAGCAATGAAGGAGAGATCATCGACTCCTCCGACCCCGAGAAGATCGGCAAGAAGCGGGAGGTGAAGAAACTGGAAAAGGGCATCCGGGCGGTCCAGCGCCCCATCGGCGGTTCCCTGCTTTCCCAGAGGCCCTATGAGGTGGTGGTTCCGGTCATTGTTGGCGATGAACAACTTGGCTATGTGCAGATCAACATGCTGCTGGACAAGATTCGCGACATCCAGCATGCCAACTTCATCCGCCGCTTGTTTGCCACCAGCATGGTGTTCGTGGTCGGTATCGCCCTGACCATCTTTCTGGCGCGCCGTTATACGGACCCGATCCATCGGTTGGTCGATGTCTTCAAGCGGGTTTCGTCGGGCGACCTGTCGGTGACCATCACCGCCGACAGCAAGGATGAGATCGGCGACCTGGCCACCGGCTTCAATACCATGGTGGAGAAGCTGCGTGAACGTGAGGCGTTGGAAAAACGGCTCTATGAGGCCGAGCACCTCTCCCGTGTCGGCCAGTTGGCGTCGGGCATCGCCCATGAGATCCGTAACCCGCTGAACTATATAAGCCTTGCCATCGACCACTTGAGGGCCGACATGCTCCCCCTGTGCGGGGATCGCCAGGAAGAATTGGAGGATCTGGCCGGCAAGATCAAGGAAGAGGTGCGCCGGGCCAACTATATGGTGCTCAATTTCATGAATTACGGGCGGCCGCTCAAGCTGCGCCGGGTGCTGATCCCCTATGAAGATATCCTGGCAAAGACCTTGCCGCTCTTGAACGAGCGGCTGTCGGAGCAGCGCGTCGTCCTGGAGCAGCACCTTGCCCCCGGCCTACCGCCCCTGTGGGTCGATCAGGAGTTGCTGCGCAACTGCATCATAAACTTCGTCAGCAATGCCGCCCAGGCCATGAATGAGGGCGGCACCATCATCCTGGGGGCTGCCAGGGACGAGGCGTCCGGGCGGGTGCGGTTGACCTTTGCCGATCAGGGCAAGGGGATCAGCACGGAAGATCTTACCAAGATATTTCAGCCCTATTTTACCACCAAAGATGTGGGCATCGGCCTGGGCCTGGCGATAACCGAACGTATCATCAAGGAGCATGGCGGTGAAATCCTGGTGGAAAGCCGGCTTGGCGAAGGCACGACATTTACCGTGACGCTGCCGCTTCAGCCGGAGGAGCCGGACAATTCCACAGAACAGGGGGCCGTCTAGTGGCTGCCACACAGGGAAGCATATTGATCGTCGATGACGAAAAGGGACAGCGGGAGATTCTCACCGTTATCCTGAAGAAGGAAGGGTACGACGTTGCCGACGTACCCGGGGTGCGCGAGGCTTTGGAACAGTTGGACCGGCGGGAATTCGACCTGATCATGACCGACCTGAAGATGCAGGGGCAGAGCGGCCTTGATCTCCTGGAGGCGATTCAGGCCGCCGACCCGCAGCAGTGTGTCATCATTATGACGGCGCATGGAACAATTGACTCGGCGGTGGAGGCCATGAAGAAGGGGGCCTTCGATTATCTGGAAAAACCGCTGGAACGTGACAACCTGATCCTCACCTTGCGTCGGGCCTTCGAACGCATCGGGCTGGTCCGGGAGAACCGGGTCCTGCTGAAGCGGGTCGAGCAGATTCAGACCATCCCCACTATCCTGGGCGAACATCCGAAGATGCGGGAGGTCTTCCGCATTGTGAGCAAGATCGCCGCAACCAATTCCACGGTGTTGATCGTGGGTGAATCGGGCACCGGCAAGGAGTTGGTCGCACGGGCTATTCACGACGGCAGCCAGCGTCGGGACAAGCCGTTTATGGCCATCAACTGCGCGGCAATCCCCGACTCCCTGATGGAAAGTGAACTTTTCGGCCATGAAAAGGGGAGCTTTACCGGGGCCAACGCCCGCGAGATCGGCATCTTCGAGGCCGCCAACGGCGGCACGGTGTTCCTGGACGAGATCGGCGAGATGAATGTGGCCATGCAGGCCAAGCTGCTGCGGGCCATCCAGGAAAAGGAGATTCGCCGGGTGGGGGGCAAGGTCAACATACCGCTGGATGTGCGCATCCTTTCCGCCACCAACAAGGAGTTGGAACAGGAGATCAGGCGGGGCAACTTCCGCGAGGATCTTTTCTACCGCCTCAATGTGATCCGCATCAATCTGCCCCCGTTGCGCGAACGGGGCGGCGATGTCAAAACTTTGGCAGAATATTTCGTGAAAAAGTACAGCCAGGCCTCCGGCATAGGGGTGGAGGGCATTTCCCGGCCGGCATTCAAATTGCTTATGAATTACACGTGGCCCGGCAACGTGCGCCAGTTGGAGTCGGTCATCGAGCGTTCCGTGTTGATGGCGGAGAGCAATTACATCGAGCCGGAAGACCTGCCGGCTGAGGTTACCGCGGCGTCTGCCCTGGGTGGCGGCATCCCCTTTGAGCTGCCGCCGGAGGGGATCGCCTTCGAGGAACTGGAAAAGGGGATCATCGTCAAGGCCATGGAGCGGGCCGATTGGGTGATCGGCAAGGCGGCTCCGCTTTTGGGGATGAGCTACAAGACCCTCCAGTACCGCCTGGAGAAGTTCGGCATCGAGAGACCGGAGCGCCGCCCGAAACTTTAGCAGGCTGTCTTGCCGATAGAGATTGTTATGCCAAGCTACCAGAACGCAGCAATCATAACGTCCCAGACTATCCACGCGCTCGGCATGACGCTGTTGCAGGCGGGCAAGGTCAACGAGGCGGCCTTCCAGTTCAGGAAGGCGCTCGGCCTGGCGCCCGGCTTTACGGACGCATACCTCTGCCTGGGGCATTGCCTTCACCTTGCAGGAAGGTTCGATGAAGCCCTCGAGGTGTATGACCGGGCGTTGCGGATTTCGCCGGATAGTGCCCCCGTCTGGAACAACCGGGGTAATGCGCTCTTGGAGTTGTGCCGGTATAACGATGCAGCAGAAAGTTATTCCCGGACCCTGGAGCTGGCTCCTGATTTCCACGACGCCCGAGTGACGCTGGGCACCTGCTATCAGGCCTTGGGGCAGTTTGCAAAGGCGCGGGCTGCCTGCGAGGCGGTTCTGAGGGTAGATCCCAACCACGCCGAAGCCCACTGGAACCGCGCCCTGCTGCTCCTTCTGCATGGCGATTACCACGAGGGGTGGCGGGAATACGAATGGCGCTGGCTGAAACGCAACTTTACGTCGCCGCTGCGGGATTTTGTCCAGCCCCGCTGGCAAGGTGAGCCCATTGGCGGCAAGACCCTCCTGATCCATGCCGAACAGGGATTTGGCGATACGCTCCAGTTCTGCCGCTATGTCCCGCTGGTGGCTGCCCTCGGCGCCCGGGTCGTCTTCGAGTGCCACCCGCCGTTGGCGTCGCTGATGAATATGGTGGGGGTGCGGACGGTTCCCATGGGTGAACCACTTCCCTCCTTTGATCTGCATGTGCCGCTACTCAGTCTGCCGATGATCTTTGGAACGAGCGTGGAGACCATTCCCGGTGAGGTCCCTTATCTGACGCCCCCCGCGGATCGTCTCCCTTTCTGGCGCAGCCTCGTTCCGGATGAAGGACGCTTGAAGGTCGCCCTCTGCTGGGCTGGCAAGTCGTATCCCGATCCCGGCCGGAGTTGCCCGCCGGAGTTACTGGCACCCTTGGCGACAGTAGAACATATCTCCTGGTATTCGCTTCAGTTCGGCTGGAAGGAGGCGTTGCCGTTGCCGATGGCCGATCCAACGGGCCATGTCAGGGATTTCGGCGATACCGCCGCCCTGATTGCTCAACTCGACCTGATCATCACCGTGGATACGGCCGTGGCGCACCTGGCGGGAGCTTTGGGAAAGCCCGCCTGGGTCATGCTGCCCCATGCCCCGGACTGGCGCTGGATGACAGGGCGGGAGGACTCTCCCTGGTATCCGTCGCTGCGCCTTTTCCGTCAGGCGAGGCCTGGTTCGTGGCGGGAGGTCGTCCAGCGGGTGGCGCATGCCCTGGAGAACCGGGCAAGGCCGGCTCGTCTCGCTCCGGCAGACTGATATTCTGCCGCCTGGGGCACCCGAAGCCGTTCATGGAAATCTAATAACTAAACAACGAATTCTTTGTGCCGATAGTATAGTTATGGGGCATTGCTCTGTAACAAGAGACCGAGGAGAAACCCATGAGTTCTTCAACTTCTGATTACACTGTTTCCTTTGATCTGACATCCATCTATCAAAATGTACAGGATCAGCGCACACAGTTGGCTCAGTACGCCATCATGCAGGCGGCGACCTATATGCAGAACAACAAAACAGACCAGGCGGTCTCGGCCTTCAAGAAGGCCTTGGGCCTGGATCCACAGAACACCACCGCTTACAACTATTTAGGCCAGATATACATGTCCCAGGGAAAGAATGCCGATGCCATCAAGGCGTTCCAGCAGATCGTACGGATACAATCCAATGCCGCTACCGCAGACGGTTCGTCCACCGCGCCTACGTTGGCAGATGCCCATATCAGTCTGGGAAACGCCTATTTGCAGAATAAGCAGTACACCCAGTCAGAGAAGGAATATAAAACAGCTGCGCGGTTAAATCCCCAGAATCCGGTTGCCGTTTACACCTTGGGACAACAGTATGTCACACAAAATCGCCTCAGCGAGGCGGAAGCGCAATTTAAACAGGTGCAAAAGTTATCCCCCAAGGATGGCAATGTCTACTATGCCCTGGGGCAGGTTTACAACAAGGAAGGGAAATACGACGAGGCGGTAACAAATCTGGAGAAATCCCTTACCCTGAAAACAAAGTTCCCGTCTGCCAACTATGAACTCGGCGTGGCCTACAACGGGTTGGGCAGGACTGCCGACGCCAAGAACCAACTGTCCATTCTGAAGAACACGGATACCACCCTGGCTTCGCAGCTGCAGTTTATCATCAACAAGCCGCAGATGGTCGCTATCAACACAACCGCCCCCGGAGCATTCAACGACATCCTGGGACCGAGTACCCCCCTCTGGTATCTTGATTCGTCTCTGGCCGTGCCCAACAGTTCAAAGACCTATTCGGTAACCATCAGCTTCACCAATGCCATGGATGTGTCCTCCATCACCAACCCGCAAAACTGGTCGATTTCACGCGCGAATAGCACGGCAGCGGGCTTCTACAATAACATGATGCCGGTAAGCGACAAGGACGCCACAATCCTGAACACCCCTCAGGCGATCACCTATAACCCCCTCACCAACGAGGCAACCGTGAATTTCCGCATCAGTCAGAATGCCGCAGGTACAGCGGTAATTGACCCGTCCCATATCGTCTTCAAGTTCAGCGGGCAAGACGCAAGCGGCCGGAGCATGGATCAGACTGCGGACGAGGTCGACGGATCCAGCACCACCCCGTTTTAAGGTTTTTTGATTGTATTGTAACGGATTTTTCTCTATATAATTAAGAATATACCGTAATTTTAATCTGTGAGAGGTCGCATGTCGTTACCTACCAACCAAAATTTGATTGCCATCGAGGGCGCTGCCACCTATGAGCGGATTCTTGCGGCCATCCGTGATATCGAAATCGAAGAGGCGATCCGGCACCTACAGGATTTTTTGAAGATCTACCCGGAATTTGCCCAGGCTCACAACGATCTCGCGACGCTTAATTATCGAACCGGAAATAACCTCAAGGCCCTGGCCCATTATGAAAAGGCCCATAAACTGGACTCCGCGAACATAACCTACCGCAAGAATCTGGCAGACTTCTACTTTGTCGAATTGGGGTGGTCTGACGACGCCATCTACACCTATCTGGATATCCTCAAGGACAATCCGTTCGACGTTGAGGCCTTAAACTCCCTGGGCTCCATCAGTCTGAGCCTGGGACGCCGGGAACAGGCCCGGCAGTATTTCTCCCGGTCCCTGCAGCTTGACACCCGCAACGGTGATGCAAGGCAGGCCCTGCTACAGTTAGGGGGCGCGCAGCCTTCGAACGACCCCTGCCCGCCTCCTGAGGTTTTTGCTCCCGCCCCGGGAGAGTTGCAGCCGGCGGCACCCGCTCCCGTCACTCCGGCAGCGCCAATCGTTTTTCCCGGATTGCAGCCCGAACCGGCGCGCTCTCCCGAAGAACTCCACCGGGCTGCCCTGACCCTTGCCAACGACGGGCAACCCCATGATGCGGTCCGGCTGCTTGAACAATTGCTGGAGCAGTACGGCAATTACGCGCCCGCTCATAACGACCTGGGCGTCCTCTATCAGCAACAGGGCGACTTGCGGCGTTCCCGCCGCCACCACGAAGAAGCGGTTCGGCTTCAGCCCGTCAACACCGTCTTTGCAAAGAATCTTGCCGACGTCCTCTGTATCGGTTTTGGGGAGGTTGAAGAGGCGCTGAAGATCTATGTTCGACTTCTGACCGCTGCCCCGCAAGACATCGAGATCCTCATGGCCCTCGCCACCATCTGTCTGGAGGTGGGGCAGGAGTCCGACGCCCGTTTTTTCCTGGAGCGTATTCTCGCCGTGCAGCCATGGAATAACGATGCGCGTGCGACCCTCGCGGTTTTAGAAGGCCACATGGGAGCAGAGAGTTGAGATGAAGGTTTCCATGCCCAGCGGACGAACTCACGGGTGGGGGGTCGCCGGGGAGTACTTGACGAAGGAAATTGCGGAGCTGCCGCCTCTCGATGGCGTGACCCTGCACTGTATCAGCGGCCATGACTTCCGCCCCATGCAGCCGGCCGACTGGGATCGGATCAACATCGGCTACTGTTTCTTTGAAAATGATATCGAAGCCCTCCGGCATACCCGTCGGGCCGCCCGCGAATGGGACTTCATAGTCGCCGGTTCGTCGTGGTGCGAGCACCAGTTGCGGATTGGCGGGGTTCGGCAGACAGCCACAATCCTTCAGGGGATCGATCCGGACAACTTTTACCCGACACCGTTTCTTGAAGACGACAGCAGGTTCATAGTCTTCTCGGGCGGCAAGTTTGAGTTCCGCAAAGGGCAAGACCTGGTGATCGCCGCCATGCGTACGTTCATGCAGCGCCATCAGGACGCCTGCCTGGTCTGTTCCTGGATCAACCAATGGCCTTTTTCCCTTGCCACAATGGCCAACTCTCCCCACATCTCGTTCCGGTTGACAAACGACGACTGCCTGACGATCCTGCAGCGGACACTTCACGAGAACGGCATACCTCTGGAGCGGGTCTGTCTGACCCCCCTTGTCGATAATACCCAGATAAGGCAGATCTACCAGCAGAGCGACATCGGCATCTTTCCCAACCGTTGCGAAGGCGGCAACAACATGGTCATGTGTGAGTATATGGCCTGCGGGCGGACGGTCATTGCCAGCGATGCCACCGGCCAGGCGGACATTATAACCGACCGGAATGCCTTTGCCCTTGCCGACTATACGCCTCTGCTGGTCAAGGACGCCGCAGGGCAACCTGCCGGCATCTGGCATGAACCATCCGTCGAAGAGCTTATCGAACAGCTGGAATCGGCCTACCGGAACCGGGACATCCGCCGCCACAAGAGCGCCGTTGCCGCCGAGGACATGAAAAGACTGGCGTGGGACAAAGCGGCGCACCAATTTCATTATATCGCCACGAAGCTTAACAATGCGGCCGCATTCGGCCATTCAAAAACGTGAGGAATATTTGATGGATGTTTCATTCAAAGGGATTGCCCGCCTAGTCTCCTTTGTGGATAAAATCGAGAGTGAAACCTATCCGGAGGCACCCTCTTGCATTCACTCGGAGATTACCGCCAAGGTACTCGAGACGCTCCTGCCCACGTACCAGATCAGTGAGGATGCGCGGATACTGGACATAGGCTGCGGCCAAGGGCCGGCCTTGGATATATTCCGCACCAAAGGGTATCTGTCCGCGATCGGCATTACGTTGAACAACGAGGATGTGCGGGTCTGTCGAGAAGCTGGGCATGATGTGCACAAGATGGATCAATCGTTCCTGGACTTTGGGGACGAGTCTTTCGATTTTGTCTGGGCTCGCCACGTGATCGAGCACAGCATCTTTCCGTACTTTACCTTGACCGAATTCGCCAGGGTACTGGCGAAGGGGGGCATGCTCTACCTGGAGGTGCCTGCCCCTGAGACAGCCTGCCATCACGAGACAAACCCAAATCATTACAGTGTCTTCGGTCACGGCTCGTGGACCTCGCTTCTCGACCGTTGTGGTTTCATTGTCCGCGATACGGTCCGGTTTGCCTTTACCACCCCAATGGGCCCCGATGAGTACTGGGGGTTCATTTGCAAAAAGCCGTAGTCAGCTCAGAACTCATTTCGGGGACAGCATGCAAGATATGAAAATATGGCTTAGCTACGTAGCATACCCGGTAACAACAGCAGTTTATTTCGAACGGGCGCTGCGCAAAATATGCCGAACCACCACCGTTGGACCTCCCCTCCCTGCCGATCTCATTGACAGATGGCAGCTGCAGAACATGAAGCTCCCATTGGGGGAGCAGGATATCTCTACCGGGTTCACCCCGGATATGGCCGAGATCCTCGGTACTATCCCTTCCTCCGAACATCCCGACCTGTACCTCTGGATCGAGTCGGTGGGTGGCCATTATCCCCGGAATCTCGACAAGCTCGCCTGCCCGAAGGTATGCTACCTGATCGACAGCCACCTCAATCTGGAGATGCACCTGAAATGGGCGCAACAGTTTGACCGCGTTTTCATCGCCCAGCGGGAGTATCTGCCGGCATTCCGGGAAAAGGGATGCCAGGTCCACTGGCTCCCTCTTGCCTGCGATCCCGGAATCCATCGTTCCCATCCGCTCAACAAGAGCATCGAGATAGGATTTGTCGGCGGCGTATTCCAAGGGTCGCGCCGCGCGGAGCTGTTGAAGATGCTGTCGGAACACCTCACCGTGCATTACGAACGCTGCTTCTGGGAGGATATGGCCCGCGTCTTTTCGGCCTCGAAGATCGTCTTCAATGAGGCGGTTCGCAATGACCTGAACATGCGGATTTTTGAGGTCATGTCCACCGGCTCCCTCCTACTGACCGACTTGGCAAAGAACAGCGGACAGGATATCCTCTTCAGGGATGGTGAGGATTGCGCGGTATACCGGGATAACGAGATCGTTGACGTGGCCCGCTTTTATCTGGAGAACCAGGCGCTACGGGAGCAGATAGCTGCCCGTGGACAACGCCTTGTTCACAACGCCCATACCTATGGGCATCGGGTCGAAGACCTGCTATCGGTTGCACTTGGTGGTAAGCCGGACACCTTTTCTGCGGAAGAGTTGCGGGAACGTTCCCTCGTCGGCGTGCCGCCGGTGGATGACGGGGTTCACGATTCCGCCTGCATCAGCACTGCCCGGCGCAGCTTCGTCATCCCGGTGCTCGACATGTCACCGGCGAGCGAATACAACGTCACCACCCTGTTGCACGACCTGGAAGGGGTGGAGGGCGACGTGATCGTGGTTTTCAACGGCCAGGAGGTGGCGGAGCAGCTTAAAGGGCACCCCCGCATCGACCGCTACGCCATCATGAAACAGAACATCGGTGTTGCCCGGGCCTGGAACCTGGGGCTGGAGATGGCGGCGACACCGACCGTCTTCATCATGAACGCCGATCTCCATGTGGAGCGGGCCGCCATAGACTCACTCGAACAGGCGCTGCACTCCCTGCCGGATGCCGCCTGTGTCGGCCCACAAGGTAGCTTCGTAAACTTTACGCTGACGAAGGATTATCTCTACTTTGACAAGGGCACCTTTGACAAGCCACGTCAAGTGGATGCGGTTTCCGGGTTCTTCTTTGCCCTGAAACTGGAGCACTTCAACGCACGGCTGATCCGGTTCGAAAACGGATTCACGCCGTGCTATTTCGAGGAATGGGACCTGGGATTGCAGATCAAACAGGCGGGCCTCAAGAGCTACGTCGTCCCCACAACCGCCTACGACCATCACTGGAGCGGCACCATCCGGGCGCTGAGGGAAATTTCCTTTTATGAATGCTCCGAAACGGCTGGGGAGATCCTTCTGCGCAACCGGGCGCTCTTTCTGAACAAGTGGCGGGGGATCGCCGGCCGTGACAACGACCGGGGGCTGTTGGAGAGCGGATTCCCGGCGTATGTTGCCGATCGGGCACAGGCCCTGGTAGCCGAAGGGTGCCTTGATGACGCCGGCAGGTTGCTTTCCGAGGCTGCGCAACACTGTGAAGAGGATGCCAGAATGGCGGCTTTGCGGCGTTTTGTCGATATCCAGGCGTGTAAGTCCAATAATACCCTGCAAGGGACAGGACAATCTCATGATGAAGTACATGCTTAACAAATTGGCAGCACAGGCACGCCAGCCGGGGGCCCTCCAGAAATATGGTGATCTTCCGGCAGCACTTGGTGGATGTGAGCTTATTTTGAGGCGCTCCGGTTTTTACGAAGAGTTCGGAAATATCCCTGAGATGAGGTGAGTCATGAGTTCAATCGAGCGATTTCTTGAGCTTTACATGCAAAAAACTGGACTCCAGGGGTATCAACTGGGCGATGATTTTCACCCGGAACGTCTAGCTCTTTTCCAGTACTGTCTCAATGGGAAAGGCATTGATGTTGGATGCGGTAATCGTAAGACTCATCCTAATTGTATTGGGGTTGATCTAATTGCTGGAGGGGAAACAGGTAAATATGGATGCGTCGCCGGCAAATCGTCTGTTGCTGATATATGTGCTTCTGGAGATGATCTAAACATGTTTATTGATGGAGAACTGGATTTTGTTGTGTCTCGTCATAATCTTGAGCATTATGTTGATATTATTAAGACCCTTGTGGAGTGGAAACGCGTATTGAAGGTCGGTGGAGTAATGGCTGCCGTACTGCCTGATGAAAACTGTATTAACACTATCGCTCTTGACCCGACACATAAGCATGTTTTTACTCCCGAGAGTTTCGGCCGTTATGTTGATTTGATAGGAGGTTTTAAAATAATTGAGATGCGAACGGTCATTGAAAATTGGTCGTTTCTCTGCGTGGCAGAAAAAACATCTTCTTGAAGGATTTGAAGTAAATCATCCATGAATAATGCCTCGTCAGATGATCACAATTCGTGGCAACAAAATCCCATGACAACAAAGCGAAACGCCCTACATAGTCTCGTTGTTTCGACACCTCCTAGCCACAGTGCCGCCACACCCTGCACACCGGAAGAGTGGTTCGCTCTTGGGATTACCTTTACAAAATCCCAGAACTATATTGATGCTGAGCTTTCTTTCCGTAGGGCACTAGAACTGGCGCCGCACTCCCTGGAAACCCTGCTGAACCTTGGGTATGTGCTGGGCGAACAGGGAAAGACGGAAGAGGCGCTCGGCTGCTACGAATCGGTCCTGGCCGAGGCTCCTGGAAACGCCAAGGCGCGCTACAACAGGGCTGCACATCTTCTCCGCAGGGGGGAGCTGGCCGCTGGATTTGCTGACTACGAGGCTCGTTTCGCCGCCATTCAGGATGTGGACTGCCGCGTCTACCCCCAGCCCCGCTGGGACGGTTCCCCTCTAAACGGCCGCAGCATCCTGGTCTACTGCGAGCAAGGTTTCGGCGACGCGATCCTGTTTGGCCGATACGTGCCGCTGCTGGCCGGCCAAGGCGGAAAGGTGGTGCTGGAGGCGCAACCGCCGTTGTTGTCCCTCCTGGCGACACTGCCCGGCGTCGACAGGGTTGTTGCAAAGTCCGCAAATCCGCCGGTCACGGATTGTCATATCCCCCTGCTCAGTCTCCCCCACCTCTTCGGGACGACCCTGGAAACCATTCCCGTCTCTGTACCGTACCTTTTCCCTTCTGAGTCTCTGGCCTCAGTCTGGCGCGCGCGTACAGCTTCTGAGCCGGGTATCCTGCGTATCGGCCTGGTTTGGGCCGGCAAGGAACGCCCTTACCCCAATCGCTCCTGTCCCCCCGAATACCTCGTGCCTCTCCTGGCCACGCCGGGAGTCCGCTTCTTCTCCCTGCAGATCGGCGAACGGGAGCGGTTTCCCCTTCCGCCGGAGTTTGCCGCAGGGGTGATCGACCATACGGATGGCATCAGGGACTTTGCCGATACCGCCGCCCTGATCCTCACCCTCGACCTGGTCATCACCATCGATTCCGCAGTTGCCCACTTGGCCGGCGCGCTCGGCAAGCCGGTCTGGATCCTCCTCCCCTGTGCCGCAGACTGGCGCTGGCTGGAAGACCGGAGCGACTCCCCCTGGTATCCGACCATGCGGCTGTTCCGGCAACCGGGCCCAGGCGATTGGGGGGCGGTGCTTAATGAGGTTACAGGAACGTTACGCGACGTGACAACGCACGAAGCAGTGGGGGCCACCCTGACGGACGAGCAGTGTGATTCCCTGTTCCGGGGGGCCATGGAGTCCCTTGAGCAGAACGTCCCAGACGCCGCTGTCGCCCAATTTCTCAAACTTTTGCCGTTGTTCCCGGACAATCCGGCTGTCTGGTTCAACCTGGGGCGCGCCCGCCGTCTCCAAAGAAACCGTGCCGATGCGGAGAAGTGCTTTCGCCGGGCGCTCCTCTTGAAACCCGACAGCCCCGACATCTGGCTCGCCCTGGGCCGCCTCTACCTGGAACTGAAGGCGTTCGAGGAGGCAGAGGCGTGCTTGGGGAAGGCGCATGAACTCGCGCCGGGATCGGTTGATATCTTGCTCGACCTGGGTGCTGCGTTGGTCCCCCAGGGGAAAACAACAGAAGCCTTCTGCTGTGACCAGAAGATCCTCGCCATCAAGCCCGACTGCACGGAAGCCATCTATAACATGGGGTTTTTGCAGCTGCGCAGCGGTGATTTTTTGCCCGGCTTCGCCAACTTCGAACAGCGCCTTTCCATAGAGAGGTTTCAGATCGACCCGCGCATCTATCCCCAGCAGCGGTGGGATGGTTCCCCCCTGGCGGGGAGAACCATCCTCGTGTTTGGGGAACAGGGCATGGGTGATTCAATCCAGTTTTCCCGCTACATCCCCCTGATCGCCCAACGCGGCGGCACGGTCGTTTTTGAAGTCGAGAAGCCGCTTGTCCCGCTGTTCAACTCCCTCCCCGGCGTGGCACAGGTTGTACCGAAATCCGGGACGCCGCCGGCGACGGATGTGTATATCCAATCACTCAGCCTCCCGCATATCTTCCACACAACTATCGATACCGTGCCGAACCGCGTTCCTTACCTCGCTCCTGAGCCGTCAAAGGTGGCGGCGTGGCGACAGTTGTTGGCGGGCGATTCTGCATTCCGTGTCGGGTTGGTCTGGCGCGGCAATCCCCGGAATCCGCTGGACCAGGACCGTTCCAGTTCATTGGCGGCATTTTCGCCACTCGCAGCTCTCGATGGCGTCAGCTATTACAGCCTCCAGGTGGGACCCGCTGCGGAAGAGGCCGTGTCTCCGCCCGCAGGCATGGAGATCACGGACCTGACCAGCCGGTTGGAAGACTTCTCCGATACCGCCGCCTTGATCGCCAACCTCGATCTGGTCATAAGCATCGAGACAGCTGTTGCCCATCTGGCCGGCGCGCTCGGCAGGCCGGTCTGGGTGCTGTTGTCCCATAATCACTGTTGGCGCTGGCTTGTCGGGCGGGATGATTCGCCCTGGTATCCCACCATGCACCTGTTCCGGCAGGAACGTCCGGGGGATTGGGGCGGAGCGGTCCAGCGGGTCAAGAATGCCTTGGAGTCATTGGTACGTGAACGAGCAAACTGAACAGGGCCATATGGATATCGAATCATGCTATCAGCTCGGAGCGCTGCTCAAGGAACAGGGAGACATCCTTGGGGCGGAGCGCTGCTTCAGGCGGATCGTCGAACAGGCCCCCGATCTCCCGGACCCGCAGCACAGCCTGGGGGTCGTGCTGCAACTCCAGGAACGGCTGGTGGAGGCCATCGGGCACTATCGGGCCGCCATTGCCCTCGATCCCTGTTTTGTGAAGGCCCACTACAACCTGGCCACGGCCCTCTGGCGGAGCGGTTCGTACCAGGAGGCAATGGCTTGTGCCCGCAAGACCATAGACCTCGATCCGGCACATGCCGAGGCCCATGGGCTGCTCGGGCAACTCGCGCTCCTGACCGGAGACCTCGGCCACGGGTGGGATGAGTACGAGTGGCGCTGGGAGACGAGAGAGGGCAGTACCAAGAAACAGGACCTGGGCCGGCCCCAATGGGATGGTTCTCCGTTGGCGGGTAGAACGCTCTTGATCCATATGGAGCAGGGCCGGGGCGATATGATCCAGTTTATCCGGTATGCCCCGCTGGCGGCAGCCACGGGAGGACGGGTCGTCGTCTGCGCCCTGCGGGAACTGGTGGCGCTTTTGGCAACCGTCGAGGGGATAAGCCAGGTCGTGGATCGCCAAGGGCCGTTGCCGGAGTTTGATGTCCATATCCCCGTACTCAGTCTCCCCCGCGTTTTGGGGACGACCCTGGAAACGGTTCCCAACCGGATTCCCTATCTGAGACCGGACCCGGCAAAGGTTGCGGCGTGGCGGCAGCTCATGCCGGCCAACGGGCGGGTGCGCGTCGGCCTGGTCTGGGCCGGCCAGGAAAAACCGGACCCTTTCCGTTCCATGCCCCTGAGCGCGTGTGTACCGCTCCTTTCCCTCCCGCACGTGGACATCTACTCGCTGCAAATGGGCAGGGGCGTGGAGGAGATAACGTCTCTTGCGGCGGGGGGCGCGATCATCGACCACACCGCACGGATTTCCGATTTTGCCGATACCGCGGCACTGATCGCCAATCTCGACCTGGTCATCACCATCGACACTGCCGTGGCCCATCTGGCCGGTGCACTCGGCAAGCAGGCCTGGATATTGTTGCCGTTCGTGCCGGACTGGCGCTGGCTGCTGGCGCGTGACGACTCACCCTGGTACCCCACCATGCGCCTGTTCCGGCAACAGTCTCCCGGAGATTGGCACGGCGTCGTGGAGCGGGTTCGGGAAGCGCTGGAGCAACGTCTCGGCAGCCCAGCCTTCCATAATCAACGTGGCATTGAACTGCTGCAGGCTGGGCAACCCGGAGCGGCTGAGCAGGCTTTTTCCGCGGCCATTGCCTTCGCCCCGGATTATGCCGAGGCCCACAGCAATCTCGGGGCAACCCTTGATAACCAAAAGAGATACAGGGAGGCGCTCGCCAGTTACCGAACCGCCCTCTCGCTCAAACCTGATTTCGTCCAGGCCCTGTTCAACATGGGCAATGTCCATCGGGAATTGGGCGAGCTTGCCGAGGCGCGGCGTTGCTACGAACAGGTTCGGGAGTTGTCGCCGGGTCTGCCGCAGGCAGACCTCTGCCTGGCGCAGATCTGGAAGGAAGAACGGGACTTCGCGCGGGCACGCGGTTGCGTGGAACGGGTACTGGCGCTCAGGCCCGATGACGCCTCTGCCCTGCACAGCCTGGGAGAAATCTGCCAGGCCGAGGAACGGTTTCCGGAGGCGATCGAGGCCTACCAGCGGGCGTTGGCGATCGAGCCGGGCAACGTCAAATCACAGAATATGCTCGGCATGGTCTTTCATCTGATCGGCAGTCTCGAGGCCGCTGAGGAGTGTTACCGGAAAGCACTCGCAGCCAAGCCTGACGCCCTGACGGTGCTCAATAACCTGGGGGCCGTCTATCAATCCCAAGGGCGATTTTCCGAATCGGTGGCCGTGCTGCGACAGGCTGTTGCCGTTGATCCTTCCTATGCGGAGGCGCACTGGAACCTGGCGCTGTCGCTCCTTGCCCGTGGCGAGTACCGCGATGGGTGGCTGGAGTATGAATGGCGCTTCAAAAAATCCAATCCGGTCCCGGAACGTCATTTTGACCAACCCCGCTGGGATGGTTCCCCTCTCGACGGCAGGACCATTCTGCTCCATTGCGAGCAGGGATTCGGCGATACCCTGCAGTTCATCCGCTATGCGCCGCTGGTAGCACAGCGGGGCGGCCGTGTCGTTGTGGAGTGCCAGACGCCGGCACTGAAACGTCTGATCGCGGGCGTTGCCGGCGTCTCTGACGTCATTGCCGCCGGTGAGGCCTTGCCGAGCATGGACTGTCATGCCCACCTCCTGTCACTGCCGCTGATCTTCCAAACAACGGTGGCCACCATACCGGCTGATGTTCCCTACCTCCGTGCCGACCCGGCGGATAGGGCGATCTGGCGCGGCCGCATGGGATCGGCTGAATCCCTGAAGGTCGGTCTGGTCTGGTCCGGCCGTCAAAACCTGGTGCTCAACAGGAAGCGCACCTGTAATTTGAGCATCTTTGCGCCCTTGGCCGCCGTCCCGAACGTGATCTTTTACAGCCTCCAGGTGGGCGATGGCGCCGAACAAGCGACTGAAGCGCCTGTCGGCCTGCACCTGGTTGACCTTACCGCCCATATACGGGATTTTGCCGACACTGCCGCCTTGATTGCCAACCTGGACCTGGTCATCACCATCGATACCTCGGTCGCACACCTGGCCGGCGCGATGGCCAAGCCGACCTGGGTGCTTCTTCCCCATGTGGCTGATTGGCGCTGGCTGGCGAACCGTGAGGATTCCCCCTGGTATCCGGGTACGCGTCTCTTCCGGCAATCCGTTCCGGGCGATTGGCAGGGGGTGGTGCGATCGGTCGCATCGGCGCTGGAACAGTATCGCAGCGCAGCTTCACCGGTGGCTCCGGGCCCGGTTTTTTTGAACGCCTCCTCTCCGGGTGAAGCAAACGCCGGCGTGCCGGTTACGTGTCCGCCGCCGCCGGGACTGGCGAAGCGCCCCCGTGGGCTCAAGGTGGGGCTGGCCTGGTCGGGACGCCAGAACAAGGTGCTGAACCGCAAGCGCTCATGCCCGTTGGCCGCCTTTACGCCACTCGCAGATGTCCCGAACGTGACCTTTTACAGCCTGCAAGTGGGCAGCGGGGTGGACCGGGCTACCGAGCCGCCGCCCGGCATGGCGTTTTTGGACCTCACCGGGCATATCCATGATTTTGAGGATACGGCGGCGTTTATCGCGAATCTGGATTTGATCATAACCATCGACACCTCTGTTGCCCATCTGGCAGGAGCGATGGGCAAGCCGGCATGGGTGCTTCTCCCCTATGCCGCCGACTGGCGCTGGTTGACAACAGGTGGGGACAGCCCCTGGTATCCCGGCGTTCGCCTGTTCCGCCAGCCGGATCTCGGTGAATGGGATGCGGTGATCCAGGCGGTTGCCGAGGCCCTGAACGAACGTGCTTCCAGCGGGTGGGGCGAATGCCCTCCGCAGCCGCGATGCCCCGGGCCGGCGCGGTTTTCTGAGGAACGGGCCTGGCTGGAACGCTCCCTTGACGGATATCTGCGGGAACGTACCTTGAACCCGTCCGACCCGGTCGCCCACCTGAATGTGGGAGCGGCGCTGGGGTTGCTCGGCAGGCACCGGGAGGCGATTCCCCACTACCGGAGAGTGTTGGAACTGTCTCCGGAACATGTGCAGGCACACCTGAACCTTGCCTTTTCCCTGCTGGCCCTGGGAGAATTTGCCGAAGGATGGCGCCACCACGAATGGCGCCACGCAATGGTCGATTCGCAGCTCCCCCCCTGGCCGCTGCTCCAACGATCAGGCCTGGGGAGGCCCCCCGGGGGGCAAAGACTCCTCGTACACAGTGAACAGGGGTATGGCGATACCATTCAATTCATCCGCTTCATTCCGCACCTTGCAGACCTGGGATACTGTGTGACGGTAACGTGCCAACCGGAACTGGCGACGCTCGTCGGCTCGGTGCGGGGGGTCTCCCGGGTCGTGCCGCATGGGGAGTCGCTTCCCGTGTGTGATTTGCAGGTGCTGCTTCTCAGTCTCCCCTACCTGTTCGGCACGACACTGGAGACACTGCCGGACGAGGTGCCGTATCTCGCACCTCGCCCGCACCAGGTCGTTCTGTGGCATAACCGTTTGTGCGGATCATCTGAGGCGGGAGGGGACCAACCCTGATTTTAACTTTTTTTGCGGCACTCATTTTTTCCTAAAGAAATTTCACCAAAGAACGATGAGTATATTAAGCGCAGAAAGCGCACCCGGTAGAATGGCCGGGCACAACCCCAGAAAGGAGCATCACCATGGCAATCAATGATATTTCTCTCACATCGGGCATGCGGAACAACCTCCTCGCACTTCAGCAGACTTCGTCTGCAGTCTCGCAGACCCAGCAGCGTCTGAGCAGCGGCAAGAAGGTTAACTCCGCCCTTGACAACCCCACCAACTTTTTTGCAGCTCAGTCGGAAACCCAGCGCGCCAGCGACCTGAACGACCGTAAGGACGGCATGAGCGAGGCGGTCCAGACCATCCAGGCTGCCAACGCCGGCATCACGGGCATCACCGCCCTGATCCAGTCGGCCAAAGGTCTGGCCAGCCAGGCTGCATCGACCAACGACACAACAGCTCAGGCAACCTACTACTCCCAGTTCCTGTCGATCACCTCGCAGATCACCACGTTGGCCAGCGACTCCGGCTACCGCGGTACCAACCTGCTGACCAACGGTACGCTCTCCATCGAGTTCGGTCAGAAGACCGGCGACTCCAACCTCACCATCAATGGTGTCAACGGCTCTGCCGCTGGCCTGGGCGTCAGCGCCAGCGCTACGTGGGTTGGCTCGACAGGTAATGCTACGTCCACCTCCGCATTCATGGACAACGCCCTCAGCACGCTGCGTTCCAACGCTTCTACCCTGGCCAGTAACCTGTCCGTCATCACGACCCGCCAGGACTTCACCACCAGCATGATCAACACGCTGCAGACCGGCGCCGACAACCTGACCCTGGCCGATATGAACCAGGAAAGCGCCAACATGCTGGCACTTCAGACCCGTCAGTCTCTGGGCACCACCGCCCTGAGCCTCTCGTCTCAGGCAGCCCAGTCTGTTCTCAAACTCTTCTAGTAGAGGGTGGGAGTGACAGAGAATCGGTAAATATAAAGGGAGGGGACTTTGGTCTCCTCCCTTTATTGCTTGACAGGGGTAAGCCATATCGGTACAAAATGCACAGTCCGCCAACCGCCGCCTCCAGGCAACCTGCAACGACAGAAAAAATTACTCAAAAAGCTGATTACTATGCCACTAAAACTTACCCTCAAGCCCCAAGAAAAGGTCATCATCGGAGGCGCCGTCGTCAAGAACGGGGCTTCTACCTCTCATTTCACCATCGAAAACAACGTCCCTGTCCTGAGACAGGCGGATATCCTCACCGAAGCAGAGGCGACGACACCGTGTCGCCGGATCTATCTTGCCCTCCAGCTCATGTATATTGACGAGGACAATTGTGCCGTCACGCTCCCCATTTTTAGTGCCCTCGTCGATGAGTTGCTGGAGGCCGTACCAAGCATGAAAGAGTTGATTTCAAAGACAAATCAGTATACCCTGAACAAAGAATACTACCAGGCGCTGAAGCAGGCCAAAAAACTCATCGCCTATGAAGAGGAGCTCCTAATCAATGTATCAAAATCCTGTTGATGCCTACACAACAATGCAGAAGGAGTCGCTCAGCGGAAGGGAACTGGAGGCGTCGGTGCTCTCCCGTGCCGCTCTCATGCTGAAACAGGTGCAGGAGAACTGGGATGCGTCAGATCGCGACGCGAAACTGAGAGAGGCGATAAAGTTCAACCAGAAGGTTTGGAGCTTCTTCCAGGCCGAGTTGAGCAGTCCCGAAAACCCGCTCCCGCAAAATCTGAAGGAGGACATCCTTAACCTCAGCCTCTTCGTAGATAACCACCTTTTTAATGTCTTGGCCTTTCCCGAACCCGAAAAACTCTCCATCGTCATCGATATCAACTTCAACATCGCCACCGGCCTGCGGACCAAACCGTCCGAGCAATAACCCGGCTATTCGACCGTAAGGGCGTATCCCTTCCTTTCGAGACACTCGATTACTTTGCGCATATGTTCGAAGCCGCGGGTTTCGAGTTCAAGCGATACGTCGGTTCTGCCGAGGGCCAATGATTTGGAACGTCTGTCGTGGCTGATGTGGAATATATTTGCGCGTGTTTCTGCAATATCCGTGGCTAACCGGGCCAACGCTCCGGGGAGGTCATCGAGCTCAATCGTCAGCTTCAGGTAGCGCCCCGCAGCCAACAGTCCCCGTTCCACAACGAGCGCGATGGTCTTGACATCGATATTGCCGCCCGACAGCAGGCAGAGGGTCTTGCCTTTCAGATTCCGTACCTTGCCGTGCAGCACCGCCGCCAGGGGAACGGCGCCGGCTCCCTCCACCAGCAGTTTCGTCCGCTCCAGGAGCGATACGATGGACTGGGCGATTTCCTCTTCCTCAACCTGAACGATTTCGTCGACACAGGCGCGGATGATGGGCACCGTCAGCTGCCCCGGGCGCTTTACGGCAATGCCGTCGGCGAGTGTCACCTTTACCGGCACCTCGCAGGGAGCGCCTGCCGCAAACGAGGCCGACATGGACGGGGCGGCCGTGGATTCGACGCCGATAATGCGGATGTGGGGTGCGCGCTCCCGCACCGCCGCCGCCATGCCGGCTATCAAGCCGCCTCCCCCTACCGGGACCAGAAGGTTTTGCACGTCCGGCAACTCTTCCAGTATCTCCAGGGCTATGGTGCCCTGGCCAGCCATGACCAGTTCATCGTCGAAGGGGTGCACAAAAAGGGCGCCGGTGGAACGCTGGGCCTCCTGCGCCGCTTCGCAGGACTCATCGAAATTTTTACCGATCAGCACGATGTCGGCGCCGTAGTCGCGGGTGGCCTGAACCTTTTGGGGCGGGGTGATCTCCGGCATGTAGATGGTCGCCTTGACGCCCAACAGGTCCGCCGAAAAGGCCACGCCCTGAGCATGATTTCCCGCCGATGCGGTAATGACGCCATGCTTCAGGGCCTCTTTCGTCTGGGCGGTCATGAAGTTGAGAGCCCCCCTGATCTTGAAGGAACCGGTACGTTGGAGGTTTTCACACTTGAAGAACAGCGGCACACCCAATTTCTCGGTATAGTGGTGCGAGTAGATCAGCTCCGTGCGGCGGACGCGTTTCCTGAGGCGGTCGTAGGCTTCCTGTATGAGTTCGTAAAAGGGCATGGCACGTGGGCTCTCCAAAGGGTATTTATGTCATAGTACCAGACGGGTCAAGCAGGGTCAAATGTGAAGAACCGCCGCGTTGACTCATATTAAAAGGTAACCGAAGGCTTGATACGTTGCCTCATATTGTAGGTAACCTGACGATGTGGAAGATTGCCTTGAGCTTTGCTTCAATCTTCGCTTTCAGTGTAAAGGGATTGAGTGAATTGTAAAGGGCTTCCAGTGTTGTCTTTGCCTCATCCGTGATGTCAACTGACGCAGCGAGTCTTTGATAAGGTGTTCTTGGCGGTTCGTATTTCCGGACATATTTCGAG
>NZ_SRSD01000009.1:0-221410 GCF_008369015.1 Oryzomonas rubra
CTCGAAATATGTCCGGAAATACGAACCGCCAAGAACACCTTATCAAAGACTCGCTGCGTCAGTTGACATCACGGATGAGGCAAAGACAACACTGGAAGCCCTTTACAATTCACTCAATCCCTTTACACTGAAAGCGAAGATTGAAGCAAAGCTCAAGGCAATCTTCCACATCGTCAGGTTACCTACAATATGAGGCAACGTATCAAGCCTTCGGTTACCTTTTAATATGAGTCAACGCGGGGACCAGGGCACGCGCAGGGGGCACCTGCCGTAGAAAACAAAAAAGGCTTACGGAAAAATCCGTAAGCCTTTGAAGTATCCGCAAGAAGACGACTGTGTGGTGAAGATGGTAATCCCAAGGGGATTTGAACCCCTGTTACCGGCGTGAGAGGCCAGCGTCCTAACCACTAGACGATGGGATTGTCCGGGTACTGGCGACAAGCGTGTTCATTGTCGTTGCAATCGTTTGTACAGCAACCTCCCCACAAAGTCAACGAATCGTGCCGCAGAGGCACCGAGACACCGAAGACAAAAGGCGGCACCATACAATTTCCGACGAATGCCGACCGGTCAAAAAAAAAGAATTGCGATTGCAAATAGTGCCTTTGTGAGGTACAAATAGACAGGTAATTTATTAATGAATTCTATGCGTAACACCGCAACACGGAAGGGGGTTGCCTTCCAAGGCAGATCAGGCTATGGTGCCCATCTGCCCGGGCCGCAGAAGGATCGGAGGTTCAAAGAAATGGCGCAGGGCCGCTGGTGGGGCGCTGGGCCGATTCAGGGACGAAAAGAGGTGCGGACACGAGGCGTGCAGGTAACGTTCATGAGGGATCATGGGAAACGGGGGTAGTATATGGCACGCTTTTTTGACTCCATGGGCAACGCAGAGGCAAACCGGATGGTGGACCTTTTGAAAGAGAGGGGCATCGCATATCCCCAGGGGATTCCGCCGGAAGGGTCGCACCAGAGGGAAATCATGGTAGCCGCGGAGGATCTGGAAGCCGCGGAACGGATCTTGTGCAGCCCCACCCGCGGGGAGGCGTAGCGGGACCGGTGATGTTCGCGCAGTAACGTAACAGGAGGGCACCCGGAGATGATCCGGGTGTCCTTTTTCGTGTGATAGTGCAAATTCAGGAAACCGATAGCCTCGCAAGGCCGCCGGACAACCGAAGCGGCCTCCCGGTGCCCCTATGAAAAAGATACGCATATGCGTCAACGACCTGATGCAGACGGATTACGTCTATTACCTGACGGAGCCGGTGGGGGAAAACTTCCATCCCGACTTCCGGCCCGAATTGACCCCGCGGGAGATGCTGGAACTGGGGGTCTTCGGGGGGAAATACCTGACCGACTGCAGGGGCGAGTTCCCCGAGGAGTGGTTCGCCAACGCCCGGCTCTGCCACGAGCGCCACGTGCCCGAACTGAACTTCTTCGGCGTCAACGCCTCCAAGCCGCTCTCCTATTGGCGGGAAAAAGGGTGGATTCACAGCGACGACCCGCGGGGATGGTTCCAGTGGTACTGCCGCTATTACCTGGGGAGGCGGTGCGCCGACGACCCACGGCAGATCAAGCGATGGCGGGCCATGGCGCGACATATCGCCCAGCTGCGCAAAAACTGCCCCGAGGGGCACCTGGCCTGCCGGAGAAAGCAGCGCCAGGCGCTGCTCCACTGGGCCTACGACAGCAGGAAGATCTGAACCGCACCAGCGGTTCCGCCCGGAGCCCCGGAGAGAAGGGCGCGCTCAGGCCGACAGCTCCTCCAGGTCCCGGGATTCCAGGATCTGCTTGTCCGCCCCGTAGCGCGCGACCCGGAGCATGGCGCGCCCGATCCGTTCGGTGGTGGTGATGCGGCCGGGGAAGGCCCGGCGCAACAGCGGCAGCACCGGCCCCAACAGGCGGTAGAGCAGGCGGTAGCTCTTCGTCTTGGATTGGATGCCGTGCAACGGCTGGATCACGCCGGGGCGGAAGATGTAGACCCTGCGGAAGGGGAGGCGCTGGAGGGCGTTTTCGAGCCTGCCCCGCACCCGCGCCCACATGACCCGCCCCTGTTCCGAACCGTCGGCCCCGGCGCCGGAGACATAGACAAAGGTCATGTGCGGGTTGAGCCGCGCCAGGGCTTGGGCGGCGGCCATGGTCAGGTCGTAGGTGACGCGGGTATACTCATCCTCCCCCTTGCCGGCCGACGCCGTGCCCAGGCAGAAGAAGCAGGCGTCGAAGCCGGTCAGGTCCCCCTCGATCGCCCCGTAGTGCCACAGGTCGGGGTGGATCAAGTCCCGCAGCTTCGCGTTCGCCAGACCGGTTGGCGTTCTCCCCACGGTCTGCACGAAGGCCACCCCGCTATCCAGGAGGCATTCCCGCAGCACCCCCTGCCCCACCATGCCGGTGGCGCCGAACATCAGCACCCTCATACCGCTCATCCCATTTCTCCCATCGTTATGATAACTCTTCACAACACAAGAACATCTGCCACAGAGACACAGAGAACGTCAAAAACAAAGAAACAACCATGTAAAAAACAGCCTGTGACTTTGATGTTCTCCGTGGCTCTGTGTCTCTGTGGCAGGTTCTCGGTTTTGGCACAACTATCGTTCAAAGATTCAGCACTCCTCCAGGCCCTTCCCGCACGGCACTGCCCCGCCCCCGAAGCGGCGCCGCATGAGGGCCATGTACGACTGCTCGCCGGCCTCCCGCCGGGCCATGACCAGGGTCTCGATATCCTCGGTGGCCACGTAGCGCAACCGGTCCGTGCCGTCGGTGGCGGCATCGAAGATGACCTGGGCCACGTGATCCTCCGTGGCCAGCCGCGCGGCGCGCAGGCCGGCGAAGGCCTCCTGGGTCCGGGCGACAAAGGGGGCATAGTCGGCCAGCGCGGCGTTGCAGGCGGCCTCGGCGCCGCTGCGCCGGCCGAAGTTGGTGCTGAGGACTCCCCCCGGCTCGACGATCTTGACCACGATGCGCTGGGAGGCCAGCTCATAGGAGAGCGCCTCGCTGAACCCCTCCAGGGCGAACTTGCTGGCGCAGTACAGGGAGAGCATGGGCAGGGTGAACACCCCGGCCCCCGAACTGACGTTGAGGATCAGCCCCCCCTTGTTGGCGCGGAAGTGGGGGAGGATGGCGCGGGTGACCGCCATCACCCCGAAGACGTTCACGTCGAACTGCTCGGCGACCTTTTCCGGGGGGGTCGCCTCGAACAGGCCGAAGAGGCCGAAGCCGGCGTTGTTGACCAGGGCGTCGATACGGCCGAAGCGGGCGATCCCGGCCTCGATGGCAGACGCGATGGTCGCGGGGTCCTGCACGTCCAGCCGCGTGACCAGCACGTTGGGGAGCGCGGTCAGGTCCCGTTCCTCCTCCGGGCGGCGCATGGTGGCAACCACGTTCCACCCCTCCCAGGCGAACAGGCGGGCGGTGGCCCTGCCGAAACCGGACGAGCATCCGGTGATCAAGATGGTGTTCTTCATGTCTGGCCTCCTCGCCTGCGCTGTGGTGACAGGTCCCGCGCCGGTGCGTGACGAGCCCCCACAATTATTCCACACTTATACAATTTCACATCTATCGAATTTATCAACGAAAGAAAAAGCCCGTTGCCAGGCTCCCTACCCTCTTGCAAACCCGCTGCCCCTACTCCGGCAGGAGTCGTTTCACCTCTGCCCAGGTCTCCGGCAGGGGGCGGGCCACCAGGAACTTCCCCTGGCGCTCGGTGGTGATGAGCCCCGCATTGGCCAACTCCTTCAGGTGATGGGAGACCGTGGGCGCGCCGATCTTCAGCGTCGCGATCAACTCCGCCACGCCGCATTCGCACGCCGCCGTCTTGAAACTCCCCTGCTCCCCCTTGACGATGCTGAGATAGATCTCCAGCCGGTTGGGATGGGAAAGGGCCTTGAATATCTTTGCCGCCTGCTTGATGTCCATGACTGCTCCCTAAACTTCGATAACTGTCAAAATGTTAGCGCGGATGATTGCCCTGGTCAAGGATTATTTCTCGGGACGAGAGCCCCAAGAACGGGTGGGGCTCATTCCCCCCTTTATAAAAGGGGGGCCAGGGGGGATTTGCTTGGGGTGCGGTACATGTTCAGAACTGCCCGGCCCTGCCGTGAATGAGGCTCTGCACGTGGTGCACGGCGCGGTAGCGCTCTTCCTCCAGAACCGCTTCGGGGTGTTCGGGATCGACCGGGTGCACCGCCAGCCAGGGGCCCTTGCCCGCCCCCCGGACCGGCAGGGCCTCGTTCAGTATCAGGAACAGGCGATCGTTGATCCCCTTTTCCGCCTCGTCCTCCCCGCCCCTATCCATGGCCACCTCCCGGTGGAACAACAGCTCCCCCTCGGCGTCGAACTGGCTGAAATCCACCCGGTGGGAGCCGTTGACCATGGCCGGGCTGATCACGGTGACCAGCTTGCGCGCCTGTTCGCCCGCCACCAGACGGGCGATGCCGTATCCCTGGGAATCCCTGGTCATGCCGTACAGGGCGGCGCAGAGCAGGTCCACGAAACAGGAGGTGTGGAGGAAACCGCGCCTGGCCCGGTCCGAGGTCTCGTAATAGAAGCCGCGCCCCTCGGCATGCTCGGCCAGGAGCGCGCCGCAGATCAGGCAGTGATCCGCCAGCCCCTCCCGACGCGCCAGGGAGTCCGCCATCTCCGGCGGCTCCCGCTCCTCCGCCCGGGGCAGGTACAGGAAGGAGGCGCGGGGCTCGGGGACGGCGTCCAGCACCCGGAGGAGGTCCAGGGCGATCTCCCGGAACTGGCCGTACACCTCCGTGCCCCGGGCGTGGGTCAGGATCGGGTAGATCTTGCCGTCCGGGTTGGTGGTGAGGCTCTCCACCTTGGGGCTCTTGGAGATGAAGGTATCCAGGCAGCGGTAGCCCCGCTCGGCGGCGAAGCTCCGCAGCAGGGTCTTCTGGTCCCGAAACTCCCCGTCGTACTTGATGCGCTCGTCCACCAGGCAGGGGATCAGGGCCAGGGCGTTCCGGTCCATGCCCCGCTGCTCGGCCAGGGCGATGATGTTCTTGCAGTTTTCCATGCTGGCCATGTCCTTGACCGGCACCAGCACCTGATCGGCGGCAAAGAGGGCGTTTCTGGTCAGGGCGTTCAGGTCGGGACGCGTATCGATGATCACGACGCCGGGCAGCCCGGACTCGCCCAGGAGGCCGGCCAGGGTCCGGGGGTCCCGGAAGCGTTCCAGCAGGGGGTTGAGCCGTTCGGCGGTGGAGGAGGGGATATAGCCGACCCCGTACTGGCCGGTGTGCGCCAGGGCGCCGGCCGGCTGCCCCTCCAACATCTCGCGGACCGTGCCGTGCAGCTTCTGCCCCTCCAGCGCGAACATGCGGTCGATGGTGAAGTGATTGTCGAAGGAGAGGATGGTGACCGGCAGGCTCTCCCGCAGGGCGCGCAGGTACACGGCCAGGTTGCAGGCCAGGGTGGTCTTGCCGACCCCTCCCTTTTCCGAGGAGATGGTTATGACGTAGGGGTACGGCTGCATGGGGCGCGCCCAAACTCCTTGCCGCTGACATGCGGCTTTTCGATGCCTGCTGTTCCTTATCGGCAGTATACCGCAGCAGGTAAATCGAATGCTATGCCCGTTTTCAATCCCAGGGCAAATTCCACATTATTTTCACAAAATAAACCCGTTCATGGTCCTGCAACCGATACCCGTTTACCGGCTTTCGGTGATTCGCATCACAAATAGGACAAATAAACCCCTTTACATCTTTTCCGGCAATTCGCTATAGTGTTCGGATTGCAGGTACGGCATCACTCCGGCACGATACAGAAAGGAAAGAATCGGAACAATGGACATGAGAGGTAGAGGCAACAAAAGGGGAAACTGGCTTCGGATCGCGGTGCTGCTGGGCATGGCGGCCGTGCTGTGGGGGTGCGGAAACGGCGGGGATGCGGCATCGACGGCCACCAGCAGCGCCTCCCAATCCAGCACCGCCGCCAGCAAAAACGCATTCGTGTCCCTGGTCCCCTCCGGCGACGGCGGGCTGATCATCCAGGGGAACAACATGAACGGGGTTGCCGGCATAGCCCTGACCATCACGTACGACAGTTCGGTCCTGGCGGCCCCCACCGTAACCCAGGGGGGCCTCACGGCGGGTTCGGTCATGGCGACCAACACCCAGTACGCCGGGACCATAAAGCTCGCCATCGTGAGCAATACGGCACTGGCGGGCAACGGCGAGATCGCCGCCGTCTCCTTTGCAACGGTCAACGGGATAGGAAACGCCTCCCTGGCCTCGGTGGAATTGATCGACGGCAATGGCGTGGCGGTGCCCTGACAGGACCTGCGAGTTCAACCACATGGAACAGCACGGCGCGCCCCCCGCTCCGCCGCTCCCCGAAAACAGTGCCAGATAAAAATAGCTTGACACGGAACGGCAGCGCCCGTACACTCCGCTCCTCATAAAGGGGAGTAGCTATCAACCGGAGACATGGTTGATCCCGGGTTCGTCAACACAGCCGCAAGGCTCGGACCGGGAACGATATATATCGCCAGCAAGACCTTTATCCACTGTGTTTTCATGCCGTGGGTAAAGGTCTTTTTCATTTACCCCGGCGCAGAAGGAATCGCCGGAGGTACCATGCACCTGCACCCTGTTCACAACCACCCTTCACTGTCCCATCCTTGCCACTACGGTATCGATCATCACGAACTGCCAACCATGCCGGTTTCCCGGCGGGAACGCCCGATGTCCGGCGCCCCGCCCCACCGGCCGGCGGCGGCCCGATGCCGCTTTTTTCACCCGTCACCCCATGGAGGCGCGTATCGTACACACCGAATCGCCGGTAACCCGAACCCATTGACACACCTGCTCTCGTTTCCACCCGGAGCCTCCCCATCGGGAACGCCCCAGCAAAGGAGAAAACCATGTCATACCCAAGGAGTGTTGTTACCAGGGAGCCGAAACCATCCCAAAAGAGTCTGAAAAAGAAAAAGGAACGGATGGACCAACTGCAGAATATCATTTCACTGCGCATCAACGACGACGAGAAACGTGCTTTGGAAAAGCTGACGAAGTCCACGTCCAAGAGCATCTCCGAGATCATGCGAGAGGCGATTGCCCAGTGGAGCCAGAACCGGCGCAAGCTGTGCCTGGATTGACCGTACCACAAACCACAAGGAGAACCGAATGAAGAACCACCTTATCAAGGCGGGCGCCATTATGGCGGCCATAGTATTCCTCAGTGTCACCGCATTCGAATTCAACGCCGACGCCCGGGCCGGCGGCGGCCGCTCTTTCGGCGGCGGTTCGCGCAGCTATTCCCGCTCCGCCAGCCCCTCCCCCTCATCCACCTACGGCGGCACGTCGCAGCGGCAGGCCGCGCCCGCGCCCGGCGCCTTCCAGCAACCGCAGGGGGGCGGGTTCCTGAGGAGCATGGCCGGCGGCCTCGCCGGGGGCATGCTGGGCAGCATGTTGTTCAGCAGCCTTGCCGGGGCGGGATCGGGAGTCGGCGGCATGGGCGGCGGAGGCATGGGCCTGGTGCAGATCGCCCTCCTGGCGGGGGTCGGCTATCTCATCTACCGCTATATAAAAAAAAAGCGGGCCGATAGCGCGGCCACCTTCTCCGGGCAGGGGGGGTATGGGGGCGGAACCGTAATCCCCCTGCCCACTGCGCAGCTGGGCACTCAGCCGGCAGCGGACGATGTGGGGGCCGGCCTGTCCCATATCCGCCGGATGGACCCCTCGTTCGACGAAAACCGCTTCACCGATGCGGCCATGGATACCTTCTTCAAGATTCAGGGGGCGTGGATGAATCGCGGCCTGTCGCCGGTGGCGGGGCTTTTGACCGACGAGATGCGGGGGATCTTCCAGACGGACCTGGACCGGCTGCTGCGGGACAAGCAGATCAACCGGCTGGAGAATATCGCCGTCAGGGAGGTGAAGATCGCCGAGGCGTGGCAGGAGGCGGGACAGGACTATATCACCGCTTCGATCTATGCGAATCTGCTCGACTATACCACCGACGAGACGACCGGCGCGGTGGTGTCCGGCAGCAAGGCGGAGCCGGTCAAATTCGAGGAATTCTGGACCTTCACCCGGGTGGTGGGCGCCAACCCGTGGCGGTTGTCGGCGATCAACCAGGCATAGCCGGCTTGCAGCAATCGGGCACGTCCCCCTTCCCGCCACGGGAGGGGGGACGTGCCGAAACATAATGAATGGACCCCGGGGGGCACTCGTCCTATAATCATTCGATAGACACAACGATACGGGAAGCAGAGGGGGCGACCCCGTTCCTCTGCCCCCTCCAAGGACAGGTACGTCATGACCGGCAAATTAGTTACGAGCATACCTTCCAACCGGCTGCTCAACCGAATCCTGGAAGAGCCCCAGTTCATCGCCGTCATTCAGAAGCTGAACGGCCGCGCCCTCAACAAACTCATTCACCACATCGGCATCGAAGATTGCGGGGAGATCATCGCCCTGGCCACCACCGGCCAGTTGGAGCAGGTGTTCGACGAAGACCTGTGGCGCGGCGCCCACCCCGGCGACGAGGAGACGTTCGATTCCCGCCGCTTTGCCTTGTGGCTCGAGATCATGCAGGAGACCGGCCCGGATTTCGTCGCCCGGACCCTGGCCGGGATGGACGAGGATTTCATCACCATGGCACTGTCCCAACAGACCCTGGTCGTGGACCTGGACGAGTTGACCCTGCGGATGCTGAACAGAACCGAAGACGAGCCGTTCGATGACCGGTTTCTGGAAACGGCCCTCGAGGGCAGCCTCAACTGCGAGTTCGGCAAATACCTGGTGATCTCCAAGAGCCTCGACTCATGGGATGCCATCGTCCGGGCCATGGCCAGCCTGGATGCGCATCACCACAGCTACCTCATGCGCATCCTGGAGCGCTGCTGCCATCTTTCCTTCGAGTATATCGAGGATAACGGCGGGCTCTACAACGTCCTCACCAAGAGCGAACAACTCTCCTCCGATGTCGCCGCCGGCCGGGAAGAGAGGCGGGAACAGGCGGGGTTCGTGCCGCCAACGGCGGCCCTGGGCTTCCTGAACCTGGCGCGCCGGGCCGGGGTGGACGAGCTTATGGAATCCGGGACCGTGGACGCCATAACCAAATCATACTTCCGCACGATCAACGAGGCGTGGGCCAACGACAGCCTGGCCGCCGCCGGCAGCCAACCCGCGCCCGGGGCCTCGGGCGGGGCCGACGCCACCCCGACGGAGAAGATGGTCCAGTTCATACAACTGCTCGGCGAGATCGATGCCATACCCGCCCCGGAAAAGACGCAACTTTTGGAGGAATCCAGAACCGGCCGCCAGGGGCGGGAAAACCGCCTCATCAGGGATGCCATGTTCGAACTGAGGGAGGCGGACGGGAAGCTCTACTCGTTGCGCATGCACGAACTGAACTACCTGGCGAACATCCTCATCTCCGGCTGCGGCTACCATTCCCGCAGCCTCCGGCAGAGCGAAGCGGCCGAGATCGTTCTGGCGACCGGGAACCTGGGCCTGGAATACCTGCTGTCCGTGCGCCCCGCAGCCCCTGGGGGTCCCCTCCCCGGCCCGGTGCTGGCGGACCACGACATGGTCAAGCTCTTCAAGATCGGCTGGAATATCCTCTACCGCGAGGTTGCGCTCAAGGTCGGCGCGGCCCTGACCGCCGCCCTGCGCCTCTGGCTGCACGCCCCTGCCCCGCCTCCCCGCACGGCCCGGGCCGCAAAGGCCGTCGCGGGGCTGTGCAGGCAGATGGAGCTGGACCTCGCCCAGGACAGGCCCTGGAACTCGCGCAAGAAACTGACGGCCCTGGAGTGCGTCTTCGACCAGGCGACCATCCATGCCCTGCAGACGCTGCTGGACGAGTGCCCCTCCCTCCCCCCCCTCGCCGCCGGCCAGGACGGGGAGACGAGCCGCGACGACGAGTTCATTTCCCGGAGAGAGCAGATCGGGCGCATCCACGCTTTCGCCGCCGCCCTGCAGGAACGGTTCCGGGGCGACCTGCCGTAAATAGCTGTTCATAGCCGGCAGGGAGCCCCCCCTGCCGGCTATGGCGGACCGACCCATCCCCTCACGAAGCCGATCGAGAGAAACACCCCTGTAGCATTTTCAAAACTTGTAACACAAACGCCTTCCGAATGTCGTACGACACGTGTATCTGTCTAGTAAATGCAGAAACAAGCGGAGATACATATGTTGCGGTTGGGTTTCGTAGCGGGCCTCTTTGTCGTTGTATTGTGGACGGGCATCTCCAGCGGCAGCTCGGAAGAGCTCAAGATCGGCGCCGGCGATGCGGCGGCGGAAAACATCCTCAAGCCCATCAAGGAGGCCTTCGAGAGCGCCAACAACGTCCAGTTGATCGTGATCGAGTCGGGCGCCAAGGTCGCCTTTGCCGATCTGAATCGGGCCAGCCTGGATGCCGCGGCTGCCGGGATCGGCTACCCTGCCTGGCTTGAGCTCATGAAACGCGAAGGGGTCGAGATCGAGGACCCCGCGGTTTTCCAACCCGTAACAATCGGCAAAGACCACATCGTGGTCATCACCAGCAAAGAGAACCCGGTCAAAAAACTGAACGCCGAACAGTTGCGGGGTATCTTCAGCGGCGAGATCGAGAACTGGAACCAGGTGGGCGGCGCCGATATGCCGATCATGGTGGTCTGGGGCAGCCTGATGCAGGACACCAACGCCATGTTCCTTTCGGCGTTCCTGGCCGGGAAACCGCTGGTAAGCGATGTGCTCGACGCGACAACGGCCGAGGATGTGCGGACGAACATCGCCGCCAACCCGTCGGCAATCGGCATCGGCCCCGCCGGTGCCCTGGACGACTCGGTCGCCTCCCCCGAGACCCCCCTGCTTTCCCGGGACATCACCCTCATTTCACGGGCCAACCCGCCGAATGCGCTGTTGAAACTCCTCGAATTCATCAACAAGGACGGCCGGAAGTTTATCAAGGCGACAGAATAGATCGTACCATCTCCGGCGCGAGGGGCTGGGCCAGCGCTGCCCGGCATCCGCCTGCACAGGGAATTTCCATGACCATCAGAACCAAACTCATCTTCAATATCATCGGCGCGATCATCATGATCGCTGCGGTCTCGGGCACCAGCCTGTTCGGCATGCGTTTCATCCGTGACCGGCTTGGCTACCTGACCACCCGGAGCACCCCGTACCAGCTTCGCACGGCAGAGATGCAGCGGGTGCTCCAGGGTGCGGCGGCCGACTTGGTCAGGACCGGTTCCGTCCGCTCCAAGGCGGAGTACGCCGCCTCCCGGGGAGCGGCCGAGAAATCGATCGCCGGGGTGAAGCGCGCCCAGGATGCGCTGAACGACCTTGGGGGGGCGGAAAAGGTCGAGGCCTATGACGACCTCAATCGCATCGGCAACGAACTCTTTGGCGTGACCGAGGCGCGTATCACGGCCGAAGCGGAATTGAAGGAGGCCGCGACCGCCATCGACGCCAGGCTGCGCGACGTCACCAGCCAGCTCAAAGGGCTGGACGCCAAGGTCAGGAGCCTGCAGAACAGCCATTCCGCTTCCTACAGCACCTCCACCGTGGAGACCAGGAACATCGAGACCCGCCTGCGCAATGCGGAATCGTTCCGCGTCGTCATCAAGGAGCTGGCCCAGATGGTGGCCCTGATCGACCGCGCCACCGATGCCAAGAAGCTGCTGATCGCCCGGGGCAAATTCAACACCGTCATGGCCAAGATCACCAAGAGCGCCTTTCTGGCGGACATGCAGGAACTACGGCCCTCCATCAATCAGTTGGGCGACAGTTCCATCGAACTGGCCAACCTCAAGAAATCGCTGCTGGGACAGGCCGACCCGGAGACGAAGAACCGGTACGGGGCGCTGTACAAGGAGTTGCAGGAGAAGGTCACCTCGCTGCAACTGGCGGTGGAGCAGGAGGTGGCCACGGCCAACTCCAACTACGGCAGCGAGTCCGGCAAGCAGGGTTCCCTGTACAACCAGTCCAGGCTTGCCACCGGCGTGCTGGCCGACAATGCCGACCTGGTGGCCCAGGGGATCTTCGTGGAGGCTCTGACAACCAAGCTGTTCACCCTCACCTCCACCAAGGACGTTGCCGCGGTCGAGGCCTCCCTGCGCGGCGTATTCGACAGGCTGGGCGCGGCGGAGAAGAACGTGGGCGAATCGCTCAAAACGATCAATGCCGCCCGGGAGCGCGCCACCCTGCAGACGGTGACCAGGCACTTCGCCGCCACCCACGGCATGCTGTTCGACCAGAACGGCGTGATCGCCAAGATCCGCCGCAGCCTGGAGATGCAGGAACGGGCGGCGGCGGCAACGCTCAAGCTCCAGGCGGTGGTGCAACAGGAGGCCGACAAGGGGGACAAGACGGTGAGCCAGGCCCAGGGGGACCAGGAGAAGGCCATCTCCTCGGTCAACAGGATGGTCCGCACCAGCTCCCTGCTGATCATAGCCATCAGCCTGGCCTCCACAGCCCTGGGCGTTCTGTTCGGGGTGCTGATCTTTGTCTCCATCAACCGCCCCTTGATCGCCTCGGTAGGGGTGATGAACCGGATCGCCGACGGCGACCTGACTATCACCGTGGAAACCGGCCGGCGGGACGAACTGGGCGTCATGATGGGGGCGATGCAGCGCATGTCGCTCAACCTGAAGGAGCTCATCACCAAGGTTAAAGAGGCCTCCGAGTCCATCAATCAAGCCTCGGCGGAGGTTTCCAACAGCGCGAGCCACACCGTCGATGCATCGCAAAGGATGTTGGAGCGGGCGGGAACCGTGGCCACGGCAAGCGAAGAATTGGCCGCCACCGCGCTGGGGATCGCCAGCAGTTGCCAAACCGCCCACAACGAGTCGCAACAGGCCAACGCCTCGGTCATGACCAGTTCCGCCACCGTGCAGGCGACCATCAAGGGGATGGCGGTCGTCAGCGACATGGTCAAATCCTCAGCCGTAACGGTGGAAAAGCTCGGTTCGCGCTCCGATCAGATCGGAGAGATCGTCGCCACCATCCAGGATATCGCCGACCAGACCAACCTGCTTGCGCTCAATGCCGCCATCGAGGCGGCCCGGGCCGGGGATCACGGCCTCGGGTTTGCCGTTGTGGCCGATGAGGTGCGCCGGCTGGCCGCCCGCACGGCTACGGCGACCAAGGAGATCGAGGCCATGATCGGTTCGATCCAGCAGGAGTCGCGCAACGCGGTCGGTGCCATGGAGGAGGGGGTCACCGTGGTGGAGCGCGGTACGGCGGATTCCGCCCGGTCCAATACCGCCTTGCAGGAGATCCTCAGCCAGATCGACCTGGTGGTCAATCATGTCAGCCACATCGCAACGGCCGCCGAAGAGCAGACCGCCACCACCCATGAAATCAGCACCCATATCCACCAGATATCCGATGTGGTGGAGGAGACGTCCCGCTACGCCCACGACTCATCCCGGGAGGCGGAACGGCTCTCGGGGCTGAGCCGGGAACTGCAGGTACTCGTCGGTCGATTCAAGCTTGCCTGAGGTGCGGCGTACGGTTCCTCCACGGACGGAAGCGACAGGACGAAAGAACACGACCGCTTGCAGACTGCAGAGCCCACCAGATCCTTCTGGTGGGCTCGTTTCGTCCCGGCCCCGGAAAGGGGAAGGCCGGCAGCCGCCCCCCATGAAACGCCGGCCCCCCGTGGCGCTTTTCCTTGAGCATCGGGTCAAAGCTTGCTACTGTCGGGGGGCACGCCATCATGATGCAACCGGGAGAACTGCCATGTACATCGCCAGAGACCAGAATAACGACCTGTACCTCTTCTGCGAACTGCCCAAACGGGGCAAGGAATGCTGGTGGGCCCCTTCGGGGCTCGACGGGACCTACCTCCGCCTCGACAAATCCCTCTACCCCCACGTTACCTGGGATTCGGCCCCCCTGCGGGTGGAACTGCGGAACGTCGAACCCTCCTGATATCGGCAGGCCCCACGACGCTGCAACCGGGAAAAGGCATGCGCCACGCAACCGGGACGACAAAATATACGGTTTTTTCGAAGAAACGCCGCGTTTTGCTCTGCGCCTTTGTGGCAAAACTGCCGTTGCGAGGTTTTTCCTGCCGGGAGGTTGAACGGTTCGCTACAGGGGGAATTCGGACAGGGAGTGCCGTGCCAGGAACTGCATGGTCTCGTTGGCGGGCAGCGGGCACGATACCAGGTACCCCTGGATCTCGTCGCATTCCAGGTCCCGCAGGTAGTCCAACTGTTCCCGGGTCTCGACCCCTTCGGCCATGACCCGCATGTCGAGGCTGTGGGCCAGGGAGATGATCGCCCGGGAGATGGCGGCGGACTTCTCGTCCGTGGTGACCGCGCTGGTGAAGGTCTTGTCGATCTTCAGCTTGCTGATGGGGAACTGGCTCAGGTAGGCAAGGCTGGAGTAGCCGGTGCCGAAATCGTCGATGGCGATCCGCACCCCCTCGGCGTGCAGGGTGTTGAAGGCCGCCACCGTGGCCTTGCTGTTCTTCAGGAGGGCGCCTTCCGTTATCTCCAGCTCCAGAAAGTTCGGGTCCAGTCCGGTCTCTTCAAGGACCGAGAAGATCCAGGGCACCAGGTTGCCGGAGTGGAGTTGGGTGGGGGAGAGGTTGACCGCATACCTGACCGGCTGGCAACCGGAACTGCTGCAGGCGAGATGATGCTCGCAGGCGGTTCGGAGCACCCATTCCCCCAGGGGCGCCATCACGCCGATATCCTCGGCGAGCGGGATGAACTGGTCCGGGGAGATGTTCCCCAGGGTCTGGTGCTCCCAGCGCGCCAGGGCCTCCACGCCCACGACCCGGCCCCCCTGCAGGTCCACCTGGGGCTGGTAGTGCAGGGAAAAATCCTGGCGATTGACGGCCCGGCGCAGGTCGTTCTCCAACAGGAGCCGGCCGAATTCCGATTCATAACTTTGCGGGGAAAAGAAGCGGTGGCTGTTTTTCCCGAAATCCTTTGCCTTCAAGAGGGCGGCATAGGCGTTTCTGATCAGGGCGTCGGCGCTGCCCCCCCCTTCCGGGTAGAGACAGATCCCCATGTTGGCGTTGATGACAAGCTCCTGGTCCGCCAACAGGAAGGAATCCGCCATGGCGTCGAAAACGTCCGCCACGACCTGCTGGACGTCGTCCCGGCAGCCCATGCCGGGAAGGAGCAGCAAGAACTCGTTCCGCCCCGGCCGGCAGAGGGTGTCGCGGGGCGCGAGGCAGGCGTCGAGACGTACGGCCGTCTCCTGCAGGAGCGCGTCCCCCACGAACTGGCCAAGGGTATCGTTGATGAGTTTGAAACGATCGAGGGCAAAGAAGATGACGGCAAGCTTGCCGCCGCTCTCTTTGGCTGAGGAAAGGGCGTTATTCAGGGTATCGTAGAACATGGCCCGGTTCGGCAAACCGGTCAGACGGTCCGTCAAAGACGCCGCACCGTGGCTTTCGCCCCGGTGGCGCATCTTCGTCACCGTTTCCTCCAGGAGAACAACCCGGCCGCGCAAGGCGTCTATCTCTCTTTGGAGCTGCCGCCGCGTCCTGCTTGCATCGTGCATTAGGAGTCCCGTGCCGTCATGGTGACAAACGAAAGTCGAACATCCAACGCCGGAAGGGTGCTTCTGGCCGCATCGATCCGGCAAACAACACACATACCCGGATGAGAATACTCCTTACACCCTTTTTCTAATAATTACAAGGGATAAGAGAGGCTGAAATGTGCAAGAAAAAAGCAAACAGCGTCGACGGGTCCCGCGTCAATCCGGCCTTGGCGCCCACCAGCGGCTAGGAGTACGCACTCCGGGGCCATCGACCCCGCTTCTCTTGGGTGCAGGCCGACTTTTTGCCCCATTGTAACCGGGCCAGGATAGTGCCGGAACATTCCGGGTATAAGCTTCCCCCACGCTCAGTCAACCGGGCGGAAACCCAAAAAGGAGGCGCACCGTGGATATTATTACGCTCAAATCGGGGTTGGAACTTGCAGTCATAGGGGTGGCGATGGTTTGCGTCCTGTTCGTATTCTATTGGAAGCTGGGACAGGCCACCTTGGAAAAACGGGAGAACGAGGGGCAACGGGACAGCGGGGAAGCGGGGTACGGAACCCATGCGGCGCCCCACGGGGAGCCGCCGCTCCCGGGACAATGAGACACGGAATGGGGGGATGGTCACCGCATCCGTCCCGATATATGCCCCTATCGGGTATTCGGTTGAAATATCCGGGCACTGCTATTATAATTCGACACATTGCCTGTGACGCCAAACGAAACGGAACGAAAGCCTATGCCCCTTTGTACCTGGGAGACCAGTTTCAACCTTGAAGTAGGGGTTATGAACGAACACCACCAGCGGCTGGTGAGCCTCATCAACGCGGCCTACGACGCCATTCAGTTGAACGACAGCCACGGCATGGTGCGTATCGTGGGCGAGCTTCTCGATTACGCCACCTACCATTTCAAGACCGAAGCGGACCTGATGCGCCAGTGCGGCTATCCGTCCCAGGCGTCCCACATGGAACAGCACGGCCACTTCTTTCGCCATATCAGCGACCTGCAGAGCCGGCTGCACGCACGCGAGCCGCTGCACAACCTTGAGATCGTGATCTTTCTGAAGGAGTGGCTGATGCAACACATCCTCGTGACGGACCGGGAACTGGCCGGCTATCTCGCCGCCAACGTCCCGGCCGCCCCGGAACCCCTCCCCTCCCAAGACAGCGCGTGACGAAACCTTTTGCTGGGCAGCCGGTACCTGCGCCTTCACAAACGCACCGACAGGTGGTATGCTGACCGCCCGGACGGTGCACCTATCCGCCTCCCCCGCCGTTGCCGGGACGCGGCGGAGCACATGCCGGACATATCCCCCAGAGAGGAAACTGACATGAGATTAGCGCCCATCATCATTGCGATCACCCTGGGTGCCGCTTCCGCCGCTTTTGCCGAGCAGGCGCCCGGGACCGGCAAGGACCTGTGCCTGCTGGATATCAGCAACTGTACCGGCCGGAGTTACTACAATATTGTCGAAAAGATCGCGCGCTTGAAGGCGGCTCTCGAGGTCGGAACCACGGTCTATTCGCCGGGGGAGATCGAGCACCTCACGTACATGCTGGAAGAGGCGTTCACAACCGCCGATTTGATCGGCGCGGACCCTTCGATTGTCCCGGAAAACAGGGACAAATGAGCACCGGCACCCGCCACGCAGCGACGCGAGGCTCCCGCAGACGACAGGAACCGGCATGAAAAAACTCCTTATCATCTTGCTGCTGGCGGCGTCCGTCGCCCAGGCGGAAACCTACCAATGGACCGACGGGGAAGGGACCGTCCACTTCTCCGAATCCCGCGCCGTGATCCCGGCGCCCTACCGGAAGAACGCCACCCCTCTGGGGATCGACGTTACCACCGGGAGCGGGAGCGGCCCCGCGGCCGGCTCCTCCCCCGCCACTCGGCAGGGCACCCCGGAAAGCGGCTCCGTCGCCGCCCGGCTGGAGGAGGTGAAGGGGCGGTTGCAGAATGACGAAGGGAGCATGGCGCTCATCCGCCAACTGCAAGACGATCCGCAGATTCAGGCGTTGTTGAGCGACCCGGCGGTGCTGCGCGCGGTCCAGACCGGGGATTACGGCGCCCTGATGAACAACCCCGCGTTCATGAAGCTGCTCACCAATCCCCGGGTGCAGCAGATCGAGAAGCGGATGCAACAGGGAGGGACGAAGTAGCCCGCCTCCCCGGGTTTCCCCCAGGCCCCTTTTGACGGTGTTCCAGGATCACGTGCCGGCTGTTTCTTTGCCCCCTCCGGTAATTACGGCATCCCTCCCGCCCCTTTCGTTTTCACATGGATCACCGATTATCGAAACAATAATAGATCACCCCGATTCCCGGGCATGTGATCCGTTTCATTTCAGCCAATCATCGCCATTGCCGGCTGATTCAGCACAGTTGCATGCGCAATCGTCCGCATGGTACAGTACCGGACATCATGCGGCAGGTCAGCGCGAAGCGGGTCGCTGCCCGGGAGGCAATCGTTTGGAAACTACGACGTTCGACAACTATATGGAGAAGAGCGGACAGGTATTGACACGGGATTCCGTGGAGTGCCTGCAGATGAATCTGGGGTATGCCTGCAACCTGAGTTGTAACCACTGCCACGTGGGGGCGGGTCCTCACCGCACGGAAGAGATGAACCAGCGGGTGATGGAGCACTGTCTCCGCTTTGTGGAGCAGGGTGCGGTCAACGTGGTGGACCTCACGGGCGGGGCGCCGGAAATGAATCCCCACCTGCGCTACCTGATCAAGCGGCTGCGCATGATCGGCTCCCTGAAAAAGATCCTGCTCCGGAGCAATCTCAGCATCCTGGCCGAGGCTGACTATGCCGACCTGCCCTCCTTCCTGGCGGGAAACAACGTGGAGATCGTTGCCTCCATGCCCTGCTACCTGAAGGAAAACGTGGCGGCCCAGCGCGGCCCCGGCGTTTACGAGGCCAACATCGCGGTCCTGCAGGAGTTGAACCGCATCGGCTACGGCACCACGGGCCCCGGCCTGCACCTGGTCTACAACCCGGGGGGGGATTTCCTGCCCGGCCCGCAACCGGCCCTGGAGGCCGCCTACAAGGAGCATCTGGGCGAGCGGTTCGGCATTACGTTCACCAGCCTGTACACCATCACCAACATGCCCATCGGCCGCTTCCGCAGCGACCTGGAGCGGCACGGGCAGTTGCAGCCCTACCTGGACCTGCTGGCGGCGAGCTTCAACCCCGACAACCTGGCCAGGGTGATGTGCCGGAACATGGTCAGCGTGGATTGGCAGGGGCAGGTGTATGACTGCGATTTCAACCATATCCTGCGGCTCCCCCTGGATGTGGCCGACGGCTACATCGGGAATGTGCGCGCCGACGACCTGATCGGCACCGCCATCGCGTCGGGTGAGCACTGCTTCGCCTGCACCGCCGGGGCGGGCAGCAGTTGCCAGGGGAGCCTGAGCGCCTAGCCCCGCCCCGGCTTGCGGGGCGGCCCCCAAGGGCGCCACCCCGCACCGACGCGACCAAGAGAGCAGATACGATCATGCCCCAGGAACGATTATCCCCCGTTGTCTGCAAGAACTGCGCACTCCTGCTTGTCCGGCGCTGCTATGGAAGGCATTGGTGGTTCCGCCTGGTCCGGGAGCCGTTGGTGTGGGGCATGCGCCTCTTGTCCCTCCGCCACGGGATCGACGCCCGCAGGCACGTGGTGAGCAACCCCGAATGCCACGGCTGCGTCCGCTTCATGAAGGCGGAACTGGAGGAGAAGTCACCCCTGTTCCGCTTTCTCAATGACCGCATCGGCCCGCGCTTCGGCGCCATGCGCAACGCCATGCTCACGCGTGCGGAACTGGACGAGGCCAAGCGCCGCGCCACGGAGATGATGGCGCCAAAGCCCCGGGAATAGGAGGGCACCGCCGCACCGCGATCACGGCACGGCACTCTCCTGAAGAATTACGGTTCGGCATCCCGAAATTGATGGACAGTCCCGCGATCTTTTTGCTATGTATAACGGATTTACCGATGCTGGTGATACGGGCCGTGGCGAAGAGGGACTCTCCCTGCCGAGTATCCCCGGGCGGAAGAGCGCCTCAGGGGACAGAAGCAAAGCAACGATGCAACGATGCGATGACGGGAACGGGAGTTGTTACAGCGGAGGAGATGGTCGAGGCGTTCGCCATTCGGAGAGGGCTGCCGGGAACGAATCGCGGCGGTTGCTCATCGGACGAATAGCGCCATCCCCCTTGCAGAAAACGAGGAACTCAGATTGGATTCGATTCAAACCGTGATCACCGGGAAGACCAGACTTCCTTCGCCCCCCTTGATTTGCATCAATATTCTCGACCTGGTGCGCGAGGACGATTTCACCTTTCAGGACTTGGCCCAAATCATCGGCGCGGACCCCTCCCTGACCGCCAAACTCCTGAAGGTTGCCAATACCCCCTATTACAACCTCTCCGGTTCGGTTACCAGTGTCGAGAAGGCGGTCGCCATCCTGGGGGTGAACATCGTCAAGATCATCGCCCTCTCCTTTGTCGTGTACAGCGAGTTCCAGGTGGAGGAGGACGGCTCGTTCGACATCGACCTCTTCTGGCGTCGCTCCCTGACCTCGGCCGTGGCTGCCGAACAGATCGCCACCGCCCTTACCGGTTCGGGCGGCGACCTGTTCCTCATCGCCCTGCTCCAGGACATAGGGGCCCTGCTCATGCGCAACTGGCGGCCCACGGACTACCGGCAGATCTCCAGGACCGCCCTGAACGGGCGCACCCCGCTGCACCACCTGGAGCGCGACCTCTTCGGGTTCGACCATCAGACGGCGGGCGCGGAACTGTTCAAGAGCTGGAACTTCCCCGAAGCGATCTGCCTCCCCATACGGTATCACCATTGCGGCGACGACGCGCCGCAACAGTATCGCCTGGTCATCGACATACTGGAGGCCGCCAACGTCCTTTCGTGCTTCTACAACGACAGCCACGACGTCGCCAAGATTACCCGGGCCAAACACCTGCTCACCGCGGGCCTGGGCTTCGAGGAGCATGCCGCCGACAGCCTGATCGAGGAGGTCGCCCGCAAGAGCGGGGAGATGTTCGTCGCCTTCGGCATCAACGGCGCGACCATGAAGCCGCTCTCCCAGATCCTGCAGGAAGCCAACGAGGAGCTGGGCGCAATGTACCATTCCTACGAGTTGATGATGCTGGAATTGAAGCAGGCGCGGGAAAAGGCCGAGGCCCTGGCCCAGGAACTCCATGAGAGCAACGAACGGCACCGGGAGATGGCCTACAAGGACGACCTGACCCAGGCGTACAACTACCGCTTCTTCCAGGAGGCCCTGGGACAGGAAATCAGCAGGTCCCAGCGCTACGGGCGGGAATTCTCCCTTGTCCTGTTCGACCTGGATCAGCTCAAGGAGATAAACGACACCCACGGGCATCTCGTGGGGAGCCAGGTGCTGGTCAACGTCAGCAGGCTGGTGCAGAAAAAGGTGCGGGCCACCGACATCTTCGCCCGTCTGGGGGGCGACGAATTCGGCATTATCCTGCCGGAAACGGACGCCTCCAAGGCAGGCATCGTTGCCGAGCAGATCAGGCGCTCCATAGAGGCTTCGGCCGGGAATATCACCGCCACCATCAGCGTCGGCGTGACCAGCTACTGCTCCGACCATGGGGATTGGGACAAGAGGATCATCTTCAACAAGGCGGACGCGGCCCTGTATATGGCCAAGAAAACCGGCAAGAACCGCGTCCACGTGGCATAGGCCGCGCGGTGCGGCCAGACGATGAAAAAAGGGGCGGTCCCATACATGGACCGCCCCTTTGTATTGCCTAGCCTGCGGCGTTCGGCTCACCTCATCCCGCTACGGCTCTTCCATCTCCGCGACCACGCTGATCATGAACGGCTCGCCGCAGCAATGGCAGGGTGCCGGCTACGGGGTCAGGGGAGCCACCAACCGGAATCCCAGATCGGATTTGCGGCTCTCCGAGGCGACATAGTTGCGATACGAGCTGCGTGTAGCGTCGGCGGTGACATCCCAGGCGCCGCCGCGCACGATGTGGAAGGTGCCCGCCGACGGTCCGGTGGGGTTGTCCGCTTTGTTCGGCAGGTAGTTATACATGTAATCCTGCACCCACTCCCACACATTGCCGCTCATATCGTAAATGCCAAGGCCATTGGGGCGCTTCTGGCCCACCGGCTGGGGCGATGAAAAGGAATTGGCGGCATACCAGGCCACGTCTTCGACATCTGCGCCGCCACAGAATTTTTCCGGTTTTCCTCCGCCACGGCAGGCGTATTCCCATTCCGCTTCGGTGGGCAGACGGTAGTTCCGGCCGCTTTGGGCGTTAAGTTTTTCGATGAAACCCTGCACGTCGGAATAGCTGACATTTTCTACCGGACAGTACTGGCCGCACGACTTGAACCGGGAAGGGTTGTCCCCCATCACACGTTGCCACTGGGCCTGGGTAACCTCATAGGTTCCGATCCTGAGCTCTTTCAGACAGACCTCGTGAACCGGCCGCTCGTAGCTATCACCGATATCCAGCACATCCCCCATCAAAAAACAGCCGCCGGGAACCGCCGTAAACTCCATACCGGTAACGGTATCGACATATGCAGCCCGGCCGGGAGCGCCGGAACCGCCACTGGCAGGTTGCAAACCGGCATCCATGGCGGCACAGCCGGAACAGAGCAAAAACAACACCAGGCCCATTATCTTCATGCGTATCCCCCCAGACTGACGATGTTCGACATTGTTTGTAGCCATCCTGGCTTGGAATATACCGCGAAACCACCCAATTTCAAATGAAAAATCACGGATTACGGTGCGGGCAACCGTCCATCGGCGCAGAAGCGGGCCTGGTGCTCTTCATCCACGCAAGCCGACGGCTATTCCCAGGGGCGCAACCGGGTCGTGGGCAGCGATAGTTACCGGCCAAACATCGCCACATCAGCCCGTAACGACTGATTACGCACGCCGCCATTGCCAAACCGGCGATTTCGGCATAATCTGTTCCCTCCGCCCCGGTCAGGCCGGGATATGAGTTCCATCGTTCACACGGTTCACACCTATTTTGGGAGGAAGTATATGCGTAACCTGTTCTGGCCAGGTGTTCTTATGGTGCTGCTCTCCGGCTGCGGTTGGGATGGGTCCGCGACCCGGGAGAACGATATCACCCCCCTCACCGCCATTACGATCACGGCGGATTACTCCACCATCGCCCTGAACACCTCCACCAAGCTCAAGGCCACGGGCAATTACTCGGGCCTGTTCACCCGCGACATCAGCGACAAGGTGACCTGGACCAGCGATACGCCCACCGTGGCCGCCTTCGCGACCACGGCCAACCCGAACCGGGTGACCGGCAAGCTGGCGGGCAGCGCCGTCCTGACCGCGACCCTGGGGGGGGTGTCGGCCACCTATGCCATGAAGGTCAGCTCGGCCACCCCTACCGCCGTGACGGTCGCCCCCGCCGCCCCGACCCTGGCCAAGGGTCTGACCACGCAGTTCGCGGCCACCGGCACCTTCTCGGACGGCAGCAGCCAGGTCCTGACCTTCGACGCCGCCTGGGCCTCCAGCGACGCCACGGTGGCGTCCGTCAGCGACGCGGCCGACGACACCAAGGGGCTGGCCACCGCCCTGGCCGCCGGCACCACGACCATCAGCGCCACCTTCGGCGGCATCAGCGGCACGGCGCTCCTCACCGCCACGGCCCCGGTGCTGCAATCCATTGCGGTCTCGCCGGCCAAACCCTCGGTCCTCTCCCTGACCAAAACGGCCTTTACGGCCACCGGCACCTATTCGGACGGAACGACCGGCGACATCACCAGCCAGGTCACCTGGGGCTCATCCAACACCAACGCGGCGCCGGCCCCCGCCGCCGGGACCACCGTAACCTCCGCCCCCGGCACCACCACCATCAGCGCCACCCTGGGCAGCGTCAGCGGGGCAGCCACCCTCAAGGTGACGGGGGGCACCCTGACGAGCTTCAGCATCTCCCCGAACAGCCAGACCCTCGTCAAGGGGACCATGGGGCGCATCAGCGCCACCGGCGTCTTCAGCGACAGCACGACGCGGGACATCACCGGGGCGCTCACCTGGACGGTCGACAACACGAGCCGCGCCACGCTGACCACGCCGTCGGGCAATGTGATGTGGGCAAGCGCCCTGGCGAGCGGCGCCGTCACCATTACGGCAGACTCCGCCTCCCTGCGCAAGACCGCCACCGTGACGGTCACCGCCCCGTCGCTCAATCACCTTGCAATCTCCCCGGCCAGCCTCAGCCTGACCAAGGGGTCCACCGGCCGCTTCGCCCTGACCGCAATCTTTAACGACGGCACGTCCCAGGTCGTAACCGACAGCAGCAGCGCCGGCAGCCCCACCACCTGGAGTTCCAACGCCACCTCCGTCGCCACGGTCGGCACCACCGGGCTGGCCAGCGGCCAGGTCACCGCCGTGGCCGCCGGCACCACCGCCACCATCACCGCCACCTACGGCGGCACGAGTATCACGGCGACCGTCACGGTCACGGCCAAGACCCCCAAAAGCCTGGACATCAGCCCGAGCAGCACGACGAACGTGGTGGCTGTCGGCTCCGCCACACCCTTCACCGCCACGGTCACCTACAGCGACAACACCACCGCGGACGTGACCAAGGACACGGTCTGGACGATCTCCGACGCCAACGTGGCCATCCAGGCCGACAGCCAGCAACTGCCGGGTCAGATCATGGGGGTCGATAGCGGCACAGCGACCCTCACCGCCACCTTCGGCGGCATTACCGCCCCGACCGTGACGGTCAAGGTGCCCTAATCACGTATTCGGAAGGTTCCCCCTCCTTGATAAGGAGGGGGTCAGGGGGTGGTTGATAATCACCGGGGATTACAAGCTACCCCCCGCCGCCCTCAAGGTACTTGAGCCCGATACCACCAGTTATGAAGGAAGGAACCATATGAAACGAATCTGCCGGATGATCATCGCCCTGGGCCTGCCGCTGCTGGTGTGCGGCCCGGCCTGGGCGCAGCACGCGGGCCCCTATGCGGGGGCCTTCCTGGGGGGCAACGCCCTGATGTCCGCCAAGGGCTCCGACAGCCAGGGGGACTTCAGCCTCAAATTCGACCCGGGCCTCATGGGCAGCGCCGTCCTGGGGTGGGACTTCGAGCCGGGCAACAGCGCGGGCGAGGGGCGCATCGAGCTGGAATACAGCCACCGCGGCAACCGGCTCGACAAGGCCAAATTTGCCGATGGGAGCGTGCCGGCGAGCGGCAGCGTCACGGCGGACAGCCTGCTGGTCAACTTCTACGGCATCCTGTTCGGCGACCGGTTCTGGTCCCCCTACCTGGGGCTCGGCCTGGGGGCAGCCCGCATCGAGGCCTCGGACCTGCGGGTGACCGGCGGGTCCCTGAGCGACGACTCGGCCTTCGTCTTTGCCTACCAGGCGGGGCTGGGGGTCGATTTCGCGCTGACCGACCGGCTGAACCTGGATCTGGGGTATCGTTTTTTCGGCGCTATCCGCCCCAAGCTCCGGGAGGCCGACGGGACGGCGTTCAGGATGGATTATTACAACCACAGCGTGGTGCTCGGGGTGCGGGTGGGGTTTTGAGGCGAGAGGTTTGAAATAGGACTTATAAAACTTATGGGACCTATATGTCTTATAAGTCCCATAAGTCCTATCCGATTCCCCCCCCGCTTCACCGCCCGATGGTGAAATACCGTGCCTGGGGATGGTGGAACACCAGGGCCGAGACGCTCGCCTCCGGGTCCATCATGTGCCCCTCGGTCAACTGCATGCCGATCCGCTCGGGGCGGAGCAGGGCGAAGATCTTCTCCTGGTCGGCCATCTCGGGACAGGAGGCGTAGCCGGGGGAGACCCGGATGCCGCGATACCCCCCGTCCATGATTTGGGCAACGGACAGAGCCGGGTCGTCGCTGATCCCCCAGGCGTCCCGGATGCGCCGGTGGACGAATTCGGCCGTGCATTCGGCCATCTCCAGCGCCAACGCCTGCACCAGATGCGACTTCAGGTACAGCCCCTCCCCCTTCCAGATCTCGGCCTGTCGGCGGACCCCAGCGCCGGCGGTGGTGACGAACAGGGCCACGCTGTCCTTTTCCCCGCTGGCAACCGGCCGCACGTAGTCGGCCAGGCAGAGGTGTTCCTCCCCCGGCTGGCGGGGGAAGGTGAAGCGCATGACCTCCGCCCCGGAGCCTGCCGGGTCGTAGAGGATCAGGTCGTTCCCCTCCCCGGCGGCCGGGTAGAAGCGGTACAGGGCGTGGGGGCGGATCAGCCCCTGTTCCCGGACCAGCGCGATGGCCTCCTGCACCTCGGCGTGCAGCTTGAGCGCCTTCTCGTCCTTATCGGCCAGGAGCTTCTCCAGTACGCCGATCAGCCCCAGGTGCTTGCTGTAGAGCATCTGGCGGTTGATGTAGGGGAGCACGTGGTCCAGGGGGATCTCCCGGAGGATATGTTCCTGGAAATCCGGGACCGCCGGGAGCGGGCCATCCACGGCCGTGGCCGAGCGAACGGTGGACGGGGCCGCAGGGGCGACCGCCGGCCGGGCCGCGGCCTCCCGGCGCGATTCCTCCTGGCGCTGCCCCAGCTCCTGGAACAGCGCGGGACGCAGGGCCGGGTCGCTCAGCCGGTTGGCAATGTCCAGCCCCTGCATGGCATCCTTGGCGTAGAGCACCGGGCCGCCGTACTCCGCGGCGATGCGGTTGTCGGCAAAGCGGCGGGACAGGGCCGCCCCGCCCACCAGCAGGGGGGCGTCGATCCCGGCCGCCTTCAGGTCGGCTGCGGTGACGGCCATCTGCTGGGCGCTCTTGACCAAGAGCCCCGAGAGGCCGATGAAATCGGGGTTTTCCCGCCGCGCCGCGGCAATCAGCTCCTCCGGCGGCACCTTGATCCCCAGGTTGACCACCTGAAAGCCGTTATTGCCCAGGATGATCTCCACCAGATTCTTGCCGATGTCGTGCACGTCCCCCTTGACCGTGGCCAACAGCAGTTTCCCCTTGGCGGCGCTGTCCCCCTTCTCCAGATGCGGTTCCAGATGCGCCACCGCGCTCTTCATGGACTCCGCCGACTGGAGCACCTCCGCCACGATCATCTGGTTGTCGTTGAACAGCCGCCCCACCTCGGCCATGCCGGCCATGAGCGGCCCGTTGATGATGTCCAGCGGCTTGTCGCCCCGGCCCAGGGCCTCATCCAGGTCCGTTGCCAGGCCGTCCTTGCTCCCCTCGATGATGTAGCGGGGGAGCCGCTCGTCCAACGGCAGGGCCGCGGCCGCTATCCGGGGTGCGGCGACCCGCTGGCGGAAATGGGCGGCAAAGGCGGCCACCGGGTCGCTGCCGCGCCAGAAGAGCAGGTCTTCCGCCAACGCCAGCTCCTCGGCCGGGATGCCGGCGTAGCGCTCCAGCTTTTCGGTGTTGACGATGGCATAGGTCAGGCCCGCCTTGACGCAGTGGTGCAGGAAGACCGAGTTCAGCACCTCGCGCCCGGCCGGGGGGAGGCCGAAGGAGACGTTGGAGATCCCCAGGATGGTGCCGCACCGGGGAAAGGCCTCGGTGATCAGGCGCACCCCTTCCATGGTCTCCCGGGCCGAGCCGATGTAGTTCTCGTCGCCGGTCCCCACGGGGAAGACCAGCGGGTCGAAGATCAGGTCCTCGGGGCGCAGGCCGTAGCGCCCCACCAGGAGATCGTGGGAGCGCCGGGCGATCTCCAGCTTGCGTTTGCTCGTGACCGCCATGCCGTGCTGCGGGTCTTCGTCGATGCACCCCACCACCACGGCCCCGCCGTAGCGTTGCAGGAGCGGCGCGACCAGGGCGAACCGTTCCTCCCCGTCCTCCAGATTGATGGAGTTGAGGATGGACTTCCCCTGGAGGCGTTGCAGGGCCAGCTCCATCACCCGGGCGTCGGTGCTGTCGACCATGATCGGTGCCCGCACCTTGCGGGGGAGGAAGCGGAGCAGGCGTTCCAGATCGGCCGCCTCGTCCCGGTCCGGGTTGGCCACGCAGACGTCGATCACCTGGGCGCCCCCCTTTACCTGGGCCCGGGCGATCTCGCTCCCCTCCTCGAACTGTTCGGCGACGATCAGGTTCTTGAACCGGCGCGAACCGATGACGTTGGTCCGTTCCCCCACCAGCACCGGCCGCACGTCATCCTCCACGAACAACGGCTCGATCCCGGCGATGACCCGGCTGCGCCCCTTTCCGGGGCGGCGGGGCGCTTTCCCCGCCACCATCCGGGCGATGGCCTCGATGTGGGCCGGGGTGGTGCCGCAGCAGCCCCCCACGAGATTGAGCCACCCCTCGTCCACGAACCGGGCCAGCTTGTGGGCCAGGGACGCGGGGGTCTCGGCGTACCGGCCATGCTCGTCCGGCAGCCCGGCGTTGGGATAGACCGACACATGGCAGGCGGCCAGCTCGGACAGGGCCCGTAGGTGGTCGGCCATGAACTCCGGGCCGGTGGCGCAGTTGAGGCCGATGCTGATCATGCCCAGGTGATCCTCCAGGTGGGCCAGGCTGGCGTAGAGCGCCTCGGCCCCCTGGCCGGCCAGCATGGTCCCGCTGGCCTCGATGGTGCCGGAGATCATCAGCGGCACCCGGCGGCCCTGCTCCCCGAACGCCCGGCGTATCCCCTCGGCTCCCGCCTTGATGTTGAGGGTGTCCTGGGCGGTCTCCAGAAGCAGCAGGTCGGCCCCGCCGGCCAGAAGCCCCAGGGCCTGCACGCGGAATGCCTCCACCAGCTGCGCAAAGGTCACCCCGCCGGTGACGGAGATGGTGCGGGTGGTGGGGCCCATGGAGCCTGCCACCCAGCGCGGTTTCGTGGCCGTGGCCGCGGCGTCGCAGGCGGCCCGGGCGAGTTGGGCGGCTTGGCGGTTCAGTTCGAAGACCTGCCCCTCAAGCCCGTAGTCGGCCAGGACGATGTCGGTGGCGCCAAAGGTATTGGTCTCCACGATATCGGCCCCGGCCGCCAGGTAATCCCGGTGGATGGCGCTGATCACGTCGGGGCGGGTGAACGTCAGATGCTCGTTGCACCCCTCATAGGCGGGGCCGCCGAAGTCGTCGGCCGTGAGGTTCCGTTCCTGAAGCTGGGTGCCCATGGCGCCGTCGATGACCAGGATGCGTTCGGCAAGGGCGGAGATGATCGGATGGGACATGCGGGGCTCCTTTAAGCGGGGGTATAAGGAGACGTTATAACACAAATGGGACTTATAAGTCACATACGACCTATAAGTCCCATAAACTACCCATAAACTACCATTGGCTTGCGACCTCTTTACAGCTTGAACTGCCCCACCAGCCGTTGCAACTCCTCGGCCAGGGTGGAAAGCTGGTTGGCGGCGATGACCGACTCGCTGGCCCCCCGCGCCGTATGCTGCACCACCTCGTTGATCTGCTGGATGTTGCTGCTGATCTCGCTCGTGGTGGCGGTCTGCTCCTCGGCCGCCGTGGCGATCTGGCTCACCTGCATGTTCACCGCGTTGATCTGTTCCAGGATCGCCTGCAACGCAGCGCCCGATTTGGCCGCCTCGCTGGTGCCGCTCTCCACCTCCCTGACCCCCTCTTCCATGGCCCCCACCGCGCCCCTGGTCTCGCCCTGGATCGCCTTGATCATCTCGCCGATCTCGCGGGTCGCCTTGGTGGTCCGCTCCGCCAGCGCCCGCACCTCGTCGGCGACCACGGCGAAGCCGCGCCCCTGCTCGCCGGCACGGGCCGCCTCGATGGCCGCGTTCAGGGCCAAAAGGTTGGTCTGGTCCGCAATGTCCTCGATGGTCCCCACGATCGCGCCGATCTGGTCGCTGCGCGCCCCCAGGCTCTCCACGGTCTTGGCCGTGTCCATCACCCGGCTGGCGATGCGTCCCATGACCTGGACGGTGTTCTCCACGACGCCCGCGCCGCTCTCGGCGGCCTGGCTGGAGTGGAGCGCCCCGGAAGCCGCATGGTGGCAGTTCTGGGCGATATCGCCGCTGGTGGCCGACATCTCCTCGCTGGCCGTGGCCACGGTGCCGGCCTGGGCCGCCATCTGCTCGGCCCCGGTGGCCATCTCGGCGGCGGTGGCGTGCAGTTCGGCCGCAGCGGAAGCCACCTGGGTGCTGTTCCCCGCCACCATGGAGATGATCGTATGCAGCTTCTCGGCGGTGCCGTTCACCTCCCGGGCCAGCATCCCCATCTCGTCCTTGCTGGCGATGGGGGAACGGACGATCAGGTTGCCCCCGGCCACCTCTTGGAGGGTGCCGAGGACCGCCTGGAGCGGACGGGATACGGAGTTGGCGATCAGGTTGCCCCCCAGGAGGGAGATCACCGCCACCAGGGCCACCACCGCCAGGAGCACCAGCCGGATACGCCGGAAGGTATCGCTGCTGTGCCGGTAGGTTTCTTCACCACTCTTGACGTTGTCCGTCACCATGTCGGCGATGGTCTGGGCCGGCTTGGCGTACAGGGGCGCCACCTTGCCGGTGGCAAAAGCCAGGGCCGCCCCAATGGCCGCCGCATCTCCCGAGGCGTGGGCCGCCTTGGCCATCGCGGCCAGCTTGGTCCCTTCCACGGCATAGGCTTCGAATCCCTGACGGAACGCCCCGATCTCTTCCTTTTCCTTGGCAGTGATGGAACTCTTCTCGTACGTGCCCAGCTTGGTCCGGACGTTCTCGATCTGGACGGAGAAGTCCCTGCCCTTTTCGGCGATCTGGTCCGCGTCCCTGAGCGCCAGCATATAGACCACATCCAGACGCATGGCCAGGAAGCAGTTTTTCAGGTCCTGCAGCAGCGCGGTCTGCTGCATGCCGTCCTTGAGCTCCGCCTCGTCGCCGTTCATGCTGGACATGTTCGCCACCCCGAAGCCCCCCACCAGCAGCAGCGCGGCACAGCTCGCCAGCACCAGCGTCATGATCTTCGCCTTCACCTTCATATCCGCCCACACACTCATCTCGACCCCCGCAGTTTTATGATAATTACGACGCTATTGGTCCTTTGGTGCCCATTGCGGTTAGCAATCCGCGCGCCAAACGGGCAGAACCATTTTAGTAAATCATTCCAAAATGTTACACAGTGGATATATTGTATACGCCTGCGACTGATGTTGCCTGTTGTGCCCAGCAGATAGCCAAAGCAGCGAAATGACGCACATTATTTGAGTCAACTCATGTACCCACCGGCAAAAAATGTCGCAGGGATTGGCCATGGTTATCCGGCCCGCACAGAGCCCGGTCATGCGGCAGTGCGACAAATTGACACAAACAAGGAGACCCGGAGGGGCTGTAATATAAATTTATCTCGTGATAACGGCAAGTTTTAAAACCACTCGGGAGTGTTATTTTTTTTAACACCTCGCGGGAAAATGTTAATATTTTTAACATACTGAAATTGCTATTGAAATATGCTTTACCTCGGAGCAATAGGGGTATATATTTCTAATGAAAATAGAAATCCCAGCAGATCATCCCCATCCCCCTACACACAGCCGCGTCATCGAATTGCGGAATTCCCGGATACCTCACCGGATGGGCTTCAAGCATCAAGGAGAGTGACGCAGGAGAGCAGCCATGCTGCATGCGTGCGTGTTCATCCGGGAAGAGACAGAATCCGGCCGGAGGACAAGGGGAAGCGTTATGTTCGGAAAATTCATTATCGCCACACTTTTCTGCATCTCCTGCATATCGTTGAGCGGCTGCATCGGCAAGGGCGACGACGCCCTCAGCCCCGCGAGCAATGCGACGGCAGCGGAAATAAAGCCGACCCTCATAAGCGGCACGGTCTTGCAGGAGGACCGCGTTACCCCCATCAGCGGCGTGCATGTCGTACTCAAGAGAAAAACGCAAGCGTCGGTCGTATCAACTGCCGACACGGACCATATCGGCAACTTCAGCCTGGCGGGGCCGTTTTTCCGCGACGACTACACCATAGAGATCGATTCCCCCGAATACGCCGGTGGCAAGACCATTCTGGTCGAGCTCAATCGGGACAACTGGCACGAGATCATTGCCTCTAAAAGGTAATGCCCCCCATGCCCGCCCGGCGTGAGACTCCGGCCGACGGCACAATTGCATCCAACCGGCGGCCTCCGTCTTTCTATCCGTTTCAACCACGTTGTGACAAAAACATTTGCAGGCGCATCGAAGTCTGCTAGATAGATGCACAGTGGTTTGACAGGTAAGGGAGATGGAGATACGCCCCAATGGATGAGATACAAAGCAAGTACAAAAAGAGGAAGACCCTCTACCTCGTGCTGATGGCGGCCATGGTCGTCCTCGCCATCGTCTTTCGCCTGACCGCCGTGCCGGGCGACCAGAACGCCAATCGATCCAACCTGCTGAAGTTCGCCTCTCTGGCCGTGATCATCCTCGTCGCCCGGAATGTTTTCCGTTGCCCCCAATGCGAGGCGACCCTGGCCCAGGCATTTTATTCATCCTTGTGCCAACTGCGCCGCTGCCCCAAGTGCCGGGCGATGCTGAAGGAGGACTGAAGCCAGCCCCATGTTCATCTTCTGTCTCGAACTCCATCTGGACCTGCCCGCCCGCTCCCTCAAGGAGAAGCGGGGCATCGTCAAGAGCATCCTGGGGCGCTGCCGCAACCGTTTCAATACCGCCTGCGCCGAGGTTGACCGCCAGGACGCGCCCGGAGCGGCGGTGCTGGCCTTCGTAACGGTCAGCCCGAACAAGGTCATTGCCCGGCAGGTGCTGGAGCGGATCGAAGAGTGGATCTACGAGGGATGGCCGGATGTGGAGATCGTGGCATCCGATATCAGCGAGGTGTGAAAATCGGGCCGAACCCCCTATTAATAAGAGCTATATTGACACTGTGGTCCATGCAGGGTATATTTAAATCTTATTTCAAATACTTATATTGCATGGACCCCAGAGTGGGGCCAGCCGGACCAATGACCCCCTATGCCTGACCAACCTGCCGATAATCAGGGCCAACATACGCTGACATACCTGAGCAAACTGGGATCGAACCTCCTGGACGTGGTCGTGAAGCGGTTCTCCAACCCCCTGACAGCCCGTCGGAACAGGTTTATCCTCCTTGTTACGACCGCCCTCCTGCTGACCCTCATCCTGCTCCCCGGCCAGCGGTTCCACTCGGCCGAATTCAAGCCGGGCGACATCGCCACCTCCGATATCCGCGCCCCCCAGGACTACCTGGTGGAAGATCACGCCCTGACCGAGCAGCGCCGCAAAGAGGCCGGCAACAGCGCGCCGGTGGTCTACAACGTCAGCGACCGCGTCCCCTCCTACATCATCGGCAAGCTCGAGCAGGTGGTCGGCGCGGTCCGCAAGGAACGTGCGGCCAAGAGCCAGAAGAGTACGCACGAATGGCGGACCCTGCTGACGCCGCTTTTGGACACGGAACTGAACGCAGCGGATATCCACGCCTTCACCCATATCGCCTCGGACAAGGTTTTTCTGGCGGACGCCGCCCGCATGGTGAACGAACTGTACCGCCGCCGGATCGTCCTCGACGGCAAGGCCTTTCAGACCGACACCAGAAGGGGCTTGGAGCTGATCAACGACAACGGCCAACTCGTCGAGGACAGCGACGTGGCCCTGGAGTACACCGAGATCCGGGAGGCCCGCAGGCTGGTGACTTCCTGGCAGTTTTCCGGCCAGAACGACCGTACCGACGGGAGTGCCATTGCCCGCGTGATCGCCCGCATCCTCCTGCCGAACCTGTTCTACAACCGCGAGGCGTCGGAGGCCCGGGCCAAGGCGGCCACGGAATCGGTCAGGCCGGTGCTCTTCAAGGTCCAGAAGGGGGAGATGATCGTGCGGGTCGGGGAGCGGATCAGCCCCGAACAGGCCCATAAGCTGCAAACGATCTTCCAGGAAAACCGGGGCGGCAGCCGTATCTATTCGGCCATCGGCATCTTCGCCCTGATCGTGGTGCTGTTCTATTTCCCCTACCGTTTCGCCTTGAAGAACATCCGCAAGTTCAATCCGACCAATAAGGACATCCTGATCATATCGCTCTTGATTATCGGCAGCTTCCTGCTCTTCAAGATCGCGATCCTGATCACCCACAATATCGGCCCGGTCTTCCCGGATATCGACACCGCCTCCTTCTTCTACCTGTTCCCCTTTGCCGCCGGCCCCATGATCGTGCGCATCTTCATCAACTCCGAGGTGGCCCTGGTCTATTGCGCCATCCTGGCCCCCCTCCTGGGGATCATGTTCGACAGCAACATGACGGTGGTGATCTATACCATGCTGGGGAGCATCGTGGGGGCCCACGGGGTGCGCCAGTGTTCGGACCGGAGCACCATCTACACCGCCGGCCTGAAGGTGTCGGTGGTCAACCTGGCCATGGCCCTCTCCTTTCAGACCTCCAGCGCCACCCTGTTCAGCATGCAGACGATCTATGTGGTTTTTTTCGCCCTGGTGAGCGGCGTATTGAGCGCCGGCCTCGTTTCCGGCTTCATCCCGCTCATCGAGACGCTGTTCCATTACACCACCGACATCAAGCTCCTGGAACTGGCCAACCTCAATTCCCCACTCCTGCGGGATCTGATGGTGCGAGCCCCGGGCACCTATCACCACAGCGTGGTGGTGGGCAATCTGGTGGAGTCCGCCGCCGAGTCCATCAGCGCCAATCCCCTGCTGGCACGGGTGGCCGCCTATTACCACGACATCGGCAAGATCTCCAAGCCGCTCTATTTCATCGAGAACCTGGGGGGCGAAGAAAATCGCCACGACAAGCTGACCCCCAGCATGAGCGCCCTGATCCTGATCTCCCATATCAAGGAGGGGGCCGAGCTGGCCCGGGAACGGCACCTGGGGCAGCCGATCACCGACATCATCCGCCAGCACCACGGCACAGGGTTGATCAAATTCTTCTACGACCGGGCCAAGACCCAGGCAGAGGCGAACGGCCAGACGGTGGAGGACAAGGATTTCCGCTACCCCGGCCCCAAACCCCAGACCAGGGAAGCCGGCATCGTCATGCTGGCCGACTGCGTGGAGGCGGCCTCCCGCACCCTCGTCAATCCCACCCCGGACCGCATCCAGGGGATGGTGCAGAAGATCATCAACAATATCTTCATGGACGGCCAGCTTGAGGAGTGCGAACTGACCCTCAAGAACCTCCACGAGATCGCCAAAAGCTTCAACCGCATCCTGAACGGCATCTTCCACCACCGGGTCGATTATCCCGAACCGGTCTACAAGGGTGGAAACAGCGGCCAGAAGAAGGCCGAGCATAAAACCAGTTCCGGCGAGCACGGCAAGCCGGGAAACGGAGACCAAGCAAGTGCTGATACAGTTGAACAACCGCCAGAGACGACACCGGATCATGGCGACCCGCCTAAGAAAGGTGGCGGAGAGGATCTTAAGCGCCTTGGCATGTTCTGACGAGACCGAGTTGTCCGTCTCCATCGTCGGCGACCGCGCCATCCGCATCATCAACCGGGAGTACCTGGCTAAGGACCGTCCCACCAACGTCATCTCCTTCTCCCTCCAGGAGGGGGAATACGCCGGCATCGCGCCCCATGCCCTGGGTGATGTGGTCATCTCGGCGGATACCGCTGCCCGGGAGGCAGAGGAGGGGGAGATGGAAACCTTCGATCGGATCTGCTTTCTGCTGCTGCACGGCATCCTGCACCTGCGCGGCTATGACCACGAACGGAGCGGCGAGGCCGAAGCGGCAAGGATGGAAAAAAAGGAGAGTGAATTATTCAATCTTCTGAAGAAGGAAGGGTTCCTGAACCCGTAAAACCCGACCGGTTCATCGATTCGGTCAACTGTGCCATCGCGGGCATCATCCACGCGACCCGCACTGAAAAGCACATGCGCAACCACTTCATCTCCGCCGGGGTGGTGCTCCTTGTGGCGCTTTTCCTCAGGGTGAATCCCCTGGAATTCGCCCTGCTGGCGCTGTCGATCCTGTTCGTGCTCTTCGCGGAACTGATCAACACGGCGGTGGAGGCGGTGGTGGACCTGGTTTCGCCCGGCTACAACCATTTGGCAAAAATAGCAAAGGATACCGCGGCCGGAGCGGTCCTGGTCGCCGCCTGCGGGGCCGCCATCATGGGCTACCTGATCCTGGCCAAATACATCCTGCCGCTCTACGGGGAGGTCCTTGCAATGTTCGGCGCACCCTCGGATATCGGTACCATGGTCTCGATCCTGATCGTCACGATCGTCGTGATCATGCTCAAGGGCCTGCTCGGCAAGGGGAGTCCCCTGCACGGCGGGGCCCCCAGCGGCCATGCGGCCATCGCCTTCTCCATCGCCACGGCGGCATCGCTCAACTCCCGGGACCCGCTGACCTCCCTCTTGTCCGTCGCGTTGGCGCTGATGGTCAGCCACTCGCGGCTGTTCATGCGCATCCACACCATGGGCGAGGTGGTGGCGGGTTCATGCCTCGGGGCGGGGCTCACGTTTATCGTTCTCTACGTATTTAAGTTTCTTGGATCATAAAGGAGGAAAGAGCATTGGAAGAGGGCGGCAGTAAAAGGTCCGGTTTTATCGAATTGGTGAGCCGGTTCGTGACCGGACGCAAAAAGATCACCGAAGAGGAGATCCACGATTTTATCGAGGCCACCGAGGAGGAAGGGCTGGTCAACGAGGAGGAGAGCGAGATGATCCGCTCCATCTTCTCACTGCGCACGACGGTGGTGCGCGAGATCATGGTCCCTCGTACCGACATGGCCTGCGTCAACATTGAAGACGGCATCCCCGAGATGCTGGAAACCATCATCGCCTGCGGCCACTCCCGCATCCCGGTCTACGAGAACACCACCGACAATATCATCGGCCTGCTCTACGCCAAGGACCTGCTGAAATTCTGGGGTAACGGCCAGGAGCAGCTCCAGGTGCGCACCATCATCCGCCCCCCCTACTTTATCCCCGAGACCAAGGACCTGGAACAACTGCTCCAGGAGTTCAAGCGCAAACGGGTCCACCTGGCCATCGTCATCGACGAATACGGCGGCACCTCGGGGCTGATCACCATCGAAGACCTGCTGGAACAGATCGTGGGCGACATCCAGGACGAGTACGACCGGGAAGAGGCGCTCTTCACCGCCAACAGCGACGGCTCCATCACCGCCGACGCCCGCATGCCGGTGGAGGATCTGGAAGACCACTTCGACGTGGAGATCGAACGGGACAAGTTCGACACCGTGGGCGGCCTGATCTTCCACCTGACCGGCAAGATCCCCGCCGTCGGCGACACCATGGAAGGGTCCGGCCTGCACCTGACCATTCTGGACGCCGACGAGCGCAAGGTAAAACAGGTCCGCATCGCACGCCAGGCAGCGATCGCCGGTAAAGCGCAGGGTGACGAGTGAAAACTTCATCCCTGCGTACCCAACTGGCAGCGGTCCTCGACCGGCCGGGGCTCTTTGCCATCGCCTCCGGGGTCCTGATTGCCCTCTCCTTTCCCACGGCCGGATTTTCCTTCCTGGCCTGGATCGCCCTGATACCGCTCCTGATCTCCCTGGAAGGGGCATCCCTGCGCCAGGCCTTTCGCCTGGGCTTTACCTGCGGCCTGGCCGCCTACATCCTCATCCTCTACTGGATCAATATCGTCGTCACCCACTTCGGCCATCTCCCCTGGGCGGTCAGCATCCCGCTCTACCTCGCCCTGGCGGCCTGGCTGGCCCTGTTTTACGGGCTGGCCACCCTGATCGCCCGCTATGGGGAACAGGGGAGGATCAAACTGGTATTCACCCTGCCGGTGGCCTGGGTGGCCCTGGATTTTCTCCGTTCCTTTCTGCTCACCGGCTTTCCCTGGGCCATGCTGGGACACTCCCAGTACCGCATCCTGCCGCTGATACAGATTGCGGACTTGAGCGGCGTCTACGGCATCACCCTGTTGATCGTGCTGACCAATGTGGTCCTCTACCGGGTGCTGCGTGCGGTTTCCGGGGCGAACGTCCCCTACCCCGCCAAGAGCGCCCTGTTGCTCCTGCTCCTGTTCACCGCCACCCTCTTCTACGGCTTCAACCGTCTGAACGGTGAGGAAAAGAACGCCGCCCCGCCCCTCAGGGTGGCCCTGATCCAGGGGAACATCGATCAGGATGTGAAATGGAGCCCGGCCTTTCAGGGGCAGACCATGGATATCTACGAGCGGCTCACCCGCGAGGCCGCACGTGGGGGGGTCGATCTGGTGGTCTGGCCGGAAAGCGCCGCACCGTTCTTCTTCCAGGACGAATTCCGGCAGGCGGAGCGGATCCGCTCCCTGGCGCGTGAGATCAACGCCTACGTGCTCTTCGGCAGCCCGGCCCACGAACTGCGTAACGGCACCCGCACCTTCCTCAACAGCGCCTTCGTCGTTGCCCCCAACGGCGAAACCAGCGCCAGGGGGGACAAGATACACCTGGTCCCCTTTGGGGAATACGTGCCGCTCAAACGTCTGCTCCCCTTCGTCAGCAAGCTGGTGGTGGGGATCGGCGACTTCTCCCCCGGCGAACGCGCCGCTCCGTTGGATGTGGGCCGGACCCGGGCGGGCCTTCTGGTCTGTTACGAGGGGGTTTTTCCCGAGTTGGCCCGGGAATACGTGAATAACGGCGCCCGCATCCTGGTGAACATCACCAACGATGCCTGGTACGGCCGTTCATCGGCTCCCTACCAGCACTTTTCCATCGCGGTGTTCCGCGCCGTGGAGACCCGCACGCCGCTGATCCGGGCCGCCAACACCGGCATCAGCGCCATTATCGACCAGAACGGCCACATCCGCGCCATGAGCACCATCTTCCAGGAGGAGGTGTGCACCGGCGAGATCCAGCCGGGGAGCGGCGACTCTCTGTATCTGAAAATAGGCGACTCGCCGGCCTGGTTCTGTGCTATGCTTACCCTGGGCGTGGTCCTGTTGGCCCGGTTCAGGCGGGAGCGACAGTAAAATCAATCAACCACCCCCTGCCCCCTCCTTATCAAGGAGGGGGAGAACTGGGCGTTTTCCCCCCTCCTAGTTTAGGAGGACCCTCTGGGGCCTAAAGGGTCGGGGGTGGTAGCCATCCTCTCGGTTTGTTTTTACAAGGATTAACTAATCATCAAGGAGTACGAGAACATGTTTCGTGAAGAAATAGCAAAAATGCAGGACTTTGAAGAACGGATCGCCAAACTTCGGGGGTCTCTTTGACATAGATGACAAGCGGGAAGCGCTTCAGGAGATCGAGGCGCAGATCGCGGTACCCGGTTTCTGGGATGCACTCGACAAATCCCAGGAGGTCCTCCGCAGGCGCACCGCCCTGGAAAAGCTCCTCCAGAGTTGGGATACCCTCGCCCGGCAGTTGGACGACGTGCGGGTAATGATCGAGTTGGGCGAAGAGGCCCAGGACGAGGCGACCCTTGCCGAGGTCAGGGAGATGAACAACCTCCTCCAGCAAGGTGTCGAGGCGGCCGAGTTTCAGCGCATGCTCTCCGGCCCCCATGACCGCAACTCCTGTTTCATCTCCATCAACCCCGGGGCCGGGGGGACGGAATCCCAGGACTGGGCCGAGATGCTGCTGCGCATGTACCTGCGCTACTGCGAGAAGAGGGGGTGGAAGACCGCCATCACCGACTTCCAGGCCGGGGACGAGGCGGGCATCAAATCCGTCACCTTCAGCGTTAGCGGCGAGTACGCCTACGGCCACCTCAAGGCCGAGGCGGGCATCCACCGCCTGGTGCGCATCTCCCCCTTCGACAGCAACGCCCGCCGCCACACCTCCTTTGCCTCGGTCTACGCTTTTCCCGAGATCGAGGAGGAGGATATCAGCATCAAGATCTCCGACTCGGACCTGCGGGTGGACACCTACCGCTCCAGCGGTTCCGGCGGCCAGCACGTCAACACCACCGACTCGGCCGTGCGCATCACCCACCTGGCCACCGGCATCGTGGTGGCCTGCCAGAGCGAGCGGAGCCAGATCCTCAACCGGGCCACGGCCATGAAGGTATTGCGGGCCAAACTGTACGAGCGGGAGGTGGAGGAGCGGAACGCCAAGGCCTCGGAGATCGCCGCGGAGAAGAAGGAGATCGGCTGGGGGAGCCAGATCCGCTCCTACGTGCTGCACCCCTACAAGATGGTCAAGGACCTGCGGACCGGCGTGGAATCGGGCAACCCGGACGCGGTGCTGGACGGGGCCCTGGACGATTTCGTGGTGGCCTACCTCATGGGGGTGCGCCGCCAGACGGCCGATGTGGACTAGCACGCCGGCCCGCCGACACAAAAAAGCCGTTCTGCCGGGGTGACCGGAGAACGGCTTTTTAGGTACTCTATCTGACAGGCAGGGTCTAGACCAGGGCGCTCACCGAAGAGTCGGAACGCAGCATGAGATCCATCATGCGCGCCATCATCACCGGCGGCGTCTGGTACACCAGGGTGTTGGTGCTGTCCATGAACCTGATGCGCAGGTCGCCTTTCGAGTTATAGGTAAAGAGCACCGCTCCGATCCGGCTGCCGATTTTGTCGCTCTTGCCCCGCGAGGCGTCTTTCATGGCGGCTTGGGCTTGGGACCGGTCCTTGCCCAGCAGGGTTACCGTATCAGCCGCGGCGGTTTTCGCCTCCGGGGTGACCGCCAGGCTATCCGGCGTCGAATTGGCCGCTTCGACGCCGCCTGACACCGGGTTCACAACCATCGCCGTGTCCGTTGCCGCCGCCGTCCCCCCCGTTGTTATCGGATATGTCGTCATGGTGTTTCCCCCTCTTCAGGGCAAGGCACATAAACAAGCTTTTGTCCAATGTTTGTTATTATATGATATTTCAGGCGATTTGCAACTGCAATTATTTTTTTACACAAAGCAACATTGCTTGCAGGGTCACGAGGGGCAAGTCTCCCGCATCGGGACGAGCCAGCCGGGCGACCGGGGCAAAAAGTTCTTTACTCCCTGTGGTCAATTATGGATACTAGTTCCATTCGACCCTTTTCATCACGTCACAACAAAGACCATCTTCGAGCCATGTTCTCTACCTGCAAACCAGCCATCATCGCTTTATTCGCCATCGTACTCCTTTCCAGCCCGGGTTGCGGACACGCGGCCTCTCCATCGGGGCTCGACCGCCTGGGCTACGCCATCCAGATGGGCGCCTTTGCCGACGTCAAGAATGCGGAGCGCTTTACCGACACCCTCCAGAAAAAGGGGATCGAGGCCTTTTACTTCCGCAAGGACAACGGCATCTATGCCGTGCGCTTCGGCGACTTCGCCACGAAGGACAAGGCCCGCGCCGCGGCCAAACGACTGGTGGCGGACCGGCTGATCGGCGGCTACTATATCGCCCCTCCCAACGAGATCGTCTTTGCCCGCCCCCGGGAAGCGGGGTGGCAGAAACCGGCCGGGGAAGAGATCACCTCACCCCGTTTAAGCGACAGCTCCAAAATGGCGCGGGACAAGGGCACGCCCCGGACCGGTAAGATCGCGGAGAGCGTCCAGCCGAGACCGGCGCGGGGCGACCGGGACATGGGGGCCATCGCCGCCCGCACCGCCGAGCGTTTCGTGGGCATCCCCTACCGCTGGGGCGGGGAGAACGTGGTGGACGGCATGGATTGCAGCGGCTTTGTGCGGGCGGTCTACAACCTGTGCGGCCTCAGCATTCCCCGGACCTCCCGGGACCAGTTCAAGGCCGGCGACCAGGTAGCGAAGGATGACCTGCGGGATGGAGATTTGCTCTTTTTCGGCTCATCGGCCGACAGCATCAGCCACGTGGGCATCTACGTGGGGAGCGGCAGGTTCGTGCACGCCCCCCGCCGCGGCGAGGACATCAAGGTATCCGCTGTTGACGAAAGTTATTTCGAGCGGCACTTTATCGGCGCACGCAGGTATTTTCAATAACAATAACAATTACGAACAAGTTCCACGCCCTTGAATTCGTGACGTCTGAACGGCGGAGCGAGCGTCATGCCGGAGTCCAACGCCGCCCGGAAGTATCATGCCGCACGTGTCGCGGGTACTCCGCCACGACGGAGCCCGGGCCCACAGCGCCGGGACTGAGGCATGCCAAGCGAGCGGAACCGTTCGGGCGTCACGGATTCAGCTTCCTATGGAATCCGTGACGGGATCATCGGATTCAGACTACGACCACGAGGTTTTACCATGGCATTTATCAAACCGTTCCGGGCGTTGCGCCCCCCCAAAGATCTGGCCGACAAGGTAGCGGCCCTCCCCTATGACGTGATGAACGTGGCAGAGGCCCGCCAGATGGCGGCCGGCAACCCCGCCAGTTTCCTGCACGTCTCCCGGCCCGAGATCGACCTCGCCACCGGCACCGACCCCCACGACGAGCCGGTCTATGTGCAGGGAAGGAAAAACCTGGCAGAATTCATCCGGCGCGGCATCCTGGTCCAGGACGACCGGGAATGCTTCTACGTCTACCGCCAGCGCATGGGGGAGATCACCCAGACCGGCCTGGTGGTCTGCACCAGCGTGGACGACTATCAGTCCGGCGTGATCAAGAAGCACGAGCTCACCAGGGCCGACAAGGAGGATGACCGGGTCAAGCACATCGATTACCTGGACGCCAACGACGAGCCGGTCTTCTACCTCTCCCGCTCCAGCGCAGAGATCGAGACCATCATCTCGGGGATCACGGCCGCCCCCCCCGAATACGATTTCACCACCGACGACGGCGTGAGCCACACCCTCTGGATCGTCGCCGACCAGACGCTCATCGGCCGGCTGACCGGCCTGTTCGCCGCCATCCCCCGCCTGTACGTGGCCGACGGCCATCACCGCAGCGCCGCTGCCGGCCGGGTGCGCGAACTGCGCCGGGAGAAGAATCCGGGCCACACCGGCCGGGAGGAGTACAACGTCTTCCTCACCGTCATCTTCCCCGAGACCCAGCTCAACATCATGCCCTACAACCGTGCCGTCAAGGACCTGAACGGCCGGACCGCGGCCGAATTCCTGGCCCGGGTGGAGGAGGCCTTCACGCTCCTCCCGTCCCCGGTGCCGGTCATACCGTGCGAGCGCCATCAGTTCGGCATGTACCTGGATGGCCGCTGGTACCAACTCCATGCCCGCGACACCATCGTGGACGAGTCGGACACGGTCGGCCGCCTGGACGTGTCAATCCTCCAGGACCGCCTGCTCGACCCCATCCTGGGCATCGGCAATCCCCGCACCGACAAGCGCATCCATTTTGTCGGCGGCATCAGGGGGAACGACGAACTGGTGAAGCTGGTGGATTCGGGCGAGTACGCCGTGGCCTTCTCCCTCTACCCGACCTCGATCCGCGAACTGATCGAACTGGCCGACCAGGACCGGATCATGCCCCCCAAATCCACCTGGTTCGAGCCCAAACTGCGGAGCGGCCTCTTCGTGCACCTGCTTTCCTGACGGGCTGGGCATCCCCTCCGAGAAGGCGGCCCCATCCCGAGCATTTCGAACACCCCCGGCCAAAGGCTGGGGGTGTTCGGCCATCGAGGTGCTCCGCAAGATTGGAGAAGGTCTTTGAGCCTGCCGGGACCGCCCCTCCCCTCCTCCCATTCCTCTGGATATTTTTTCCATTAAGCGTATAACCGATTGAGCGTGTGACATCTTCCGTAAAGAAGGAACCGGTAATGTTCAAGAAACCGCTGCCCGAGGAAACCCGCTACACGATCATCTTTGTCGGCATCGTACTCCTGTCCCCCCTCCTGTTCTTCGCCCTCAACCATTTTTTCCAAGGGGACTCTTCGACGCTCCAGTCCGGCAAGAAGAAAGAACCTGCGGTCATCGTCTCCGAGTCGGAAAAGGCGGACATCATATCCAAGGCCACCTCAAAATCGGTCGCGGATACCGTCCGCGATGCGGTGAGCCAGGGGGACTACTCCACGGCGCACCTGCAACTGAGCAAGGCGCCCAAGGACTCGGCGGAATACGAGGAGTTGCGGAAGCTGCTGGCCTCCAACCCCCGCGCCCGCAAACTGCCCGGTATCAGGAAAGAGGCGGACACGACCCAAAGCCCCTTGCGCTATCTGGATGAATCGACCCCCCGGGACAGGTTCGGCGAAGGCCTTTTCCTCTACTTGGTGGAGGTGTCCGGGAGCGTCTGGCCCAAGTTCTGCATCCAGTCCGTGGGCAAACGGGCCCTGGACATCACCGGCTTCAGGATCAAGGCGGACGCCAAGACCTTCACCATACCTGCCACGGCCGTCAAGCAGGAGAAGTCCCCCGGCAAGGTGGCCGAGTATTTCGACGCCCCGGTGGACCAACTCTCCTACGACGCCATGCGCGCCCTGATCAAGGCACGCAAGGCGACTCTCACCTGCATCGGGAAATCGGACGAGCGGGTGCGGGCGATTACGGATGCGGAGAAGAAGGGACTGGGCAGGATGATGGATGCCTATACCGCCCTGGGGGGCAGTTTCGCATTCGTCCAGCACTGATAGCGGGAGATATGGCGCGTTTTGAGCACAAATGCCCTGAATCATGCCATGCAACGACATTCTCCAGGAGGCGTGTGAACTCCATGATCATCCCCATTGCGTCTTACGTTCTGCGATTCTTTGCATTATCGACCTTTTTGCTCGCCGCTTCCACCTGCATGGCCTCCTCCCCGGGGAACTCCGTCGCCTCCCCCACATCAATCCGCGTTGTCATGGACAACAATTACCCGCCGTATGTCTTTAAAGGCGACCAGGGGCAATTGAAAGGCATTACCGTTGACCAGTGGAACCTTTGGGAGAAGAGAACCGGAATCCATGTCGAACTGACCGGAACCGACTGGAGCGATGCCCAACGCAGAATGGACGCGGGCGAGTTCGATGTGATCGATACGATCTTCCGCAACGAGAAGCGCGAGAAAGTATATGACTTTACCAAACCCTACGCGGTTATCCCCGTACCGCTGTTTTTCCACAAAGATATCTCCGGCATCAGCGGGCCTGATGACGCCAGGGGATTCATGGTTGCCGCCAAGGCGGGCGGCAATGTCCTTGACGTTCTCAGGAAACATGGCGTCACCAACATCGTGGAATACCCCAGTTACGAGAAGATCATTGAGGCGGCTTATGACGGCAAGGTGAAGGTATTTACCGTCGACCGCCCGCCGGCTTTATATCATTTGAACAAAATGGGGATTCAGGATCAGTTTCGGGAGACGGCACCGCTTTACAGCGGCGAATTTCGCCGTGCGGTGCCCAAGGGCCGGAACGATCTGCTGGCCATGGTCGAGAAAGGTTTTGCCGGCATCACGCCTGCCGAATACCGCGCCATCGATAAAAAATGGATGGGGATACCCATAAGCGCTTCGCCGTACGTCCGATATGTGGGCTATTCGGCCCTGGTGATTGCCGCCCTCGTGGCCGGGCTGCTGGTGTGGTTGAGGTTGCTGAAGAGAGCCGTTTCCAGGAAAACCCGGGAGCTTTCGGGGAGCGAGGAGCGCTTCCGCAGTATTATGTCCCTGTCACCCGACATCATCAGTATTATCGGTAAAGATGGAGCTTTTGAATACAACTCGCCGTCGGCCGAGCGAATTCACGGGTATGCTCAAGACGAGATGTTGGGGCTCACGCCCCTTGACCTCGCCCACCCGGAAGACCGGGAGCGCGTCGATCGCGTCTTCAAGGAACTCCTGAAAACCCCGGAGAAGATCGCAAACGTGCAGTACCGGTACCGGAACAAGGACGGCAGCTACACCTGGGTGGAATGGTGCGCCTGCAACCAGCTTTCCAACCCCCATATCAATGGAATCATCGCCATATCGAGAAACATCGAGGACCGGAAAAGGGTTGAAAGCGAGCGCCTGAAGCTGGAACAGCAACTCCTCCACGCCCAGAAACTCGAGAGCCTGGGGGTATTGGCCGGCGGCATCGCCCACGACTTCAACAACATCCTGATGACCATCATGGGCAACGCCGATCTGGCCTTGATGCGCATCACCGCCGAATCCCCCGCCGTCGAGAATCTGCGCCGGATAGAGAATGCCGCCGCCCAGGCGGCCGACCTTGCCAAACAAATGCTCGCCTACTCGGGCAAGGGAAAATTCGTTGTCGAGCACATCAACGTGAACTCCCTCCTGACAGAGATGCTGCACATGCTTGAGGTATCCATCTCCAAGAGCGCCGTATTGCGTCTCGACCTCGCCAGGGACCTGCCGCTCGTGGAAGCCGACACCACCCAGATGCGCCAGATAATCATGAACCTGATTATCAACGCCTCCGAAGCCATCGGCGATACAAGCGGCGTCATCGCCGTCAGCACCGGTTGCATGGACTGTGATCCCGGTTATTTAAAAGACACCTGGCTCGATGAAGACATCACCGCAGGGCCCTATGTCTACCTGGAAATTGCCGACACCGGCTGCGGCATGGACAAAGAGACCCTCGCCAGGATCTTCGACCCCTTTTTCACCACCAAGTTCACCGGCCGCGGCCTCGGCATGGCCGCCGTCCTCGGCATCCTGCGGGGCCACAAGGGCGCCATCAAAATCTACACCGAGCCGGGCAAAGGGACCACCTTCAAGATCCTGCTGCCTGCCGACAGCCGCCCTGCCGAACCGGCCGGTCACGACAGCGGCCGGAACGACTGGCATGGTGCGGGAAAGGTCCTGATCGTGGATGACGATGAGACCATCCTCGGCATCGGATCGGAAATGCTTGAAGAGCTGGGTTTCAGCACCACCACCGCCAGGGACGGCAGGGAGGCGGTAGCCATCTTCAAAGAGACCCCCGACATCGCCTTCGTCATTCTCGACCTGACCATGCCGCACATGAACGGCGAGGAGTGTTTTCGCGAACTCAGGCGTATACGGCCCGATGTCAAGGTGATCATATCCAGCGGCTACAATGAGCAGGAGGTTACCCGGAAGTTTGCGGGCAAGGGGCTGGCGGGCTTCATCCAAAAACCCTACCGGTTGTCGGCGTTGCAGGAGGCTCTACAGGGGATTTAAAACATTTACCCGGATTGGTCGACAGCCCCCTCACCGTTCCGTCACATCGATTATGGTTCCTATCCCGTTGAGCTGCGCTCGTGTTTTTCGTGGACAAGCTCTTTTTTGGGGGGTCATTGCGTCTGTGACGCATTCCCCGTCTCCCCACCCAATGCCTGATAGAGCGTCATCAGGTTCTTGAGCCGGTTCAGGCGGTTCGCCGCCAGGCTCTTCTCGGCGCTGCGCCGGCTCTCCTGGGCATCCAGCCAGAGTTGCACCGCGGTATAGCCGGCGCGGTAGCGGATCTCGGCCAACTCCTCGGACCGCTTCGCCAGCGCCAGCGCCTCTTCCAACCGTTTCCCCTCCGCTTCATACTGGGTGCGCCCCGCCAGGGCGTTTTCCACATCGCTCAGGGCGGCGTACAGGGTCTGCCGGAAGGAGACCACCGCCTCCTCGTACTGCGTCTCCGAGATCTTCACATTCAACTGCATGGTGTTCCACTGGAGAAACGGCAGGGTCAGGCCGGCGCCCAGGGCGGCGACCGGATTTTGCAGCACGTTCGCCAGGCTGGTGCTGCTGCTGCCCAGGCTGCCGGTCAGGGTGAGCGCCGGATAGTAGCTGGCCCGGGTGCTGTCCACGTTGGCCAGGTATTCCCGCAGGCGCAGTTCGGCGGCGTGCACATCGGGACGTTGGCCCAACAGGCTGGCCGGCAGGCCGGCCGCCACGGCGGGCAGCGGGCCGTCCGGCAACGCCGTGCGCTCGGGCACGCTGTTCTCCGGCGCCTGGTCGAACAGGATCGCCAGGGCGTTGCGCGCCTCGGCCCGCTGGCGCACAAGCGAGGCGAGATCGGCTTTCTGGGTGGCCACGGCCTGCCGGGCCTGGACCAGGTCCAGACTGGAAACGGCGCCGGCACGGTATTTCACCTCCACCAGTTCCAGGCTTTTTTCCGCATAGGCGATGCTCGCCTCGCTGGTGGCGATGAGTTGGTTCAGGTAGGCGACCTGCCAGTAATCCGCCGCCGTGGTGCCGATGAGCGACAGGGCCGTGCTCCGCCGGTCCACCTCCGTGGCCTCGGCCTCCCAGCGGCTGGCGTCCCGCGTGGCGTCAAGCCTGCCCCACAGGTCCACCTCGTAGCTCAACGACCCGGTCACGCTATGGGTCTGGGTGTCGGCATGGTTCTTCAGGTCGCGGCTGATGCTGCTCGTAGCCCCGACGCTCACGGAGGGGGTCAGGTTGGTGTTGGTCAGGCGGGCGGTGAGTTGGGCTCGGCGGACCTTGATGGCGGCCGCGGCCAGGTCGTTGTTGGTAGTGAGCGCCCGCTCGATCAACTCGTCCAGCAGCGGGTCGTCGAACCCCTTCCACCACTGTTTGCCGCTTGCCACCCCGGTGCCGGTGGTGGCCTGCCCCTGCCACTGGTGGGGCAGGGTAACCTGGGGAGGCGTATAGTCGCTGCGGGGCAGCAGGCTGCACCCGCCGGTGAACAGGGCAGCGGCGAGCAGCAGGGTGAGCGCCCGGCAGTGCGGTGCGCGGTATCCGGTCATCATGGTCGTTACTCCCGTGCCAGCGCTTCGATCGGGTCGAGCCGGGCGGCGTTGCGCGCCGGCAGGAAACCGAACATGACCCCGATCATGGATGAGCAGAGAAATGCCGAAACGATGGAGAAGATGGAAAATTTCATGGTAAAGCTCGTGACGAACATGTGGAAGATCATCCCCACGCCATAGGAAAGCACGATGCCGATGGAGCCGCCGATCAGGCAGACCAGGACCGATTCGATCAGGAACTGCTGCATGATGTCGTTCTGCCGGGCGCCCACCGCCATGCGGATGCCGATTTCGTGGGTACGCTCCGTGACCGAAACCAGCATGATGTTCATGACCCCAATCCCCCCCACGATGAGCGAGATGACGGCAATGGCCGAGATCATCAGGGTGAGGGTGGCGGTGGTCTTCTTCACGGTCTTGAGGATGCTGTCGCTGCTGTTGGTATAGAAGTCCTTGGTGCCGTGGCGCTGTTTGAGCAGCTTGATGATGCTCTGCTCGGCGATCTGATTGGAGACCCCCTCCTTCACCCGGACCGTGATGGAGCTGAAGTACGTCTGCCCCAAAAGCCGGCTCATGGCGGCGCTGTAGGGCATCCAGAGCTCCAGGTTCTGGTTGTTGCCGAAGGGGCTCTCCTTCTCCTTGGTCACGCCGATGACCTGGCAGGGGAGCGCGCCGAGGAAGAGGATCTTGCCGATGGGGTCCTCCTTGGCGAAGAACTTTTTGCTGGTGTTCTGGTCGATCACCACCACCTGGGCCTGCCGCTTCACATCCCCGGCATCGAACGCCGAACCTTGCGCAATCTCGTAGCCGCGCACGCGGAAATACTGTTCGCCGACGCCCTTGATGGAGGCGCTGGCCTTGATGTTGCGGTAGCGCACCAATTCGCTGTCGCTGGTGCCCGGCGTGGCGCTGTCCACATAGACCTGGGACTTCAGCGCCTCCATATCGGCCGGGACCAGGGTGTAGATGCTGCCGGCGTCTTCGTCCCCCCAATCGTTGCCGGGATAGATATCGATGACGTTGGTGCCCATGGAGCTGATGTCGTTGATCACCTTCTGGCGCGCCCCCTGCCCCAACGCCACCACCGAGACCACCGAGGTGATGCCGATGATGATGCCCAGCATGGTCAACAGCGTCCGCATCCGGTGGGATGACATGGCGATGAGGGCCATCTTGAACGCCTCGGCGAAACGCCCCCAATGGGCCTGAAGCGGGTTGCCCGGCTCGTCCCCAAGGGGTTTCTCCGGCAGGGTGGCCTTATCCTTTGCCGGAGCCTTCGGGTTGGGCTGGTCCCGGATGATCTCGCCGTCGCTGATCTCGATGATGCGCTCGGCGTTGTTGGCCACCTGCATGTCGTGGGTGACCAGGATGATGGTGTGGCCCCGGCCGTGCAGTTCGTGGAGGATGTTCATCATCTCCTGGCCGCTCCTGCTGTCCAGGGCGCCGGTCGGCTCGTCGGCCAGGATGACGTCGCCCCCGTTCATGAGCGCCCGGGCGATACTCACCCGCTGCTGCTGTCCGCCCGAGAGCTGATTGGGGCGGTGGTCCCAGCGGTCTTCGAGACCGAGGCGGGCCAGCAGTTCATGGGCCCTGGCCCGGCGCGGGGCCTTCTTGACCCCGGAATAGACCGCCGGAATCTCGGTATTCTGGGTCGCGCTCAGGTGGGGCATGAGATGATAGCGCTGGAAGATGAAGCCGAAGTATTCCCGGCGCAGCTTGGCCAGTTCGTCGCTGGACAGGGCACCGGTCTCCTGGCCGTTGACCCGGTAGCTCCCCTCGCTGGGACGGTCCAGACAGCCCAGGATATTCATCAGGGTGGACTTCCCCGAGCCGGAGGCGCCGACGATGGCAACCATCTCGCCCGCATGGATGGACAGATTGATCCCCTTCAGCACCGGGATCTCCTGCCCTCCGGTGACGAACCGGCGTCCCAGCTGGGAGAGTTCGAGTAATGGCCGGTCCATGCTCAGCGTCTCCCGCCCGGCGGCGGCCCGGGGTGCTGGCTGGTGGTGGTCGCCGGCACGGAGGTGCTGTCCCCCACCACGACCTTGTCACCCTCCCGTAATCCCTCCAGCACCTGCGCGTAGACGCTGTTATTGATGCCCACCCGGATGGTGCGGGTATCGGGCGCATCGTTTTTCAGGACCCGCACCGTATAGCGGCCGTCCTTCAGCTTGTCCCCCAGGGCCGAAGTGGGGATGCAGAGGGCGTGTTTCGCCTCGTTCAGAACGATGGACACCTGGGCGGTCATGGAGACCCGCAGCTTGTTATCCGGGTTGGGAACTTCGAACAGGCCGTAGTAATAGACCGCCGAACTGCTGGTGGAACTGCTGCTACTGCTGGTGGTGGTACTGCTGGTACTGCTGGAAACCGGCCCCGGCTCTATGGCCCGCAATTTACTGTAGTACCTGGTGTCCGCATCCCCCAGCAGGGTGAAATAGGTCGTCAGGCCCGGCTTGACCCGCATAACGTCCGCTTCCGAGATCTTGGCCTTGACGGTAATGGTATCCAGGGTAGCCAGGGTGATGATGGTGGTGGCCGACTGGGTGGAGACCACGGTCTGCCCCTCGTCCGTATCGATGGAGATGACGGTCCCGTCCATGGGGGCGCTGATCTGGGTGTACCCCAGATTGGCCTTGGCCGTATCCACGGCAATGATCGCCTTCTTGATCTGGGCATCCAGGGAGGCGATGGTATGACGCGTACTGTCGAGCGACGCCTGGGCGCTTTCCAGGTCCGCATGGGAGGCGGCGTCCTGGGACGCCATCTGGCTCTGGCGCTGCCAGGCCAGGGCATACTGTTTCAGGAGCGCCTGGGAGGAGCGCTTCTGGGCGCGCAGGTTCTCCACCTGGGCCTCCGCATCCTTGAGGGAGTTCAACTGGGTCACCGAATCGATCTCGGCCACCAACTGCCCCTTTTTGACCCGGTCCCCCAGGGCCACGTGCAGCGTCTTCAACTGCCCGGACACCTGGGCGCCGACCGCGACCGTCTTGAAGGCCTTCAGGATGCCGCTGGCCAGGACGCTTTCCTCGATGTCCATCCTGGAGGCGCTTGCGGTGACATACGTGACCTTGGGCTTGGCGAAGAAAAAATGCCTGACCCCAAAACCGCCCCCCGCGAGGAGCGCGACGATGCCCAGGGCGATGATAATTCGTTTACGCGCTAACTTTGTCATTGAATCGATCCGTTTCTATGCCTGGCCGCGAATGGCTGCCATCCCGGCCAGGGAAAATTTCACCACATGATCCGCAAACGCCTCGAGGTCGTCCATGGGATGAGCGGCCTTCCCGCCCCCCCCGTGTCTGTTCCTTTTCATCAACATCGGATTGACGCACATGCTGAGGATGCACACCTCGCAGAACTGCACCTGGACATCGGAGGCGTGGGTCCCGAGCAGTTCCCGCACCACGGCCAGGGTCTTCTCCCGCAGGGGATCGAGCTCCGAGCGCATGAGGTCCTCCAGAAGGCCGGTGGGATTGGTGAGTTCCATCTGGGAGATGGCGAAATCCCGGCACTTCTCGTCGGCAATCCGTGCCATGATCGCCGTGACCTGCCCCCGCAGCCGCTCCTCAGGAGGCGCGGCCGCAGTCACGCCCCCATCGGGCGGATGCACCTGCATGGCCTCGCGAAAGGCATGGAGCCACGCTTCCCGGTACAGGGCCTTCTTGCTGCCGAAATAATAATTGACGGCGGAGATATTGGCCTCGGCCCTGTTGCAGATCTCGGCCACGGTCGCATCCCGGTAGCCCATTTCGACAAACACTGCAGTTGCGGCATCCAGGAGTCTTTCCTTGGTTTTGACGGGATCTCTTCCGGCCATGGCACGCCTCGACTCTTATTTGAAATTACCATTTCAAACATTAATTTAAAACTATCATTTAAAACTGTCAAGAGATTATTTCAGCGTTGATGAGAAGGCGTTCAAGGTCGCCACGAGGGGGCCGGTATACCCGGCGCAAACCGGTGAGAAAACAAAGCGCCCGGTCCGTTGGGGGAGTCGAAGACGAGCCAACGAAGCGAGCGTCTTGGTGCGGATTGGGGATCAGCAGCAACAGGAGCCTCCATCTCCTCCAGGGCTCTCTTCTTCGTACGGCAGGGCAAGATATCGCCACGCGCCGACGCGCCGGAACAGCAACCTGATCGGCGTCTGGGCCTCGTGGGCCGCCAGGGTATCCTTCAGCTCTTTGATGGTTCTGGTAGGTCTTCCGTCTACCTCGGAGATGATGTCGCCGGTCGCCACCCCGGCCAGGTCGGCCGCGCCGCCCCACCTGACCGCCATGACGATGATCCCGGCCACCAATTCCATCCCGCTGCGCAGGGCGGAGACATGATCTATTTCCGTGACGGCCATGCCCAGGATATCAAGCTTGACCGGGCATGTTTCCCGCACCTGTTCTCGAAGATAAGGTAATGCCATCGCAGCCTCCCGTACCTGCTGTTCGTAGAGGATTATGGGGACAGCCTCCTCGTGGCGGCCATCCCCACGTCACCTATCTCTGTCCCTCGCCAGGGCCGGGACCAGGTCCCGGCATCCGGTCACCGTCCTTGCCGGGGCCGTCATCGCAGGGTGGCGGCGGCATCTGCTCCGGCCCGTGCCCACAGCCGCACCTCCCCTCAGGCCCATGGCCGCGGTGAGGAGGCGGTGGTGGACATTTGTCGGCAAGGGCTCGTTGTTCCGGGGTCAACAGGGCATTGACCTGGCTGCGCGTCCGCTCGAACGAAACGAGCAGCTCGACCTCGGCCTGGGCCTTCTTTGTTGCAATGGCGCGGATGGCCGCCTCATCGAACGTTGCGGCACGGGAGGCATCGCGCAGCTGCTTGTGATATTCCGCCATCTTCTGCATCAGCGGCGCCGTTTTTTCCCGCTCTGCCACGAACAGCGCCTTGACCTTCACCTGCTGGTCGCTGGTCAGCTTGAGCCGCTGCGCCATGTGGACAACCATCTCCTCGGACGGAGGCGGCGGCATCATCCCCGGCCCCCCCATGCCCCGCTCATCCATCCCCCTGTGTCCGCCTTCGCCCGTCGCCCCGGCCCAGCCACCATTAGCGCCTAGTGCCGTTGCCGCCAGCATGACGCACACCATGATCTGCCGTTTCATAAGGATTCTCCCCTCGCCTGTTCCTACCGTTAGTTGGTTGTCGTCATTGCCGTTTAGTTCTGAGGCCGAGGGGGCGGTGCGTCTTCAGGGACCGCCACCAACTGATCCGCAAACTTTCTGCAGGTCGCCTTGATCGTGCCACCATTGGGGGTGACGATCTCCACTGCGGCCCCTTCACTCTTGTCCTTGCAGGCATCGAATGCCGCCTGGGGGGGCTCCCGGCGCTCGCCCGGGGTAGGCCCCACACTGGCCCATGCCGGGGCCGAAACCATGACGCCCGTCACGAGCAGGGCGCCTAGCCGTTTCATACTGCGTATTCCCATACTTCACTCCTTTCCGCGACTGGTAGTGTTCCGCCAACGCCATCGGCGCAACCGTCGATCCGCCGTCAAAAAGCATTCGTAACCATGGGAAAAGGCTAGCAAGCCAATATGGTTGAAATATGTAACAATTATGAAAAAAGCGGACATACAATTCTGAAGATGGTCCTCGCCCACGGTTTGTGATAATAATCGCCTATCCTGTTTATGGTCGGCCCGCTGGACCGCCGTAACGATGACAAGGGGATTTTGGTCGATGAAGATCCGCATCACCTACCGCCTGTTCCTGGTGATCCTGGCGGCCGCCATCCTGACCGTGCTCAGTACGTTCTTCATCATGCAGTGGAGCGTGGAACATGGGTTTCGGCGCTACCTGCACAACGTGGAGCAGACCCAGTTCGCGCGGCTGGCGGTGCGGCTGGAGGCGGGCTATGCCGCCCAGGGAGGCTGGGATTACCTGAAGAACGAACCGGAGCAGTGGTTCCGGCTCATTGCGGAAACATTCCCCCAAGGTCACCCCAGGCCCCCCGAGGGACAGCCCCTGGGAGGCCCCCGGCCCGGGGAGCATGACCGGGAGCCGCGGCCTTTTCCACCACCCATGGGCCGTCCGCCCCGGGAGATCGGCAGGATGTTCCTCCTGCTGGACGGGAACAAACAGCCGGTATTCGCCCCGGCGGAGATCCCGGTCGACACCACACTCAAGCCGCTCCAATACCACAACAGGACCGTGGGCTACCTGGGGCTCCTGCCCCACAAACGGCTCACGGACGACTTCCAGCGCCGCTTTCTCAAGGATGTCCAATCCGCTCTGAGCCTGATAGCCGGAACCATCGTGCTCCTGGCCGCGGGGCTCGCCCTCCCCCTGGCCAACCGCCTGGTCCGGCCGATCAAGGCCTTGGCCGCGGCCACCGACCGGCTTGCGTCCGGAGAGTACACCACCCGGGTGCCCATAACATCGACGGATGAACTGGGTCAGCTTGCCCGGGGGTTCAATTCCCTGGCCCTGACCCTGGAGAAGAACGAGCAGACGCGGCGCCAGTGGGTTGCCGACATCTCCCACGAACTGCGCACCCCCCTGGCCATCCTGCGGGGCGAAATCGAGGCGATCCAGGACGGGATCCGCCCGACAACCCCGGACGCCATCGACTCCCTCCACGGGGAGGTGCTGCGCCTGGAGCACCTGGTGAACGACCTCTACCAACTTTCCCTTTCCGACGTGGGCGCATTGACCTACCGCAAGGTGGAGCTGGAACTGGACGCCCTGCTGACAGCGGTGCTCGCCACCTACCGCCCCCAGTTCGCCGCCCGGGGGATTACCGTGGCCGCCACGATCCTCGGGGAGGGAACGGACGTAGTGTTCGGCGATCCCGAGCGCATGCGCCAGCTTTTCGTTAATATCTTCGACAATGCCCTGAAATATACCGATCCGGGCGGCACGATCGCCGTCCGCCTGACGTACCAGTCAGAACTTGCCGCCATCGATATCGAGGATTCGGCCCCCGGCGTACCGCCCGGCGACCTTGAACGGCTGTTCGAACGGCTCTACCGGGTGGAGGCCTCCCGCAACCGGGCCGCCGGGGGCGCCGGACTCGGCCTGGCCATCTGCCGCAATATCGTCGAGGCCCACGCAGGGACCATTACCGCCCACCCCTCATCGCTTGGGGGAATCTGGATCAGAATAGAACTACCGTTGACGGGGAGATGCTGATGAATGGCAAGATACTGATTGTAGAAGATGAAGAGAAACTGGCGGCGCTGCTGCACGATTATCTGCAACAGAACGGCTACGACGCCCACCGCCTGGGCAGTGGCCTGGAGGTTGTCGCCTGGGTGCGGGAACATGCGCCCGCCCTCATTCTCCTCGACCTGATGCTGCCGGGCCGCGACGGCATCGAGATCTGCAAGGACATCCGCACCTTCTCCAGCGTGCCGATCATCATGGTCACCGCCCGCATCGAGGAGATCGACCGTCTGCTCGGGCTCGAATTGGGGGCCGACGACTACATCTGCAAGCCGTTCAGTCCCCGGGAGGTGGTGGCGCGGGTCAAGTCGGTCCTGCGCCGGGCCGGGAGCGAACAGACGATCCAGGCGCATGGGCTCGTCCTGGACGAGCCGCGTTACCGGGCCACCCTCACCGGCAATGACCTGGATCTCACGGCGGTTGAATTCAAACTCCTGCAGTTCCTCGTCGCCAGCCCGGGGCGCATCTACAGCCGGCAGCAACTCATGGACCAGATCTACCACGACCAGCGCACCGTGAGCGACCGCACCATCGACAGCCACATCAAGAAGCTGCGGAAAAAGATCGCCAGCGTCGATCCCGAGGCGGAGTTGATCCATTCGGTGTACGGCGTGGGGTACAAATTCGAGGTGCTGTAACGGATCATGCCGCCGGGTGGCGACGGGCCCGCCTAACAACAAACCCCACCGTGGCGGACAGCTGCGGTGGGGTTTGTACTTTCTACAGAGGGACTCTGCCCGAAGAGGTGTCGGGGCCGCCTTCCCCCTTTACTAAAGGGGGAAGGCAAACGAGACCCGCAGGCTTCCATTTTCCCAGGAACACCCAAGACAATCAGTACGCCCAGTACGGCCCGGTTCCCAGGATGGAGCCCTTTCCGTCGATCCCTACATAGACGTTTCTCCCCAGAAAGAAGGGGAGGCCCCAGTCGAAGCCGCCGCTCATGGCGCCCCCAAGGGCGGGAAACACCATGTAGGACGAGTTGAACATGGTGACGGCGCTACCGATCGTGAAATCAATGGTGCCGAAGGGCGAACCGTTATACCCGGCGTTGACGGCGCTCAGGCTCTTGGTCGTCGCGGGGCAAAACCAGGAGGAATAACCGGAGACGGTGCAGGCGGATAAGAGGCTTGTGGCAGGGAAGTACAGGCCGTTGGAACCGGTGTCCAGGAAGCTGTTGTAGGCGGTGCCGTTATAGGTGGTGAGGAACTCGGCGGTCGACGCATCGGCAGGGTACGTGGTTACCGACGAGGGGACGTTGTTGGACCGGGTGCCGATCCCCAGGGTGAGCGAGCCTGTGGCTGAGGCGGCCCCGTTCGTGGCGACCGTGGGGAGTTGCACGATCACGCCGTTATTGTCCAGCGGAAGCAGCGCCACCGGGTTGGGCACCTGTTTGGCGAGTTCCGCCGTCGTGGCGGTGCAACTCGATCCGCTGCAGGAGTAGTACATCCCGTTATCGGCCGTGTCGACGCAACCCGCACCGCAATCCCGCGCAAACAGCCCCACCCCCAGTATCCCGTTGAATCCCGCCGCCGTGGGGCTGGCATCGGCACTGCTGCAAGCTTGGGGAGGGGAACCGAAGCTGGAGTTGATCACCTGGATCGGCATCTGCACGCCGGACTCCCCACCCAGGACCACATCCGCCGTCATGACCGGCCCCCACAACGCGGACCCGTCCCCGAACTGGACGCATTCGGCCAACGACCCGTCGCTGGCGCTGGCTACCTGGGTAAGGGACACCCCGGTCAGGGCGGTGCTGAAGATACGTAACCCGTAACTGCCGGTATCCAGCAGGATGTCGCTGACGGTCTGGCAGGTGGAGGTGCCGGGGGTGCAGATCGTCACGCTGACGCACGGCTTGTTGACGTAGGAGCCGGAGGTGCTGCCGGAGCAGAGGGAGCCGTTGACGGTGACGGCGAGCACATTGCTCCCGGAGGTGTCGGTTGTCGTTCCGGTGGTGCCGGTCGAGGTACTGGTGGTGCCGGAGGTGCTGCTGGTAGTGCCGGTCGTGGTACTGCCGGTGTCGGAGGTGCCGCCCGAACCGCAGCCGGAGACAAGGGCCATGACAAGGAGCATCATGCCTACGTTACTTGATTTCATCGATGGTTACCCCCGTTGGGATCAATGCCGGGGCATAGGCCCTGCCCTGCAGATTCCGCATGTGCCCCCACTTCTCCACAACGACCCCATCCGACTGCACCTGCTGGCGCCGGAGCCCACGTGGGCGCGCGGTTTGCCGCAGGGCTGCCTGATATTCGCCGGAATAGGAACCGAGGAGGGTGGTGAGGTCGGGATGCGTCCGGCCATTCCAGGCAACGGCGAACACCACACCGGATACGGAGACGTATTCCCGTACGGTGCTCGAATCGGACCGGAACTCCTGGACCGTGTAGGCGCTACGGGTCGTGGTGGCCCGATGCACGGCCGCAAGGGCCGCGCGGTCCGCCGCGACCGAAGCGGCGGTTCCACCGAGCGCGGCCTCCCCCAGCCGGGGAAGAACGAGCATACTTACGGCCACGCCAAAACAGGCCCATCGGCCCCGGGTACTGCGTTTCATGGGAACCACCTTTTCTCCCCTGTCATCACAACGTATGACAGGGGATGTTTGTGCCGGTTGCGGCGGAAATTCACGATGCTGGCCATGAGGATAGCGAAGGATTATGGATGGAATATGCAGCAATCAAGGAAAAGTGGCCACTATGGCGACAGATTGCACAAAAACTTTCTCTTTTCCTTCACAATTGATCCTCATTTCGCGCGTACACACGATACGTACCATGCGGAAAAGACGTCTGACCCGCCTCCGGGAAGGGCGCGGGTCGGGCGTCCCAACCGTGAAAGGAGCCCCTATGGACGGATAGTGCAAACAAACCGCGTCACGAGTCCCCGTTGATCCAGGCCGGCGCTTCCAACCCGGTTCATCATACCACAAGGAGGTCTACATATGTCAATTGCAGGTATCTCTTCCAGCAGTTCCAGTTTTTTTGCCAAGATTGCCCTGGATTTCCAGGACATCAGCACCGCCCTCCAGTCGGGCAACATGACCGACGCCCAACAGGCATACGCCGCGCTTGCCTCGGATAAGGCAGCGCAATTGGGCACGAGCAGCACGGACAGCGTTGACAACGATAGCAACAGCCCCATGGCCCAGGATATCCAGAGCTTAGGCAGCGCCCTCCAATCGGGCAGCCTGACCGATGCCCAGAACGCCCTCGACAAAATTCAGCAGCACATGGAGGGACAGGGTGAGTTTGCCAAGCAGCAGATGGACCTTGCCTCGTTGCTCTCCACCGACTCGACGGCTGCCGCCGATTCCACAAGTTCTTCGGACACAAATCCCCTGGTGCAGGACTTCCAGGCCCTGAGCGCGGCCTTGACGTCGGGCAACCTGTCCGACGCCCAGACGGCCTTTGCAACGCTCCAGCAGGATGTCTCATCGCAGAACGGCGGCCAGAGCGATGACCCGTTCAGCCAGGATATCCAGAGCTTGGGCAGCGCCCTGCAATCCGGCAACCTGACCGATGCCCAGCAGGTCTTCTCCCGGATCGAGGACAAGCTGTCGTCCCCGCCGCCGGAACAGCCCGAGGGTGTCGCGCCCCCACCATCCTCGACCCAGACCAGCGGCGATACCCAGGATACCGTGGCCCAAACGCTCCAGGCGCTGCTGGATGCTCTGGACAGGGCTTCCTCGTCGTCCGCCGCAACAGCGTCAGCCACGACGGACACCGGCAGCGACAATTCCGTCGCCAGCCTGCAGGCGCTGCTCAGCTCGGCGCTGAAGGACTACCTGCAGCTCAGTTCGAACAGCTATGCCCATGATGCGGAAAACACCTCCCAGATTTCATCGGCAACCGTTTAGGCAGCAGAATGAACATCCCGTCCCGCCATCGCCATCAACCGGCTGGCCCTCGTTGAGGAAGCCTGAAAAGAATGCCGACCGACCGAGGCATTTGCAATTCTGAACAATCGCTGGCAGACAGAAGAGGCGGGGAACAGAAAAAGCGAAGGGGCCGGATCAAGCGATCCGGCCCCTTCCTGCGTCTGACCTAAAAGTCCGAGGAGAGGTTCTTGTACAGTTGGGACTGGCGGTATTTGTCGAAAAAGGTGGGCATCAGCTTGAAGTGCCGCCCGACCATCTCGATCTCGTGCTGCTCCTTCATCTTCCGCAGCACCCTGGTAACCGTTTCCCGGGTGATCTGAACCCGGTCGGCGATGCTTTGCTGGGAGAAGATGGAATTGATGATGATGCCGTGGCTGTTCCTGGTCCCCAGCGTCGTGCTGTAGTGCGCCAGGGTGGCCCTGATCTTGGACTCGGCATCGTTGATCCCGATGACGTTATGGAAGAGCCAGCTTTCCCGCAGACGCTGGCACAGCACGGTGATGACCTGACGCAGCGCCTTGTTGTTATTCAGGAAGAATTCGTCGAACGCGCTCTTCCTGATCAGCAGGACCTTGCACGGCTCCGTGGCGACCACCGTGGCAAAATCGGTTTTGCCGTCCAGAAGCCCCATATCGCCGAAATAATCGCCCCGGTGACGGAACGCCATGACCCGCTCTTCTCCGCTGCTCGACAGGTCAACGACCCTGACCCGCCCCTTCAGAATGATGTACATCTGCTCGTTCTGCTCGTCGGCGCTGATTATGATCTCATCCTTGTGATAGCTGTAGATAGCTGTTTTTTCCAGCAACTCGGCGATTTCCTCGTCGGAGAAGCTGATAAACAGCGGGACTTCCTTGACGATCTTGGTTGCCAACTCCGGGTCGAACGCTCTTCTGATCATCACTCGCTCCTTGTCCGGGCATCCCCGCCCCGGGGTGCCGTTTTCGTAGCTCACACATGATAAGTATAGCAAAGTTTTGCCGGTTGGCTTGCCGGCCCCGGATATCGGCGGCCACCCTGGGGGGAGCCACTATAAAATCAAGTCGTTATGGAGGGATGGGGGGCTGTTCGGCTCATGCGCAAGTGCAGTTTCCGGGCATGGTCACCTGGCACCGGCAACAGCGTTTTCTCCGGCCCACCCCGGTGCCCCCATCTGCCCCGGTAAAAATATTCATAACTGCACCTGTCAGCACGGGCAGTTTTCCCTTATAGTGGGGATGTCAGGGGCTGCTCTGCCATGCCTGGAGAAGGAGTCGGACCCCCTGTTCGATCTCGTCGCCGTTCATGCCGCCGAAGCCGAGCAACACCATGGGCGGGCCGCTCCGGGGGACGTCACAGGTCGCGGAAAAGGGGAACAGCCGGACGCCCCTGTGGCGGGCCCGGTCGATCAGCTCCGTTTCGTCCGGGCCAGGGCCCAAGAGCTGTACGGCCACGTGGAGTCCGGCGCCCTGGCCGATAATGGCGGCCTGGTTTCCGAAGTGCCGTTCCAGGGCGTGAAGCAGGGCATCATGCTTTCGCTTGCAGATGATGCACATCCGCCGGATGTGCCGTTCCCAGTGTCCCTGCTCCATGAACGCGGCCAGGGTCTTCTGCTCCAAGAGCGGCACGGTCGAGAAGTAATGACTGAAGCGGTGGTGGTAAGGGGCGAGCAGGGTCCGGGGCAACACGAGGTAGCTCGCCCGCAGGGTCGGGGAGAGGATCTTGGAGAAGGTCCCCAGGTAGATGATGTTCCCGTCCGGACGCAGTCCCTGCAACGAGGGGATCGGCTTGCCGTGATAGCGCAGTTCGCTGTCGTAGTCGTCCTCGATGATCATCCTGCCGCCGGTTGCGGCCCACTCAATCAGCCGCAACCGGTTGGCCACCGGCATGACATACCCCATGGGGAGTTGATGGGACGGGGTAACGTAGGCGACAGTGCCGCCGCTTCCCCGGAGGGCCGCCAGGTCGAGCCCCCCCGGCCCGACCGGCAGGGGGATGACCCGGTAGCCGTGATTGCGGAAGAGGGAGCGGGGCAACGGGTAGCCCGGGTCCTCCACCGCCACGGCGGAGTGGCCGTCCTTCAGCAGAACGGCCACGATATCCAGGCTCTGTTGCAGGCCGGCGCAGATCACTATCTGCTCCGGGTCGCACACCACGCCCCGGGAACGTTCCAGGTAGGCGCGGATGGCGACGCGCAGCCCCCAATCCCCCTGGGGCTCGTCATAGTGGGTCAGTTCGCGGACGTTGTCCCGCAGGGTCTCCAGGAAGAGCCGGCGCCAGATGGCGGCCGGAAAGCTCGCCGGGTCGAGCCGGGCGGGATGGAAGTCGAAGGCGCAGGGGTGCGGGGGGTCCTGGAGTGGAGTCTGCCGGGGCGCGGCCGGGATGAGGGAGCGGGGCGCGGCCTCGCTGTCCAGGGCCGAGACGAAGTAGCCGCTGCGCGGCTTGCTGTAGATGTACCCCTCGCCGTACAGCTCCAGGTAGGCGCTCTCCACCGTGGTGCGGCTGGTGGCAAGCTCGGCGGCCAGGTCCCGGACCGAGGGGAGCCGGCTGTCGGCCGGCAACTCCCCCGACAGGACCCGTTCCCTGATTTGGTGGTACAATTGCCGGTACAGAGGGGTCTGGTCATGGAGGTTCAGGATGAACATAACGCCCCCGCGGATCAAGGATGAGTTGCATCATAGAGACAGCAGTATACCGCATCCCTTCGGGGGGCGGCAAAGGGAAACTATACCCAACAAGGAGGTTACACATGATTCCGGAAAAATTAGTGGAAGTGATGAAACAGGACGGGGTAGTGGCCATCGCCACCCTGGGCCCGGACGGGCCGCACATGGTCAACACCTGGAACAGCTACCTGATCGTCTCCCCGGAGGGACGGCTCTTGATCCCGGCCGGGTACATGCAGCGCACTGAGGCCAATGTGGCCTTCAACGACCAGGTCCTGATCACCCTGGGCAGCTCCAAGGTGGCCGGGAAGCAGGGGCCCGGCACCGGCTTCTTGATCAAGGGCACGGCCGCCTTCGTGACCGCGGGCCCGGATTTCGACGTGATCAAGGCGCGTTTCCCCTGGGCGCGGGCCACCCTGGCGGTCACCATCGCATCGGCGGCCCAGACCCTGTAGGCACAAAAAAAGGCCAGTCACCAAGGGGACTGGCAGGTCAGGCTTTTTACCTCTCCCCGCTGCGGCACCGTTTGCGCTATACTGGCATCAGGAGGTACACAGCAATGACGACCTGCCACGAAAGACCTGTCCACGAAGTGCACGGCATGGCCATCGCCTTCATCGGCCTGCTCCTCATCGCCGCCTGTTGCGTAGCCGGGCCGCTGCTGATGGTTCTGGTGAGTCGCTTGTGGTGAGCGAATGCTTCGCGGTACCGATGCCGCCGCACAACTCGTTATCTCTCCTGAGTGCCGCCTTTGGCTGTTTCGGCCAAAAGCAATTATCCACGTTATCGGGGCGCGAGGCCGGTGCCCAATGTGCGGCAGGTTTCATTCGTGTCTTAATTACTGTTTTTTCGCTTCCCCTGAAGGGCAAACACGGCACCGGGAAAAATTCTATTCATTAATATCAATTTATTTTATATCAAGCGTTACCTTGCAATCCCTCCTCGCGGTGATAAAGTTAAAGAAAAAGGAGGTGGCGCTATGTTACGGAAAATCATGTACTATTCGGCATTATTACTATTTTTCCTTCCAGCATGTACCTCTACCCGCACAACGCACGACATTAATCCGGCTTTTTCCGATCACCAATACAACCACCACGATATAAGTATGGTTTGGAGGGCTGAAAAAAACAATACGGATATACGCATTGTAGGAACCCTCACCAACACCCGCATAGATACACCCTACGAAGGATTTGAACTGACAGCTACACTTCTGGATGAGAGGGGAAATACTTTAGCTAAAGATACGTTTAAAGTTGCCCCAGGACCATTGGTAGGATCGCAACCGTTCAGATTAGACATTCCTGTTGAAAACAAAGAGCTACTGCAACACATCAAATTTTTCTATACTTACGGTTTAGCTGACGATCATTTTTCTGGCACTTTTACTTCATTACCGTAAGTAACGCTTCGATCATAACTGTAAACAGGATTTTAAATCCGACCTACATCGGCGTCAAGGGTGACCCAACTACCAATCGTAACACACCGATATTACGACAAGGGATGGGTCAAACCAGACGTCGATGTAGCTTAAACTCCGAAGCCGATCTACAGGACGCAAAAAAGCCAGGCTTTTGGCCTGGCTTGTGCGCTCTAAATGGAGCGGGAAACGGGATTCGAAAGCAAATAGAACTCAATGGTTACACGTCTTGAAAGCAATTAATTACATTATAATAGACAGTTACTAATCTCTTCGGTGTGTCCAAAGTCCAGTTAAGTACAAGTAAATTCGTATCAATTCAAGTGGTATGGGAACGGTTTAGGATCGGTCTTTTGTATAAAAATAAAGGTCCTTCCCATTTTTCGTGCGAAATTCCGTAACATATCAATTTTTATTTTCTCTTTGGCCAACTGTTGGGGGCTGACCTGCCGTGGCTTTTTCCGGTCAGGTCTAGCGCTTAGTTATGCGATCCTTAAATATATCAAATAGTGCGTGTGCTCTAGCAAAGCCATATATAATGAACAATATCATTAGCTTTAACTTGTCAAATAAGTTTGAACTTTTAAGTCTTCTTGAGCTTAAAATAAATGCTGGGAGTGGAAGAACGATCAGAGCATTAGGGCCAAATAATTTATAGTATAAAGGAATAGATATTGGCATACTTAGCACAAAATAAGATAAGAGAAGTGGCTTAGATATAATCGTTTTTGAATATTTGACCATTCCTAATCCATGCCATCGTTCACATATGTAAAAAGATCTGAGATCATTAGGATATCCATGATGAATCGTCTTCATGCTTTCAGTTCTAACTATATCTATGCCATTATCTGAGGCTCTTTGACAAAAATCTACATCTTCTCCAGTAACTAAGCTTGAATCGAATCCTCCTGTTTTGATGAAGCATCTTTTTGTTAACGCAATATTTCCACCATTTATGTATTTTGTAATTTGTCTCTCTTTTAGACTTTTATGCCATATTCTCTCGACCCAAGAACAACCATTCCGCACACCATATACATCACCTATAATTATATTATTGGGGTATTTGAAGCTATTAAAGTAGTTAACTATCCATGAGCTCCAACCTGCAACTACTTCTACATCAGCATCTACAAAAGCAATTATTCCATTTGCAGCATTCTGAGCACCATAATTGCGGACTTGCGACACATTACCTGAACAGGAGAAAACTTTAACTCCTAAACTCCTTGCTATATCCACTGAGCTGTCAGTTGATTGATTGTCAACCAATATAATCTCAGAAATATAGCCATTTCGAGTTTCATTAATAAGTGCGCCTAGCGTCAGAGGAAGAATATGCTCTTCATCCTTACAAGGCACAATGACTGATATCGAAAGCATATCTCTTTGCATTTTTCTCGCATAACAGGGGATATACAGCAGCTATTATTTTTTATAATTATCATGTTTCTCGCTCTAAAACACCAAAATGGCTGTATCTGCAGCACATTCTGCCCCAGGATTGTTGTATATTCCCCAAATGTAGGGTGGATATACCACAACTGCATAATTCCGGAAGTTTTATGTTAAGCCACCTTGAGACCCCGTTTCAGCAACACGGGAGCTTGGAAATACATGGAACTTCGTATACCATGTATGCCGACATTAGAAAAGAATAATCAGGAGTTCCCATGTTTGCCGTTGAAAAATGGGCACAAGATAAACCCCCACTCATTGCCCTTTGGAAAAACTATGATTATCAGACCTACACAATTTACAATCCCAGCCTTGTTCCCATCTTTCTAACGCGCGTTCCCAAATCTTTATCTCGTTGGCAATTCCAGGAACAGGATACTTAATTATTGTTCCTTCAGTTCTGGCCGCGTCTTTTGCAAACATGGCAAATACCCAAACACACCCTTTTCCTCTTCTACATCACAAAAAACAACTTTTCAATGCAATTTCAAAGTGTTAAAAAAATTAACACTCCGTGGGCGATCTTCCCATCCCCCCGTTTTCACATAAGAAAACACAGAAATTGAACAGCATAATTCCCTCAAATGTTTCATTTCGATACAAACATTTTTGATTGTGACGCGGATTACGCGGGGAAGCGGCTTTCAAAAGACAACAAACAACGCAGGAGAGTCAAACGCAGGACGCAAAAAAGCCAGGCTTTTGGCCTGGCTTGTGCGCTCTAAATGGAGCGGGAAACGGGATTCGAACCCGCGACTTCAACCTTGGCAAGGTTGCACTCTACCACTGAGTTATTCCCGCTTGGTGAGTTTTGTTTTCTACCAAAATCAGGCCCGTGTGTCAACATTTTTTGTACAATTTTTTTCAATGTAAACACAAAACCCTTTCCGTCAGGCCCTCGGCGCGCCGGTAACGGCCCGGTAAACCTGGGCCAGACGGGCGCCCCTGGCCTGCCAGGCGTGGTCCTGGACCGCCTTGGCCCGGACCCGCTCCCCCCACTCCTTCAACCCGTCCCGGTCCGCCAGCAGGTCCGCGATGCGGGCGGCGAAGGCGGCGGTATCCCCCAGGGGCGCATAGACGCCCGTATCCCCCAGAATCTCCCGGTTGACCGGGGTGTCGAAGACCACCACCGGCAGGGCGCAGGCCATGTAGTTGAAGAGCTTGCCGTTGGCCTCGGTCAACGACAGCTTGGGGGACACGGCCAGGTCCGCCGCCGAGAGGAAGAGCGGCGCATCCCGGTAGTCCACCTTGCCGGTGAAGGTGATCATGTCGCCGATCCCCAACGCCTCGGCCGCGGCCCGGTAGCGCTCCACGGGGAAACCCATGATGAGGAAGCGTGCCTGCGCCCCCTGGGCCTTCAGGAGCGCTATGGCGTCCAACAGCAGGTCCGTGCCCTGGTAGGCGCTCATGAGGCCCAGGTAGGCCACCACAGGCACATCAGGGGCGATCCCCAGGCGGCTGCGCGCCTCCTGCCGGTCATGGGGGCGGAACTGGTCCGTATCCACGCCGTCGATGACCGAAACGAGGCGTTCGGGGGCCACCCCCCAGTTCGCCCGAAGATCGGCGTACCCAGCGCTGGAACTGGTGACGATCCGGTCGGCGCTATTGTTGATGAACCGCTCCACCCGGCGGAAGATGCGGGCCGCGCGGGAGTCGGCCTGGAAAAAACCGTGGTCGATGCATTCGCCGCTGAGACTCCCCTGGTAGTCGAAGATCAACGGGGCGCGGGTCACGAGCTTGAGCAGCCAGCCGATGGCGGCCCCTTCGTGCAGATGGGCGTGGATGACCTGAGGGCGGAAGCGGAGGCTGAAGGCTGTGGCCTTGCCGAGCAGCAAAAGGTCGAGGTAGAGCTTGTGCCAGGAGGGGCCGGCTTCCAGGCGATTGTACCACGGTATGCGGGGGATGCGCAGTACCGGGATGCCGGGCAGGTCCCGGCCGATGTGGTAGGTGACGATGCGCACGTCGTGGCCCAGGGCGCGGAGGGCGCGGGCCTCCTCGTAGATGCGCACATGGCAGCCCCGATCCGCGAAATAGGGGGTCGGCGCCACCATGAGGATTCTCAGCCCGCCATCAGCCAAGGTTGACTCGGTCCCGGATCACGTAGATCGGCTTGCCCTGGGATTCGAAGTAGGTCCGGGCGTTCAGTTCCCCCAGAAGGCCCAGGACGATGAACTGGACCCCCATGAAGAGCAGGAAGGCGGTGAGGATCAGGAGCGGGTTGCGGTTCATGCTCATGTTGTCGAAGATCTTCATGTACAGGGTCGTGCCGCCGGAGAGGCAGCCGGCCAGCAGGGTGTAGATCCCCCACTTGCCGAACAGCTGGATCGGCTTGGTGGAGTAGGCCATGAGAAACTTGACCGTCATCAGGTCCAGCACGACCCGCAGGGTGCGGGAGATGCCGTACTTGCTCGTTCCGTACAGGCGCGGGCGGTGGTTGACCGGCAGTTCCGCGACCTTTGCCCCCACCTGGGAAGCCAGGGCCGGCACGAAGCGGTGCATCTCGCCGTAGAGGTTGATGCCGTCCAGCACCTCGCGGCGGTAGGCCTTGAGGGTGCAGCCGTAGTCGTGCAGATGCACGCCGGTCAGCCGGGAGATGAGGGCGTTGGCCAGCAGGGAGGGTATCTTGCGGGTGATGAAGGTGTCCTTGCGGTCCTTGCGCCACCCGGAGACCACGTCGTACCCCTCGTGGAGCTTCGCCAGGAGGCGGGGGATGTCGGCCGGGTCGTTCTGGAGGTCGCCGTCCATGGGGATGATGACATCCCCCTTGGCCGCGTCGAAGCCGGCGGACATGGCGGCGGTCTGGCCGAAGTTGCGGCGGAAGCGCAGGAGCTTTACCCGCTGGTCCTGGGCGGCAATCTCCTTCAACAGCGTGAACGAGCTGTCGCTCGAACCGTCATCCACGAAGATGGTCTCGTATTCCAGGGAGGTCCGGGCCAGGGCGTCACGAATGCTTTCGTAGAGCGCCGCCACGTTCTCTTCCTCGTTGTAGATCGGCACGACAATGCTCAACTCCATACTCACCGTGTCCCCCTTGTATCCAAGCGTTCTGAAATAGTCATTCTGCGGCGACTGGCGGGTCGTTCAGCCCCTTCACCTGCCGCAGGGCCACCTCACCCCCCGGCTTGGGCCGTCTGCCCGCCAGGGCGCCCAGCGCCCCCCACCAGAGGCCGGCCCCATAGGCCAGATGGATGATGGCGTAGATGAGCGGCAGCCGCGGGAACATTCCCAGGCTGCGCGCCCGGGCCGCCTCCCCGGCGGAAACGACCAGGAGCAGGAGCCCGTAGCAGGCCAGGGGCAGCAGGAACAGCGACCCCGGGAAAAGCGGCACGAGCAAGGCGTAGGCCAGGAACAGGGCCGGCAGCAGGCTGACCGGCCGGACACGCCTGCTGATAATGGTCTGTTCGGCCCTGCCCCGGCCGTAGTTCAAAAACTGGCGGCAGAGCAGGCGCCAAGTCGGCCGCTGGCTGCGAAAGACCGCCAGGCGCGGGTCGTGGATCAGCCCCTCCCCGGCATGCTGCATCCGGTCCAGGAGTTCGTTCTCCTCGTTGGGATAGAGCCGTTCATCCAGGCCGCCGAAAGCGAGGAATCGCTCCCGGCGAAAGCTCAGGTTGCAGAGGATCAGCTCGCTGTCGTTGGTCAGACGCGCCTCCCCCTGGGCCCGGTAGCGGTTGCGCATCCCGCCGCCGCCCAAGGCCGAGGCCAAGGCCGTGCCGATGCTCCGTTGCAGGATGGAGTCGCTGGCCGGGGTGAGGGACGGGCCGCCCACGGCCGTCACGCGGGGACTCTCGAAGTGCCCGGCGACCACGGTGAGATAATCGGGGGCGGTGAGGGAGTCGTCGTCCAGGAAGCAGACGATCTCCCCTTGGGCCTGGGCCACCGCAGCATTCCTCTGGCGGCTCGGGCTGTATCCCTCGGCCACGATGATCTCATAGCGGTCACGCGGGTACTCCACCGCTGCCAGCCGCTGGGCGGCCGTTACGCTGAAACCCGGCTTGACCGGAATAATGATGGAAATGGTTGGTTTGTTCATAAAAAAGCCGGGAATTACTTCCCGGCTCATATAATCACAGTCGCTGGACAAAATCACCAAAAATGTTGCCGAAACAACACAATGGCGGTTTTACATCTTCGTGCTGCCGTAGCTGTGCAGCCCGGACAGGAACAGATTGACCCCCAGGTAGCAGAAGATGGTGGCGGCAAACCCGATGATGGAGAGCCAGGCGGCGCGCTTGCCGACCCAGCCGCGGGTGAAGCGGGCGTGGAGGAACGCGGCGTACACGAACCAGACGATGAGGGACCAGGTTTCCTTGGGGTCCCAGCTCCAGTAGGTGCCCCAGGCGTAGTTGGCCCAGGCCGCGCCGGTGATGATACCCAGGGTCAGGAGCGGAAAGCCGATCATGATCGCCCGGTAGTTCAGGTCGTCGAGCACCCGGATGGGCGGAAACATGCCCATGAGGCCGCCGGCTGCGCCGCCCCCGCTCTCTTCGCTCTTGGCCTTGACCAGGTACATGATGGAGATGCCACAGGCCACGGCGAAGGCCGCATAGCCTAAGAAGCAGGTGACGACGTGGTACAGGAGCCAGTTGCTCTGGAGCGCCGGGACGAGCGGTTCGATGCCGCTGTGCATGCCGAGCTGGGCCCAGGCCATGCCCAACAGGGCAAAGGGGACCACGAAAGCGCCGACGATACGGTATTTGTACTTCAACTCGATGAACATGTAGATGAGGATGATGGTCCAGGAGAAAAAGACCACCGATTCGTACAGGTTGGAGAGCGGCGCATGGCCGTACCCCATGTCGTAGGACTCTTTCCAGCGCAGGGCAATGGCCAGGGTCTGGACGGCGAAGCCGGCATAGGCCAGCAGGCTGCCGGTCAGGCCGATGGCCTTGTTCTTGCTGGCGAGGAATGCGAAGAAGACAACCATGGACGCCATGTAGGCGAGCGTTGTCACGTTGAAGAGCAGTGAACTTGTCATAAACTAGGTAACCTCCGCTAGATTTTCAGGTTTTTAAACTTGTCGGACAGCTCTTCGAACTGCATCTGGAATGCTGCCTGGTTCTTGCTGGCGTTGCCGTACATGCGGGCATACCCCTTGGAGACGACAATCCAGACCCGTTTGTGAGACATGAAGAAGGCGATGAACAGGCCGCACACCATCAGGGTGCATCCCAGCCAGACCACCCAGACGCCCGGGTCCTTGGCCACCTGGAGGCCGGTGTACATCTTGGCGTTGGAGCCTTCGTACACGACCTGCAACGCGTCGCCCCGCTGGGCATTGGCATCGGGGAAGTCCTTGAACACGATATAGGTCTGGGGAACCCCGCCCTTCTGAGTTACCTCGATCCTGGCGGCCGGCCCGGAAAAATTGGGCATGAACTGGCGGATATCCGGGGTCGTCTCCAGCAGCTTGAAGGTGGTGCCGTCCTTCAGGACGGTCGCCTGCCCATCCCGCAGGGTGAGGTGGTCGCTAAAACCGCCCGCGCGCGCCTGCACCGAGAAGGTGTGGTCGCTGCTCTCTGTGGCCTGGCCGTAACTGGACTGGTAAAAGGTGAACCCCTTGTAGGAGAGCGGCTCGTTCACCACGACCCGGACATTGGTGAGCCCCTTGACCGGCTGGCCGTTTTCCAGGACCGTCAGGATGCTCTTGAACTCCTTGGGCGCACCGGAGTCGTAGAAGGTGACGTTGAACTTCTCGCAGCGGACTTCAAACCCCAGGGGGATCTCGGCGCCGCTGTTGGTCTGGATGCTCGATATCCCGGTGCCTTCGACGATGGCGGCAAACCCCTTATATCCGAACAGCGATCCGAGGATGGCGCCGACGAAGATGACGAGGATGCTCAGGTGGACGACATACACACCCAGGCGGCACCAGGCGTTCTTCTGGGCAAAGAGATGGTATTCACCGTCCTGCTCAGTCACGACCGGAAGACCGAACTCCTTGCCGAGAAACTCCGCTAGGGCCTCGCGTCCCTTGTCGAGCGACGCCGTAATCTTGAGATCCTGCTTCAGGGAAAAGCCGTTGCGCTGACTTTCGCCCAGTACTAGGTTCGGTTCGCTGATGAATTTGAAGACGTGCGGCAGGCGTTTGATGGAACAGCAGATCAGATTGACGCTGAAGACGTACAGCAGCAGAATGAACCACCAACTGTGGTACATGTCGAAAAAGCCGAGCTTGGAATAGATTTGGAGCTTTACGGGGCTGATCGAGGCCACGTACTCCGGCGGCAGTTTACCCTGGGGCAGGATCGTGCCGATGATGGAGGTAAGGGCCAGGGAGATCAGCAGGGAAATGGTGAGTTTGAGTGAACAGAAAAAATCCCAAAGTGCCTGAGCGAAGCTGCGGTTGGTGGTTGCCAATGGTCTCTCCCGATCATGATGTCAACGGCCCGCCGCCCCGGGCGGCAGGCTTGATGCAGGTAACTTTAGCGCAAGAACAATAAAAAATGTACTCTTTTTTTTCGGAATCGTTCCGATTTACACCCCTGAGCATAAAAAAAGAGGGATAACAACAGGCTAGCGTTATCCCTCTCAAAGCTACGTTAAAACGATACGATCCGAATGATTACTTGTGGCACTCTTTGCAGCTCGTGGGGCCTTTTTTGCCTTCGGCGTGGCAGCCTTTACAGTTTTTGTGAGCCCATTCCTTGCCGAAGCCTTCGATCTTGCCCGGTTTTGTTTCATGGCACTTTTTGCAGTTGCCGACAGCAGCAACGTGGGCCTTGTGGGGGAACTTAACCCCTTTTTTCATCTCGATGAATTCAGGAGCGGCGAAGGCGGTGCCCGCAAACGCAACCAAGGCAAACAGCGCAACAACAACTTTTTTCATTTTATTCCTCCTGGGGAAAATGGTAAAAAACTCGCTAAAACTACTACATGGCAAAAAAGGATGTCAAGCAAAAAGCCCTCCGGCTCACGCCTCCCGGCCCGCCGCCTGCAGGGCGGCGTCCTTGCGTTCCACCTCGTCTTCCATCTCGCGGCGGTATTCTTTCAGCGCTCCGGCAAGCCGCACATCGTTCAGGGCCAGCATCTGGACGACGAACAGCCCGGCGTTCTTGGCCCCGGCCTTGCCGATGGCCATGGTGGCCACCGGAATCCCCCCCGGCATCTGCACCGTGGAGTAGAGGGCATCCACGCCGTTCAACGCCCCGCCCGGCATGGGCACGCCGATCACCGGCAGGATGGTCTTGGCGGCCACGACCCCGGCTAGGTGGGCGGCCATCCCGGCTCCGGCGATGATCGCCTCGATGCCCCGCCCGGCAGCTTCCGAGGCCAGGGCCATGGCCTTGGCCGGGGAGCGGTGGGCCGAGGCGATATGCATCTCATAGGGGATGCCGAATTTCTGAAGCACCTCGCCGGCCGTCTGCATGACCGGCAGGTCGGAATCGCTCCCCATGATAAGCAAGACTTTTGGTGAATCTGTCATTATATTCCTCCAGAATCCAATAAATGCTTTACTCCATAGGACTTATGGGTCCTATGGGACTTATACGTCCTATACAACCTATGGGTTCTATGATTTACCCGCGGTTGAGCGCCTTTTTCCCGATGTCGGTGCGGTACTGGACCCCCTGCCAGGTGATCCGTCCGACCCCTTGGTAGGCCCGTTCAATGGCCTGCTGCACCGTTGCCCCCAGGGCGGTGACCCCCAGGACCCGGCCGCCGCTGGTGACGCACGCGCCGTCCTTGGCTGCGGTGCCGGCATGGAAGACAACCATGTCGTCCAGTTCGGCCGCCTTGTCCAGGCCGCTGATCGCGTCCCCCTTGCGGTAATCGCCCGGATACCCCTCGCTGGCCATGACCACGCAGACCGCCGCCTTGTCGTGCCATTCGATGGAGCGTCCCGCAAGGTTCCCTTCGGCCACGGCCATCAGGACCGGCACGATGTCGGACTTCATGCGCATCAGGAGCGGCTGGCACTCCGGGTCCCCGAAACGGGCGTTAAACTCCAGGGTCTTGACCCGACCGTCCTTCACCATCAGCCCGGCGTACAGCACGCCGCGGTAGGGGCGTCCCTCGGCGGCCATGCCGTCCACCGTGCGGCGGAGAACCTCGGCCATGGCCGTGTCGTGCACCGCCTGGGTCACCACCGGCGCGGGGGAATAGGCGCCCATGCCCCCGGTATTGGGGCCTTTGTCGCCGTCGAAGACCGCCTTGTGGTCCTGGGCGCTGGCCAGGGGGATGATGTTCGTACCATCGGTGATCGCCAGGAAGGAAGCCTCCTCCCCGGTGAGGAACTCCTCGATGACCACCCGGGAGCCGGCGCTGCCAAAGGCGTTGCCGCTCAACATATCCCTCACGGCCTCCACCGCCTCGTCACGGGTCTGGGCGATGATGACCCCCTTGCCGGCGGCCAGGCCGTCGGCCTTGACCACGATCGGCACCCCGGTCCGGTCGATGAACGCCTCGGCCGGACCGACCTCGGTAAAGACGCCGTAGGCCGCGGTGGGTACGCCGTATTTCTGCATCAGATCCTTGGAGAACGCCTTGCTGGCCTCGATGATGGCGGCGTTCTTCCGGGGGCCGAAGACCTTGAGGCCATGTTCCTCGAAGAGATCCACGATACCCAGGGAGAGCGGTTGTTCCGGCCCCACCACCGTGAGGCCGATCCCCTCGCTCCGGGCAAAGGCGAGCAGCTTGTCCAGTTCGTCCACCCGGATGGGGAGATTCTCGGCCAACTCGCCGATTCCCGGATTGCCGGGGGCGCAGAATACCTTCGTCACCAGCGGCGACTGGGCGATCTTCCATACCAGCGCATGCTCCCTGCCCCCGCCGCCAACCACTAGAACTTTCATAGGGTTACACCTCAATCGGAAAATTTGCTTGGGTTGAATAGGACTTATAAGTCCTATAGGACCCATAGGTCCTATGAATTGCTCTTAATGCCTGAAGTGGCGCATGCCGGTGAACACCATGGCGATCCCGTGCTCGTTGGCCGCCTTGATGACCTCCTCGTCGCGCACACTCCCGCCCGGCTGGATGACGGCCGTGACCCCGGCCTCCGCTGCGGCGTCCACCCCGTCCCGGAACGGGAAGAAGGCGTCGGAGGCCAGCACCGTGCCCTGGGTCGGCAACAGGGCCTTCTGTACGGCGATCTTGGAGGAATCGACCCGGGACATCTGGCCGGCCCCGATCCCCACGGTCTGGTCACGGTTGGTAAAGACGATGGCGTTGGACTTGACGTGCTTGCAGACCCGCCAGGCGAAATCGAGGGACGCATACTCCGAGGCGGTCGGGGTACGTTCGGTCACCACGCGGCAGTCGGTCGCCCGCACCATTCCCCGGTCGCGCCCCTGGACCAGCAGGCCCCCCACCACCTTTTTGAGGTCGTACCCCCGGACATCGTACTCTCCCAGGAGCGGGATCTGCATCACCCGCACGTTCTTCTTGGCCTTGAAGATCTCCAGGGCCTCGTCGCTGTAGCCGGGGGCGATGACCGCCTCCAGGAAGGTGGAAGCCAGTTCCCGGGCGATGTCCGCATCCACCTGGCGGTTGAAACCGACGATGCCGCCGTAGGCCGAAACCGGGTCGCATTCCCGCGCCTTGAGGTAGGCGCTCAGCGGGGTATCGGACAGGGCCACGCCGCAGGGGTTGGTGTGCTTGATGATGACCGCCGCGCTCTGCTCGAACTCCTTGACCGTCTCTATGGCGGCATCCAGGTCGATGATATTATTGAAGGAAAGCTCCTTGCCCTGCAACTGCACGGCGTTGGAGACGCACGGTTCGGTAATGTCCTTCTCCACGTAGAAGGCGGCCGACTGCTGGGGGTTCTCGCCGTAGCGCAGGTCCTGAGCTTTTTTGACCTGGATGGTGAAGGTGGCCGGGTATTCCTGGGGCTCCTCGCCGAGGCGCGCCCCCAGGTAATTGGAGATGGCGCCGTCATAGGCGGCGGTGTGCTGGAAGACCTTGACCGCCAGGCCGTAGTTGGTTGCCGGAGAGACGGCCCCCTTGGACTCCTTCATCTCTTTCAGGACCGTGGCGTAATCGGTGCAGTCCACGATCACGGTCACGTCCGGGTAGTTTTTGGCGGCCGAACGGAGCATGGTGGGGCCGCCGATATCGATATTCTCGATGGCGTCCGCCAGCAGGCACCCCGGTTTGGCCACGGTGGCCTCGAAGGGGTACAGGTTGACCACCACCATGTCGATGTTCTCGATGCCGTGCTCCTTCATCATGGCCACATGGGCCGGGTTGCTACGCATGCCGAGCAGTCCGCCGTGCACCTTGGGGTGCAGGGTCTTGACCCGGCCGTCGAGCATCTCCGGAAACCCGGTGAACTCGGACACGTCCTTGACGGTCAGCCCCGCCTCGCGCAACAGCTTGGCCGTGCCGCCGGTGGAGAGGATCTCCACCCCGTAGTCGGCCAGTTGCTTGGAGAATTCTACGATGCCGTTCTTGTCGGAAACGCTGATGAGCGCCCTGGTGATCTTAGCCATGGTACCTAACTCCTTGTTTATTATCCTATAAGTTTTATGAGTCTTATGGGACCTATGAGTCCTATAAGTCCCAGTTTTTCCCTGTCCCTGTAGCAAAATCTAATAAGGGAAATCCATATGTTTCATGAACATGGTCTCGAACAGCGGCGTACCCGAGAGCGGCACCACCCGAAATCGCGTGCCGAGCCGTTCCACGGATTCGAAGCCGTCGTTCGCCGCCAGGGCCCGTTCGACACCGGCCAGCGCCCCTTCGGGGGTAAACTGTGAAATTTGTACCATGCCTGCATCGAAAATTCCAATGGTTTTAAGCCATGATGGGCGCAAAACGGCACCGAAAGAACCGGTCAGAAACACATCCCGCAGGCCCGGAAAAGGTATACCGGAACGCTCGGCCAGCACCTCCATGCCGGCCCGGATGGCCCCCTTTGCCAACTGGATCTGGCGGATGTCCCCCTGGGTGAGGAGCAATAGCCCCCGGGCGTCCCGGTGGATCACAAAGGCGCTCTCCCCTCCCTGTTCGATCACCCGCTGCCCCAGGTTCGAGGGGATCTCGGCGCTGGCGCGCAGCCTCCCCCCCGCTTCCAGAACCCCGCAGGCCAAAAGCTCCGTGACCAGCTCGATGGCGGCCGAGCCGCAGATGCCCACCGGCTCCCGGTTGCCCAGGGTGGCGATCTTGACCCGCTCCCCCTCGATGCGGATGGAGATGATGGCCCCCGGCAGGGCGGCCATGCCGCAGGAGAGGTTGCCCCCCTCGAAGGCCGGTCCGGCGGCGGCCGAGGTGGCCCAGATGGTTGCGCCCGCGGTCAGGGCCATCTCGCCGTTGGTGCCCATGTCCAGACAGAGTGCGGCCTCTCCCGGCTGGACGCCGTAGAGGAAGGCGACCGTGTCCCCGCCCACGAACCCGCCCGGCATGGGGAACAGATAGACCGAGGCCGCGCCGTCCCACCCCAACTCCCCTGCCGTCACCCGTTTGCCGCCGGTGAACAGGGGGCGGTAGGGGGGAAAGGCCAGCGTCTTCACCGGCAGCTTCAGCAGCAGATGCTGCATGGCCGGATTTCCGGCGATGGCGACCTGTTTCACCTCGCCCCACGGGACGCCGCTACCGGTACAGAGTTCATGGGCCAGGCGCAGCAGTTCGGCGCGGATCAGGCGAGCCATCTCCTGCAACGCCTCTTCGGAGTGGACCGCGGCTGCCAGGCGCGACACCACGTCGGCCCCGAACCGGCGCTGGGGATTCATGCTGCCGGTCATGGCAAGCCGTTGGCCGGTGGCGCGATCCATGAGCGAAGCGGCCAGGGTGGTGGTCCCCAGGTCCACGGCAAGGGCGTAGCCGGGCATCAGACGATCTCGATGGGATGGGACTGCCGGGGCAACACCAGGCCGACCTGGCGGGCAAAGATGCCGCGTTCCCCGGCCTGGGCCAGGAATCGGGCCGCATCATCAGGCGCCAGGGCGACGAGGAGCCCGCCGGAGGTTTGGGGGTCGAAGAGCGGCAGGAGGGCTTCGTCGCGGGAGTCCCGGCCGCTCACCAGGGGGGCGTAGTGGTCCCGGTTGCGGTAGCAGCCGGCCGGCACCATGCCGTCGCCAGCCAACTCGGTCACGCCGGACATGAGGGGGATGGCGTCGAGCCGCAGGCGGACGGTTACCCCGGCCCCGCGGGCCATCTCGCTGCAATGGCCGATCAGGCCAAAGCCGGTAACGTCGGTGGCGGCGGAGGCGTGGCACTCCCGCATCAGCTCCGCGCCGGCCCGGTTGGAGATGGTCATCCAGGTCGCGGCGTCGGTCACCGCCCCATCAGGGGCCATCTCCCCCTTGACGGCGGTGGCGATGATGCCGCTGCCCAGGGGCTTCGTCAGGATCAACTGATCCCCCGGCCGGGCGGTGGAGTTGCGGATGATGGCGGCGGGATCCACCAGGCCGGTCACGGAGAGGCCGTACTTCAGCTCGTCGTCCTCCACCGTATGCCCCCCCACCAGGCAGACCCCGGCCTCTTTCAGCACGCTGTTCCCCCCGGCCAGGATCTCTCCCAGGATCTCCCCCGGCAGGGAGCAGGCGGGAAAGAACACCAGGTTCATGGCGGTCACGGGACGGGCGCCCATGGCATACACATCGGAAATGGCGTTGGTGGCGGCGACGCGGCCGAAGGTAAAGGGATCGTCCACGGGAGGGGTGATGATATCGGCCGTCTCCACCAGGGCGCACTCCGGCGCAATCCTGTAGACCCCGGCGTCGTCGGAGGTTTCAGGACCTACAAGGAGGTTTTCGTCGCGGTAATCCCAAAGCCCGTCCAGGGCTTTCGCCAGGCCCGCAGGGCCCAGTTTCGCGGCTCAACCGGCGGCTTTTACCAGTTGCGTCAGCTTGATCATGACTTTCCTTTGTTTGTGCTATCGGTCCTATGGGACCTATGAGTCTTATAGGACCTATGGGTCCCAGCTAAATCATTTCAGGTAAATCCTGGGCACCCGTTTGCTGATGCCGCAGAAGATCTCGTAGGGGATGGTGCCGGCCAGGGTGGCCAACTCCTCGGCGTGGATGCAATTCCCCGCCCCGTCCGTCCCCATCAGCACCACCTCGTCCCCCACGGCCACGCCGGGGATATGGGTCACATCCAGCATGATCCAGTCCATGCAGACCGTCCCGGCCACCCGCGCCCGTTGGCCCCGGATCAACGCCTCCCCCCGGTTGGTGAGGGTGCGGGGATAGCCGTCGGCATACCCCACCGGCACGCTGGCGATCAGGGTCCGCTCGGCGGCGGTGAAGCGGCGGGCATAGCTGATGGTGGTGCCCGGCTCCACCCATTTCAGCATGGCGATGCTGCTTTTCAGGCGCATGACCGGCTTGAGGTCCAGCTTCCCTTGGAAATCGGGCGAAGGGATGGCGCCGTAGAGCACGATGCCGGGACGGACCAGGTTGCAGCCGGCATTGTCCCGGAGCAGGGCCGCGGCGCTGTTGGCGATGTGGACGTAGCGCGGGGAGAAGCCGGCCTTGCGGGCCTCGGCGACCACCCAGGAGAAGCGCTCGGCCTGGATGCGGGTGAAATGCTGGCCCGATTCGTCCAGTTCATCGGCGCTGGCGAAATGGGAGACGATCCCCTCCAGGGTGATGTTGGGCAGCTTCTTCAATTCGTTCAGGAACGCGGGGGCCTCGGCGTAGGTGATCCCCAGGCGCCCCATGCCGGTGTCGATCTTGAGATGGACCTGGGCCTTGCGAAAGAGCTTGCCGGCGGCCAAGTTAAGCGCCTGGGCCTGCTCCAGGGTAAAGAGGGCGGTGGAGATGTTGTAGCCGATGCATTTGCGCTCCTGACCCGGATACACCCCGCCCAACAGCAGGATCGGCTTGTCGATGCCGCTCTTGCGCAATTGAATCCCCTCGGCCAGGAAGGCGACGCCGAAGGCGTTCACCCCCAGCGCCTCCAGTTCGCGGCTGATGTCCATGAAGCCGTGGCCGTAGGCGTCGGCCTTGACCACCGCCAGCATCTCGGTCCGGCGGGGAATGGAAGCGCGGATAAGCTCAAAATTATGGCGCAGTGCGTCGAGATCGATCTCGGCGAATGTGGGACGGCTGTCGTACACGACCATGACACTCCTTGGTTTCGGAATCAAAGGCGAGACAATGTCTTTAGAAGGGGTTATTACCACGTCCGGCCCTGGCTGTAAAGTGAAAGGGGGCCGCCGTTTCCGGGGCCGTGCCGGCTATCGGCGTTGTCGTTGCAGTTACGAGCCGGACGGGCACGGCAGACCATGAAATAAATTTAACTTTATTTCAAATTTTAAGGCATATCTTCAGGTTACATGGATGACTCCATGCCCAAGAGCACCATCGCGCTGACCGGCAAGGTCAAGGTCACCATCGGTCTCCTATAAAGCAGGGAAACGAAATTGTTTCCGATAGCCGCCGCACCGCCTCCAGCCTGCCGCTGCTGTCATGGGGATTGACAGGAACGGTTAAATCCAGTACCGTAGACACAATTACAAGGCCCTGGGGGAGTTCGCAAGAGCTGAGATGGTTCCTTTTGGAATCAGACCCTTTGAACCTGATCCGGTTAATTCCGGCGTAGGAAAGCGGCTTGCACGACTGTTCATCTTATCCATGAACCCGGCCGCCTGTATCACAACAGTGCGGCTTTTTTATTATCACGAGGGATATGCCATGGGCGACTGCAGCAAACGGTTTCGTCTCGTCATCAACAATACGGCGCAAACATTCCCGCCGGTTGGGGGCGTGTATCTGATCACCGACCAGGATGACAAGCTGGTGGAACGGGTGGGGATCGCCCTGCGTGGCGGTGTGGCGGTGCTGCAGTACCGCGCCAAGGAGAAAAGCCACGAGACCCGCCTGGAGGAGGGGCGCGAGCTGAAGCAGCTCTGCAAGCGCTTCGGGGTGACCTTCATCGTCAATGACGACATTCGACTGGCCAAGGAACTGGATGCGGACGGCGTCCACCTGGGCCAGGACGACGGCGGCATTGCCGAGGCACGGGAACTGCTCGGCCCGGGCAAGATCGTCGGCAAATCGACCCATAACCTGGACGAGGCCCTCCAGGCCGAACAGGAGGGTGCCGATTATATCGGTTTTGGCGCCATGTACCCCACCGACAGCAAGGTCATCACCCACATGCCGGGCACCAGCGGCCTGTGTGCCATCCGCGACCGCATCAAGCTCCCGGTGGTGGCCATCGGCGGCATCACCACCAGCAACGCCTGCCGGGTGATCGACGCCGGCGCCGACGCCGTGGCGGTGATCTCGTCGGTCCTGTCCAGTCCCCGTCCCGATATCGCCGCCGCCGAACTGAAACTGCTCTTCAACCGTACCTGCCCCTACCCGCGCGGCTCGGTCCTGACCGTGGCCGGCAGCGACTCGGGGGGCGGAGCCGGCATCCAGGCCGACATCAAGACCATTACCCTGCTGGGGAGCTACGCCGCCAGCGCCCTGACCGCCCTGACCGCCCAGAACACCAAGGAGGTTTCGGCCATCCACGGCCTCCCCCCTTCCTTTGTGGTGGATCAGATCACGACCGTGCTGGCCGATATCCCGGTGGACGTCATCAAGACCGGCATGCTGCACACCTCGGCCATCGTCTCGGCCCTGGCCGAACTGCTGGCGGAGCGCACCGGTTATATCCCGCTGGTCATCGACCCGGTCATGGTATCCAAGGGAGGCACGGCCCTGCTGGATCGGGACTCGCTCCACATCATGCAGGAGCAGTTGCTGCCCCAGGCCTACCTGCTGACCCCCAACATCCCCGAGGCCGAGCGCCTGCTGGGGAGAGCGATCCGCTGCGAGGCGGATATGGAACAGGCCGCCCGCGACCTGCACGCCCTCGGCCCGGCCAACGTTCTGCTCAAAGGGGGGCATCTCGCCGGCCGCCAATCCATGGATATCCTCTTCGACGGCTACGAATGCCGGGAATATGCGGCAGAACGGGTCTTCACCAGCAACACCCACGGCACCGGCTGCACCTACGCCTCGGCCATCGCCGCCTTCCTCGCCCAAGGGGAGCCGCTCAGGAGCGCCGTGGAAAAGGCCAAGGAGTTCATCTCCGCCGCCATCCGCCTGGCCCATCCCCTGGGCAAGGGGCATAGCCCGGTGAATCATTTTGCCGCCGCCCAGCAAGGCGACCGCTGACCCATACCATCAACCCTTGATACGGAGCACGCAATGACCCAACTCGAATACGCCCGCCGGGGCCTTATTACCGAACAGATGCAGATCGCAGCCGCAGCGGAGGGGGTCCCACCCGAATTCATCCGCGACGGCCTGGCAGCCGGCACCATCGTCATCTGCCACAACATCAAACACGCCAACGGCAACCCGCTGCCGGTGGGGACCGGCCTGCGCACCAAGATCAACGCCAACATCGGCTCGTCTTCGGACGATACCGACATGCAGAAGGAGCTGGAGAAGGCCCGCACCGCCGTGAAATACGGCGCCGACGCCATCATGGACCTCTCCACCGGCGGGCCGGTGGACGAGATCAGGCGGGCCGTGGTGGCGGAGACCAACGCCTGCATCGGCAGCGTGCCGCTCTACCAGGCCGCCCTGGACGCCGTGCGGGTCAAGAAGAAGGCCATCGTGGACATGACGGTGGACGACATCTTCGCCGGCATCATCAAGCATGCCGAGGACGGCGTGGACTTCATCACCGTACACTGCGGCGTGACCCGCTCCACGGTGGACCGGATGAAGAACGAGGGGCGCCTCATGGACGTGGTCTCCCGCGGGGGTGCCTTCACCATCGAGTGGATGGCCTACAACCGCCAGGAGAACCCGCTCTTCGAACACTTCGACAAGCTCCTGGACATCACCAAGGAATACGACATGACCCTCTCCCTGGGCGACGGTTTCCGCCCGGGCTGCCTGGCCGACGCCACGGACCGGGCCCAGATCCAGGAACTGATCATTCTGGGAGAACTGACCCAGCGCGCCCAGGAGGCCGGGGTACAGGTCATGATCGAAGGGCCGGGGCATGTGCCCCTGAACCAGATCCAGGCCAACATCCTGCTGCAGAAGCGCCTGTGCCACGGCGCGCCGTTCTATGTCCTGGGGCCCCTGGTCACCGATATCGCGCCGGGATACGACCACATCACCTGCGCCATCGGCGGAGCCATTGCGGCCGCCGCCGGGGCCGACTTCCTCTGCTACGTCACCCCCAGCGAGCACCTGCGCCTGCCGGACGTGCAGGACGTGCGCGACGGCGTGATCGCCTCCCGCATCGCCGCCCACGCGGCCGACATCGCCAAGGGGGTCAGGGGGGCCATGGACAAGGACATCCAGATGGCCACGTGCCGGAAGAAGCTGGACTGGGAAGGGCAATTCGCCCTGGCGCTGGATGAGGACAAGGCCCGGGAGTTCCGCGCCAACTCGCCGGTCGCCGACCACGGGGCCTGCACCATGTGCGGAGAGTTCTGCGCCTACAAGGTCATGGACGACGCAATGAAACGCTGAGCGCCCGGCTGCCGTATTCACCGAACTGCCAAATATCACTTGACAAACCGGCGGCCACGCTTAGAATTAATTCCACATAAATTAGTAATTTACTGACCATCTGATAAGCGATACTACTAAACCGCCAGCGATGACGGGACGGATAGCCTATGGGTCTCACGGAGACAGCCGGGTGCCGAAAGATCAGATCCTGGGCACCCGTGTATGTTGTGGTGGCCAAGGGGGGTCAAAACCGGTTCCGGCCGTTCTCTCCCTTGGGGAAACGGCACTACATGGGGGTGCTGTATGGCGTTTTCCCTGAATCAATCCCTCAGCCACATCGAGATCAAAGAGCCCCATGTCGCCGAGATCTACCGTTCCTCCAACAGCGCCGTTCCAACCGAGGAACAGTGTCAGGGGCACCTGTGCGAGGCCTACGTCTGCACCGCCCGGGAAAACGATGTCTTTTCCGCGTATGTCGCTTTCTTCGATACGACCACCCACCGCCCCGTCATCTTTTCCACCACCTGCGATACCCGTAAGCACGCCGACCAGAAACGCCTCGTCAACGAAGCCCTGAAGTTCACCAAGTCCATGGGTTTCGACATGGAACCGGTGAAACTCGACTATAGCTCGGCCATGCGCCAGGTCATCATACACGGCATCAGCGTCATGCGCCCACCCGCCCCGCCCCGCGGCGGGAAGCAACCAGCCAAAAACGCCGCACCAGCCGTGGAGCCCCCCTCACCAGCCGCATCGCCCTCACCAGCCGCATCGCCCTCACCAGCCGCACCAGCCGCACCGCCCGTGCCCGATGTCCCGTCGACCGAGGTTGCGGCACTTTCCGCCGAGATTGCCGACCTCAGGACGGCGCTGAAGGATATGGAGCGTGCCAAGGCCGAAACCGAGCGGATGGCCGAGCAGACCGTCACGGCCATAAAGCAGGAACTGGAGAGGAACACCGCCTCGCACCGGGAGCGGGAGAAGGCGCTTCGGGAGGAGTTGGCCGGCAGAGAGCCGGAGGGCGCGCCGGAGAGCGGCGTTACTGCCGGGTTGCATGCAGAGTTGCAGGGCAAGGCCGAGGCGCTGCGCACCCTTGAGGATCTCCTCACCCAAGAGAGCGCCCAGCGCCGGGACGCGGAGACCAGAGTGGAGGAGTTGGACCGCCGCCGGGAACGGGCCGAAGAGGAGTCGGCCGACCTGCGCCGGGAACTGGACCGACTCCACCAGGACGCCGCGGCCGAACGTTCGAGCTCCGAGGAGCACCGTTCCAAGGAGGCCGCCTCACGGGCCGCGGAAGAGCTTGCGGCAACGGAGCGGGAGCAGGCCCTGCGGGATGAACTGGCGGCCGCCCGCCACGAGAACGGTGTCGTGCAGGGCACACTGATGAACGTCATGAAGGAACAACAGGTGCTGGTCAACGAACGCGAGGCGCTCAGGGCCGAACTGGCAGTCGTAAAGGAGAGCGCGGGCATCGCATGGCAGCAGGATCGGGAGGCCCTGGAACAGGAACGTGCAGATCTGCACGCAAGCGTCAAGCGGCTGGAAAAGGGCAAACGGGAGGAGCAACAGCGTTTCGAGACGCTCCTGGCCGAAAGGGAGCTTGAGCTGAAAGGCGCCCAAGCCGAACAGAAATCCCTTGCGTCCAAGCTGGAACAGGTGATGGGCGAGAAAAAGGTGTGGGACACCCTTGCCGGCAACTTCAAGAAAAAGGCCCACAAGGCGGTGGAACGCCTCAAGCGGGAAAAACAGGCCCTGGAGGAAAGACTGAAAGAGTTGGAGCACGCCCCCGCTCCTCTTGCTCCTCCCCCGCCACCGGTCACGTCCGTGTACCCTCTCTCCGCTTCCCAAGCGCCTCTGACCGTGGAGCGCCACGTGGAATCGCCCTTTGCGGCCCTGGGGCTGGTGGATACCGGCTCGGACTTTTCCGGGTTCAGCGGCTTCGGCGGCCCGTCAGCCGGGGGAGGAGGGGCAACCTTTCGCTATGCCCCGGACGTGGCGGTCATCTCCTACCATTCAGCCGACGACATTGTTGAGCTCTACGGTTCGGCCAACGTGGTCCAGGCAGCGCCGGAGGGGAGGCGGTCACAGATTTGCGGCGCCTACGTCTGTGTGGTTGAGCGGGAGGGGAAGGCGACCATCAACCTCGCCTGGCACCTGATCGACAGCGGCGAGGTCCTGATCTGCCTGCCGGAACAGCAGCCGGAAGCGACGGCAGACTACGCCCTCGCCCTGCAGGACGCCATCTTCTACTTCGAAAGCATCGGGTTCATGATGGACCGCTTCGAGTTGTCGCGCAATTCCCTGCGGCAGATCAAGGCACTGGAAAAGATCGGTATCTGCAGGATGGAGGAACCGGCAGTCGAGGCAAAAGAAGACGGGGATGGAGGGGCTGCTATACCTGCTGCCGCGTGACGTAGGCGCTGCTGCGCTGCTCGGCGAAGGTGAGGTGGGCGATCATCGCCTCCCGGGCGGTTTCCGCGTCCCTTGCCTTGATGGCCTCGAAGATGCGGCGGTGGTGGCTGAAGAGCAGGTGGTGATCGTCGCTGGTCAGGTAGACCGCACGCCAGACGGTTTGCTGAAACTCCTTCATGGCGTCGAACAGGCTCTGCATGAGGTGGAGCCAAACGATGTTGTGCGTGGCGCGGGCGATCACGATGTGGAGATTGGCATCCAGATCCTCGGAAGGCTTCAGGCCGTCCAGGTTGCGCTCCATGCCGCCTATGATCTCCTCCATGCGCCGCAGGTCCTCGGGCAGCGCCCGCTGGGCCGCATAGAAGGCGGTCCAGGATTCCATCCCCTTGCGCACCTCGATCACGTCCAGCGCCCGTTCCTGCTCCGACCGGATCAGTTCGGAGAGCGGGTTCCCCCCCGAAGTTTCCACCAGGGACAGAACCACCGTCCCCCCTCCCTGATAGGACATGACCAGCCCGGCCGCAGCCAGGATATTGAGCGCCTCGCGCACCGACGGGCGGGACACGCCGAACATCTCGGCCAGTTCGCGCTCGGGGGGCAGCTTGTCGCCGGGGGAGAACTCCCCCGACAGGATCGAGGAACGGATCTGTTCGGCGATCTGGGCCGACACCTTCTTGGGCTTTATGGGCTGAAATTTCATGGGGGTCCGATCATGCTGAAACTAAAATCCGCCACAGAGACACGGAGAAAAATCAGAAACAGAGGGATAAACTGTTTTTAGATTCATCCCTGTAAAATGGTTGTGTCTTTGACGTTCTCTGTGTCTCTGTGTCTCTGTGGCGGATTTGAAGTTGACGTTCTTTCCGGTTACCTAAAAGGGGAACCGTATACGGCCCCCCTTCTATCTACTACAGATGACACAGGTTTGCAACCCTGCCGGCTTTAGGCGGCCCCGTCCAGGCTGCGCGCCAGAAGCTCCGTCACATGCACGATCCCCACACCAGGCAACTGCTCCGCCAGCCCCTTCTTCAATTGCAGCAGGCAGCCGGGATTGCCGGTCGCCAGCAGTTCCGCCCCGGTGGCCCGGATGGTGTCGATCTTGCGGGCCAGGATGCGGTCGGCCATCTCCGGCTTGGCGATGTTGTAGGTGCCGGCGCTGCCGCAGCAGGCGTCGGCCGCCTCCAACTCCCGGTACTCCAGCCCCGGGATCAGTCGGAGCAGGTCCCGCGGCTCCCGGCGGATGCCCTGACAGTGGGCGATGTGGCACGGGTCGTGGTAGGTGACCGTCAGGGGGAGCGGCTTGAGTTTGGCGCGCAACTCCTCCTGGTGCAGCGCCAGGACCTGGGAGATGTCCCGCACCTTGGCGCTGAACGCCGCAGCCTCCGGGTCCCCTTCCAGGTGATGGCCGTAGTGCTTCAGTTCGGCCCCGCAGCCGCCGCAGTCGGTGACGATGAAATCCGCCTCGATCCCGCCGAAGACGGCCACGTTGCTGCGCACCGCCTCCTTCAGGCCGGCCAGGTCGCCGGAGAGCATGTTGGGCGCGCCGCAGCAGACCTGGTTGCGGGGGGTGACGACCCGGTAGCCGAGCTCGGAGAGCAGACGGACGGTGGCCCGGCTCGCCTCGCTGAAGATCAGGCTCATGACACACCCCAGGAAGAAGGCCACGGTCCCCCGCTCCTCACCCCGGGCCGGCGTGACCTCTGCGATGGTCTGGCGCAGCGGCCGGGCGGGCAGGTTCGGGAGCAGCCCCTCCATGCGTTCCAGGGGCTCCGGGAACAGCTTCATGACCCCCAGCTTGCGCACCAGTTTTTGCAGGCCGGTGCGCTGGTAGAGGCGCATGGGGACCAGGGACGCCTCCAGACGGTCGGGGTGGGGGACCAGCCGGCGCAGGATCAGATCCTCCATGAAGGAGAGCCCCTCCCCTCCCTTGCGTTCGCAGGTGAATTCCGCCACCAGCTCCCCGGCATTGACCCCGCAGGGGCAGGCCGAGGCGCACGCCTGGCAGTCCAGGCAGAGGGAGAGGTATTCCAGAAGGCGCTCCGACTGGTCCAGTTCCCCTTCCTGGAGTTTGCGTATCAGCGCCACCCGCCCCCTCGGCGAGGCGGTCTCCAGGAAGGTTTCCTTGTAGGTGGGGCAGGCAGGGAGGCACATCCCGCAGCGCATACAATTTATCAGTTTTACATAGTCCATTAATTTACCTCTATGGGGACGGTTGCGGATTCCCGGAACCTGGCGGCGTTGGCCGGCGGAGTCCTCTCGTGCGGCGTAGCGCTGCTACGCCTCCTCGGGCCTCCTTGTCCGCCTTGCCAGAACCCGGAACTCCACAACCGGCAGGAACAAACAGACACCTTTACATCAGAAAACTAAGGTCAAAAGCAGAAGACGTCCCTGCCCCCGACTGGGGGGCGAGGATTGATTCTCCTACCGGGCGAGAAGTTTGTGCGAGGTCAAGGCGCCCGAGGAAACCGGCGGAGGCGTAGCAACGCTACGCCGCACAACGAGTTTCCGAAGGGCAACGCAGAGATCGCGCAAAATCCTCGCCCGTCCTACATCAGAATACTTTCCCCGGGTTGAGTATCCCCTTCGGATCTAATGCCTGCTTGATCCCCCGCATGACCCGAATCCCCGATTCCCCCACGAGCCGCGGCAGATAGCGCTTCTTGGCCAGCCCCACCCCATGTTCCCCGGTGATGGTGCCCCCCATGGCGATGGCGGCGTCGAAGATCTCGTCGAAGGCGGCGTGGGCCCGGGCGATCTCGTCCTTGTCCCGCTCGTCGGTCAGGCAGGTGGGGTGCAGGTTGCCGTCCCCGGCGTGGCCGAAGGTGCCGATGGTGAGGTTGTACTTGCGGGCCGTTTCCTGAATGACCTGAAGCATGGGCGCGATGCAACTGCGCGGCACGGTGGCGTCCTCCAGGATGGTGGTCGGCTTGAGCCGCGCCAGCGCCGACAGGGCGGTGCGCCGCGCCGTGGCCAGCTTGAGCGCCTCGTTCGCGTCCTTGGCGGTCTGGAAGAAGGAGCTGCGGTGGCGCTTGCAGATCTCCTCCACGCTGGCGGCCTCCTCGGCCACCACCGCCGGGTGGCCGTCCACCTCGATCAGCAGAACCGCATCCACATCCAGGGGGAGCCCCACGTGGGAATAATCCTCCACGCACTTGATGGTCACCTTGTCCAGGAACTCCAGGGTGGCCGGAATGACCTTGGCGGCGATGATGGCCGACACCGCCAGGGCGGCCTGTTGCAGTTCGGGAAAATGGGCCAGCATGGTGATCTTGGCCCGGGGCTTGGGTATCAGCTTGACCGTGATGGAGGTAAAGAACCCCAGGGTGCCTTCGGAGGAGACCAGGAGCGGGTTCAGGCTGTAACCGGCCACGTCCTTCACCGTCTTGCCGCCGGTGCGCAGCAGCTCCCCGTCCGCCAGGACCGTGGTCAGCCCCATGACGTAGTCCGCCGTCACCCCGTACTTGAGGCCGCGCAACCCGCCCGAATTCTCGGCCACGTTGCCCCCCATGGTGGAGATGTTCATGCTCCCCGGGTCGGGCGGATAGAACAGGCCGCGCCCCTCCACCTCGCGGTGCAGGGCGCTGGTGATCACCCCCGGCTCCACCGTGGCGGTCAGGTTCTCTTCGTCCACCTCCACGATACGATTCATGCGGCTGGTCTGCACCACCACCCCGCCCCCCGACAGGGAGCCGCCGGACAGGTTGGTGCCGGAGCCGCGGGGGGTCACGCTGACCCCGGCACCGTGGCAGAGGGCCATGATGCGGGCCACCTCTTCGGCCGAGCCGGGCAAAAGGACCACAGCGGGCCTGCTCTCCAGTTCCGGTGTGGAATCGTAGCCGTACACCGCCAGGGATTCCCGGTCGGTCAGGGTGTACTGCTCGCCGACGATGCTCTTAAGCTCATTGATAAAGGATTGTTCCATTGTAGCCTCTTTTGTAGAACTTATGGGACTCATAGGACTTATATAAGTCCCATTGGTCCTATAAGTCCTACAGCCTTTAAGGTATCATCCACGAAAACACATAGGCTTGCAAGTACACAATAACCCCCACCACCACCGTCAGGAACAGGGAATGCTTGAGGGTGAAACGGAACAGGGTCCCCTCCTCCCCCACCATGCCGGTGGCCGCGGTGGCCACGGCCAGGGATTGGGGGGAGATCATCTTGCCCATGACCCCGCCACTGGTGTTGGCCGCCCCGGTCAGGATCGGGCTTAAGCCCAACTGCTCGGCCGTAGCCCTCTGCAAACCGCCGAACAGGACGTTGCTGGAGGTGTCGGACCCGGTCAGGAAGACCCCCAGCCAGCCGAGGAAGGGGGCGATGAAGGGAAACCAGTGGCCGGTCTTGGTGAACACCAGACCGAGGCAGTTGGTCATGCCCGAGGTGTTCATGACATAGGCCAGGCCGAGCACCGACGCCACGGTCACCGCCGGGTAGCGCATGTCGTAGAGGGTCTTGCCCAGGATGCGGAAGGTGTCGCCCATCCCCACGCCGCAGATCAGGGCCGAGAGGAACGCCGCAATCAGGATGGCGGTACCGGCGGCCGACATGAAGTTGAAATTGTACTTGGCGGCCAGCTTGACGGGCAACTGGTCGGCCACAGCCTTGTCCAGCGGCTTGAAGCGGTCCTTGGGAACCGCGTTGACCTTCACCAGCTCCTTGCACAGCTTCTGGGTCTCGGTCATCTTCTTGGCAACCAGGTCGCAGCTCTTCAGCCGCTCGTCGCTCAGGACCGCCCCTTTGCCTGTCAATCCCTGTTCCACCGGCGCAAAGGCGGCCTCAAGCCCCTTCAACTCCGTCAGTTTGGCCGCCAGGGCGGCCTGCTTCGGGTCGGCGGGGGAGAGCTGGGCCACCTGCCGGTCGATCTCCTCGTTCACCTTGGCGATCTTCTTCAGCCCGTCTTCCGGCTTGGAGACCTTCTTGACGATCCCGTTGTGGAGCCCGTCCACCGTAATCAGGACGGCGCTCTTGTCCAGCTCGGTCTTGATGGAGGGGATGCCCCACAAAAGCACCATGACGGTCAGCGCCAGGTACGGCGCCCAGGCCCGGAAGACCTGGCCCGCGGTGTAGTTGTGCTGTTCCCTGACGGCGTCCCCGGTCTCGTGGTCAAAGGTCCAGACCTGTTTGGGGTGCCAGACCTGCAGCAGGAGTACCAGGGCCACCATGGAGAGCAGGGAGGCGGTGATGTCCGGGAGGTACGGCCCCAGGTAGCTGGCGGTGCCCCACTGGGCAAGGGCGAAGGTCGCGCCGCAGACGACGATGGCCGGCAGGACCTCCAGGGTCTTCTTGAAGCCGACCATGATCATGATCACGTAAAAGGGGATGAACAGGGAGATGAACGGCAACTGGCGTCCCACCATGGTGGAGAGCTTCATGAGGCCGGCATCGTCGTAGCCCATGACCCCGGCCAGGGCCACCACCGGGATGCCGATGGCGCCGAAGGCAACCGGCGCGGTGTTGGCCACCAGGCAGACCCCGGCGGCATAGAGCGGCCGGAAGCCGAGCCCCACCAGGGTGGCGCCGGCAATGGCCACCGGTGTGCCGAAACCGGCGGCCCCCTCGATGAACGCGCCGAAGCAAAAGGCGATCAGGAGCGCCTGGAGGCGGCGGTCCGCGGTCACCCCGGCCAGGGAGGCCCGGATGATCTCGAACTGCCCCCCCTTGACGGTGAGGTTATAGAGAAACAGGGTGGTGATGACGATGTAGAACACCGGGAAGAGACCGAAGGCGACGCCCTGGCCAAAGGCCAGCCCGGCCAGCTTGGCCGGCATCCCCCAGACAACGACGGCGATGGCCAGGGCCGAGACCACGGCCAGGGGGCCGGCGATGTGGGCCTTCATCTTGAGCACGGCCAGACAGATGAAGATGACGATGAGCGGGACGGCGGCCACCAGGGCCGACATCCCCAGGCTGCCTGCTACTGGTGTGTAGGTCTGAATCCAGGGCATGACAAACGACTCCTTCCTTGCGCGGGTATGGTCTGCAAACGTTCTCTGAATGGCATCATCTGTCCGCCTGTCCTGGATGTTTGACGAGAGCGAACAAAAATAAAATGAGGTTTTGTAAACTTGTATTACCAATTATATTTTTTAAAACCCTCTGTCAACTATTTTTTATATCTGCATATAAAGCCTGTTGACAAGGGTAGTTAAGATGAATTAGGTTTATATATAATTTGGTTTTACAAATTTCAAATCACAAGATACGACCGCGCAACGATACAGCGTTTCCCCAACGGCGGCGACGCCAAAGGGCATCAAGAGACGACCGCAGACAAGGAGACCGAAGCGATGTACGAGCAATTCAAGGCCAGGGCCGAAGGGGTTGGCGCGGAGGTCTACCGTTTCAAAGACCGGGATGGGGCGCTGGCGTTCATCCTGCCGTTCCTGCACCAGGAGGGGGGCGCCGCCACCCCCCGCCGTTCCTGCGCCGTCTGGGCCGAGAGCCCCTTTCTGGAAGGCCTGGACTGGGAGCCGCTCCGGGAGGTCGCCGGCATTAGGTTCGAGGTGAACCGGGAAACGGCGGCCGACGCCCGCATCGGTATCACCCAGGCCGAGTGGGCCCTGGCCGATACCGGAACCCTGGTACAGGACCAGACAGCCGTGGAGCAGCGGCTGGCCTCCTCCCTGACCGACATCCATATTGCCCTGGTCCCCACCGGCAACATCCTCCCCGACAAAACCGCCCTGCTGAGCAAGATCGACCCCAGGGCCAGCCGCTACATCGCCTTCATCACCGGCCCGAGCCGGACCGCCGACATCGAGCGGGTGCTGACCATCGGCGTCCACGGCCCGGAGCGGCTCGTGATCGTCTGCGTGGATGACATGGGAGGGGCGACCCTATGAAAAAGGAATTCAGGGAATCCATAGGCAGGGCCGTGGGGAACGCCACCCTCACCGGCGCGCTGGGGAAGTTTTCCGAGGCCTACAAGGTCAACCGTGCCAAGGCTTACGAAGGGATCGATTTCGAGGCGTTGCGGGACACCATCGCCGAGCGCAAGTCCCATGCCGCCGCCAATCTGGAACTCCTGGCGGAGACCTTTGCCAAAAACGCCACGGCCCTGGGCGCCAAGGTCTTCAGGACCAATGACCCGGAGCAGGTGAAGGAATACATCCTGAAGGTGGCGAAGGCACACGACGTGAAAAGCGTGGTCAAGTCCAAGTCTATGGCCACCGAGGAGATCCATCTCAACGCCTTTCTGGAAAAGGCGGGCATCGCGGTGGGCGAGACCGACCTGGGGGAATGGATCATCCAGCTCGCCGGCCAGAAGCCGTCCCACATGGTCATGCCGGCCATCCACATGACCAAGGAGGAGGTGGCCGACCTCTTCAGCAAGGAGGTGGACGAGCGCATCGAGAACGACATCCCGCGGCTGGTCAAGGTCGCCCGCAAGGAGTTGCGCGCCAAGTTCCTCGCGGCCGACATGGGGATCTCGGGCGCCAACATCGCCGTGGCCGAGACCGGCAGCCTCGTGCTGGTCACCAACGAGGGGAACGCCCGGCTGGTCACCACCCTGCCCAAAGTCCACGTGGCCCTGGTGGGCATCGAAAAGCTGGTGGAAAAATTCGAGGACATCGTGCCGATCCTCACGGCGCTCCCCCGCAGCGCCACGGCCCAACTGCTCACGAGCTACGTCTCCATCATCAGCGGCCCCACACCCGCCACCGACGGTGCCCTCAAGGATCTGCACATCGTCCTCATGGACAACCGCAGGAGCGAGATGGCCAACGACCCCAAGTTCAAGCAGGCGCTCCAGTGCATCCGCTGCGGCTCGTGCCTGAACGTCTGCCCCATCTTCCGCCTGGTGGGGGGGCACGTCTTCGGCAGCATCTACACCGGCGGCATCGGCACCATCCTCACCGCCTGGTTCGAGGAGCTGCACAACTCCGAGGATATCCAGGGGCTGTGCATCCAGTGCGGCAACTGCAAGGAGATCTGCCCCGGCAAGCTGGACATCCCGGAGATGATCATGGAGATCAGGCGGCGCCTGGTCATGGAGAAGGGGCAACCGTTGGCCCAGAAGGCGATCTTCGGGATCGTCAACAACCGCTCGCTCTTCCACGGCATGCTGTGGGCCGCCTCCATCGCCGGCAAGCCGTTCAACTCGGGCGGCTTCATCCGCCACCTCCCCCTGTTCCTGTCCGACCTGACCGATGGCCGCAGCCTCCCCGCCATTGCCGCGAAACCGTTCCGGGACCGTTTCCCCACGATCCAACAACCCGCCGACTGCCGGGAAACGGCGGTCTTCTTTGCCGGCTGCCTCATCGACTTCGCCTACCCGGAGATGGGGGAGGCGCTGGTCAGAATCATGAACAAGGCCGGCATCCGGGTCGTATTCCCCCAGGCACAGACCTGCTGCGGCGCCCCGGCCCGGTACAGCGGGGCCTACGAGGTGGCGGGCCAGAACGCCGTGGACAATATCCAGGCCCTGCTGGCGGACACAGCGGAGTATGTGGTCTCCGCCTGCCCCACCTGCACCGTGGCCCTGGCCCACGAGTTCGGCGACACCCTGGAGAGCCTGGGCCACAGGGAATGGCTGCCCCAGGCCACGGCGCTGGCGGAAAAGACCGTGGATTTCTCCACCCTGGTGAAGCGGCTGGTGGACGCGGGGCGGCTCCCCCTGAAGGAGGGGCAGCAACTCGGCGCCCTTACCTACCACGACTCCTGCCATCTGAAACGGACCCTGCGGGCCACGGAGCCGCCGCGGGAGTTGCTGAAAAAGGCAGGGTACGAGGTGAAGGAGATGTTCGAGTGCGACATGTGCTGCGGCATGGGCGGCTCCTACTCCCTCAAGCTGCCGGAGATCTCTGCGCCGATCCTGCAACGCAAACTCCACAACATCAAGGAGACCGGCGCGCCGGTCGTGGCCATGGACTGCCCCGGCTGCGTCATGCAGATCAGGGGCGGGTTCGACCAGGACCGGGCCGATGTGAAGGTAAAACATACGGCGGAACTGCTGGCGGAGCAGTTGGAGAGCTAGCGGGGGGTTATCAGGATAGTGTGCAGGTACCGGAAGGCCCGTTTTCGTTTGACGACGAAAGCGGGCCTTCTGCAATCACGGCCTCTCCCGGTGGATTTCTCTTTGCAGTTTCGCAAAGCTTGCGTATATATCGATGTAGTTTTCTATTTATGGGTAGACATACGGAGCGCATTTAACATGAATCTGCTGTACACCTTCGACCTGTTGGGAACCGCCGCTTTTGCCGCATCAGGGGCGTTAGCCGGGATTCGCCGGGATATGGATGTCTTCGGCGTGCTGGTGCTGGGACTCGTCACCGCTATCGGCGGCGGTACGCTGCGCGATGTGTTGCTGGGCGACACCCCGCCCTTCATCTTCAAGGACGAGACGTACCTCTATCTTTCGGTCGCAGTGTCCCTCTTGGTATTTCTCTTTCACCGGCGGCTGATATTCCTGTCCCATCCGTTAACCTACTTCGATGCTGTCGGATTAGGCACGTTTGTGGTGATCGGCACCCACAAGGCCCTTGCCTTTAAGCTCGGTTTTTTCGGCGCCGTCATGATGGGAGTGATGACTGCTACGGCGGGAGGCATGCTCCGCGACCTGCTTTCAGCCAAAGTGCCGATGATTCTGCATAAGGAGGTCTATGCTTCGGCCTGCCTGGCCGGGGGAGCCTTGCTGTACGTGCTGCAACGGACCGCCGTGCCGCCGGACGCGGCAGCGCTGGTTTCGGCCTCGACCGTCATTATCCTGCGCTTGTTGGCGGTGAGATACAACTGGTCGCTGCCGCGGGCCGCACACAGGACAACATGAATGGCCAACGCCGGTGACCACCGGGCGCACCGGTGTGATCTCAAACATTAGACAAAAAACCGCGTTACTCCGCATACAACACAAAGGGGCGCTACCAACCGGCAGCGCCCCTTCTCCATCATATGAACCGAAACCCTGGTCAGTTCCCTTCGCTCTGCGCTTTCAGCGCCTCCATCTGGTAATGGGCGCGCAGGGCATCGGCGATCTCGGCGATATCCCCCGCCATGATGGAATCCAGACGGTAGAGGGTCAGGCCGATGCGGTGGTCGGTCATGCGCCCTTGGGGGAAATTGTAGGTGCGGATGCGTTCGCTGCGGTCGCCGGAACCGACCTGCTGCTTGCGCTCGGCAGCCAGCTTGTCGTTCTGGTCCTGAAGCATGTGGTCCAGGATGCGCGACTTCAGGACCTTCATGGCCTTGGCCCGGTTTTTGATCTGGCTGCGTTCTTCCTGGCAGGCCACCACCGTGCCGGTGGGAAGGTGGGTGATGCGCACGGCCGAGTCGGTGGTGTTGACGTGCTGGCCGCCGGCGCCGGACGAGCGATAGACGTCGATCTTCAGGTCATCGGGCCTGATGTCGATATCCACGTCCTCGGCCTCGGGCATGATCGCCACGGTGCAGGCGCTGGTGTGGATGCGCCCCTGGGCCTCGGTCTCGGGTACGCGCTGCACCCGGTGGGTGCCGGATTCGTACTTGAGCTTGGCAAAGACCCCCTCCCCCTCCACGGAGGCGATGACCTCCTTGAAGCCGCCCCGCTCCGACTCGGAGGCCGAGACGGTCTCCACCTTCCAGCGGTTGGTTTCGGCAAAGCGGGAATACATGCGGAACAGGTCCCCGGCAAACAGGGCCGATTCGTCGCCGCCGGTGCCGGCCCGGATCTCCAGGATAACGCTTTTGTTGTCGTTGGGGTCCTTGGGCAGCAGCAGCAGTTGGATATCGGCTTCCAGTTGCTCCTTTTCCGCCTCCAGGCTCTTCAGCTCCTCCTCGGCCATCTCCTTCATGTCCGCATCGGACAACAGCTCCCGGTTCTCCCCGATCTCCTCCATCACCTTGCGCCAACGGCGATAGGCCGCCACCAGCTGGCTCAGGTCGGCGTGCTCGCGGGAGAGTTTGCGGAATTCCGGCTGATTGGAGATGACCTCCGGATCGGACAGCAGCGCCTCGACTTCCTGGTAGCGCCGTTCAAGTTCTTCTATCTTGTCGAACATGTTTAAAACCTCTTAGATTCTTACACCTGCCACAGAGACGCGGAGACACAGAAAAAAGCGGGAGAGGAAAACCATGCAGTGTTGTGCCTTTGGCGTTCTCCGTGTCTCTGTGTCTCCGTGGCAGGTTTTAATTTTATTTACACAACCAGGCGGTCATCCGAGTACCCGGCGTTCACTTCCAGCGCCTCGTTGATGGAGCGGATGGCCACTTCCAGTTGCTGGTCGTCCGGCTCGCGGGTGGTCAGGCGTTGCAGTGCCAGTCCGGGGGCGATGATCAACTTCACCAGGGGATGGCCGTCGTTCTTGGCGCTCCACTTGAGGAACTCGTAGGAGATGCCGGCGATGAGCGGCAGCAGCACGACGCGCGAACCGGCCTTGAGGTAAAAGGGCCAGAGCTTGGGGATCAGGGAGAACACGGCGATGCTCACCAGCATGACGATCAAGAGAAAGCTGGTGCCGCAACGGGGGTGCAGGCGGCTGTGGCGGCGCACGTTTTCCACCTTCAGCTCCTCGCCCGCCTCGAAGGCGAAGATCGATTTGTGCTCGGCCCCGTGGTACTGAAAGACCCGCTGGATATCGCCCATGCGGGAGATGCCCCAGATATAGAGCAGGAAGACGATCACCCGGATCACGCCGTCCACCAGGTTGAAGACGATATTGTTGGTGCCGATGTACGGCGTCATCAGCTTGGTCAGGTAGAGCGGGAACAGGAAGAACAGGCAGATGCCGAAGCCGAAGGCCACGGTCATGGTGCCGGCCATGGCCCAGGAGGAGAGTTCACCCTTCCCCTTGTCCTTGTCCCCCTCCTTTTCCTCCTCGGACATGGACTCGTTAGCCGAAAAGTTGAGCGCTTTGATGCCGATGATCAGCGAACTGAACAGGGCCACCGCACCGCGCACGATGGGGAGCTTGACCACCGGGTACCGTTCGGAGAGCGGCACAATCAGTTCCCGTTTGACCACGATCTCGCCGTTGGGACGGCGCACGGCAATAGCCATGGAACGGGGCGCGCGCATCATGACGCCTTCAATAACCGCTTGGCCGCCTACATTTATCTTTTCCATAATACCTTTCCTAAAGCAAATCTGCCATAGAGCGACAGGGGAAGCAGAGCAAAATCATACATCTGCCACAGAGACTCAGAGACACAGAGGTTCACAGAGAAAGGCAAAAAGTTGAAACATGAATACCGGGGGCATATACTTCGCTTTCGTTTTTTACCTCTTCTGTTTTTCTCTGTTTTTCTCTGTGTCTCCGTGGCAGATTCTAAGATTCCATATCTGTGATTACTCCAGCGTGGCGAAGAACTCCCGCACCTCGGCGGTCTGGCCGCAGCAGAACTGCCCTTCCGGGCAGGGTCCCCCTACGCAGCCCGGTCCCGCCTCGCGGAAGATGATCGGGGCGGCCTTCTTCACCAGTCGAAGCATCTCGATGCTCATCTCCCGGATCTCCCACTGGGCCCGCTGGCAGCAGCGCAGGGCGAAGAAGTGCAGTAGTTCACGGGCGTTCATGGTCATGATTATCTTGGATTCGGTGGCGTTGGGCAGGATGTAGCGGGCATCCTCGGGGGGAATCCCCATCTCCACCAGTTGGGCGTACGCCTTGTGCACCGTCTCGGACATGAAGGCGAAGATCTGCCGCGCGTCGGCATTCTCCGCGATGCTGTCCGGCATGATGGAGGTGAACTCGTCCTTGTGGGACACGTAGCGCTGGGACTGCTGGGAGAAGGAAGCGATACGGTGGCGCACCAGCTGGTGGGTGGTCACCCGGGAGATCCCTTCGATGCCGAAGGTAAAGGAGATGTGCTCCAGCACCGAGTAATGTCCCAGGGACATGATCTTGTTCAGGAACTTCTCGATGTCCGTCGATTCCAGCTTGTTGCGCAATTCGCCGATGGATGTGGGGGAATAGCAGAGGCGGGCCGCCAGGGCCACCGTCAGTTCGGGATTGGGGGTATGTTCTATCAGGGTAACGTTCATGGTGTCCTGCCCGGAGCGTAAGGTTACTCGTGTCCCGGGGCTAACGGCTCGCCCTGGATACGAAAATACAAAAAAGGGGATTTGCCTGACGACAATATCCCCTCAATGCATTGGGCCGATGGTGTACTACAGTTGGCCGTAACGTCTCTTGAACCGCTCGACGCGACCAGCGGTGTCCACCAGTTTCTGCTTGCCGGTGAAGAACGGGTGGCAGGCGGAGCAGATCTCGGTGTTGATCTCCTTGCTGGTGGAACGGGTCTGGAACGTGTTGCCGCACAGGCATTTCACGGTCACCTCGGAATACATTGGGTGGATACCTTCTCTCATCTTCTCTTCCTCCTCAAGAATGCTTCTCAGTCTCAGTATAGAAATGGATGTCGTCGGCGGTTTCTATCGCAAACTATAATCGTAATGATTCAGATTCATTTTTGCAACACTTTTTTCCCGTTTCCGATTCGGAAAGGAGGGCTTTTGCGTCCAGGCAAGGAAATCAAGGGGTTGCAAGGAGGCGTACATCAGTACGCCGCACGAAGCAAGCCCGAAGATTGACGCCGCATGGGCGGAAAAGAACCCTTTCCGGGCGGAAACTATTTGCTCATGGAGTCCAGGAAGTCCTGATTGCTCTTGGTTTCCGAGAGCTTGTCCAGCAGGAACTCCATGCTGTCCACCACGTTCATGGGGTGCAGGACCTTGCGCAGTATCCAGGTGCGGTGGAGCGAACTCTTCTCGATCAGAAGCTCTTCCTTGCGGGTGCCGGACTTGTTGATGTCGATGGCCGGGAAGGTGCGTTTCTCCACCAGCTTGCGGTCCAGGTGCAACTCCATGTTGCCGGTGCCCTTGAACTCTTCGAAGATGACCTCATCCATCTTGCTGCCGGTGTCCACCAGGGCCGTGGCGATGATGGTCAGGGAGCCGCCCTCCTCGATATTGCGGGCCGCGCCGAAGAAGCGCTTGGGTTTGTGCAGGGCGTTGGAGTCCACGCCGCCGGACAGGATCTTGCCCGAGGGGGGAATGACGGTGTTGTAGGCGCGGGCCAGGCGGGTGATGGAGTCCAGCAGGATGACCACGTCACGCTTGTGCTCCACCAGGCGCTTGGCCTTCTCGATGACCATCTCGGCCACCTGGACGTGGCGCGTCGCCGGCTCGTCGAAGGTGGAGGAAACCACCTCGCCTTTGACCGAGCGTTGCATGTCGGTTACCTCCTCCGGGCGTTCGTCGATCAAAAGGACGATCAGGTACACCTCGGGGTGGTTGGTGGCGATGGAGTTGGCGATGTTCTGGATCAGCATGGTCTTGCCGGTGCGGGGCGGGGCCACGATCAGGCCGCGCTGTCCCTTGCCGATGGGGGCCACCAGTTCCACGACCCGCATGGGGAGGTTGTCGCCGGCGGTTTCCAGCTTGAGCTTCTCATCGGGATAGAGCGGCGTGAGGTTATCGAACAGGATCTTGTCCCGGGCGACCTCGGGGGGTTCAAAGTTGACCGTTTCCACCTTGAGCAGGGCGAAATAGCGCTCACCCTCCTTGGGGGGGCGGATCTGGCCGGAGACCGTGTCGCCGGTGCGTAGGTTGAAGCGCCGAATCTGGCTGGGGGAGACGTAGATGTCGTCCGGGCCCGGCAGGTAGTTGTAGTCCGTGGCGCGCAGAAAGCCGAAACCGTCCTGCAGGGTTTCAAGAACCCCTTCGCCAAAGATCATGCCGTTTTGCTCGGTCTGGGCGTTGAGGATGGCAAAGATCAGATCCTGTTTGCGCAGGCTGGACGCACCCTCAATGTTGAGATCACGGGCAATGGTGTTGAGCTCGTTGATCTTTTTGCCTTTAAGTTCCTGTAAATTCATCGGTTCTCCTGCGTGTAACGCGACACATACGTGCGGCTGTGGGATAAAATGGGGTTCAATGGATTTCGGGGATTTTCACTATAATCACACTAGCGCCAATTCGAAAAATTGACCTCAAATGCGGCTCTGGAAGGAACGTGCCTGGGCAGGAAACTTCCTACAAATTGGGAACCAGCTAAATTGATTAAGGATTCACTCGGAGATTCGCACAAATAAGTTACGTAAACGGGATTTTGTTTTTATATGAGGTCGAGTTTTTTCTTCTTTAGGAAACGAGTTAGAGGTTTAAAAAACGTTAGCCTTAAAAACTCGGCCTTGTCAACAATAAAATAAACGATAAACCTCTTATTTCTCCGTTAATTGTCTTGACCATGACGAGAGGGAGGCGCTATAAAACAGTATACTATTCATTGCAGAAGCCCTCTGTGCAAGGATTGGCGCTTTTAATGAGTCCCCTTGAACTGGCACTGGTCGCAGCCCTTTTCTGCCTTCTTTCCGGCATCCCGGCCCTGTGGCCCCGCGTACCGCTCTTTACCGGCCGCAGAATTTCAGGCGGCTTCATGGCGGCCGGCGCCCTGGCCGGCCTGGGCGCCGCGTTGTGGGTCCTTCTCAAAGACGGGCCGGGGGGCGCCTACGCACTGGCGTGGCACTTCCCCATGGGCGAGTTGGCCTTTCGCCTCGACCCCCTGTCGGCATTCTTTTTCATCCCCCTCTTCATCGTCGCCACCTGCATCTCCCTCTACGGCTGCGGTTACTGCTCCACCACGCCGGACAACCGGGGCGAATCCCTTGTCACGTTCTATTTCGGCGTGGCTGTGGCGGCCATCGTCATGCTGCTTTTGGCCGCCAACGGCATCACGCTGCTGTTCTTCTGGGAAGCCATGGCCCTTGGCACGTTCCTGGCCATGTGCCTGGAACACGACAAACCGGAGGTCAGCCGGGCCGGCCTCCACTATCTGGTGGCCAGCCACGGGACCACCATCTCCCTGTTCGTCCTGTTCGCCCTGTCCCCCACCATGGGCGGCTCGCTCTTCCCTCCCCCCGGCTCCCTCGACCCGAACGGCTCGGCGGCCACGGCAATCCTCCTGGTCGCCCTCCTGGGCTTCGGCATCAAGGCGGGCATCATGCCGCTCCACGTCTGGCTCCCGGGGGCCCATGCCAACGCCCCGAGCAACATCTCGGCGCTCATGTCGGGCATCGTCCTCAAGCTGGGGATCTACGGGCTGATCCGGGTACTCTCCTTCTTCGGGCAGCCCCCCCTCTGGTGGGGGGCGCTGTTCCTCTGCCTGGGGATCGTTTCCGCCGTCGCCGGCGTCCTCTTCGCCATCGGGCAGCACGACATCAAGCGCCTGTTGGCCTATCACAGCATCGAGAACATCGGCATCATCGTCATGGCCATGGGGGTCGCCCTGTGCGGCCTTGCCACCGGCAACCGCATCATGTTCGTCCTTGGCATGGCGGCAGCCCTGCTGCACGTGGTTAACCACGCCCTGTTCAAGTCGCTGCTCTTCCTGGGGGCCGGGATCGTCGTGCACGGCACCGGTACCCGCGACATCGACCGCATGGGAGGCCTGGCCCGGGCCCTGCCCATCACGTCCGCGGCCTTCCTGACCGGCAGCGTGGCCATCTGCGGCCTGCCCCCCCTGAACGGTTTTGTCAGCGAATTTCTCCTGTACCTCGGCATGTTCACCGGGTTCGCCACCTCGCCCGGCAGCAGCGCCGCCTTTCTGGCCCTGGCCGTACCGGCGCTGGCGCTGACCGGCGGCCTGGCCCTGGCCTGCTTCGTCAAGGTCTACGGCACCGTGTTCCTAGGCCTGCCCCGCAGCCCCCTGCCCCCCCGCCACGAGCACCCGGCCGCCACCGGCGCCATGGGTATCCTGGCCGTCTGCTGCCTCCTGATCGGGGTGCTGCCGTTTAGCGCCACCCGCATCCTGGAGCCGGTCATCGCCGCCCTGTTCCCCCAACGGGACGCCCTGCTCCCGTCGATCCAGACCACCGCCGGCCTGGTCGGGCTGAGCATTGGGGCGGCGATCCTGTTCCTGCTCGTCTGCCTCCTGACGGTCTTCTACATCAACCGCCTCAAGGCGAAACCGCTGGAGGAGACCGGCACGTGGGACTGCGGCTATGCCGCCCCCTCCGCCGCCATGGAGTATACGGCCTCATCCTTCGCCGGGATGCTGGTGGGCATCTTCGCCGCGATTCTGCGCCCCGAACGCCACGAACCGGCCACCAACAAGCTGTTCCCGGGCCCGGAGCGCTTCGAGTCCCACGTCCCGGAGGTGGTGCTGGACAAGGGGATCCTCCCGTTCCTTGGCGCCGTGGACCGGCGTCTCGCCCTCATCCGCAGGTTGCAGAACGGCCAGTTGAACAGTTACATCCTCTATATCTTCGTGGCGCTGATCGCCGTCCTGTCGTTGTCCTATTTCTATTGACGCCTTCCGCGGCGCCATATCCCGGCGAATTACCGACAGTGGCCCACATGCTCATCCTTGACCGGCGCCCCCATACCTGCTATTTTAACGGTTCTTTTTAATCTTTTCCCCTTTCGGAGGCATAATCGTGACATTTCAGGATCTTATCCTCTCCCTGCAAGGTTACTGGGCCAAGCAGGGGTGCATCATCCAGCAGCCCTACGACACGGAAAAAGGGGCCGGGACCTTCAACCCGGCCACCTTCCTGCGGGTTCTGGGGCCCGAGCCGTGGAAGGCGGCCTACGTGGAGCCTTCCCGACGGCCGACCGACGGCCGCTACGGAGAGAACCCCAACCGCCTGCAACACTACTACCAGTTCCAGGTAATCCAGAAACCCTCCCCCATCAATATCCTGGACCTGTACCTGGATTCCCTGCGGGCCATCGGCCTCGACCCCGCCAAGCACGACATCCGCTTCGTGGAGGACGACTGGGAATCGCCGACCCTGGGGGCCTGGGGACTGGGATGGGAAGTGTGGCTGGACGGCATGGAGATCACCCAGTTCACCTATTTCCAGCAGGCGGGGGGCATCGACCTCAAGCCGGTTTCGGGCGAGATCACCTACGGCTGCGAGCGGATCGCCATGTACCTGCAGGGGGTGGACAATGTCTACGACCTGGTGTGGACCGAAGGGGTGAAGTACGGCGACATCCACCACGAGAGCGAGGTGGAGTTTTCCCGCTACAACTTCGAGGAGGCCGATGTGTCCCTCCTCCTGGAACAATTCAGCAAGTATGAGCAGGAGTGCCTCCGCCTGGCGGAAAAAGGGCTGGTGCTGCCGGCCTACGACTTTGTCATGAAGTGCTCCCACACCTTCAACCTGCTGGATGCCCGCGGCGCCATCTCGGTCACCGAGCGCGCCTCCTACATCGGCCGGGTACGCAACGTGGCCCGCACCTGTGCGGAAGAATACCTGCGGATGCGAGAGCGTCTCGGATTCCCGCTCTTGAAAGGAGGTGCCGCACGATGAGCGCCAAAGAACTTTTTCTCGAAATCGGCACCGAGGAGATCCCGGCCGGGTTCATCCCCCGCGCCCTGGCCGAGATGGAGGCCATGATCAGCCGGGAGCTGACCAATGCCCGTCTTACCTTCGACATGGTGCAGACCCTGGCCACGCCCCGCCGTCTGGCGCTGGTGGTCAAGGGGGTTCCCTCCCTGCAGCCCGACGCCGAGATCACCGCTACCGGTCCCTCCGTGAAGGCCGCCTACGACGCCGACGGCAAACCGACCAGGGCCGCCGAAGGCTTTGCCAAGGGGCAGGGGGTCGATGTCGGTGAGCTTACGACCGTTGTCACCGAGAAGGGCGAGTACCTGGCGGTGACGAAAAAGGTGACCGGCCGGCCGACCCACGAGCTTTTGTCCGAGATTCTGCCCAAGCTGATCGCCGACATCCCCTTCAAAAAGTCCATGCGCTGGGCCGACCTGGACGTGCGCTTCGCCCGGCCGATCCACTGGATCGTGGCCCTGTTCGACGGCGTCGTCGTGCCGTTTTCCTTCGGCATCGTGGAGAGCGGCACCCTGTCCCGCGGCCACCGTTTCATGGCCAACACCACCTTTCCGGTGAACAACTTTGCCCACTACCTGGAGGAATGCGAGCGGCATTTCGTCATCCCGGACCCGGAAAAGCGCAAGGAGATCATTCGCCGCGAGGCGCACCGCGTGGCCAAGGCCGCGGGCGGCCACCTCCTGCCGGACGAGGAGTTGCTGGACCAGATCGTCTACCTGGCCGAGTACCCCAGCGCCGTGCACGGCACCTTCTCCCCCGAGTTTCTCAAGGTGCCCAAGGAGGTGCTCATCACCTCCATGCGCAGCCATCAGCGCTACTTCTCCATCGTGGACGAGGGCGGCAAGCTGTTGCCCGGCTTCATCACCATCAACAACACCCTGACCGAGGACCCCTCGGTGGTGGTCAAGGGGAACGAGCGGGTTCTGCGGGCCCGGCTCTCCGACGCCCGCTTCTTCTTCGAGGAAGATCAGAAGGTCAAGCTGGACGACCGGGTGGAGGCGCTCAAGAAGGTGGTCTACCAGCAGAAACTGGGCACCTCCTTCGAAAAGATGGAACGCTTCCGCACCCTGGCCCAAGGGCTGGCGGGGCAGCTCAACCCGGCGGTCCAGGGGCAGACGGCACGCGCCGCCTGGCTCTGCAAGGCCGACCTGGTGAGCGGCATGGTGGGCGAGTTCCCGGAGGTCCAGGGGATCATGGGGCGCGAGTACGCCCTGCTGGAGGGTGAGGAACCGGCGGTGGCGGGCGCCATTGCCGAGCATTACCTGCCGATCCAGGCCGGCGGCGAACTGCCCGCCTCGGACATCGGCGCCTTTGTCTCCATTGCCGACAAGCTGGACACGGTCTGCGGCTGCTTCAGCGTGGGGCTCATCCCCACCGGCGCCGCCGACCCCTATGCCCTCCGGCGCGCCACCATCGGCATCATCGCCACGATCCTGGACAGGGGCTACCGCCTTTCTCTGACCGCCCTGATCGACCGGGCACTGGACCTGTTGGCCGCCAAACTGACGCGTCCCAAGGAACAGGCTGCAGCCGAGGTCGGGGAGTTTTTCCGCGGCCGCTTCGTCAACCTGCTGGCGGGCGGCTACCCCGCCGATGTCATCGAGGCGGCGGTATCTGCGGGCTTCGATGATCTCGTGCAGGTCCGGGACCGCATCGCGGCCCTGGCCCAATTCAAGTCCCACCCCGATTTCGAGCCGCTGACCGGGGCTTTCAAGCGGGTCGGCAACATCATCAAGGAGGGGCTGGACGCGCCGGTCGATCCGGCCCTGTTCCAGGACAGCGCGGAAACCGGGTTGTACACGGCCTTCCAGACGGTGAAGAACTCGGCGGAGGCGGGCATTGCCGCTGGACGCTGGCAGGAGGCCCTGGCCGAGATCGCCACCCTGCGCGGCCCCATCGACGCCTTCTTCGACAAGGTCATGGTCATGGCCGAGGACGAGCGGATACGGACCAACCGCTTGGCCCTTTTAACGGCCATCGCCCGCATGTTCGGGCAGGTCGCCGACTTTTCCCGCATCGCGTAGCAAAAGACTTCTGGGACTCATAAGTCCTATGAGTCCCATAGGTCCTATGAAGCCACTATTATTAGCATCACTGGCAACGACGCCGGTGACAACGCGTTGAACTGTGCAATCATCCCCCAAGGAGCTTGGTACCTATGTCATTTATCGTACGCGTCATCATCGGCAACACCATCGTCATCCTGCTGGGCGTAACGGCCATGGTCACCCTGAATACCGGAAATGCGCTCTGGCTCGACATCCTCTTCGGCCTGGCCATGGTGGCCGCCACGTCACTGGTCCTCGGCATCATCAGCAGCCGCGCCTTCAGCCCCCTGGCCGGCCTGGTGGGCGCCCTGGAAAAGGCCGCAGATGGCGACCTGTCGGTGCGCGCGGAGGTCACGGGCGACGGCGAACTGGGCCGTCTTGCCGTTGCCTTCAACAGCATGATGACCGACATGAACAAGGCCATGCGGCAATTCTTCTCCGTGGCGGACCTGGTCCGGGACTCGGTGGAGATGGTCAGCTCCACGACCCATTCCATGGCCCTGGCGGCCGAGGATGTGGCCCAGCAGGCGAGTACCATCGCCACCGCCAGCGAGGAGATGTCCGCCACGTCGGGGGATATCGCCCGCAACTGCCTGTTCGCCGCCGAAAACGCCCAAAAGGCCACGGACCAGACCCACAGTGGCGCCCAACTGGTCCAGAACAGCGCCCGGCTGATGGACAACATCGCCCAGCGGGTCAACGAATCGTCCACCACCGTTGAGGGGTTGGGGCAACGCTCGGACCAGATCGGGGCCATCGTCAACACCATCCAGGACATCGCCGACCAGACCAACCTGCTGGCCTTGAACGCCGCCATCGAGGCGGCCCGGGCCGGGGAGCAGGGACGCGGCTTCGCCGTGGTGGCCGACGAGGTGCGGGCCCTGGCGGAACGCACCACCAAAGCTACCAAAGAGATCAGCACCATGATCAAGTCCATCCAGGAGGAAACCCAGGCCGCCGTCGGCTCCATGTCCGAGGGGGTCGGTGAGGTGAAGCGGGGCACCGCGGAAACCACCCGCTCCGGGGAGGCGCTGGAGGACATCCTCAACAGGATCAACGACCTGACCATGCAGATCAGCCAGGTCGCCACCGCGGCCGAGGAGCAGACCGCCACCACCCAGGAGATCACCAACAACATCCAGATGATCACCGACGTGGTCAACGGCAACGTAGAGAACGCCCGGAGCACCACCGCGGCCACCGGCAAGCTTGCGGAGCAGGTGGATGAACTGCACCAGTTGGTCGGCCACTTCCGCCTCGCCAAGGTCATGGAGTGGGACAGCAGCTTCGCCACCGGGGTCAGCCTGTTCGACCAGCAGCACCGGAAGCTGTTCGACATGGTCAACGAACTGCACGACGCCATGCAGCAAAAACGGAGCAAGGAGGCCATCGGCTCGATCCTCGGCCGCCTGATCGAATACACCGCTTCCCATTTCGGCGCCGAGGAAGATGCCTTCCGCACGTCGGGCTACCCCGAGGCGGCCCAGCACAAACAGCACCATACCAAACTGGTGGACCAGGTGCTCGATCTCCAACGCAAGTTCAACGCCGGCGAGACCCTCCTGACCCAGGACGTGATCGTGTTCCTCCAGGACTGGCTCATCAACCACATCAAGGGTGTCGACCGGAAGTACGGCCCCCACCTCACTGCGAGCGGAATAAAATGATAGCAATCATCGACTACGGGATGGGCAACCTCCGTTCCGTCCAGAAGGGTTTCGAAAAGGTCGGCTTCGAGGCGGTGGTTACCGCCGATCCCCGGGTGGTGCTGGAAGCCGAAAAGATCGTCCTGCCGGGGGTGGGCGCCTTTCGCGACTGCATGCGCAACCTGGAGGCCGCCGGCTTCGTGGAGCCGATCCTCTCGGTCATCGCCCAGGGGCGCCCCTTTCTGGGGATCTGCGTCGGCATGCAACTCCTCTTCACCGACAGCACCGAATTCGGCCTCTACAAGGGCCTGGGGGTGATCCCCGGCCACGTGCTCCGTTTCCCCGAAGGGATGGAGGCAGGGGGGGAAAAGCTCAAGGTCCCCCAGATGGGGTGGAACCAGCTCTCCTTCAAGCGCCGCCCCCCCGCCTTCGAGGGGATCGCCGACAACGCCAATGTCTACTTCGTGCACTCCTACTACGTGAAGCCGGACGACGACGGCGTCACCGCCACCACCACCGACTACGGCATCCAGTTCTGCTCCTCGGTCTGGCGGGACAACATCGTCGCCACCCAGTTCCACCCGGAGAAGTCCCAGGACGTGGGGTTGCGGATATTGCGGAACTTCGCCGCGATGAAGGATTGATCTGATTAACGTCTAATTAAGTTGTGAAAACTCAGGTTGTTCAAAAATAGTCAGATCGTCGCACCCGCAGAAGGCCCTGAGGAGGCGTAGCAGCGCTACGCCGCACGAAAGGGCGTTCGAGGACGGCGGCGAGATGGCTGTTTTTCAACAACCTGCCGAACGAAAGGTACCCATGATCGTCATACCCGCCATTGATCTCAAGGAAGGAAGTTGCGTCCGCCTCGAACAGGGGCTGATGGATAAGGATACGGTGTTCAACGACGACCCGGCCGCCCAGGCCCTGGAGTGGCAGCGCCAGGGAGCCGAACTGCTGCACATCGTGGACCTGGACGGCGCCTTTGCCGGCGAGCCGAAGAACCGGTCGGCCATCGAGGCCATCATCAAGGCGATCGCCATCCCGGCCCAACTGGGGGGCGGCATCCGCGATCTGGCCACCATCGAGGCCTATCTGGCCCTGGGGCTGTCCCGGGTGATCATCGGCACGGCAGCCCAGCGCAACCCGGACCTGGTGAAGGAGGCCTGTCGCCGCTTCCCCGGTCAAATCGTGGTGGGCATCGACGCCAAGAACGGCATGGTGGCGGTCCAGGGGTGGGCCGAGGTGACCGACATCAGCGCCGCCGACCTGGCCCGGAAATTCGAGGGGTTCGGGGTTGCGGCCATCATCTACACCGACATCAGCCGCGACGGCATGTTGCAGGGGCCCAACCTGGAGGCCACCAGGGCTCTGGCCGAAGCCGTCGCCATCCCGGTGATCGCCTCGGGCGGGGTCTCCCGCCTGGAGGACATCAGAAACCTCATGGCCATCGAGAAGAGCGGCGTCACCGGGGTCATCACCGGCAAGGCGGTGTACACCGGCGCCATCAAGCTGGCCGAAGCGATCGCCATCACCAAGGGAGAGGCCTGACATGCTGACCAAACGCATCATCCCCTGCCTGGACGTCAAGGGGGGCCGGGTCGTCAAGGGGGTACAGTTCCTGGAACTGCGGGACGCCGGGGACCCGGTGGAGATCGCCGAGATGTACGACCGGCAGGGGGCCGACGAGCTGACCTTCCTGGACATCACCGCCTCCAGCGACGAGCGTGACATCATCATCGACGTGGTGCGCCGCACCGCCGAGCGGGTCTTCATGCCGCTCACCGTGGGTGGCGGCATCCGCACCGTGGACGACATCCGCCGCCTGTTGAACGCCGGGGCGGACAAGACCTCCATCAACACCGCCGCCGTGCAGCGGCCGGAATTCGTCCAGGAGGCGGCCGAGCGCTTCGGCTCTCAATGCACCGTGGTGGCCATCGACGCCCGCCGCGTGCCGGGAGAACAGCGCTGGGAGGTCTACACCCATGGCGGCCGCACGCCCACCGGCATCGACGCCGTGGAATGGGCCGTGAGGATGGAGGAGTACGGATCGGGTGAGATCCTCCTCACCAGCATGGACCGGGACGGCACCAAGGACGGGTACGACCTGGAGTTGACCCGGGCCATCGTGGACGCGGTCTCCATACCGGTCATCGCCTCGGGGGGCGTGGGAAACCTGGAACACCTGTACGACGGCTTCGTGAAGGCGGGGGCCGGGGCCTGTCTGGCCGCCTCCATCTTCCACTACCGGGAGTACACCATCGGCGAGGCCAAACAGTATCTTCACGATAAAGGGGTGGCGGTAAGATTATGAACGAACGCGACGACATCATCCAGGCGGTGTACCAGGTCATCCTCGACCGCAAGAACAACCCCACGGAGAACTCCTATACCGCATCCCTGATGCACAAGGGGATCGACAAGATCCTCAAGAAGGTCGGGGAAGAGGCGACCGAGGTGGTCATCGCCGCCAAAGGGGGCAAGCGCGATGAGATCGTCTACGAGACCAGCGATCTCGTCTTCCATCTCCTGGTCCTTCTGGGGTACTGCGACATCCCCCCCGAGGAGATCTTCGCCGAGCTGCGCCGGCGTTTCGGCATGTCGGGCATCGAGGAGAAGAACTCCCGCCCGGCATAACATCCCGATAAAATCTCAAATCTGCCACAGAGACACAGAGACTCAGAGGAAAACCCAAAACTGGGGAAAAGCGCCGGCCCCCCCCTGAAAAAAGGTTATGCCTTTGACGTTCTCCGTGTCTCTGTGTCTCTGTGGCGGATGTTGACCTTTTCCCCGTGTCAGGTCGTTGTATCGACTTTTATATTGACAATGGAATATTTGCTGTTATGATAACAATCTTGCGAAATTCTTACATAACGGCCTCATACGTATCAGGATGTGCCACTTTACAATGAGGGGGGGGATTATGGATGCCGGGAGTAAAGATCAAGGAAAATGAACCATTTGAACTCGCCCTGAAGAAGTTCAAGAAACAGTGCGAAAAGGCGGGGATTCTTTCGGAGGTTCGCAAACGCGAGCACTACGAGAAGCCAAGCATCAAACGGAAGAAAAAGGCGATCGCCGCACGTAAGCGCGCCCTCAAGAAACAGCGTAAGATGGTAGATTAGGACAAGACATGACACTCAAGGAACAACTTGATACAGCGATGAAACAAGCCATGAAGGCGCGGGATGACCTGCGCCTTTCGGCTGTTCGCATGGTCCGCTCCACGATCAAGAACCGCGAGATCGAGCAGCAGCGGGAGTTGGACGATCAGGGAGTCATTGAGGTCATCTCCTCCATGGTGAAACAACGCCGCGAGTCGATCCGGCTCTACGGCGAGGGCAACCGTCCCGATCTGGTGGCAAAGGAGGAAGCTGAGTTGGCGGTTCTGCTCGGCTTCCTTCCTGCCCAACTGACCGGCGACGAGATCGCCGAACTGGTGGCCAAGGTCATCGGGGAAACAGAAGCCCACGGCATCAAGGATATGGGCAGGGTCATGAAGGCCCTTACCCCCCTGACGGCGGGCCGGGCTGACGGGAAGACCGTCAGCGACACGGTCAGGCGGCTCCTCTCCTGATGTGCCTGCCGGTGGTTTCCGGTGATCGAAGTTCTGTATTCTGTTACACGGAAGGGGCTATCTTTTGATCGCCCCTTCCGTGTAACAATTGTCTGTGCAATGACGTCTGTACCAATCAGGAGTAATGTGACGCCCCCCATGAGCAACAACCACCGGGAGGACGCGCACAGGCCGATATCTCTGCCCGACAGCCGGCACATGGTTCCCCGATGAATGCTTTCAATATCATTATTCTAGCGGTTCTCCTCTTTTTTGCTCTCAAGGGACTGGCTCGCGGACTCGTCAACGAAGCGTCCTCCCTGGCCGGCCTGCTTCTGGGCGCCTGGCTGGCGTATCACTTCTATCCGGCCGTTTCACAGCCGATACGGGCCATCACGCATTTGCCGATGCAGATCTGCGCCTTTCTGGCCTTCATCCTGATCCTGCTGATAACGGGCATCATCGTCCACGTTGTCGGCAACATCGTCACCACCGCCCTGCGCCTCGTCATGCTGGGGGGCCTCAACCGGGTGGGAGGACTGTTGATCGGGACGGCCGAGGGGGTGCTGTTGCTCAGCCTGTTGTTCAGCACCGCCACAGCAGGCTTCATGCCGGAAAAGCTGAAAGCCAGGATCAAGAACACGGAATCGGCCAGCATGCTGGCGCAGACGGGCGATAAAATACTCTCACACTGGCGGAGCGGAGCCACCACACAACAATGATCCCCGAAGAAAAGGTGCGGGAGATTGCGGAACGCGTCTCCATACTTGAGGTTGTCTCGGATTACGTCCAACTGAGACGCGCCGGGGCGAATTATGTGGGGCTGTGTCCGTTTCACGGGGAAAAGACCCCATCGTTCAACGTCAACCCCGCCCGGGAGATCTTTCACTGTTTCGGCTGCGGCGAGGGGGGCAACGCCTTCTCCTTTGTCATGAAAATGGAGGGGGTCGGGTTCCCGGAAGCGGTCAAGCTCCTGGCCCGGAAGGCCGGGATCGAGATCGAGGAACGGCAGTTGACCCCGGCCGAACGGCACGCCCAGGACGAACGGCAGCAGTTCCAGCGGATCAACGAGCTTGCCGAAGAGTATTTCCGGACGGTGCTCCTCAAGGAGCCCGCGGGACAGGCTGCCAGGAATTATCTCAAGGATCGGGCCGTGGACGAGGCCCTGGCCGCCGATTACCGGCTCGGCTTTGCCCCGGACCGGTGGGACGGCTTGGCCAAACATCTCAAAACCCATGGCGCGGACCTGGAAACTGCCCAAAAACTGGGTATACTACGTAAAGGGGACAACGGCTGGCACGACCTGTTCCGCAATCGCCTGATCTTCCCGATCCGCGACCATAAGGGGCGCGTCATAGCCTTTGCCGGACGGGTGCTGGATACGTCGCTCCCCAAATACATCAACTCGCCGGAATCGCCGCTGTATCACAAAAGCGCAGTGATGTTCGGCCTGGACATGGCCTTGCCGGCCATCAGAACCGAGAACAGCGTCATCATCGTGGAGGGGTATTTCGATCACCTGGCCCTGTACCGGGCCGGGATACGCAATGTGGTCGCCACCTGCGGCACGGCGTTGACGACAATCCATGCGGGGCTGATCAAGCGCCACGCGGCAAGGGTCTACACCCTGTTCGACAGCGACGCCGCCGGCCTCAAGGCGACCTTTCGCTCCATGGAGTTGTTTCTCGACCAGCGCATGCCGGCCTACGTCATCACCCTGCCCAGCGGGGACGACCCGGACAGTTTTCTGGCCAAAAACCCTGTGGAGGCCTTCACGACCTGCCGGGACAAGGCGCGGCCCATATTCGATCACTTTGTCCGCTCCCTGCTGGTCCGCATCCCACCGGACAGCGTGGACAACAAGGTGCGGGTCATCGACGAGGTGATCCCCCGCTTCAAGAAGATCGCCGATCCGGTGGAGCGGGACCTGTACGAGAAGGAAATCTGCCGCCTGCTGGGCATCACGGTGCACGCCTTCCGCAAGCGCCAGGGAGGGATGCAGGTCACGGCACGGGATATGCCCGCCGGAAGCCAACCCCCGGCACATCAGGGGGACCGTTCCCAGGACACCCTGCTGGCCCTATTGATCAGGTATCCCGAGGCGCGGGGCGAAATCCGCGCATTCGGGGTGGATAACTTTTTCGAGGAACCGCACCGACAGGTGGCCGAAGCGGTACTCGTTTCGCTCGACAGCAACGATGATTCGAGTGATGTGCAGAACCTCCTGGATCGGCTGGAAGATCCCGACCAGAGGCGGATTCTCTCCCAGGTGCTCGTGAACGACGATCACCTGGCTGATATAGACTGGCGAACGGTCCTTGCCAACTACAAGCGCAACAAAGAGAAGCGTGCGCTCCACTCCATCCGCGACATCGCCGCACAACTGGCGGTCCTGGATCCGGACAGCGACGCATACCGAGCGCTCTTGCAGCAGGCCGACGCCTTGCGTACCAGAAAATCGAAGCTGTAGCCCACGGGCTGCATTTGAGGTGAAAAATGGCAAAGAAGAACATGGACGATGTGAAACAATTGATCGACCTCGGCAAGGAAAAGGGTTTCCTCACCTTCGACGAGGTCAATGACATACTCCCGCCCGATATCGCCACCGATCAGATCGATGACGTCATGGGCATGTTCGGGGATATGGATATCGAAATTGTTGACTCCGCCCAAAAAGTCAAGATCCCCAAGATGAAGATAGACCTTGAAGAGGACGAGGATGCCGAGGGGGAGGCCGAAGAGGTCGAGTTCGAGCCCGGCTCCATCGGCAGGACCAGCGACCCGGTGCGCATGTACCTGCGCGAGATGGGCTCGGTTTCCCTGCTCACCCGCGAGGGAGAGGTAGAGATCGCCAAGCGCATCGAGGACGGCGAGCGGGACGTGGCCGGCATCATCCTCAATACCCCCATCACCGTGCGCGAGGTCCTGCAACTGGGGGACAAACTGCGCAAATTCCAGATGAACGCCTCCGAGATCAGCAAGGAGGTCGAGGAAGAGGAGTTGGAGGAGGACGAGGAGGATGTGCAGAAGACGCGCATCCTTGCGGTCATCGATGAGATCGCTGCCCAGGACCAGCTTCTGACCGAACTGGCCGAGCAGTTGGGGGCGGCCAAGTCGGCGGCCAAGAAAAAAGAGTTCGAGAAAAAGGGGCGCGAAGCCAAGGAACGGCAGGCCGACCTGCTCAAGTCCCTGCGCCTGAAGGACCGCCACATCAACAAGATCGCCGAGCGCCTCAAGGAGCTCTCCATCAAGGTGGAGCGACTGGGGACGGAACTCATCGATCTGGAGACCATCATCCCGGCGGAGAAGCTGAGGGTGCTGGTTGACAAACTCCACCAGGAGGACGAGAAGGCCATCTCCGAGCTCAAAAAGCTCAAGCTGGGGGTCGAGGAGACCCAGAAGCTGGAAAAACGCCTGCGCAACGCGGCCCGCAAGTTGCAGAAGGTGGAGCAGGAGTCCGGTTTCAAGGCCAGCGACCTCTCCACCGCCCTGAAAGCCATCGAGCAGGGTGAGGCCAAGGCCCGGATCGCCAAGTCGGAACTGATCGAGGCCAACCTGCGCCTGGTGGTCTCCATTGCCAAGAAATACACCAACCGCGGCCTTCAGTTCCTGGACCTGATCCAGGAGGGGAATATCGGCCTGATGAAGGCGGTGGACAAGTTCGAATACCAGCGCGGCTACAAGTTCTCCACCTACGCCACTTGGTGGATTCGCCAGGCCATCACCCGCGCCATCGCGGACCAGGCCCGCACCATCCGTATCCCGGTCCACATGATCGAGACCATCAACAAACTGATCCGCACCAGCCGCCAATTGGTCCAGGAGAACGGCCGCGAGCCTTCCCCCGAGGAGATCGCCGAGCGGATGCAACTGCCCCTGGACAAGGTGCGCAAGGTGCTCAAAATCGCCAAGGAACCGATCTCCCTGGAGACCCCCATCGGCGAGGAAGAGGATTCCCACCTGGGGGATTTCATCGAGGACAAGGCCGTCATATCGCCTATCGAGGCGGTCATCAAGGCCAACCTTTCCGAGCAGACGGCCCGGGTGCTGTCAACCCTGACCCCCCGCGAGGAAAAGGTCCTGCGCATGCGCTTCGGCATCGGCGAGAAGAGCGACCACACCCTGGAGGAGGTCGGCCAGGATTTCGAGGTCACCCGCGAACGTATCCGCCAGATCGAGGCCAAGGCGTTGCGCAAGCTGCGCCACCCCAGCCGCAGCAAAAAACTCAAAAGCTTCGTGGAGTAACTGCCCATGCGTCGTTCAGCGATCACCTCCCTCGTCATCCCGGCGCTGGCCCTTTTCCTTCTGCTCGCCGGGGCGCTCTGCGCCCCGGCGGCGGAGCTTGACGACTCCAACCTCTTTGTCGAGGCCTTCAACGCCTACCAGAAGAAGGATTACCTCCTGGCCATCGACAAGGTCAAACAGCTTACCCTGGTCTTCCCCGATACCCCGCTCAAGGACGTTTCCCTGCTGCTCCTGGCCCGTTCCGGCCTGAAATCGGGCGACAATGCGCTGGCAGCCCGAACCGTCAACCAGTTCACCAGCGAATTTCCGGCTACCCCCTTGCGGTCGAGCATCGAAGACGACCTGCTCACCCTGGGGGCTCGCCTGCACAAGGGCGAAAAACTCACGGAGAACAGGGCGCTGCACATGGCCGCCGTAAAGGTGCGCAACGAGCAGCTCGCCATCGAGCGGGCCATCGCCGAACGGCAGGAACAGGAACGCCTGGCCCGGCTCAAGACCGAACAGGAACGCATCGCCCGGGAGAAGGCCGAACTGGAACGGAGGGAGCGGGAACGGATTGCGGCTGAAAAGGCCGCCAAGGAGACGATCCGCACCGCCACCGCCATCACTGTGGAGAAGAGCCGGATCGCCCAGGCGGGCCAGAACGGGACGCTCCCCTTCGAGATCGCCAACCGCACCGGCAACAGCGAGGAGTACCTCCTGGAGGTCAGCGCCCCCGCGGAATACGGTGCACAACTGTCGGCCGAGACGACGCCGGGCGCGGCGCCAGGCCGTGTGACCGTCGCGGCGGGGCAATCCTTCAAGGGCGCAATCTCGTTCCATATCCCCTCCGACCGGGTGGATGGCGAACGCAAGAGCGTGTCGCTCAAGGCGGTTTCCGCACGCTTCGACGATGTTGCTCTGACGAAGGAGACCCTGGTGACCATCACCGCGCCGCTGGTGCGTGTCGTCGCCCGACCGGCCAGCCAGAGCATCGTTCCGGGCGGACAGGTCCGCTACCGCATGACCGTGCTGAACATCGGGTCCCAAACGGCCCAGGAGTTGACCGGACGGCTGTTCCTGCCGCCCCAGTTCGAATTCCCGGACGCCGAGAACCCCCAGTTCCACCGGGAGGGGGCCGATGCCCTGTCGTTCAAGATCGATCCCCTGGAAACCGGCAAGATGTCGGAATACTACCTCAACCTGCGTGTGCGTGGCGACAGCGCCATCGGGCAGGAGGTGCGGTACCGGGTGGAGGTGTTCAACGGGCAACTGCAACGCAAGGAAACCTTCGCCTCCAGCGCCGCCGTGGTGCAGGGGAAATAATCGCATAACAACTACCATAACATGATACCAAACGACCTCCGGGGTGGCTTCCCCCCGGAGGTCGTTTGCGTTATGTCCACGGAACAATTGCGGGTTGTTGTCTTTTACCCGCAGACGAACCGGGCCTGGATCCGAATCACTCTACCCCGGCCCCTTGAAGGGACAATCGTCTTGAACGGAAATAACGTACCAGCATGGGCACGCCGAACATCGCGCCGAGGACGATCAGCATGGTCGTGTTCGGGTCCCGAAAGTACGAGTTCAGACGCAGCGTCGTGAGCGCGATGACGGCGAAATACAGCATGTCGCCAACGATGGCAAAGGCCCAGCCGGCAAGGAAGCCGTGACCGGCGGCGAGCGCCGAGGCCCGCCCGGTCATGGGATCGATGCCAAAGGCAATCATAACGAGCGTAACGGGACCTGCGCCGGTGCCGCCGAAATGTGCCGCACTCCGGGCCGTTGCGGCCGTTAAAGCTTTGCTGAGACGGGTTAATACGGGAATTTTTCCGCACACTGTTGCGAAAAGCCGAAGGATCGGTTCAAATGCAAGGGCCAGGACAACATCCGAGACCAGGTAGAGCAGGGTGGTGATGGGCCAGGCCAACCCTTTGGAACTGGCGAGCATGACACCGGCGGGGATGCCGCCACCGACGGGGAGGAGGAAGAGCTTCAGCACCGGCAGCATGGCGGGTGTGGACGTGGCGAGGCCGAAAATGTGTTCGGACAGTGGAAATGTGGTCATGGGAATCCTGTGTTACAAGACCACCAGGTTATCCCGGTGGATGATCACATCTCCGTAGTGATACCCCAGGATATCGTCGATCTCGCTACTCTTTTTCCCCACCAGCCGGGCCGTTTCGGCGCTGGAGTAATCCGACAGCCCCCGGGCGAACTCCACGCCGTCCGGACCGCAGATCCGCACGCACCCTCCCCGGTCGAAACGCCCCTCGACCCGCACCACGCCTGACGGCAGAAGGCTCTTGCCCCGCTTCAGCAGCACCTCCCGCGCCCCCTCGTCCACCATCACCCTGCCGGACGGTTTGAGGGTGTAGGCGATCCAGTGTTTGCGCCGGTTCAGCCCCACGGCGGCGGGAAGGAACAGGGTGCCCACCTCGTCGCCCCGCAGGGCCGCGGCAATGATCCCGTCGCGCTTGCCGTCCACCATGATGGTCGGGACGCCGTTCTTGCCGGCCTTCTTGGCCGCCGCCACCTTGGTGGCCATGCCGCCGGTGCCGACCGTGGAGTCGGCCCCCCCCGCCGCCCGTTCCACCTCACGGGTGATCCCCTTCACCAGGGGTATCAGCCGGGCTTCCGGGTCATGGTGGGGATCGGCGCTGTAGAACCCCTCGATATCGGTCAGGATCAGCAGCAGATGGGCCTCGGCCACGTTGGTGACCAGGGCCGACAGGTTGTCGTTGTCCCCGAACTTGATCTCGTCCACCACCACGGTGTCGTTCTCGTTGATCACCGGGATGATGCCGAAGCCCAGGAGGGCGTCCATGGTGGCGCGGGCATTGAGGAACCGCTGCCGGTTGACCAGATCCTCGCTGGTCAGAAGGATCTGGGCCGCCTTCAGGCCGTGGGGCTCCAGGGCCTCTTCGTAGGCCCGCATGAGGAGCGACTGGCCGATGGCCGCCGCCGCCTGTTTGTGGGGGATGGTCCGGGGTTTTTCCGTCAACCCCAGCTCGCTCCTGCCGGCGGCGATGGCGCCGGACGACACCACCACCACCTGCAGGTGCCGGGCATGCAAAGCGGCGAGATCGCGGCAGATCCGCCCGATGACCGCCAGATCCAGGGCACCGTCGGCATCGGTCAGCACCCGGCTGCCGATCTTGATCACCACCCGCTTCACGGATTTCAATATCTCTTTACGCATCATCAGTGTCCTGGACGCTTTAGTAATAAGAAGCCCCCTCCCTCCTTGTGGGGGAGGGTCGGGGTGGGGGGGAGGTTGCCATGCAACGGGCAAGATTGCAGCTTCACCCACCCCCTAACCCCCTCCCGTCAAGGGAGGGGGGACGTTTCGCTCAAAGATTTTCTCCGGGCCTCTGTGGCCCTGTGGCAAAACTGTCGTAGAGAGTCTATCCCTTATCCCGGTCCGCCCACAAGCGCCGGGCGATCTCGTCCAGAAGCGCCTCGACCCCCTCGCCAGTGGCGGATGAGATGGGGAACACCGTGATCTTCTGCCCTTCGAACCACGCCCTGATCTCGGCGAGCCGTTCCTGGGTCTGGGGGAGGTCAGTCTTGGTGATCACCACCACCTGCTCCTTGGCGGCCAGCTCGGGGCTGAAGAGGGCCAGTTCGCGGCAGACCGCCTGGTATTCGGCCAGGGGGTCCCGGTCCGGCATCCAGGAGATGTCCACCAGGTGCAGCAGGATGCCGGAGCGCTCCAGGTGCTTGAGGAAACGGTGCCCCAGGCCGGCACCGGCGTGGGCTCCCTCGATGATGCCCGGGATATCGGCCACCACGAAGGAACGGTAATTCTTGTATGCCACCACCCCCAGGCTGGGGACCATGGTGGTGAAGGGATAATCGGCGATCTTGGGGCGGGCGGCGGAGATCTTGCTGATGAGGGACGACTTGCCCGCATTGGGCAGCCCCAACAGCCCCACGTCGGCCATCAGCTTCAACTCCAGGCGCAGCTTACGCTCCTCCCCCTCCTCCCCCGGCTGGGAGAATTTGGGCGCCTTGTTGGTGGCGGTGGCAAAACGGGCGTTGCCCTGCCCTCCCCGCCCCCCTTTGAGCAGGATCACCTTTTGACCGTCCTCGGTCAGGTCGGCCAGCGGTTCGTCGGTCTCGGCATCCTTGACCACCGTGCCCACCGGCACCTTGATCACCAGGTCCTCCCCCCCGGCGCCGTGGCGGTTCTTGCCCATGCCGTTGTGCCCCTTTTCGGCCTTCTGGTGCGGCCGGTGGCGCAGTTCCAGCAGGGTCGAGAGGCCGGAGGTGGCCACGAAGATCACGTCCCCCCCCTTGCCGCCGTCGCCGCCGCTGGGGCCGCCGAACTCGATGAACTTCTCGTGGCGGAAGGCGACGCAGCCGGCGCCGCCATGCCCGGAGGCGGTGAACAGGGTTACTTCATCAATGAATTTCATAGGCTACTTTCCGTCCAGCCAAGCCTGAATGGCTTGGAGGCGCGCTCCCCAGGCATCGGTCAGGCGCTCGTTGAGAAATGCGGCGAACAGGCTGTCGAAGAGCTGGACGCCCTGCTCCAGCAGGAACATGCGCTCGTAGAAGACCGCCTCCCGCTCGCTCATCTGATCCACGGTGGCGTCCTTCTCGATACGGACCTGGGGGCATTTGAGGGAGGCGAAACCGAAGGTCTCCCCCTTGAGGGTCAATTTCCAGGGATTTTCGTCCTTTTCCATGCAGATGGTGGCACTGGTGATCCGCTTGCCCCCCTTGAGGGCCGAGATGGCCTCCAGATAGCTGTCCTGGGAACCGGAGACGGAGACCTTCTGGATGCTCCCCTCCTCGCTCCCGCCCTGAAACTGGATACGGTCGTCGATCCAGGCGGAAAAACGCTCGCCGGTGCCGAGATGGCCCGGACGGCTGACGGAGAAATCCCCCTCCCCGTTCACCCCCCGCTGGAGGAGCCAGAGAAGGAAATCCCACCCCAGCCACTGGTTGTCCCGGATCTGGGCCGCCACCGCGTCCGATCCGGCCAGGTTGGCGGCCTCCAGCTTGTCCAGCATCGGCCCCTCCACCAGCATCCGGGCCCGGGCAAAGGGGTGGACGATCACCGGGCTGAACCCATCGAAGGTCTTGCGGAAGATCTCCTCGAAGCGCTCCAGGACCTTGGTCCCCAGGCTGAACAGGGTCAGCACGCCGCTCCTCTGGTCCCAGACCACGTCCACGCTGGAGGGAACCGGCAGGGATTTGGTCAACAGGCGCAACTGCACCAGTTCCTTGATCTCCTCCCGCTTTTTCTTGGGCGCGCGGCGCAGGTTGGGGTGCTGGGCCAGGAAAGCCCCCTCCTCCCGGCCGGCGTGGGATTTGAGCAGGGCGGCCGGCACCTTGCGCTGGTCCCGGCGCAGGGAGAAGACCACGTAGTTGTCGCGCCAGAAATCGGACGGCACCTCGAAGTCGGCGTTATCGGGATGGTCCACCAGGGTCCACCCTTCGGAGGATTCTTCGGCGGAGTTTTCGATGGACTGGAACCCGCGGGCCGACAGTTTTTCGGAAAACCACTGGAACTGGTCGTTCTTCGGCAGGTCGCCGGTTATGGTGTACTGGGTGATGCTGACGGTGTTGGCGTAAACTCCCATGATTCGGGTGCATCCTTTCGTATCTGAAATAGTCGGTTAGTATGACATATTTTCATGGGTTGCGCCACGATTATGGGACCTATGGGACTAATGGGACGTATAAGTCCTATGGGACCTATAGGTCCCGTCTCCCTACCTCCCCAGGAGCCTGCCGTACTCGGCGGCATCCAGCGCCGTGCGCCAGTGGCCGGTCACTTTGCCCGCCAGGGTCCCCCCCCAGAAGAAGAGCACCACCAAAACGGCAAAGACGATGCCGGGGATGACGAACCGGCCGACGACGCGCATGGAGAGCGCGCCCTCCGCCCGACAGTGGCTGACGCAGCGCCAGCAGCCGATGCACTCGGGGGAATTGACGCTCTGCTTGTGCATGACGTCGATATAGGTGGGGCAGACCTGGTTGCAGACCCCGCAGGAGACGCAGCGGCCACCGTCGCGGGTGACCCGTACCGGCGAGAGCAGGGCCGCGAGCCCCAGCAGCGCGCCGTAGGGACAGAGGTAGCGGCAGAAGGGGTTGCGCAGGATAAGGGAGGCCGCCACCAGCACCAGGATGATCACCAGGGCCGTGGGGGAGATATTGAGGAAGAAGTCCAGGAGCCGCACGTCGGCAACCTTGTGGTAGTCGGAGAAGATGAAGTCGCGTAGCGCCTCGGCCGGCATGGCGATGGCGATGGAGTAGATGAAGAAGGTCATCAGCAGGTATTTCAGGCCGCGCAGGGTTACGTCCAGCCAGCGGGGGAGACGGAGGTTGCGTTTGAGTCCCTTGAACCCGCCCTTCCAGGAGCATTCCGAGATGGTGGCCACCGGGCAGACCCACGAGCAGAAGGAGCGTCGCAGCAGCAGCGATACGCCGAGTATGGTCAGGAAGATCACCACCGCCGCCGGGTGGACCGGGTTGATGCCCAGCCCCTTGAGCCAGCCGGCCAGGCCCAGCAGCCCGGAGATGGGGAGAAACCCCTCGACGCCGTCGGGACGCACGGGGGCGGAAGTGCCGCCGACGCGGAGATACTGGACGAACTGGTAGAACCTGAGCCCCAGCCAGAGCATGAAGGCGAGAAAGCAGAATTGGATCAGGATGCGCAGCGGCTGGACGTAACGAGCGGACATGGGGACTCCCGGGATGAAATGAGAAGGGCGGGCCTGCGGCCCGCCCTCTCCGTTGTTATTGGTCGATCTTTACGGCAACGTAGTAAAGCGCGCCATCGGGGCGCTTCAGGAGCAGGCGGGCCACGTCGCCCTTTTTCAGCTTGGCGACCGCGGCGTTGTATTTCTCCTGGGTGTCCGGCCCCTGGCCGTTCACCTCGATGATCATGTCGCCAGCGGCGATCCCCGCCTCCTCGGCGGACGAGCCGGGCTTCACCTCGCTGACGATCAGCCCCTTGGTGTCCCTGATTCCCAGGCGGGAGGCCAACTCCTTGGTCAGTTCCTGCACCACGATGCCGATGGAGGCGCTCTCGGTGGTGCCAGCGGCAGCGGCCTGGGCCTCGCCATCCTTCAGCCGGGCGATGGTCACCCCTACCACCTGCTTCTTGCCGTCGCGGAAGATCACCAGCTTGACCTTCTTGTCGATGGGGGTGACCGCCACGTAGCGGGGCAGTTCATTCCCCTCGGTGATCGGTTTGCCGTCGTACTCCAGGATGATGTCGCCCGCCTTGAGTCCGGCCTTATCGGCCGGGGTGTCCTTCTCCACGCTGGCGATCAGGGCCCCCTTGTCCGAATCCAGGCCGAAGGATTTGGCCAGGTCGGCGGTCAGCGGCTGGAAGCGGACCCCCAGGTAGCCCCTGGTGACCCTGCCCTTGTCCCGGAGTTGGGCCACGATGTCCTTTGCCATATTGATGGGGATGGCAAACCCTATCCCCTGGCCGCCGGCGATGATGGCGGTATTGATGCCGATCACTCGGCCGTTGGCATCGAAGAGCGGCCCGCCGGAGTTGCCGGGGTTGATGGAGGCGTCGGTCTGGATGTAGTCGTCATACGGTCCGCTGCCGATCACCCGCCCCTTGGCGCTGACGATCCCGGCCGTGACGGTCTGGGCCAGGCCGAAGGGGTTGCCGATGGCCATGACCCACTCCCCGACCTCCAGGTTGTCGCTGTCCCCCAGTTCGGCGACCGGCAACTTTTCCTTCTCGCTGATCTTGATCAGCGCCAGGTCGAGTTTTTCGTCGCTCCCCTTAAGCTCCCCCTTGATCTCCCGGCCGTCGGAAAGCTTGACCATCACCTCGTCGGCGCCGCTCACCACGTGGTTATTGGTCAGGATGTACCCTTCGGCGCTGATGATGAAACCGGTGCCCAGGGCCTGCTCACGGCGCGGCCGCTGTTGCGGTGCCTCGTCGAAATAGCGGCCGAAGAAATCGTCGAAGAAATTGCCGAAGGGTGGTTGCTGAAGCTGGGGGTGTCGGGCGCGTTGCCGCGGCTTGATGTTTTTGGTGGTCCGTATATTGACGACGGTAGGTTTGAGCCGTTTCGCCAAGGCGACGAAGTCGGGACTGATCGGTTTGGCGATGGACATGACCGGGATTGCCAGGGTGGCAATCAGACCGGCGACCAGAAGACGGACCGTGGACACGAATGGTGTGGACATGTTCTGACCTCCCAGATTTTGTAACCGACAAGGGCGGATCGCATTACCAGCCACGACGCCGCCCTTGATCCGTTTTCTGGAAAAATAATCCATCAACCGGCAAAAATCAAGCCCCCCGCTACCCCTCCCGCAGGATATACCCCTGCCCGCGGACGGTGTGGATCAGTTTGCCGGGATAATCCTTGTCGATCTTCTTGCGCAGGTAGTTGACATACACGTCGATGATGTTGGTAAAGCTGTCGAAGGCGTAGTCCCACACATGCTCGGCGATCATGGCCCGGGAGAGGACGGCGTTGGGATTGCGCATCAGGTACTCCAGGAGGCCATACTCCTTGGACGTCAGGTCGATCTCCTTAACGCCGCGCCACACCTTGTGGCTGACCGGATCGAGCCGCAGGTCGGCGAAACGGATTTCGGCGCCCCGGTCCTGCTCGCCTCGCCGCAGGAGCGCACGGACGCGGGCCAGCAATTCGGCAAAGGCGAACGGCTTGGTAAGATAGTCGTCGGAACCGGCGTCCAGTCCGGACACGATATCCTCCATATTGTCGCGGGCGGTCAACATCAGCACCGGCACGCGGTTTCCCGCTTCCCGCAACTCCCTGACCACCGTCATGCCGTCCTTTTTGGGCAGCATCATATCCATGATGACCAGGTTGTAGTCGCCGTCCCGGGCCTGCCTGAAGCCATCGAGGCCGTCGTAGGCCACCGCGACCTTGTAGTTGTCGTCCTCGAGACCGCGCTTGATGAAGCTGGCGACCTTCTTTTCGTCTTCAACCACGAGAATGTTCATGTGTACCTCCCTCATAATATCGACCCGGTACATCTATGTGAAAAACGCTCGGGAAACCGCTTCAATAGACGGGCGGTTCATCCCGGCGCCGCATGATCTCCGATGCCGATTCCTCCACCGATTTGTTGGTCACATCGATGGTCAGCCATTCCGGGTGCTGCCGGTACAGTTTTTTGCAGAACGCGACCTCGTCCTCCACCTGCTGATAATCGGCATAGCTCCCGCGGGGGCTCTGCCGCATGTTGAGCAGACGCGAGGTGCGGATCTCCACCAGGCGCCGGGTATCGATGATCAACCCCACGACCTTGGCCGGGTCGATCTGGAACAGCTCCTCGGGGGGTTCGATCCCCTTTACCAGCGGCACGTTGGCCACCTTATACCCCTTGTGAGCCAGATACATGGAGAGGGGGGTCTTGGACGACCGGGACACCCCCACCAGGACCAGATCGGCCTTGTACAGGTGCCGGGTCTCCTGGCCGTCGTCGTGCTTGACCGTGAAATCCACCGCCTCGATCCGTTTGTGGTAGTCGGTGTCGATGCGGTGCAGCAGTCCGGGAATCTCCCGCGACGGGGCTCCCAGATAGCGCGACAGGTTGTAGATCAGACTGCTCAGCAGGTCCACCGCGATGAGGCCCTGCTCCTCGGCGACCCGTTCGACCGCCTCGGAGAGGTGCGGGTCCACGAGGGTATAGACCAGCATCCCCGGTTCGCGCACCACCACGGCAAGGGCCTGTTGCAGGTCGTTCTGGGAACGGACCTGGAACACACGGTTGACCTTGACGTCCTCTTCGTAGAATTGAGAAAGAGCCGCCTTGATCACCCGTTCGGCGGTCTCGCCGGTTGAGTCGGAAAAGACGTAGATCGTTTTCATTATCTCGCCGCAACCTTGCCAGTCTCATTAGTTTAAAGACGATTTTTCTAATTAAATATCGCCAGCACAGTAATATGTCAAGAGTTTTCGTTTACGGGAAAAATCTTATTAACGCTTTACATATCGGGGTGATTGATTATATTTTGTTTAATTGCGGTGCATGGCCGCCGGATGGCCCGCACCCTGTTTTTTCCGGGCAGGTTCGGGGCGGCCGTAGGAAAGAGGGAATTGGGGTTTTGCATGGGAATGGCCGAGGATTTCGCAACACTCGAACAGGCGCTGGCCGATCTGGTCCTGCGCTATGAACAGTATTTCTCCGGCCTGGAAAAACGGGAGCCGCTCCCCCTGCGTGGCGAGGTGGAGAGGACGGTGCGGCGCTATATCGGCACGCCCATCAACAACACCATGCTCAAACATAAATTCGCCACCCTGGTCGCCCGCTTCAACACCTATCGGGAACATTGGAACCGTATCCTCCGGCTCATGGAAGAGGGGAAGTATTCCCGCGACCGCTTCATCAGCGACCTGCATCAGAGGCAGCGCGGCGGCGCTTCACCGGCAAAGGCGGAGCCCGACCGGCCAACGCCTGCCGGGCCGGACAATCAGGTGGAGCGGGTCTACCGGGAATACTGCGAAGCCCGCAAAAGCTGCAACCTGCCGACGGACGGCATCAGCCGCGACCAGATCCGGGCGGCCATCGAGAAACAAAAACCGGCCCTCAAGGGGAAGCTGGGGACCGACGACCTGGCATTCCGGGTGGTGGTAGAAGACGGCAAACCCAAGATCAAGGCCGGCCTGAAAAAATGACCCGGTAGACCGACGCGCCGGAATCAGGACACCTGCACGACGGCACGGCGTAACCTCTCCGGTGAAAGAGCTTCCAAACGAGCCGACGAAAGCATGACCAAAGCAAGGCGCCGTGCATGATGGTACCCCCATGACCTCTCCGACAACAATCTCCCTGCCGCCCCAATTAGTGGATTGCCTGGCTGCCCTGCGCAGGGGCGACCGGCGTATCGTTCTGCCCGGCCTGAAGGGCTCCGCCGCCGCCTATGTGGTTGCCGGCCTGCTCGGTTCGTCCCCTAAGGGGCTCCTGGTCATCACCGCCGACCAGGAGGCCGCCGACGAGTTCTGCCGGGAACTGGCCTTTTTCGGCAGCGACGTCCCCCCCCTCTCCTTCCCGGCCTGGGACAGCGCCCCCTTTGCGGCGGCCTCCCCCCACCCCGACATCTCGGGCGCACGGCTCGACGCCCTCTCCCGCATGCACGGCAATCAGGCCCGGGCGGTGGTGCTGCCGGTGGCGGCGGCCCTGCAAAAGGTCCTGCCCCGGACCGTCTTCAACCAGGTCGCCTGCTACCTGGTGGCCGGCGAGGAGTTCGACCGGGACGAGCTTTTGGGCAAACTGGTCAGGCTCGGCTACTCCAGCGTCCCCCTGGTGGACGACCGCGGCACCTTTGCCGTCCGGGGCGGCATTCTGGACATCTTTCCCCCCAACTTCAGCACGCCGGTCAGGATCGAGTTCTTCGGCGACACGGTGGAGACCATGCGCGCCTTCGATCCCCTGACCCAGCGCTCGCTCCAGCCGGTGGAGGAACTGGTGCTGCTCCCGTCCCGGGAACTGCTCCTCACCGACGAGGTCCTGGACGATATCTCTCCCCGGCTGAAGCAGTGCTGCGACGACCTGGACATCCCGGCCGACCGGCGGCGCCTGATCCTGGAGGATCTGCGCAACGCCGTCTACTTCCAGGGCATCGAGTACCTCCAGCCGCTCCTGCACCCCGGTCTGGAGACCGTCTTCGACTATGCGCCGGCCGCGCCGGTGGTCCTGCTCGACCCCGAGGCGATCCGCGAGGCCGCGGCCCGCTTCGCCGACGAGATCGCCGCGGGCGAGGACAAGGCCCGCGCCGGCCGCCTGCCCCATTCGCCGCCGGAAGAGCTGTACCTGGACGCCGGGCAGCTTGAAGGCATCCTGGCCGGCAAAAGCCGCCTGGAGCTTTCCGGACTGGCGCTGGACGGCGGGGGAGAGGCCACGACCATCGCCATCCCCTGCGAGGACAACGCCGGCCTGCGGGTCTCCGTCTCCAAGGAGACCACCCACGCCCTGGCCCCCCTCTCCCAGACCCTGCGGGGGTGGCTCGACCAGGACTTCCGCGTCCTGGTCGCCTGCCACCAGCGCCCCCAGGCGGAACGGCTCAAAGAGTTGCTGGCCCCCTACGCCATCCCCTGCGTTATCAGCGAGGCGACCTTCTCCGAAACCATCTCCGGGGCCCCCGCAGGCGTGACCATGGTCCTGGGGGAGGTCTCCCGCGGCTTCCGTCTCCCCTCCTCCCGCCTGGCCCTGGTGGCCGAGGAGGAGCTGTTCGGCAAGCGGGTCAAGCGGCGGGGCATCTCCGAGGTGCGCAAGAAACAGATCCTGGCCTCCCTGGCCGAGCTCAAGCCGGGCGACTACATGGTGCACGTGGACCACGGCATCGGCCTGTACCGGGGGCTTCAGCACGTCAATATCGCCGGTATCGGCGGCGACTTCCTGCTCCTGGAGTACGCCGGCGGCGACAAACTCTACCTCCCCATGGACCGCCTGGGGCTGGTGCAGCGCTATGTGGGCCCCGAGGGGAGCCAACCCGCCCTGGACAAGCTGGGGGGGAGTTCGTGGGAAAAGACCAAGGGCAAGGCCAAGAAGGACATCGAGGAGTTGGCCGGCGAACTGCTGGAGATCTATGCCAAGCGCCAGATCTGCGAGGGGTTCTCCTTTTCGCCCCCGGACGAGATGTACCGGGAGTTCGAGGCCGCCTTTGCCTGGGATGAGACCCCCGACCAGCTCTCCGCCATCCAGGACGTGCTGGCCGACATGCAGCGCTCCCGTCCCATGGACCGCCTGGTGTGCGGCGACGTGGGGTACGGCAAGACGGAGGTGGCCCTGCGGGGCGCCTTCAAGGCGGCCCTGGACGGCAAGCAGGTGGGCATCCTGGTGCCGACCACCATCCTGGCCCAACAACACTACGAGACCTTCCACGAACGGCTCAAGGAGTACCCGGTCACGGTTGAGGTCATCTCCCGCTTCCGCACCCCCAAGGAGCAGAAGGAACTCCTGGAGCGCCTCAAGAAGGGGGACATCGACATCATCATCGGCACCCACCGCCTGTTGCAGAAGGATGTGGCCTTCAAGGACCTGGGGCTTTTGATCATCGACGAGGAACAGCGTTTCGGCGTCAAGGACAAGGAGCGGCTCAAGGCCTTCCGGGCCGTGGTGGACGTCATGACCCTGACCGCCACCCCGATCCCCCGCACCCTGTACATGTCCATGATGGGCATCCGCGACCTGTCCATCATCGACACCCCGCCGGTGGACCGCCTGGCCGTCAAGACCTTCGTGGCCCGCTTCTCCGAGGAGCTGGTCCGGGAAGCGGTCATGCGCGAACTGCGCCGGGGAGGCCAGGTCTTTTTCGTCCACAACCGGGTCCAGACCATCGCCAAGCGCCTGGAACAGCTCAGCGCCATCGTGCCCGAGGCCAGGATCGCCGTGGGACACGGCCAGATGAACGAGCACGATCTGGAGAAGGTCATGCTCGGTTTCATGCACGGGGAAACCAACGTGCTCCTCTGCACCACCATCATCGAATCGGGCCTGGATATCCCCAACGCCAACACCCTGATCATCGACCACGCCGACAAGTTCGGCCTGTCCCAGCTCTACCAACTGCGCGGCCGGGTGGGGCGCTCGACCCAGCGCGGCTACGCCTATCTGCTCGTGCCGGGCGAAGGCTCCATCAGCGGCGATGCCCGGGAACGCCTGCGCATCCTCCAGGATATCTCCGAACTGGGGGCCGGCTTCCGCATCGCCACTCACGACATGGAGATCCGCGGGGCGGGCGACATGCTGGGGAGCCGCCAGTCCGGCACCGTGGTGGAGATCGGCTTCGAACTGTACAACCAGATGCTGGAGGAGACCATCTGCCGCCTGCGGGGCGAGGAGATGACCGAACGGGTCGAGCCGGAGATTAACCTCAAGGTGCCGGCCTTCATCCCCGAGGCGTACATCAAGGAGACCGGCCAACGCCTGGTGATCTACAAGAAACTGACCCAGGCGGAGAACGAGGAGGACGTGCTGGACGTGCAGAACGAGGTCAGCGACCGCTTCGGCGCCTACCCCCTGGCCACCGCCTACCTGTTCGAGATCATGAAACTGCGGGTCCTTTTGAAACGCCTGCTGGTGCGACAGATCGACTACGACGGCAAGAACATCGTCGTCTCCTTCCACCCCCGCACCCCGGCCCCGCCGGACATCATCATCGCCATGATGCGCAACGAGCCGAAGAAGTACCAGTTCACCCCCGACTATCGTCTGGTGGCGGCCATCAAGGGCAGCGCCTTCGAGGACATCCTGGACGCGGCCCGCAAGCTGCTGCTGCGCCTGCTGCCGCCCGCTTCCGCTCCTTAACGAAAAATAATGACGCCCCGTGTTGAATTATCGGGATAAACAGGATATACATTGTCCTCTATTATTTCCGATTCGCACATCCTCCACCCTTGCAGGACCCCGGCAATGAAAAACAACCAATCCAGTCCCATAACGCTGAAACGCTTTATCGTTATCGCCAGCCTGGCCGTGTCAAGCGTCACCTTCCTGATCGTCCTGGCCGTCAGCTCCTATATCTACAAAAAACACCTTGAAAACTCCCTGACCCGCCTTTCCGGCTCCATCTCCCAGCAGATCTTCAGTTCCATACACCAGGGCATGGAACGGGGCTGGACCCGCATCGACATCGACCGATTCCTCGCCCAGTTCCGCCGGGCCTTTCCCGAAACCTTCACCGCCGCGGTATTCCGCAGTGAGGCGATCAACCGCCAGTACGGCACCCCTTCGACCGAGATCACGGACAGCGGCGCCCAGCGGGTATTTGCCAAGGGCGCGCCCCACTCCCGGCGGGACGGGGACTTGATCAGCCAGTACTATCCCTTCAAGGCGGAAGAGCAATGCCGGACCTGCCACCTGACGGCCCGCACCGGAGAGGTCCTGGGGGTGGTGAGGGTCACCGAGGATTTCCGCGCCATGCGACAGAAGGCGATGCACGACATCTTCGTCATCTTCGCCCTGTTCTCGCCCTTCCCCCTCGTGATGTCCTTCCTGGTCGCCGGCTACATCAACCGCCGCATCGGCGCGGCGGTCGACATACTCAGCCACAAGGTGCAGACGGTCAACCGGGTCACCGACCTCACCACCCTGGAACTGGGGAACCAGCACACCGGGTTTGCGGAGTTGGACAACATCTTCGGCGAGTTCGGCAGGATCGTGGAGCGGATCAGGAAGGTTGCCGTGGGCAAGGAGATGCTGGAGTTCGAGATCCAGGTGCTGGAACGGTTCATCATCACCTCCGAGTCCATCAAGGACTGGAAGGAGCGGGTCGCGTACCTTTTGACCGAGGTCGGCAAGGTCATGCAGGTCTACACCATGTTCTGCATCTTCCAGGTGGATGACGAGGTTTTCGATATCGAGATTTTCTGGAAGCATCCTCCCACCGCCGAGACCAAGAGCATCATGGAGGAGATCATCCGGGGGAGGATCAAGGAGGAGCGCGTCAAGATCGACATGCCGGCCTCCATCAAGGTGGTCCACAACATCGTCGGCAGCCAGGACGCGCCCCTCCACCTGGACCGGGCCGCGATCGAACTGCAAACCAAATCCCTGCTCCTCAAGGCACCCCAGATCGGCGGCGTGGTGGGCATCGGTTTCCAATCCAAAATGGCCACCGACCCGATCCGCTCCCTGGTCATCGACAGCATCCTCACCACCATGCTCAACGTGGTCGGCTCCATCAAGGCCATCTACAAGTACACCAAGGACCTTGAGTACTATGCCACCCGCGACCCCCTGACCAACCTCTACAACCAGCGCGTATTCTGGGAACTGCTCGGATACGAGGTGGGACGCGCCGAGCGGCACGACTACAGTTTCGGCCTGCTGTTGATCGACCTGGACAATTTCAAGTACGTCAACGACACCCACGGCCACCTCTTCGGCGACAAGTTCCTGACCAAGGTCGGGGCCACCATCCACGAATGCCTGCGCAAGGGGGACATCCTGGCACGCTACGGCGGCGACGAATTCACCGTCGCCATTGTGGAGGCGGACAAGGAGCAGGTCTACATGGTGGCGAACCGGATCAGGGAGGCCCTGGAAGAGATGGCGGTGGTCTCCTCGGAGGGTATCACGGTCCGCGGCACCGCCTCCATCGGCATGGCGATCTTTCCGATCCACGCCAAAAACGAAAAGGATCTGTTCATCTTCGCCGACAACATGACCTACAAGGCCAAGAACTCGGGCAAGAACCGGCTGGTCGTCCCGACGGAAGACGACGTGATCGAGGTCTTCAAGAAGAACGGCGAACTCTCCCGCACACTCATCAAGGCGGTGGACGAGAAACGGATCACCCCCTATTTTCAGCCCATCGTCGCCACATCCGACGGCGCCGTCACCTGCCACGAGGTGCTCTGCCGCATCGAGATCGGAAACGAGGTCCTTCCCGCGGTCGAATTCATCGAGATGGCCGAGGCCCTCGGCATCATCAGCAAACTGGACTACATCCTCATGGAAAAGGTCTTTCAGAAGGTCCGGGCGGAACGGCACGAGGGGATACTTTTCATCAACCTCTCCCCCAAATCGCTCATCCTCAATGAATTCATCCCGACCATCATCAGGCTGACCCGCACCTATGGCATCGCCCACGAGAAGATCGTCTTCGAACTGACGGAGCGGGAAACCGTCAAGAACATGACCCTGCTGGAACGGTTCGTGGAGGAGTTGAAGCTCGAAGGCTTCAAGTTCGCCATCGACGATTTCGGGTCGGGCTTTTCCTCGTTCCAGTACATCCGGCGGCTGCCGGTGGATTTCGTCAAGATTGAAGGGGTATTTGTGCGCAACATGCTCCACGACCCCAAGGATATGGCCTTCGTCAAGACTCTTGCCGTGCTGGCCAAGGAGTTCGGCATCCAATCGGTCGCGGAGTATATCGAAAACGAGGAGTTGTTCGAGGCGGTGCGGAAAATGGGGATCGACTACGCCCAGGGGTACCATACCGGCATGCCGACGCCCGGCTTTGCGGAGCCGCCCCGGATAGTGTGAAAAGCCGTCGGAAACGGCACGAAAAGAGTTGCCACCTTGTTCGGTGTGTGGTATTTTTTTGAGGTTTTTAACAACTTCATCGCCTCAATAATAAAGGAGATTCCGTGAAAGCTATCGCCAGCACCAAAACCATCGCCGCCGCCCTCTGCATAGCAGCCCTTTTCGGTTGCCAGAAGGGGTCAACAGGATCAACAACGGAAACAAAGAAGGAAGGCCCGGTCGTGGCCGAGGTCAACGGCAGCACCATCACCACCGGTGACTTCACCCGCGAATTGAAGAATCTCCCCGAGTACCTCAAGAGCATGGCCGATACCCCCCAGGGACGCAAGGAGATGATGGACACCATGGTGATCCGCGAGCTGATCCTGCAGCAAGCGGCCAAGGACGGCCTGGACAAGAGCCCGGAGATCGCCGAAAAGCTGGCCGACCTCAAGAAGCGCCTGATTGTCGAGTCGTTCCTGAAGAAAAAGGTCGAGACCGACGCCAAGGTTTCCGACGAGGACCTGAAAAAATTCTACGAGCAGAACAAGGATAAGTTCAAAACCGGCGATCAGATGAGAGCCAGCCACATCCTGGTCAAAACCGAAAAGGCAGCCAAGGACATCCTGGCCCAGATCAAGGCCGGCGGTAAATTCGAAGAACTGGCCAAGAAGAACTCCGTTGACGCATCCGCAGCACAGGGCGGCGATCTGGGGTGGTTCAACAAAGGCTCCATGGTGCCGGTTTTCGAAAAGGCCGCTCTTGCGCTGAAGGAAGGCCAGGTCTCGGATGTGGTTAAATCCGACTTCGGCTATCACATCATCAAGCTGACCGGCAAACGCTCCGCCGGCGTACGCCCCTTCGAAGAGGTCAAGGAGCAGATCAAGGCCGCCGTCATGCCGAGCAAACAGCAGGAGGTCTTCCAGAAGATCAAGGACGAGTTGAAGAAAACCGCCAAGATCAACATCAAGGAAGACGTGCTGAACAGCATCGGCGGCGCCAAAGGCGACGGCAAGCCTGCGGCAGCCCCCGCAGCCCCGGCAACTCCGGCCGCACCCGGCAAATAACAGCCCGTGACCGGCCCGGACCATATCCGCATATAACGCCAACAACAGAAAGGGTGGGCTCTGCCCGCCCTTTCTCGTTTTCCCCGACGAGAGACCCATGCCTATGAGACGAAACACCTGTACCCTGTTGCTCATCTGCCTGTTCCTGGCGCCCGCCGGAGCCCATGCCAAGGTGGTCAACGCCATTGCCGCCATCGTCAACGACGAGATCATCACCCTGCACGAGATTAACCGCGAAGCCCAGCCGGCCCTGCGTGATGCTGATCAGAAGTCGCCCCTGGACGACGCCGGCCGCAGTAAGATCCGTCACGCCGTCCTGAACCAGTTGGTCGAAAAAAAGCTGATCGAACAGAAGGCACGGGAGTTGAACATCAAGATCGGCGACGAGGAGATCCGTCAAGCCATCGACGATGTGAAGCGGCAGAACAAGATCCCCTCCCAGGAGGCGCTGGTGTCCGCCCTGGCCACCCAGGGGCTCACCTTCGACCAGTACCGGGACCAGTTACGGGACCAGCTTGAACGACTCAGGCTGGTCAGCATGGAAGTCCGCGCCAAGATCCAGGTGGGCGAGTCGGAGATGCGGGAGTACTACGAGGCCAACCAGGCGAAATACACGGAGGATGAGAGTTTCCACGCCCGGCACATCTTCTTCCGCACCAGCGAAAAGGCCCCGGCCGAGGAGATCAAGCGCGCCATGACCACCGCCCTGATGGTGCTGGCCGAGGCCAAAAGCGGCAAGAACTTTGTCGAACTGGCCAAGAGTTACTCGGAAGACCCGGCGGCCCGCAAAGACGGCGGCGATCTGGGGGTGTTCAAGAAGGGGGACATGCTGCCGGAACTGGAGCAGACCATCCTGGCCCTGAAGCCGGGCGAGGTGAGCGAACTGGTTTCCACACCGGCCGGATTTCACATCATCAAGCTGGAGGAGCGGATCAAGGGCAAGGTAAAGCCGTTCGAGAGCGTCAAAACCGAGATCGAGGACACCATCTACCGGAAGAAATCCGAGGAGCGCTTCAGCCAGTGGGCGAAGGAGTTGCGCAGCAGGGCCAGCGTGGAGATCAAGGATTTGAAGGGGCTTTTGTAGGCGCTACCGCGGGGTGATGTAACAACAATGAAACAGCCGTTCTTCCTGATGGGAGAGCGGCTGTTTGCGTTTCAGGTGGTTCGATATTTTGGAGATTGGAAGTTAATAGGGCGCACGGCGGTGCGCCCCTACAATACCTTTTCCGTTCACTCCCGCCGTCGCAGATACCCCAGAAACTCCTCGCAGGTAAGCTGCTTCTTGGAAACCAGATTCGCCACCTCCCGCGCCATGGCCTTCTTTTCCCCCTCCTTCATCTCCTCCTTGAGCAGCACGAACAGGGGGGTATTGCGGCTGTAGGGGTAGAGGCGGATTTTTTCCAATAGCTCGAAGGCCGACATGTCCGGGAGCATCAGGTTACTGAAGACCAGGTACTTGGGCCTGATGGAGATCAACGCCATGGCCTCCTTGCCGGTATATCCCTTGACGATCTCGAACCCCACCGATTCCACGGCCCTGGCAAGGTTTTCCTCTCCCGAGCGGGAGACGATCAGCGCCTGCAGGTCCCATGTTTCGGCGTCCTCGGTCAGGCCGTACACCGCCAACCGCTCCAGGAGGTAATGGTCATCCACCGGCAGGGTAAAGAAGCCGGCCACCGGGAACACGCCCCCTATGGCGCCCTTCTCGCTCAAAAACACCGGCAGGATGGGGATGTTGCGGGTCGCCGGATCGCTCTTTATCTGGCGGAGCAGGCCCCAGCCGTCGTCGGAAAAGGGGGAGATGTCCAGGATGATGCCGAGGGGGCGGCCCGAGGCCACGTTTTCCAGGCGCTCCAGGCGATTCTTGTAGCCGCCGCTCTCCAGGTATGACGTGAGGACCTGCCCGCGACCGCTCTCCGCTTGTACCCCCAGAATCCACAGTTCCCGATCGGTGACGGCTTGTTCTGACATAACCACTCCTCTTCGATCACACCAAGTAAGATTGAGTCTTCATGTCCTGCTAGAATTGTAGGATAAAAACCGGCTAATGCAACTCCGGTCAGTTGCCGGAGTAGCGTTCCAGCACCCGTTCGATGATGTTGGTGGTGGATTTGCCGTCCACAAACGAAACCAGTTCCACCCGCCCGCCGTAGGCCTCTACCACATCCTTGCCCACGACCCCGTCGGCGGTGTAGTCCCCCCCCTTGGCCAGGATATGGGGCTTCAATGCCGTGATCAGTTCCAGGGGGGTGTCCTCGTCGAAGATCACCACATAATCGATGCAGTCCAGTGCCGCCAGGATGTGGGCCCGCTCATCCTCGTCGATCAGGGGGCGTTTGGGGCCCTTGAGCCGGCGCACCGAGGCGTCGCTGTTGAGGCCCAGCACCAGGATATCCCCAAGGCGGCGCGCCTTCTGGAGGTATTTGACATGCCCGGCGTGCAGCAGGTCAAAGCAGCCGTTGGTGAAGACGATCCGCTTGCCGTTGGCCTTCTCCGCCTCGATGATGGCGGGGAGCACATCCCGGTTCTTGATCTTGGACTCGCTGTCGTGGTGGCCGAGCGCCACGGCATTGATGATCTCGCCTGGCGCGACCGTGGAGGTCCCCAGCTTGCCGACCGCAATGCCGGCGGCCACGTTGGCCAGCCCGGCCGCCTCGGCCATGGTCAGCCCGGAGGCCATGCCCACCGCCAGGGTGGCCAGGACCGTGTCGCCGGCCCCGGAGACGTCGAACACCTCCCGGGCCACGGTCGGGATATGGACCGCTGTGCCGTGGCGCGTGAACAGGGACATCCCCTCCTCGCTGCGGGTAATCAGCAGATGTTCCAGCCCGGCGGTTTCCATGATCGACTCGGCGGCCCGGGAGAGGGAGTCCATGTCGTGGATGGCCATCCCGGAAGCGGTTTCGGCCTCCTTGCGGTTGGGGGTCAGGATGGTCGCGCCGTGGTAGCGGGCAAAGTCCGCCCCCTTGGGGTCCACCAGCACGGGGACGGCGGCTTTGGCGGCAGCGGCGACGGCGGCCTCGATGACCCGCTGGGTCAGCACTCCCTTGTTATAGTCGGAGAGCAGGATGACGCCGAACTCCCCGGCGTGGGCGGCGATCCAGGCGCAGACCTGCTCTTCCACATCCTTGGGCAGGGGGGTGCGCGATTCCCGGTCGATGCGCACGATCTGCTGGTTGGAGGCCACCACCCGGGTTTTGCGGCTGGTGCGCCGCCCCGGATCGCGGAACACGGCCTCCGTACCGGCCGCCTGGCGTCCGAGGGCGGACAACAAGACTTCGCCGTTGGCGTCCTGTCCCACGACCGAGCAGACCGTCACCTGCGCCCCCAGGGCCCGCAGGCTGTTGACCACGTTGCCGGCACCCCCCAGGCGCAATTCCTCGCGCAGCACATCCACCACCTGCACCGGGGCTTCGGGGGAGATGCGCTCGGTCTTGCCCCACAGGTACTCGTCCAGCATCAGGTCGCCCATGACCAGGCATTTGACCTCACCAATGCGATTAAACAGCGATTCCAGGGATTTTCGGTCCACAGCGACTCCAGATACGTCAGGATACGTCGTTTCTCAACGACCTTGTTCCTTGTAAGATTGCTTTTTCAAAATCATGCCGGACCGTGCCCGCCCATGGTCTCCAGGATCTCCCGACGCGCCGCGCCGATGGTCAGGGGGAGCCGTTTGAAGGGGAGATGGTCGTCGATCCTCAGCCGGTGGATCAGCTCGGCGATGTAGGGAAGACGCAGCTTGACGTTTGCCAACTCCTCCGGGGAATGGAAGACCTCCTCCGGTGTGCCGCTGCGTACCAGCCCTCCCCGGCTCAGGACGTGGAGGCGGGAGAGAAAGACCGGCACCAGGTCCACGCTATGGGTCGCCATGACGATGGTCACCCCCGACTCCCGGTTCAGACGGGTCAAGAGTTCCATCATGCGGTGTTCTCCCATGGGGTCCAGGCCGGCGGTCGGTTCGTCCAGGAGCAGGATCTCGTGCCCCATGGCCAGGAGCCCGGCGATGCAGACCCGCTTTTTCTGGCCGTAACTCAGATTCTGGATGTCCTTGTGGGCCAGGCCGGCCATCTCCACCGCCTCCAGCGCCTCGGAGACCCTGCGGCCCACCTCGGTCTCGCTGCACCCCATGTTGCGGGGGCCGAAGGCCACATCCTCGTACACCGAATGGGCGAAGAGCTGGTCGTCCGGGTTCTGGAACACCAGCCCCATCTTGCCGTAGATCTCCCGGGGGGAAAGCCGCCGGATCTCGTCCCCGTCCAGGAGCACCTGACCGGTGAACTCCTTGACGATGCCGTCCAGAATCTTGAGCAGGGTGGTCTTGCCGGAGCCGTTGGAACCTAAGATACCGCAGAACTCCCCCTGCATGACCTCAAGGCGGATATCGTTCAGGGCGACGGTGCCGTCGGGATAGCGGAACGAGGCGATCTGTGCGCTAAGGCGCGGGGTCATCGCGGCCAATTCTGTACGCTCCATGCGGCGGTTGCCACGACGGTAAAGACGACAAGCCCGGCCACCTGGGCCATGCTCAGCCGGGCGCCGCGCAGAAGCGGCAGGGAGCCGTCGTAGCCCCGCTGCGTCATGGCGGTGGTCATGGCATCGCTGTTGTCGAAAGCGCGGATGACCAGCATGCCGGCCATGGTGCCGAAGGAGCGGAGGCCGCGGCGCAGGCCGCAGTAGCCGAGGCGGTTTTTCTGGGCCGTATAGACCGTGGCGGCATCGTCGTACAGCATGAACAGGGAGCGCCAGGCGAACAGGGTCACCTCCACCAGGGCGCGGGGGACCCGCAGCCAGGCCAGGGCCGCCATGGTTTCGGTAAAGGTCGCCACCTGGCCCAGGAGCACCGCCACCGACACCGCACCCATGATGCGGGCAGCGATCACCAGGCCCGCACGGAAGCCGTCGGCGTGGAAGGCGACGCCGAAGGAGCCGAGCCTGAACAGCTCGACCGCGCTCCCCGCCCCCATGCACGATTTCAGGAGGAGGACCACCGCGGCGATGAACAGGGGGTGCAGCAGGCGCAACAGGAGCGTCCGCAGCCCCATGCCCTGCACCAGGGCCGCCGGCAGGCAGAAGGCCGCCACGATCCAAGGGAAGAGCGCGCCGGTGGAACTGACGACCAGCGCCAGCAACACGCCGGCGGCCAGCAGGCGGATGCGCGGGTCGACAGCCGCGGCAACCCCGCCCGTGGTGCCCTGTCGCTGCAGGTGTCTCATGGTTCGGCCACGCCTCCGGTCATGCGCGAGATCACCGCCTCGGCCGCCGAATAGGGGTCGAGGGCGTTGTCGCCCATGCCGTCCACGATCCGCTCCAGGCTCCCGTCGCGCCCCATGAACGCCAGGGCGTGCCGGTAGAGGCCGTCCCGCAGGATATCCACAAAATGCCGCTGGTTGCGCTCCCGGACGAAATCGGCGATCCGGCCGCTGGTAAAGAGGAAGTCCCGGTGGGCCAGGATCTCGCCCGACAGTTCATCGATGCCGACGCCGCGCTGGGCTTCGGTCTTGAGGACCTGGGGGTTCCACCCCCCCTCGGGGGCGTTGCGCATCTCCAGCATGGTGGTCAGTTCCCGGGCGGTGCGGTCGGCGCCGTCGCGGTCGGCCTTGTTGACCACGAAAATGTCGCCGATCTCCAGAATGCCGGCCTTGATGGCCTGAATGTCGTCTCCCAGCCCCGGTACCATGACGACGCAGGTGGTGTGGGCGGTCTTGACGATATCCACCTCGTCCTGGCCGACGCCGACGGTTTCGATGATAACGATATCCATGCCCAAAGCGTCCATTACCAGCGCCACATCGGAGGTGGAACGGGACAGGCCGCCCAGGGCGCCGCGGGTCGCCAGACTGCGGATGAAGACCCCCTCGTCGGAGGCGTGGCGGTTCATGCGGATGCGGTCACCCAGAATGGCGCCGCCGGTGAAGGGGCTGGTGGGGTCGATGGCCACCACCCCCACCTTCTTCCCTTTCTTGCGGAAGGATGCGGTCAACTGGTCCACCAGGGTCGATTTGCCGGCCCCCGGGGGGCCGGTGATGCCGATGATGTAGGCCGTGCCGGTGTGGGGGTAGAGCCGTTTCAACTCCTCGACCGCGAGGGGCCGGTTGTCGTCGATATCGCGCATCATGCGCGCCGCGGCACGGATATCACCGTTCAAAACCTGATCTGCGAGGGACATGGGACACCTTCCCCAAAGAAAGATATGCACAACCTGAATGGGTACATATATCACGGGCGGGGAGTGAATACAACGCCTCTGCTGACGGGTAAAGGGGGACGGGGTGCCCCCGGAAAGGAGCACAAAGGCGGGGCGCACCGGACCGCGGATGCGGGGCCGCGGGACAAAATCCGCGCCCTGTGCGGCGAAACTACTCGCCGAACAGAATGCGCGACAGGTATTCTCCGTAATAGCTCGTGTTGCTCTTTTTGTACTCTGCGGCCAGTTCCCTGAACTTTTCGATCTGCAGGTCAAGGTCCGAATAATCGAAGACCCGCCAACACTTCCTGGGGTTCCACATGGCAATGACTCCTGGTTATAACCGCTTTGCCTCGGGTGCCAGCAGATAGATACCGGTCATCTTGAAGAGCATGGTATTGATCTGGCTGGCCCCTTGAATACTGATCTCCGCCTGCTTCTCCGTCTTGATGCTCTTGATGGAACGGAGCAGCAGGGCGATGCCCATGGAGTTTATGCGGCCGGCGCCGCTGAAGTCGAAGACCACCGACTTCTTGGATATCCTCTGGTTCAGCTCTTCGAAGTGGCTGTCCGCGTGGCTGTCGATGTTCCCGTGAAAATGAACCGTGTCGTTGATGCTGCCGCTTTTGATCTCAATCTTGAAATTTTCCATGTCAGATCGCTCCATATTCGTATGAATCGGGATTAAGCAGGAGATAGCCCCCTACTGATGTTTTCAGGCCGGGCACAAAATTGACGTAAAAATCTTTCATGAATTTCCACATGAAGTAGAGCCCGCGGCCGGCCCGGTCGGTGGAGGTATCGTGGGCCAGGTTGATGGCGAGGAATCCCTGCACGGTTTCGGGGGAAAGCCGCCCCCAGCTGTCGCTGACCTCCAGGAAGAGCCGTTCGCCGTCAAAGGCGCAACGCAGCACGATCTCCTCGCCGGGGACGAGGCTGCGCCGTTCCCCCTTGGCGTAAATCTGGTTGCCGTCCGTATCACGGGGCGCGGCGTACAGGGCGTTTTCCAGCATCTCATCCGCCATCAGGGCGGCGCGCTGCCGCAAAAACTCGTGGGAGGGGCCGTCGCCTTCGACAACGCGCTCCACGCGGCCGATGAGTTCCTCCTTGTCCTCGGAGGAGAGGACCGGCCACTCGTGCACCTGGGGAAACCCGCTGAAGGAGATGGGGGGGGCAGGAGAGCAGATGATCCCGCCATGGGCGTTCAGACTGAACATATTGATGGTCTCTCTTTGATATTTTTTTAGAAGTCCGGCGATCATGGAACCTGCTCCGCAGCAACCACCAGGAGTGTTACGTCGTCCTCGAAGGATTCGGCGCCGGTGAAACCGCGCACCTCGTCAAGCAGCCCGCCCCGGAAGGATTCCGGGCTTTCCCCGGAGTTATGCCGGGCGTAGTGGGCGAAGCGTTCATAGCCGAACTCCTCCCCCTCCCCGTTGCTGGCCTCGATGATGCCGTCGCTGTAGAGGGCCAGGAGGTCGCCGCTCCTGAAATCGATCTCGATCTCCCCGTATTCGCTGTCCCGGTCGAAACCGAGGGGAAAACCGGAGGTCCCGTCCAGCATGGCAACCGTTTCGTCGGCCGACCGGTACAGGAATGGATAGTTATGTCCGGCATTGGCGAGGAACAGCTTGTTTGCCTGCCGGTCGATGACGGCCACAACGGCGGTCATCATCAGGGAATTTGACGCCGTGGCGGTCACGGCCTTGTTCATCCCGCCGAGCAGCTTTCCCGGCGTTGTCACACCACTGTCCAGCAGCAGGTGCAGTCCCGCCTTCGCGGCGGTGGCCACCATGCCGGACTGGATGCCGTGGCCGCTCACATCCCCCACCATGACCCCCAGACGGTCCTGGTCGATGAAGAAGTAATCATACACATCGCCGCTGATCTCCGAGGAGTTGAGCAGCACCGCGTCCAGCACCAGACCGGCGTAGCGGCAGGCCGCCGGAGGAAGTAGGTCCCGCTGGATTTGGCGGGCCTTTTCCACCTCTTCATGGATCCTGGCGTTCAGGGTCTCAAGAGTGGCGAGGAGGCGGGCCTGGGACCGGGATATGGCCATCAGGAGTTCGGCCACATGCACGATCCCGACGCATTCCCCGTCGCGGATGACCGGGAAGGAATCCGTATCCAGGCCCGGGTCGTGTTCCAGCAGCATGACCAATGCCTCGTTCACGTTGCATCCCGGGGTGATGACCGGCGGCGCGCAATTCATCAGGGAGCTGATCGGTTTTTTGCCGAACAGTTCCATGGCAAACGGCCGGGAAAGGTGGCGGGTAAAGAGATCCCGACGGCTGATGACCCCCTCGAATACGCCGGCGCCCACGACCGGTATCATCACCAGATCCGGGTTACCCTGGAAGATGGCGACCACCTCCCGGACCGGCATGTCGGAAAGCACCGGCGTGACGCTTCTCATGACCCCATCGATGGTGGGGAGTTGCTGGTTGTCGTGACCTGTCATAATCCCAATCCCGCCATCCGCCTGCTGTATCGACTGCTACGTGAATGGGGTGCCGCAATGAACCGGCTTGGGCACTACCATACCTGCCGATTGCTACAATCGGGTTGCAGCCGGGAAAGTTATTTGCGACATTCCGGCACGGGCGCACGGGTGAAAAGGGGATAATTCGCGGGGGGGAAGGTCGTCTGTTTCCAGGCGGGGCCTGGATCGGCGCGCCTTGTTGCCAATCTGTGACAGGTGCGCGGGTTGCAAAAAACCTTGGCGCGCCTATACTTGATCCATAACGAAACACAGGGGGAACCGATGATATTATACGTTTTGAGACATGGGGAAGCGGTGGAGAGAACGGACGGGGCTGGCGACGAGTGGCGTTACCTGACGGAACAGGGGAGAGCCGACGTCCGGAAGGTCGTCGAGCGGGTAACAAAGTGTGGGCACAAACCGCGCCTGATCCTGTCGAGCCCGCTCGTGCGGGCGGTCCAGACGGCGGAGATCGCGGCCCAACAGGCCTGCCGGAAGAATAAAACCATCATCGCCGAACCGCTCCAGCCCGACGGCGACCTGGAGGTACTCACCCGTCACATCCTGGAACAGAAGGATGCGAAACGGGTCATGGTCGTGGGACACGAGCCGCTGCTCGGCTCCCTGGTGGCGAGCCTGCTGGACAGCCCTACCCCGGTCGCCCTGAAGAAGGGGGGCTGCGTGGCCCTGGAACTGGACATCGACAAGGGGGAGGCAACGTTGAAAAAAGCCGCCACGTTCCTCTGGTCCATCGCGCCCGGCAAAAAGGTTGTGAAGTCCCGCAAGAAAGCCTTTGCCGGGAAAGGCGCGAAATGAGAACCGGCCCCGGCCCTCACTCCCGATGCCGTCAATCCACCCGCTGGCGGTAGGCGTTCAGATAGCGCGCATCCTCGGCATAGGTGACCGGGTAGATGGGGGGCACCGGCTGGGGCTGCAGGTCACTGTCCACGTTTCTGAACGTGAACAGGCATGAGTTGGACAGGGCCTTGTCGCCCGCGTCCCGGCTGAAGCGCTCGATGTCGGATTGGACGGTGATCGTCGTCTTGCCCGTGTAGACCACCCGCGCGATGAATTTGAGCTGGTCGCCCAGGAACACCGGCTGGTTGAAATTGATCCGGTTCACCTGGCACGGCACCACCCTGCCGGGAGCGATCATTTCCGCGGCCAGGGCCGCCAGTTCATAGGCCCTGCGGACGAGGTAGCCGCCGAACACGGTCTTGGGCACGTTCTCCTGCTCCGGGTACGCCCGCTGGGTCGATGCGAGCACCAGCTGCCCGACCCGTATGCCGCTGAACCCCTCCGCCTCCTGCTCCTTGTGCAGTTTTTTGAGGAACAGGTACTCGTCCAGGGACGGCATCTCCTCCGCCTTCGCCAGGCTCTCCCGGTACGCCTGGCGCCGCTGTTCGGCCTTCTTGTAGCGTTTTACCTCGATCTCCTCGGCGTAGGTCAACGGCGGCAGGGCGAGACTCCTCGCCTCGCCGCTATCCGCCGAACGGGCGACCATGGTGAAGTAACAGGTGGCAAGATGCCCCCACCCCGCCCCCAGGGATTCGACCCGGATGCCCACCTCCATGGAAGAACGCCCCACATGGTTGATCTGGGCGGAAAAGACCAGATCGTGGTTCGTGTCGGCCAGGTTCCTGATCACAACGCTGTCGATGGCGGCGGTGACGACCCGGGCATCCGGGTAAAACCGGCTGACGTAGGCCAGGGTGGTGTTCTCGGCTACCTTGTCGAGGGTTTCCAGAATCTTGCCGAAACGGATATTGCCGACCATATGCCGGTCGCTCGCCAGAAAACGCCTGGCCAGGACGGGGTCCGTGGAGAACGGGAGCACAAACAGGTATCTCGTATCGTGCGGGGTAATGGCTGCACCGTTTTTTTCGCTTTCGTTCATAGGGGGGTCCTCTCGCCTGCACCGGAGCCAGCGTTTCGGAGACAGGCCGTTTTTTCCCGACGTAGTACTAATAGTAAAGCATTATCGCTGCTCCGGCAACTGTCTCGCAGGTCCTGGCCGCGCTTTTCCGGCCACGCGTAAAAAAATCATGGCACTGCAACTTTTTTGTAACCAAAACGGGAAACGAATCGTCTACCCTGCATAACACGACTGGCCCATACGGCACCCCGCGGTCCCCTCCTGGTCGCGGGGATTTTTTTGTCGTATCCCGCCCCGGCTGCCCTGCCTATAGTTTGAAGCTGGCGACCACATCCTGCAACTCCACCGACAGACGGGAAAGCTGCGAGGACGCCTGGCTGACCTCCTGGGAACTCTGGGCGCTCTTCTGGATGGTATCGGAAATATCCTGGATATTACTGCTGATTTCCCGGGTGGTGGCGGTCTGTTCCTCCGCGGCCGTAGCGATCTGGCTGATCTGCTGGGTCACCTCGTTGATCTGGCCGAGAATCTCGGACAGCGCCTGCCCGGAGCGGGCGGCCTCGGTGGTGCCCTTTTCCACCTCGGTGACCCCCTCCTCCATGGCGGCAACGGCCTGTTTGGTCTCGGACTGGATTGCCTTGATCATCTCGCCGATCTCCCGGGTCGCCCGAGTGGTCCGTTCGGCCAGTGCCCGCACCTCGTCGGCCACCACGGCGAAGCCGCGCCCCTGCTCGCCGGCCCGGGCCGCCTCGATGGCCGCGTTCAGGGCCAGGAGGTTGGTCTGGTCGGCGATATCCTCGATGGTAGCCACAATCTCGCCGATCTGGTCGGAGCGCGTGCCCAGCTTGTCCACGACCAGGGCCGTGCCGCGGACCTTGTCGGCGATGCGCCCCATCCCTTCGATGGTCGCCTCCACGATGCCGGCCCCCTGCTGGGCGGTGGCGCTGGCCCGGTTGGAGCTTTCCGCCGCCATGTGGCAGTTGTTGGCGATATCCGAGCTGGTGGCGGACATTTCTTCACTGGCGGTGGCCACGGTGGTGGCCTGACCGACCACCCGCAGGGAACTGGCGGCGGTCTGCCCGGCGGTGTTCTGAAGCGTCTCCGACGAAGATGAAACGGTCTTGGCGTTTTGATTGACCCGCTCCATGATCTGCCGCAGGTTCTCCACCATGCGCCGCATAGACTCGTAGACCCCGCCCCGTCCGGGCTCCAGGTGCAACGTCAGGTCCCCCTCCGCCACCCGCCCGGAAATCTCGGCCAGATAATCCGGCTCGGTGCCCAGGGAGCTGAGCAGGCGTCGGGTCATGAACACCGACAAAAATGAGATGAGGATAACCAGAACCACGATCACCGTCACAATGGTGTAGATGCCCGCCATCAATTGCTTGCGATTTTCTTCGGTAGCCTTTGCGACCAACGCCTCCAGGTCGCCCACATAGTTGCCGGTCCCGACCACCCAGCCGAAGGGCTCGAACAGGAGCGAATAGCTTCGTTTCGCCTGGGGCACCGTGCTGTCCTTCTTGGTGGTGAAGTAGTCGCTGAAGCCGCCGCCCGGTTGCATCCCGGCTTTGATAATCTCCTGGATATTGTACTTCCCCTTGGCGTCCTTTTTGTTGATGCGGCTCTTGCCTTCGGCCGGGCCGCCAAGCAGGACCACATTGACCCCCTGGGTGGTGTCGGCCCAGAAATAACCCTCCTTACCGTACCGAAGCGACCGGAGCAGGTCGGCCCCCTGGGACTTGGCCTCATCGAGGGTGATCTCCCCTTTCAGGCTCCGTTCGTGGAGCCGTTTCAAAAGGGTTACGGCCGTTTCCACCTCGCTTTTGGCCTGGGAATCGAAATCGTTGAAGAGCGACTGGCGGTAGGACTTCAGAAAGCTGGTGTAGCCGGCATGGTACTGTTTCAGGGCGATCAGGCCCGTGACCGCGGCCAGGCCGATGCTGGATGCCAGCACCATGATGAGTATCTTGGCGGAAAAGCTGATTTTGCTACCTGTAATGCCCATGCGAACCTCCGTCAAATGGTGATGTGGTATCATTCCGATGCGTTATCCAGGTCAGGCGCTACAGGCGGTGCATCCCGATCACGGCATGCCGTCAACAACGGCGGTGAAGAGATGATACTAAAAGATTTGCCACTTGTCATTTTGTGTGACGGCACGCTGTGCCGTTCGGGGCATGAAGCTCGCATCCCGCATGACGGTATTGGCAAGTTTTGCGGTATCCACGTGGAGCATCTCCTTGCCGTTGACCTTGACCACGGAGACGTATTTTTGGGTGAGCAGGTTGTATATTGTCTTAACGGCCCCCCCGGGGGTATGGATTCCATTTTCGGCCAAAAAAAGGTGAGCACGTTGTCGTGCCCACCTTTTCAATATGGAGCGATCAACTCCGTTGTGATCTCCCATGTTCGGGACAAACAGGCGGCTCCGGGCCGCGGATGAAATTCCGGCCTAGAACATCACCTGCGAGATGGTATAGGCCACCACGGTCGATACCGAGACGCCGATCAAGCCGGGGATCATGAAGCTGTGATTGAGCAGGTACTTGCCGATGTGGGTCGTGCCGGTGCGGTCCATGTTGATGGCGGCCAGGTCGCTGGGGTAGAAGGCGAAGAAGAAATAGGCGTAGCTGGCCGGCATCAGGCCCAGGAGCAGCGGGATCGGCAGGCCGAGCGCCAGGCCCAGGGGGAGCGTTATGGCGAGGGTGGCTGCCTGGCTCTTCACAAAGGCGGAGATGCAGAAGGTGGCGATGGCGAAGGTCCAGGGCGCCATCTTGACCATGATGCCGATGTTCTCCACCAGGAACTTCTTGTTGGCGGTGATGAAGGTATCGCTCATCCAGGCGATACCGAAGATGGACACGACCGCGATCATGCCGGCGATGAACACGCTGGAGTGGGCGATTTCCTTGGCCTTGACGTTGGCGGAGAACATGATGAAGGCGCCGTAGCCAAGCATGACGAACTGAACCACCGTGGTCATGGGGATCGGCTTCTTATCCAACCCCAGGGGGAGCAGTTGGGGACAGCTTGCCAGCAGGATGATGGAGCCGACGCCGGCGAAGAACAGGAGTACCGAAATCTTCGCGGTGGTGGAAATCTCCTTGCCCAGGGTCGTGACATCGGCGTCCAGGTTCTTTTTGAAGTCAGGGTCCTGCAGCCGTGCCTGGAAGTCGGGGTCCTTGTCCAGGTCCTTGCCGCGGTTGAAGCTCCAGGCGGCGGCGGCCAGGACGCCGATGATGCCGGCCGGCATGGTGACCATGATGATGTCGATCAGGGTGACCGGGTGTCCGGCCTTGGCGGCGAATCCCAGGAAGAAGGTCACGGCCGCCGCAACCGGGCTGGCGGTGATGCCCATCTGGGAGGCGACGCTGGAGATGGCCATGGGGCGCTCCGGGCGGATCTTGGTCTTCAGGGCCACGTCGGAGATGACCGGGAGCAGGGCGTACACGGCATGGCCGGTACCGCAGCAGACCGTCAGGAAGAAGGTGGAGAGCGGCGCCAGGATGGTCACGTATTTGGGATGGGCGCGCAGCATCTTCTCGGTCAACTGCACCAGGTAATCGAGGCCGCCGGCAACCTGCAGGGTCGCCGACGCCGTGACCACCGCCAGGATGATCAGCATGACGGCGATGGGGGGCTCGGAGGGGGCGCTGCGGAAGCCCAGCACCAGCAGTGACACGCCCAGACCGCCGATCATACCAAGTGCAACGCCACCTCTGCGGATACCGATGAGTACGGCACCCAGTACGAGCACAAATTGGATCCAGAACATTGCCATGACGAACCTCCACCTTGAGGGATAAATTAGCGGATTCACATGATCCGCGTATAAACTCTATCCGTTGCTAAAGCACAGTCAATGCCAGCAATGCATTATTAATGTAACATCCAGTAATTAATGACTATATTCACACTGTCGTAAAAATTACGCACCATAACCGTCATAACCTTTCGTTATGGAGGAGCGGCACAAGATACCGTAGACATTGTCATTTCAACAAGATAGCTACCCCCATAACCGTAGGTTTGGATATAACCGTTGGTTATGGGGGTTTAAATCAAGCTACCACCCTCTTCCCCCTCCTTATCAAGGAGGGGGAAGAGGCGTGTTCCTCCCCTCCTAGTTTAGGAGGACCCTCTGGGGCCTAAAGGGCCGGGGGTGGTAGCCTTTCACGGCGCTTGCCATGACGCCCTCTATTCATCATAATGGCGGCATGCTCCTCATATTCCCCCCCGTAGCCAAGCCGTGCGAACCGCCGGCCGGCATCGTCCAACTGGCGGCCGCCCTGCACAGCCGCGGCCTCCCCTGCCGGGTGCTGGACGCCAACTTGGAGGGCTTGCTCTGGCTTCTGGAACAGCCCGCTACAGCCGACGATACCTGGAGCCGCCGGGCCATCAAGGGTCGCGCACGCCACCTGGCCGACCTGCGGGGCGGCGACCTGTACCGTTCCCCCAACCGCTACAGCCGGGCCGTGCGCGACCTGAACCGCCTGCTGGCCGTGGCCGGCCAAGCAAACGGCGCGGTCGTGGGTCTGGCGGACTACCAGCACGTCCACCTCTCCCCCCTGCGGAGCGCGGACCTGCTCTTCGCCGCCGAACATCCCGAACAGAACCCCTTTTATCCCTGGTTCAGCACCCGGTTCGAGGCATGGCTCGACGGCATCGCCACGGTCGGCTTCTCCCTCAACTACCTGAGCCAGGCGCTCACCACCTTTGCCATGATCGGCCAGGTGAGGAAACGCTTCCCCAACCTGCGGGTCGTCCTGGGGGGCGGCTTGGTCACCTCGTGGCTGCGCCAGCCGGGGTGGCGGAACCCCTTCGGCGGGCTGGTGGACCACCTGATAGCGGGACCGGGGGAGGCCCCCCTGCTGGAACTCCAAGGCTCCGCCGCCCCGGACCAGGAGCGCGTCAGGCCCGACTACACCCTGCTGCCCATGGGCGACTATCTCGCGCCCGGCTTCATCCTCCCCTACGCGACTGCCGGCGGCTGCTACTGGAACAACTGCTCCTTCTGCCCGGAGCGGGCCGAGGGGAACCGCTACACGCCGCTGCCGGTATCGGAGGCCCTGGCCGACCTGCACGCCCTCGCCGCCCACACCCAGCCGGTGCTGCTGCACCTGCTGGACAACGCCCTGAGCCCGGCGTTCCTGCGGGCCCTAGCCGCGGACCCGCCCGGCGTTCCCTGGTACGGCTTCGCCCGTTTCGGCAGGGAGTTGGCCGACCCGGATTTCTGCCGGGCCCTCAGGCGCTCGGGCTGCGTGATGCTCAAGCTGGGGCTGGAATCGGGGGATCAGGGGGTGCTGGACCGGCTACACAAGGGGATCGATATCGAAGAGGCGTCCAAAGTTCTGCGAAATCTGCAAGCGGCGGGGATCGGAGTCTACCTTTATCTCTTGTTCGGCACCCCGGCCGAGACCGAGGCCGAGGCGCGGCGGACGTTGGAGTTCGTGGTGCGCCACCACGAGGCCATCACCTTCATGAACCTGGCCCTGTTCAACATGCCGATCTGCGGCGACGAGGCGGCCGGATACGGCATCGACCCGTTCTACGAGGGGGACCTGTCCCTCTACACCGCGTTCCGCCATCCCGACGGCTGGGACCGCAAACAGGTGCGGGGCTTTCTGGACAAGGAGTTCAAGCGCGACCCGGCCGTGGGGGCGATCCTCAGGAACGATCCGCCCCTGTTTACGTCCAATCATGCTGCGTTTTTTGTTGGTGGGGCTGGTGGGCTGCGCGAGTAGTCTGTTGCAGTAATTTCGCAGGTAAAACTTGCGATGGACTCTTCTGATAAAAAGCTGTATATCGGTCCAGAGTGGCTTACTGGACATACATTATAATATTTTTTTTGTTGATGGAATTTGAGTGTTCCTCGGAAGATGACCCGTAATATATTGCGGCTGATATGCTGTTTAATTAATTGTTATTCTTGAGGAGGAGATATGCTCAAGTTTTTGAAAGTCTTATTTGGCGATGGTGGTCATGTGGAGTTAGTCCCCGCGTCTTCATCTCAAAATAACCAAGAGCAACCCTTCAAACACCCAAGCAAGGCCCAACTGGAAGAATGTGATAGGCTCGGCCTGGAAGTTAAAACAGGAATGAGCAGTCGCGATATCTGGCAAATGGTGAACGATGCGAAGAAAGACCCAAGAATCAAGGCACTTGATAATGCATACCTCGCACAGCAAAGGGCGATACAGGAAGCAGAAGACCGGGAAGAGTACGGAGATGTCATCGTCGACAATTTCAAGAGAATGGAAGCACTCTGTCGTGCAGGCGTCCATCATATCGTCATTTTCAAAAAAGGGAAACAGGTGGATGCCGACGTTTTTGAATTCGAAAGTGCAAACATAGACGACGAAAATGAAAAGAAGATCAGTGTAATGATTGAAGGTTATCGACCGAAAATCTATAAACCTCGGGGGGACTCGCCGCACATAGACTGGAATAAGGAAATCGTATTCAAGTCTGACCAGATCCTAGAGGTCGAAACGCTACCAACACCAATCGATCTGTTCGATATCGATAGTTTTGAAAAGGCACAGGAAAGAGCGAACCAGCTCAAACAGAAGTACCTCTAAGAATAACCATCAGAGAAGGGAAAATGAGGGTCTACAAATTTCAAAAATCTTGGTTGTAGGCCTGACAGCAGCTTTTTAATTGGTGACATCTTAGTTGTCTTTCAAGGAGCTTTTATGCACTACCTGCTGTTCTACGACGTTTCCTCCGACTATCTGGAGCGCAGAGCCGAGTTTCGGGCAGAACATCTCTCCCTTGCCTGGCAGGCGCAGGCGCGGGGCGAACTCATTCTCGGCGGGGCGCTGGCTGACCCGGTAGACGGTTCGGTCCTGCTGTTCAAAGCAGAGTCGGATGATGTTGTCAAACGGTTCGCATCTGCCGATCCCTACGTTAAAAACGGTCTCGTTACAAGCTGGCGCGTGCGCCCCTGGACAACGGTCGTCGGTGAAGATGCAACTTCGCCCGTCAGGCCGGAGGCATAACATAGCGGGTGCCAAAGCAGACAAGAAGCAATTGTGTCCCCCGCCCCTCTAAAAACGAAAGAGCAGAACTTTGTGATGACAATAGGCACACACTGGAGTATGATTTTGCCATGAAGACATTTCGATGGAATCATGAAAAAAATGAACAACTCAAAGTGGAGCGGGAAGTCTCGTTTGAAGAAATAGTGCTTGCCCTGGAAGGAGACGGTCTTCTCGACATCTTGCGGCACCCCAACGAATCAAAATATCCAAACCAATGCATTCTGGTTGTGGCCCTGGATGGTTATATCTATCTCGTTCCGTTTGTCGAAGAGGCTGATTACTATTTTTTGAAAACAATCATTCCCAGCCGCAAGGCAACGAGAGATTATTTGGCAGGAGGCACGAGAAATGAAAAATCATGATGAATTCGAAAAAGATATTTTGGACGCCTATGAGAAGGGTGATCTGATCTCCACAAAGCCGTCCACGAAGGAAAAAGAAAAATATAAGGCGGCCGCGCAAGCCACCTCCCTGAAAGACCGCCGCGTGAATATCCGCCTTTCTTCTCCGGATTTGCTGGATATCCAGGCACGGGCACTGGAGGATGGCGTTCCTTATCAAACACTTATTGCCAGCGTTCTACATAAATATGTCAGCGGCAGACTGGTCGAAACACCTTCACGCCTGGCAACCCGCACAACCGGGCGAGGTAAAAATCCCCGCATACCGTAAGGGCGCACTGATGTGCACCCTCTAATCCCCACCCGTCGTACCCCCCAATTCCCCCACCGCAGTGCGTCTCCATGAACGTACGTTGTCCCTGATATGGGCGTATAGGGCGCATGCAATGCGCCCCTACGAACGAGAGAGATCCCCCCTACCCCCTGAAATGCGCCGCCACGATCCCCTGGGCCAGGTCCATGGACGAGGTGAAGGCCGGGGAGATGGGGTTTAATACGTGGAGCGAAGCCCCGTCCGCTACCACCATGAAATCCATGATCATCTGCTTGGTCTCCCAATCCACCAGTTGGGGCCGGATGCCGACCTTGGCGGAGGGGAGCACGTCCGTGGGGGCAAGTTCCTTCACCAGCCGGGCCGCGTCCCGGTAGAAATAGGAAGGGAGGTATTTCAGCGGTTCGCTCAGGGCCACGCTGCGGAACAGGGGATTGGCCAGGAACAGGGTCAGGTCCTCCAAGGCAATGCCGAACCCCTCCCGGTCGATCCCGGCCAGGATGCCGTAGTTCTCGCGGCCGAAGGCGGGGATGGCGGTGGGGCCCAGGTAGACGTCGCCGTGGACGCTGCGGGTGAAGTGAACCCCCAGGAAGGGGTTTCGGATGTCCGGCACCGGGTAGATGCTGGAATTGACCGTGAAGGGGGCCTCCTTGCGCAGCAGCCGGTAGAGCCCCTTGAAGGGGATGAGGCGGAGGTTCGCCCCCACGCCGAACAGTCGGGCCACCTTGTCGCAGTAAGCGCCCGCCGCGTTGACGAAGCGGCTGAAACCGATTTCCGCTTTGCCGGTCCGAGCGGTGCCGCTCCCTTTCAGCCCGGTCAGAGGGCACTCCAGGTGAAAGCGCACCCGGCCGCTCTCTTCCAGGTCGTTTTTGAGGCTCTTCAGCACCGCCTTGGGGTCAACCACGGCCGTGTAGTGGGAGAACAGGGCACGCTCCACGGTCCGGGCGTTGGGCTCGATCTCCGCCAGCTGGTGTTCGTCGATCATCTCCACCTTGGCGCCGTTGGCCATGGCCCGGCTGTGGAGTTCGTCCAGCACCGGCAACTCACCGGCCGTGCGGGCCACGATCACCTTGCCGTTTTCCAGCAGGGGGAGCCCCTTTTCCTTGCAGTAGGCGCGCATCAGGAAGTTGCCGTTCAGGCACGATTTGGCCTTGAGGCTGTCGGGGGAATAGTAGATCCCGGCATGGAGGACGCCGCTGTTGCGCCCCGAGGCGTGCCTGCCCAACTCCGGCTCCTTGTCGATGATCACGATGTCGCCGTACCCGGCCCGGACCAGTTCCCGGGCAATGGTCAGCCCGATGATCCCCGCCCCCACGATCAGGATTTCCGCCTTGTCCAGTTGCATATCCAGCCCCCTTTGCGTCGGCATCGCTTTGCCTCTTCAGGATCGGGTTTCAGACCGGGGTGTCACGAATACGATGGCCAGGGCGGCGACGGAGCCGATGCACGCCTCGCCGAAACGCAACACCGCATTCATGGCCGGGTTAAGCGTAGGATTCATATGTGAAATCACCATGATGACCGCCACGGTTATGGCGGCGAGACGACTGTGTTCCGGCACCTTCAGGATTTGGCACAGTGCAATGGTCACGCCGATGGATACGGCCATACCGACCGGACTGAAGGGGAGAAAGGAGAGATACAGCCCGCTGACGAACGCGCCGATGAAGGTTCCGAGCACCCGGAGCCCTGCCGACGTCCAGGTGTCGCGGGTCGTGGCCTGGAGCACCACCAGCCCGGAGATGAGGGACCAGAGCCCCCCCATGCTTGCCGACTCGCCGTGGAAGATGCCGGTGGAGTATTCCCCGCAGGGGTAGGCCACCAAGCAGACCACGGCATTTTGCAGAACCGTGAATACCCCGAACCTGTGGAACAGTGTCGTTATCGTTTCCTTGTCTATCATGGGGCCACCTGTCGCATGGTTACGGGATTCACATAATATGGGGCACTACCCCCCATGTTCATGCCCTAGCAGGATGCCGGCAACGATGGAGCAGAGCACTACCAGGCAGAAGAAAGCGAAGCGCCAATCCTTTTCCCGGGCAAAGATCACCCCCGCCACCATCACCCGCATGATCGGCGTTGCCAGAAGCGCCAGCAGGCCGGCGGTGATCAGGCGCGGGCCAACCACCGCATGCCCCCCCAGCAGCATGGCGCCGATGCCAAGGGCCAGGAGGATGGCGGCGATGATGGAGCCGATGCGCAACAGGCGCGCCAGGACCAGTTCGATCGGCTCGTGGGGGGATGGGGTCTCGTGGTGCGTTTCGGTCGTCATCCCCGCACCCCCCGGTAGATCATCTCGATGGCCGTGTAGACGATCAGCGGGATGAAGAGCTTGCGGATGGTGGAGGTTTTCAGCCGGACCATCAGCCGGGCCCCCACTACCGCCCCCAGCAGCACCCCCAGCACCACCGGCCCGGCCACCAGCGGCTTGACGTCGCCCCGGGCGAAATAGACCACTGCGCCGGAGGCCGCCGTGACCCCGATCATGAAGTTGGAGGTGGCGGTGGAGGCCTTGAACGGCATGCGCATGACCTGGTCCATGGCCGGCACCTTGAAGATGCCGGCGCCGATGCCCAGAAGCCCGGCTGCGGCCCCGGAAAAATACATGAGGACCAGCCCGGGAAGGGTCCGGGTGACCTGGTATTCCACCCTTTTGCCCAGCATGCGGTCGTAGTAGGAGCCGGCCAGGTTCAGCTTTTTCGACAGGCGGTCGGGCACGACCTCGCCCGGCAATTCGGCCTTGCGGGTTCTGAACATATTGTAGCCCGAATAGGCCAGAAGCAGGCCGAACAGGATGTACAGGAAGCGCTGGTGCAGGTAGCCGGCGATCAGGGCCCCGCTCAGAGCCCCGGCGGAGGTGCCCATCTCCAGCCACATGGCCACCCGGGTATTGGTCAGCCGGTCGCGCAGGAAGGCCACCGCGGCGCCGGTGGAGGTGGCGATGATGGAGACCGTGGAGGCGGCCACGGCCGTGCGCATGGACACGCCGAACAGGATGGTCAGGGCGGGGACGATGATGATGCCGCCGCCGAGCCCCAGGACCGAACCGACGACCCCGGCCCCGATGGCCATGACGAATATCTCGATGGTGGTGGTGAGCAGAATGGTTGTTCTCCTTTGTTCTTTCGTTTAGCCCGGCTGCCGCATCTTCAGGCGTTTGGAGAGCGCCGGCTGGGATATGCCCAGAAGCCGCGCGGCCAGGGTCTGGTTGCCGTTGGCCCGGTCAAGCGCCTCCATGACCAGGAAGGCGGCGGCATCGCTGAACGTGGGCAGTTCGTCGAACCCGGCAAAGGGGTTCTGCCGGGCCGCCGGAGCTACCGCTCCCCCCCCGCCCTGTTTCTGGGAACGCTCCACGGCCTTGATGAACGACTCCATGGAGAGCATCCGGTCCCGGTGCACGCTGACGGCGTCGTAGATCATGGCCTTGAGTTCCCGCACATTGCCGGGGAAGGTGTAGGTGGCGAGGAACTGCGCCAAACCCTTTGGCGGGGTCGGCTTCTTCTTGCCCAAGGCCCGGGCCGCCTCCTCCAGGAAATGGTCCAGCAGCAGAGGGATGTCCCCGCGCCGTTCCCGCAGCGGCGGCACATGGAGATGGTGGGTCCGCAGCCGGTAGTAGAGATCCCGGCGGAAGGCCCCCGCCGTCTCCTTGACCGCCAGGTCCTGATGGGTGGCGACGATGATGCGGGCCTTGAGCCGCTTCGGCAGGTCGCACCCCAGGGGGAAATACTCCCCCTCCTGGAGCAGCCGCAGCAGCTTTACCTGGGAAGGGATGCTCAGGTCGCCGATCTCGTCCAAAAACAGGGTGCCGTCGGCCGCCTCCTCCACCATGCCGCGCCGCACCTGCTCGGCGCCGGTAAAGGCCCCCCGCACGTGGCCGAACAGGGTGTCGGCGAAAACCGTATCGTCCAGCCCGGCAACGTTCACCGTCACCAGTTTGCCCCGGCAGCCGCTCAGGGCGTGGACCGCGCGGGCGACCAACTCCTTGCCCACGCCGCTCTCGCCGGTGATCAGAAGCGGCTGGGGGCTCCTGGCCACCGCTTCCGCATAGGTGAAGACCGCCTGCATAGCCCGGTCGTTGGTGACGATGGCGCTGAAGGCCTCGGGGTGCCGGACCTCGGGCGAACCGAACCGGCTGGCCATCTCCCGGTGATCCCGCTGCAACTCCTGCATGCGCACGGCCCGGAGCACGCCGTTCACCATGCGGTCATCATCGTCGGTCTTCACGAAATAGTCGAACGCCCCCCGTCGCATGCAGTTGACGGCGGTCTCCACCTGGTTCAGGCCACTGATGACGATGGAGGCGATCTCGGGATGGCGCTCGGCGATCTGCTCCAGAAGCTCTTCCCCCGACAGGTGCGGCATGGTGAGGTCCAGCAGCACCAGGCCGATCTGGCCCTGGTCCAGGATGGCCATGACCTGGCGGCTGTCGTTGCAGGTGGCGATATTGGTGATACCGGCGCACGACTCCAGGGTCAGGGAAAGGGAACCGAGCCAGTCCGGCTCGTCGTCCACCAGGAGGATGCCGAAATCGGGATACAGGGGCTCGCTCACGTTACGTTCTCCTTCCGGTACTCGGGCAGGGTCAGGGTGACGGTGGTCCCGCTGCCCGGGGTCGAATCGAACTCCAGGGTGCCGCCGTGCTCCTTGACGATCCCGGCCGATACGGAGAGACCGAGGCCGGTACCGCCCATGTCACGCTTGGTGGTGAAGAACGGGTCGGTCAGACGCGACAGGTGCTCGGGGGAGATGCCGCTCCCCTCGTCCCGCAGACGGAAGACCACCAGGCCGCGGGGGGCATCGTACAGGGTGGCCAATTCGATGCCCCGCCCGGTGTCCGGCAACGCCTGGCAGGCGTTGATGATCAGATTCACCAGCACCTGCTCGATGCGCTGGGCATTGCCCCGGACCGTGGGGAGCCCCTCGGCATACCCGGTGCTGAAACGGCTGGTCGCCTTGCGGATGGAGGGTTCGACCAGCCGGACGGCCGCCTGGGCCACGGCGTTGAGATCAATGGTGTCGTTGAAGGCGGTATCGTCCCGCCGGGCAAAATCCTTCAGGTCGTCCACGATCCGCTTGATGCGCTTGCCCGCTTCCTGGAGCTTTTCCAGGCTGCGGGGCATCTCCTCCCGCATGCGCGAATAGGGGAGCCCGCCGCAGGTAAAATCGCCGTTTTCCTGATAGTACCGTTCCAACACCTTGGAGGCGTCCTGGAAAAACCGCCTGAGGATTGGGACCTCCAGGAGGATCAGGCCGGTGGGGTTGTTGATCTCGTGGGCCACGCCCGACACCAGCACCCCCAGGGCGGCCATCTTGTCCGCCTGGACCAACTGCTGCTGGTTGAGGAGCAATTCCTCCTCGGCATGGCGCCGCTCGGCGATCTCCCGGGTCAGGTCGGCGGTGCGCAGGGCCACCTGGCGGTGCAGGGTGCGGGACCAGAGGGCAAACCCGCCCAAGAGGAGCACCAGCGGGATTCCCACGATGGCGGCATACCGAGTGACGGTGGCCCATTCCACGCGGTTCGGCTCCAGCACGCCGAGCCATTTTTCATAGATGGCCTGGTATTGCCCGGTCTTCCTGAGGATGGCCAGCCCTTCGTTGAAGCGGGAGATCAGCTCCGCATTGCCCCGGTTCACGGCATAACAATAGCGGTGGGTGGCCACGTTACGGACCACCGGAATCAGGTTGGTCAGTTTCAGTTCGCGGATGATGTACATCCCCGGCACGATGGCGACGATGGCGAAGTCGGTCTTGCCGGCGGCCAGAAGACGCAGGGCGTCGGCCGGCGTAGCGGTCAGGATCAGCTTGCCGCTGAACCCCTTTTTGACTAGGTAGTCGTGCATGATCCCGCCCCGGTGAACCGCCACCACCTTCCCTTCGATCTCGTCGAAGGTGTTGATCATGGGGGACTCCCGGCGGGCAAATATGGCGTGATTCACGATGGTGTGGGGGAGGGAGAAATCCACCTCACGGGAGCGTTCCTCCGAGTAGGACATCCCCTGGAGCACGTCGACCTTTCCGGTCTGAAGGGCAGTGCGCACCTCCGCCCAACCGGTGAGCCGGAATTCGACCTTCATCCCCATGACATCGGCGATGGCGCGGGTCAGCTCCACGTTATAGCCCGAGGGCTGGCCGTTCTTGTCGATGAACTCGTAGGGGGGGTACTCCCGGTCCCCGCCGACGATGATCACCTTCTGGGGAGTGCCTTGGAGCGTATCGGCCGGGGCGGCGCCGGAAAGCAGGCAGGCGAGGGCCGCCATAGCCATGAAGAGCACGGCGGCAAACCTGGATAAGAAGGGCACACCGTTGCGCGATGGTAGTATGTTTCCCAAGGTCACGTCGTTATCTCCAGCGGCCCCGGTCCGTATTGATCCCCAGGCGGGTATACAGGCGGGAGGAATCCTTGCCGCCCGCCATCTCTTCCTGAGCCGCCCGCCCCACAATGGCCGCCAGGGCGGTTTCCATGGCGGCATCCGGTTCGACAAACCGCAGGCCGACCAGGCCAAACCCGTAGTGGATGATCTGGGCTGTCACATCGAGCGGAGGGAGACCGTCGCCCTGCTGCAGCGTCAGCACGCACCGCTCCCCCTGGCGGACCACATCACAGGCAGCGTCGTCCGAACTGACCAGCGCCCCGTGCAGGGAAATATTTTCAACATAACAGGGGAAACGCTGGCTTTGGTACTGCAACACCCCATTGGCCACAAAAACGATCCGGCGGGACGATCTCTTTTCGCGCATAGGATTGGCCCTTTCACGACACACATTCACACCGGTTCAGCCACACATGGCTTCAGTTTCTCATAAAATCAGGACAAGGACAATAAATTGGTTATACCACCTTTCCACGGCGGGATGCAGCCACACCACGGCCATGGGGGATGGTGAACAGCGACGCAAAGAACAATGGCCGCCATGGCCGTAATCTGCTATAGTTTGGGGGCACGGGTGGTCATGTACGACGATAGGGGGTTGGTATGCTGAGGATTGCGTTGGTAGTGGCGCTGCTCGCGTCTTCATGCGGAGCGTATGCCCTGGGCAACAACGACCTGGTTCAGTTGAATCTGCGGGGAGCCCGGCAGCAGGTACAACAGCAACCGGATCTGGTAGAACTGCTTCAGCCGGCGCACCAGGCCAGGCTGTGGCAGGAGGACGCTGTGCAGGAGTTGGTGTGGCAGCAGCAACGGCGGCAGTTCAGCCAGGAACGTTACCGGCAGGAAGTGTTCCTGGAACAGCAGCGCCATAAGGACACCCGCAGGATCGAGGAAGAGCGGCAGCGGGGTATCATGATCCAACGGGAACAGACCCCGCTGTTTCAGTAAGGCCGGGCAGGAGGGCGTACCCGCCCGAAGAAACGACTCCCGACTGAGGCGCCCTCCTGCCCCCCTAGGGGACATAGATCATCTTGCGGGTCATCCCGCCATCCACGATAAAATTCTGGCCGGTGATGAACCCGGCCTGGGGCGAGACCAGGTAGGCCACCATCCCGGCGATATCCTCGGGCCGCCCGACGCGCCCCGCCGGATGTTGACCGTGATCCTCAGGACGCAGTTCCGGCGCCGTGCGCCTGCCGCTCTTTTTCCAGTCGTCCACGGCGATCCAGCCGGGGCTGACGCAGTTGACCCGGATGTGCGGTCCCAGGCTGACGGCCAAGGCGTGGGTCAGGGCCACCAGCCCCCCTTTGCTGGCGGAGTAGGCCTCCGTATCGGCTTCGGACTGGAGGGCCCGGGTCGAGGCGATGTTGACGATGGCCCCCCCGGCGCTCCGCAGGGCCGGCACCGCGTGTTTGGCGCAGAGAAACGCCCCGGTGAGGTTGGTCCCCAGGACCCGGTTCCACTCCGAGAGCTCCAGCAGTTCCACCGGGCCGGGAGGCGAACTGCCGTGGCCCGCATTGTTGATGAGGGCGTCCAGGCGGCCGAAGCGGGAGAGCGTCAGGTCCAGCGCCCCTACCACCGCTGCTTCGTCGGCCACATCCAGCGTCACGGCACGCACAACTCCCAGGGAATCGAACTCCCCGGCCGTTTCCTGGGCCGCCGCTACGTCCCTGTCGGCGATGACCACCGCCATCCCCTCTTCCAGCAACCGTTTGGCGACCCCCTTGCCGATCCCCTGACCGCCCCCCGTCACCAGCGCCACCCTACCGGCGGTTTGTTGTGTCATACCGCGTCTCCTGAAGTGTCTTGAAAATTACGATAAAATCGTGCTGGGCCATGGCGGAGCGCCCCTCACTCTTCGTCGGCCAACTCTCTGGCTATGCGGATGAATTCCCCCCTTTGGGCCACGAACGCCCCGACCACCTCGGGGTCGAAATGTGTGCCCGACCTCGCCAGAATCCACTCCTGGGCCTCTTCATGGGAGAAGTCCCGCTTGTAGACGCGCCTGCTGACCAGGGCGTCGTACACATCCGCCAGGGCCATCAGCCGGCCGGCCAGGGGGATGGCCCTGCCGCTCAATCCGAGGGGATAGCCGCTGCCGTCCCATTTTTCGTGGTGCGATTCGGCCATCTGGAGCGCGTAATTGAGGAAGGCCAGCTTCTCCGGGTGCTCGGTCCCGCCCATGGTCTTGGACAGGGCCTGGGCGCCGATGAGCGTGTGGGTCTTCATGATGTCGTATTCTTTGGCGGTCAGCGCACCCGGCTTGCACAGGATGTGATCCGGGATGCCGACCTTGCCGATGTCATGGAGCGGCGCGGATTTCGCGAGGAGTTCGATATTCGCTTCGTCCAGTACGGCGTAACCGGGGAGCGTGGCAAGCTGCCGGGCAAGGACTTCCACGTAGCGTTGCGTCCGCAGGATGTGCCGCCCCGATTCTTTGTCCCGGGCCGCAGTGAGGGTCGACATGCTGACGATGATCGTATCCTGGGCCTGGATCAGGTCGCGGTTGCGTTGTTGCACCTTGCGGGCCTCGATCCCGTATTTCACAAGGCTCAAAACCGTCATCACGAGGATCGGCGTCGCCATGGGGATGAGCGGCGGAATGAACAGCCCCTCCCGGGACAGCAAAAGCGCCCTCGCCCCCCAGTAGCACCCGCCGCTCATCCCCATAACGGCCAGAAGCGACAGCACGTATCCGGGGCGGCTGAGCAGCCAAGTGCTCATCCCCCCCAGCAGGAGGACGGCAAACAGCCCGGCGCCCCGCGCCCACGTGGGCTGGGCGATGAACGTGCCGGACAGGATCGTGTCGATAACGGCGGCATGGGCCTCGACCCCGTGGATCTCCTGCCCGGACGGGACTTGATGGACATCGCCCAGCCCCTTGGCCCAGGCACCGATCAGGACGATCTTTCCCCGCAGGCTCCCGGCCGCCGGGTGACCGTCCAGAATCGCCCGTGCCGAAAAATAGGGAAAGGAATCCCGGGTACGGAAGTCAATCAGGGTATCCCCCAGGCGGTCCAGGGGGATACGGCGTTCTCCCCAGCTAAGCAGGGTCTCGGACGCATCGTGGTCGATGCGGAGGCGCCGTTCTTGGGATGCGAGCAGGACGGCCCCCAGGGCCAGGGAGGGGTAATAGGCGCCTTCGTAGTGCATCAGCAGGGGAACCCGTCTGAGGACCCCGTCCAGGTCGTGTTGGGCATTGGTGAACCCCTCGGCCCCGGCAGCGGCGGTCAGCACCCCAATCCCCCTGATCATCCCGGTAGGCGTCGGCCACTGGGCACTGGCTCCCGGCATGGCCGCCACGATCATGCCGGCGGGCAGGCGGGGAGCGCCTCCGGCTCCCGACCTCACTCCCGTGGCAAGGTCCAGATAGTATCCAAGGATGGTAGGACCTCCCGCCAGGGCCTTGGCTAGGCGCTGGGAGTTGACGTCCGTGACGACGGCCGGGGGTGGGGATGGGGACAGCCCAAGGTCGCGCCGCCGTTCCGCCATGATGACATCGGGAGAGGTACGGTCCGGCTCCGGCATCAGGAAGTCGAGCACGACGACCTTCGCCCCCGACGCCTCAAGCCGCTCCACGAGGCGGGCCAGGCGGTAACGGGGCCAGGGCCACTGCCCGTAGGCCTTGAGGCTCTCCTCGTCGATCCCCACGATCACCGGAACGCCGCTCTTCTGGGGAGCGGCCCGACCGGCGAGCATGAGGTCGTAGAGGCGAAGTTCCGTCTCCTGTATGAACAGCGGCGAGAAGATGAGAAGCAATCCGGCGCAGAGCGTAAGGGCAAGGCCCGCGGCAATCAGCGCGGGACGCCCTCCCCGGAGCGGCAGGAGGCGTTGGGGGGTGGTGCGGGAGTGGGCGGCGACAGGGAACATACCGGCTACGCCTAGCGCACGATAACCTCAACGCGCCGGTTTCGGGGTTCAGCAACCCCGTCGGGCGTTGGGATCCGAGGGTTACCCTTGCCATGGGAGGATGCGGTCAGGCGTTGCGGATCGACCCCCTTCCGTACCAGCAGGTCCCTGATCGCCTGGGCACGTTCGTAGGCAAGCCTGTCGTTGAGCTGGACCGAGCCGACCGCGTCGGTATGCCCGCTGATACTGATGTTGATGGCGTTACGCCGCTTGATGGCGGCAAGGATGGTGGGGATGACGGCCCGGGACTCGGCCATCAGGCAGGTCTTGCCCGTTTCGAAAAAGAGGATGAATTTTTCCGATGGGAGCGGTTCGACCGCCAATGCCTCGGCAAAGGTCGCGGCAATATAGGAAGGGTCGGCCGGTGCCGGGGGAGAGGGGGAATTTGAACGGCCGGAGACGCGGGTCATCTCCTGGGCCTTTTCCAGCAGTTGTTTCCCCCCTTCGGTGGTCACCTCCGCCTTGCCCACATGTCCGTCCGGGTCGGGCATCAGAACGACCGCCCGCCGGGAGGCGCAACCGTCTGCCAAAGCCAGGAGCGCCACCATCAGCACGCCCGACAGGATGACTCCCGTCGGCCCGGTATGGCCATCGCTGCGCGGCACTATTCCTGGACCTCGATCAGCAGCCTGGTCCCCCGTACGGCAATGGTCGCCTCGGGGATTTCCAGCCGGATGGCGTGCGGGGCCAATTTCGCCATGAGCCCGGAGAGATAGACAAAGGTCCCCTTGGCCATCCGCGCCAGGAACGTGAATTTACCGTCCTTGGGGTCGAAAACGTACTCCTTTATGGCGAGTTCGCTGCTGGGACCCAGGGAAAGCGTCGTGTCATCCGCCAAGACAATACCCAAAGAGCCATCCTTTGCGGTTCTGATCACGTCGCCCCGATGTACCGCCCCCCCGATTGCGGCAGGTTGCGTAAGAGTGCCCCGAAGGAAAGACGCGGACCCTTTCAGGGTCTGTACATGACCGATCACATCCGTCGGCGCGGCGAAGGCCGAAGCGGCGGAGAACAGGAGAAGGAGTCCGAAGAATATTGTTTTCATTGCGCGTCTCCCTTTTTCTCAGTAATTCAGCCCGTTACCCATAAGGATACCATTATAAACAAAGATTCGCCAAAAGAGGGACAAAAAAAGAACGCACCCCGGCCATTGACATTCAGCGCCTCATGTGCATAAATAGTCGCCGCTGAAAACAAGCGTATGTGATAACCGATACTACTCAACCATCCGCGAGGATGGGGCGGAAAGCCTACAGGGTCTCACCGAGACAGCCGGGTTGCCGAAATATCATAGATATTCGGCAACCCGGTTTTTTCATTTCATCCCACCCCTTACGCAATGGGCGGATGAACAAACACTATCCCCAAAGGAGAACATTATGAAGAAGACCATCTATTCCTGCTGTTTGGCCTTGTCGCTGTTTTTTGCCGTCAACCCCGCCATGGCGGACGATATCAGGGGAAGGCTCGGCGTCACCGGCAGACTCGGCTTTCTGGTCCCTGCCGACAGCGAGCTATCGGGACGTAGCGCCAGTACGGATACCGCTTTCGTCGGCGGCGGCGGGTTCATCTACGGCATAACCAAAAACATCGCGGCAGAATTAGATATCACCCACACCGACTACGATGTCCACGGCTACGGTGAGGGCGGCAACGCCGAAACCAACAACTTCTCCCTGGGCGCCCAGTACCGTTTTGACGTCGCGGTCCCCCGACTGACCCCCTATGTGGGCGCCGGCCTGGATATCCTGGTCAACGACTTCACCTACTCCGACGGGACCAGGACCGACGTGGACACCTGCCTGGGCGTCCATATCAGCGGCGGCGTCGACTATTTCGTGACCAAACAGGTGGCCCTGACCGCCCAGCTCAAGGCAATCCTGGCGCCCAACGCCGATATCAACTACCAGGGCAATAAAGTCGGCAATATCGACCCCATGAGCATCTCCACGACCTTTGGCGCGAGATACTTTTTCAACTAAAAACAACCGTCCCGAACAACAAGACCCCCGCCATGCACGGCGGGGGTCTTGTATGAAATCCTGGGGTGCCGGTCCCCTCTCAGCGCTTGATCGTACCCCCTCCCAGCAGCAAATCGTACTGTAGGTAGGCCTTCAGGCGTTCCGGCGTATTGACCGTCTGCGTATAGAGGAGCCGATCCATCTCGTCGGCCTCGCGCTGCGTGAGTCCCCGAACGATCTTGAGCATCATGGCGGCATCCTTGAAGGACTGATCCAGGTTCTTCGCCTCCTCAGCCGTCTTTGGTGGGGCGGCCATCACGTCCTGAATGGTCTTGGCCATGGTCATGAGAACGGTGCGTTTCACATTCGTCGTATAGTTTGTATAGATCCATATCTGCACATCGTCACGCACGCCGATGCCGCTGGTATCGATCCCCGCCAGGGTGGCGTTGTTGGCCGCCATATCCGGCATGGGCGGCAGGTGGGGGTTCATCTCCGCAACCGTGGGGGCGGCCGGTGCGATCTTCTTTTCAGGCCGGTAGACGAGATCGCCCATGCAGGCGGCAAGACAGCACACAAGCCCAGCCGTCACCATCAGCTCCACCATGAGCGCGCTCTTTTTGATAACCGCCATCTCTGCTCCCGGTCCGCAGGTTTACGTCTATCGGCTGTTACAATGCAAGCCGGCCTTTCCCACTCGGCTGAAAAGTCGGCGGAGTATTTTGCAACACCTCCGGGATCGTTGCAAGGGCAAACATGGGCCGTGCCACAAATGGCGCTCCCGAACCGGGCACTTTCGGCGCAAACAGGCCCTGGTCCAGATTTTTTTGCGTGAGCCCCTTGACCGCAGGGAGGGGTTTGGACTAAAACGAGGGTATGAGGAGAACGTACGATGTCTGACTATATCGTCATCTGCACCTCCTGCGGCGCAGCCAACAGAATCCCCGCCGACAAGGAGGGTAAAAAGGGGCGTTGCGGCACCTGCCGCGCCCCCCTCCCGCCGTTGTACCACCACCCGCAGCAGCTCACGGAGCAGACATTCGACGCCTTCGTGCAGAACTACCCGGGGCCGGTACTGGTGGAGTTCTGGGCACCATGGTGACCGCACTGCGTCTCATTCGCACCGGCGGTGCGAACAGCAGCGGAGAGATTGGCGGGAAAGGCGGCCGTCTGCCAGGTCGATACCCAGCAGAATCCGGCCCTTGCGGCACGGTTCGGCGTGCGGGGCATACCGGACGTCGTGCTGCTCCGCAACGGCAGGGTCGTCGCCCGGCTCGCCGGGGCGCAGAGCGTTGAGGCCCTGCTGGCCTGGTTCCGCCAACAGCAGTAGGGTTTCGCAGTGGACTTGAATCGGGGCCATGCCCGACAGATCAACTTCCAGGCGCCTATTCCTGTTCCAGAACGACAAAATCCCTGGAGACGGCAAAGGCATCATCGACGTACACCTTGACCTGGTGCTTGCCCACCCCCAGTACGGATGCCTGAATGCCGGACCAGACATTGAGGGGCGGAAGGCTCGACTCAACATTCATGGACCCTTGGAACACCAACCGGTCACCCGTATACCAGCGGTACGTCATGACATGGGGGCCCCCCTCCTGCTCCGGGTCATCCCACGAGAACGTGGTGATGACGTACACCTTCCCCCCACGGACGAACGTATCGGCAACCCCGGTCGGGCCCTGCATCTTTGACACATTCTTCGCGAGAAAACATCTGGTGACGTTCTTTTCTCCAAGCGCCACCCCCCCCCACGAAGCGCAGCCTCCCAGTAGCGACACCAGTCCCGACACCACGACGAATGAACGTATAATTTCCATATCTGATCTCTCTCAAGAACGATGTACTTAGGCGCATGAACGAACTAACGTTAGAGTTCACAGCCACCCGGGGAGCCGCCGCATCAGTGTAGTATGGCACGCCTCAGGACAGGGAGTTCTCCGGCTTCTTTGCCGTGTCAAAAAAGTCCTGGGCCCTCTTCTGTACCTGTTCCGGGTTACTGCAGTTTGAGCCAGGAGACTCCCCCCATATATTTTCTGCGCACCGCGTCCTGTACCGTTGTCGCCCCTCTCCGGCGCCGCAGGTACGCCCCCAGGGCCCACACCGGGAAGAAGAGCCGGTAGCCGTGGTAGCGCAGATAGAAGACCCTTGGGAAGCCGGTCCCGGTAAAATGCCGCTCCTCCCAGCCGTTGTGGTAGCGATCGACCAGGTACTGCGTGCCCCGCTGGACCTCCGGGCGGTCCGTTTCTCCGGCAGCCATGAGCGCCAGGAGCGCCCAGGCGGTCTGGGACGGGGTGCTGGCGCCGCTGCCGGCCAATGACGGGTCATCGTAACTGGCGCACGTTTCTCCCCAGCCGCCATCCCCGTTCTGGCACCCCACGAGCCACTCCACCGCCTTCCTGACATACGGCTTCTGCATATCCTCTCCCACCTCATGCAGACCGGAAAGCACGGACCAGGTGCCGTAGAGATAGTTGACCCCCCACCTACCGAACCACCCCCCAAACGCCTCCTGCTCCTTTTCCAGATAGGCGAGCCCCCTGGCTATCGGAGGGAAATCCGGGCCGTAACCGAGCATCCCCAGCATTTCGATACAGCGCCCGGTGAGATCGGAGGTGCTGGGGTCGAGCAAGGCGCCATGGTCGGCAAAGGGGATATCGTTCAGATACAGGTAGTCGTTGTCGACATCGAAGGCCCCCCAGCCGCCGTCGGAATTCTGCATCCCGATGACCCACCTGACCGCCTTGGCGATCTTTTCCCGGTATTCCTCCCGCTCCAGCGCCCCGGCCCGGAACAACCCCATCAGAACCTTGGAGGTGTCGTCAACATCGGGATACAGGGTGTTTTCGTACTGGAACGCCCAACCGCCGCACGCCAGGCCGGGACAGTTGCCCGACCAGTCGCCCGGCGTGCTGATCTGACGGTCGAAAAGCCACTTCATGGCTTCGTCCGCAGAGAACAGATTCCCCGGTATCCCCGCTTCCACCAGGGCCGACAGGCTCAGGCAGGTATCCCATACCGGCGAGTTACACGGCTGGCAGAGACTGAAATGGTCATCCCGGGCTGTCGCCGCATGCCGCGACAGCAGGAGGTCAGGGGCCGCCGAAGAGCGGTCGATCCCTCCCCCAAAGGGGCTGTTGTGGGGTACCGCGTCAGGAGCAGGCGTCCGATGGATCAGCAGATCGTCGAGAGCCGCTATCCCCCGCACATAGTCGGGATCGTCCTCCCGGCAGCCGAGGGTTTTCAACGCCATCACGGCGTTGGCCATGGCCGGGTAGATGGCCCCGATGCCCCCCTCCCCCTGCATGCGCGCCCGGGTCCATTGTTCGGCCTGGCGCAGGGCGTGGGCCCCGATCCTTTTCGGGATGTGGTGCATCGTGCGCTTGAGAACGCGGTCGAGAACGATAAAGACATTCTTCCGCCAGGCCCGGTGCCGGAAGTGATCCAGGTTGCCCAGCATATCGGGAGGCGTGGTAAACAGTTCGGTGATTCCCTCATTATAGCGCAGCGCACAGACCGGCTGTTTCGCGTAGAGGATCAACAGCGGCACGATGACCGTTCTCGACCAGTAGGATATCTTGCTGAGATGGAAAAAGAACCAGCGCGGGAGCAGCATGATCTCTATCGGCATGGCGGGTGGCGTATGCCAGGGGACCTGGCCGAAGAGCGCCAGGGTGATCCTGGTGAAGACGTTGCACCGTGCCGCACCGCCAAGGGAGAGGATGATCTGCCGCGCCTTTACCATGTACGACGCATTTTTGTCATGGCCGAGCAGCTTGAGAGCAAAGTAGGCTTTTACCGAAGCGCTGATGTTGGCATTGCCGTCCACGGCGTACAAGGGCCAGCTACCGTCCGGCAGTTGCCGGTCAAGGAGATAGGAGGAAAGGCGGGAAGCGGTTTTTTCGTCGACGCTGCGGCCGAGAAACCGCTGCAGCATGATGTATTCCGACGGGATGGTGACATCCGCTTCCAGCTCGAACACCCAGTGCCCGTCCTCGTTTTGCAATGCGGCGAGCTGGTGCGCGGCCTTTTCCAGGACCGACTCGACATGCAGGAAGGTGTTTGCGGATGCTACCGCTTCCGCCTGTTTGGCTCCCCTGCCCCCTTCTATGACATTCAGTTTCGTTTTCGTTTTGCTATGCATCATGTCTGTTTCTCCGTTGAATAACACAGCTACGCGTAGTTAACTGCGTTAACCAGATGGGCAAAAAATTACGCGGCGTGCCCTTTCAAGAGCCCGTCTATCAAGGTTTCGGCCATGAGCGCGGTATCGGGCATGGGAAAATCCCTGGTGAAGATGATGCTGGTCACCAAGCCGTGCATGGCGCTCCAGAACACCATTGCGAGCATGGGGCCGTCGGTTTTCTGCAGGACGCCGTACCGCATGCAATCACTGATGAGATCAAGGATAGCCCGGTACGAGCGCAAGGCGATCGTGTCCTTTGTCATAAAGCTGTCCGGCGAGCCGTAGACGACCGGACTGGTGAAGAATACCGTCTTGTAGTGTTCGGGGTGGGAGACGCCGAACCGGATATAGTGGTGGAGGACATGACGGAGCGCTTTCCCCGGGTCGGGCTCGGCCTGCCTGATTTCGACCACAGCTTTGAGAAAAGCGGCATAGAGTTCTTCACAGATATAAAAGAGCAGATCGTCCTTGTCGCGGAAATAGAGGTAGATCGTGGTCGGGGAATGCTCGATCCGGGCGGCCAGCTTACGCATGGAGAACTGGGAATACCCCTCCTGGGAAAAGAGTTCTCGCGCTGCGGTCAGGATCTCCGCGCGGAACTGTTCCTTGTGCTGTATGCGCCGTTCCTTCAGCCCCATCATTAACACCGTTAACTGTAATTACCAAAAGTAACGTACTTGATATCACACCGAACCGGATATGGCAAGAGAAGGAACAACCACGCGCCCACGGTTTGGCTGCACGGCGGTTTAGACCTTGCGGACCGGGGCGATCAGCCCCAGGTCGATCATGGGTGACGGCAGGGACGGTTTGAGGGTGAGGACCCGCTTGCGGAAAGGGCTCATGAGCAGCTTCATGATATCGCCCTTTTTCATGAACCGGCCAAACCGGCGCAGGAGCTTGATGGTCTGAAAGGGGCGCAGGAAGAGCCGGTTGGCGAACAACAGCATGTAGCCTTTCTGCCGGGCCCGGTTCACCACATCTCCCGGCAGGATGCTCGGGTCGATGTCCGAGCACTTGAACCATTTGTTCCAGTCGCGTTTATCGTCGATAATCCCCCGCTCGACGTAATCCTGCCACAGGGGGGTGCCGCGGTAAGCGCAGAGGCGATTGAAGCCGAAGGTGTCCAGCTTGAGGCGGGCGGCAAAGCGGAAGCTTTCCAGGATATCCTCCGCGGTCTCATCCGGCGAGCCGACCAGAAAGAAGCCGTGGATGGTTTCGATCCCGTGGCGTTTGGCCAAGCTGACGGCGTCCTCCACCTGCTTCATGGTCTGCATCTTCCCGATACGGTCGAGCACCTTCTGGGTGCCGGCCTCTACCCCAAAGGCGAGAAAGTTGCAATGGGCCTTGGCCATGATGGGAAACTGGTCGGTGGCGACCGAATCGACCCGCCCTTCGCAGCCCCAGTTGAATGCAAACTTGCGGTCGATGATCCCCTGACAGATGGCGCCGATGCGCTTGCGGTCGAGTAAAAACTGGTCGTCGGTGAGATAGATGGAGCGGTACCCCTCGTCGTTCAACTGCTGCATCTCGCCCAGGACATGTTCGGGGGAACGATGACGCCACTTGCGGTTGGCCAGGGAGGGGATGCCGCAGTAGATGCACTGGTAGGGGCAGCCCCGGGACGTCTGCATGGTGCAGAAGCGATCCAGGGAGAGGACGGCGGGAACGTCGAGCGGCATGGACTCGATGTAGTCGATGGGCAGGCTCTTGCGGTCCGGGTAGGGGAACTGGTCCAGATCTTCGATAACCGGGCGCGGGGCGTTCTCGACGATGTCGCCCCCCGAGCGCCACACCAGGCCGCCGACCGTGCCGGGCGACCCCAGGTTCTCCAGAAATTCCGGGAGGAGTTCCTCCCCCTCGCCCCGGGCAACGTAGTCGATGTCCCGGGTGTCCGCAAGAATCTCCTTGGCGTTAATGGTCGCAAACACGCCGCCGACAATGATCGGCGTGTCGGGGGCGGCCTGTTTGAGCTGCTGCGCCATGCTGCGGGTGGCGGGATAGGCGGTGGTCGACAGGAACGAGAGCGCTATCACGTCCGGCTTCTCGGTGCGCACCGCACAGGCGATATGTTCCGCCTTCATCTGCGGATGGCAGGTGTCGAACATCCGCACCTCGTGGCCGTGCTGACGAATAATCGGCGCCAGGGTTTCGATCCCGATGGGGGGGAAGGCCATCACCTGGACGCGATCCTTGCTGAATCGGGAGTCCCCGAGTTCGGCAGGGAGAAGCCGGTAGAAGTCCTCATCCCGGATGTAGATCAGAAAAACCTTCATGGGTATGCCTCGGCGCTGAAATGTGGTGGATTTTTGTTGCGCTTACTTATACGGGCTTTTGGTGGTTTACACAACCACTTCGCCCTGTTAAGAAGACGGGGCGTTTTTCCGATTCAATGCCGGCACGCCACGGGAGGCCCAAGAGGCAGAAAAAAAGGGCTCACAGCGATTAACGGCAAGCCCTTGTGGGGATTTGCTACGGGGCGACACGGATGGCGGGGCTACCCCAGAGATGACGTATCATGGTAACGGCTCAGATGTTTTTTTAGAGCGGCCGTGTCTTATGCCGAGCTTATCCAGCCGCCACCGTAAGGTGCTCGGATTGATGCCAAGCAATTCAGCCGCACCGCCAGGTCCATGGATCCTGCCATTGGCCACTCGCATGACATCACTCAGGTGCAAGGCCATTGCTTCATCAAGCCTCAAGGGGGCGGGAGAGTTGCTTACCTCTTTGGGGACCGTGTTTTCACTTTTTCTTCCACCCGGCAGCAGCGCATCGAACATCAATTGCCCCCCCTGGTGCAGTATCACCTCGCGCTCCATCAGGTTTTCCAATTCGCGGACGTTGCCGGGCCAATCGTAATTCACCAGACGCGCCATGGCTCCCGGTGCAATGGCGGGCGTGAGGGCAAAACCCAATTCCATGGCCTTTGCCCTCACAAAATAGCGCGCCAGGAGCGGAATGTCTCCTTTGCGCTGCCGTAGCGGCGGTATGATAATGGGAAACACATTCAGCCTGAACCAGAGATCCTCCCTGAATCTGTTTTCCGAAACCATGTTTTCCAGGTTGCGGTGGGTTGCGGCGATCACGCGGATATCGACGGGGATTGGTTTGTTGCCCCCGACCCGTTCGATTTCTCGATTCTGGAGGACGCGAAGCAGGCGCACTTGGGCAGGTGGCGGCAATTCCGCGATTTCATCCAGAAAGATGGTCCCGCCGTCGGCGCGTTCGAAGCGTCCGCGCCTTTCATCGACCGCTCCGGTAAATGCCCCCTTTTCGTGGCCGAACAGTTCACTGTCGATAAGGCTCCCCGGGATCGCCCCGCAGTTGACCTTGATGAATGGTCCGTTTTTGCGTGGCGAGGCAAAATGAATTGCGTTGGCAATCACTTCCTTGCCGGTCCCCGTTTCCCCCAGAAGCAATACCGTGTTGTTGAGCGGCGCCACGTGCTGGACCATATCCAGGACGTTTTTCAACCCCGAATCCTCTCCGATTATTTGGCCTCCGGCTCGTGTGGAGAGTTCCTTGTTCAGAAAGTGGTTGTCGTCGATAAGGCGATCCCGATATTTCAAAAGCTTTTCGTACGACAAGGCATTGGCCAGGGCGATGGCAAAGGGGGTGGCGACCGTCGCAAGGAGCCCTAAATGCCTGGCATTATATCTTCCCTCGCCACGCGCGCATAATATCAGCGACCCCAGTGATTTTCCCTCGATCAGGAGCGGCACGAAAATTTTTGAATTTCCTTCAAGCTTGATGAATGGTGCCAAGATGCGGAAAAAATCGTCGCGATCAGAGCTTATAATGGTAGGAACAATGGGTTTCCATGCTTGTACCTGTTTCCAAAGCTTCTTGGGAATGGCAATGATCTCATCCGGAAGATCCACATTGTCCGCCGCTACGTTGGCTATTCTCCTGATGGATGAGATATTGGCATCGTGAATGGTCAGGCTGAGGGTATCCAGGGGGAAGTAAAGCTTCAGATAGTCGAAGGCATTCCTGAGCGCTGTTTTTATATCGAGGCTGCTGCAGATCCTGATCGTAACCTCTCTAAAAAAATCGTCCCGGTTACCCATATGGCCTCTCTTTCCGGCTCGCTGGTGTGCGGCCGCTCAATTTAACGCAATATTTTGCAATTATTATACTTTAAGCAACATATTGCAATAATATTAGCAGCATATTGCCACTACGAGGCAGCATAACAACACAAAATCATGATATTATTTATATTAATGTCTTGGCACGATTATAGCTTTAGCATATAAGCAATATACACGATGTTGCGATTTTCTGCCACCCCAAGGCTGAAACAGTCCCGTTACCGATTAAAGAGATATATCAACCTTCAAGAGCTTTAGGAGATCAGTCTGTTTTCCCCTCGAAACAAAATTAACGTAGCCAATTGCTTGAAAGCCGCACTGGTGCTTATCATCGGCGGCTGTGCCAGCTTGCCTCACAATACTCCCAATACCTCACCGCGTTCACACATGCTCGATCCCAATCAGCTGAATGCAGGCAGCACGCTGAAATCGGCCGCAAAACAGCCGACCCCGTGGCCGTCGCAGCAATGGTGGAAGGCGTATGCCGATCCGCAGCTTGACCGCCTGGTCGAGGAGGCGACCTCCGGGAATCCGAGCATACGCATGGCGCAGGCCCGCGTTGCAAAAGCGCAGGCACTGAGCGGAATCGCAGGATCGGCACAGTTCCCCTCCCTCCAGGCCGACGCCGCCTTCACCCGGGAGCAGTTCACGGAGCATCAATTCATTCCGGCGCCCTATGCCGGCAATTGGTCATGGAACAATCGGGCGACACTCGATCTCTTCTACGAACTTGACCTGTGGGGGAAAAACCGCAAAGCGCTTGCGGCATCCCTGGATTACGTCCAGGTGGCAACGGCCGAAGCCCAGGAGATTCGTCTGGCCCTCCAGACAACGGTGGTACGGGTTTACGTGCAGTTGTCGCTCCAGCATGTGTTGTTGGACATCGCCCGCTCGACGCTGCACCAACGCCAGAATATCTTTGATATCACCCGGAAGCGCCTGACTGCCGGGCTCGCGACGGAACTCGACCTGAGGCAGACGGAAACGCCGTTGCCGGCGGCACGGGCGGAGATCGAGCGTATTTCCGAGTCGATCGAGTTGTTGCGAAATCAGTTGAGTGCGCTTACCGGCAAAGGGCCGGGTGATGGGGAGAGTATCCACCGGCCCTCCCTGTCCCTCAACGTGCCGGTCGGCCTGCCGGCCGCCTTGCCTGCCGATCTGCTGGGACGCCGGCCCGACGTGGTAGCCCAGTGCTGGATGGTCGAGGCGGCCGGTAACGGGATCGACGTCGCCAAGGCGGCGTTCTACCCGAACATCAACCTTACGGCTTTTGCCGGGTGGCAGTCCCTCAGCTTTGCCCAATTCCTCTCTCCGGGGTCATTGATCGCAGGCTTCGGCCCGGCGATTTCACTGCCGATCTTCGAAGGCGGGCGGCTACGCAGCCAGCTTGCCGTTTCAACTGCCGATTACGACATCGCGGTGGAATCGTATAACAGCACCCTGATCCGGGCTCTGGAAAACGTCGCCAATCAGATTGTTACCCTGCGCTCCCTGGAAACTCAGCGCATGGAGTCGAACAATGCACATGATCTTGCGAATCGCACCTACGACATAGCGCTCAAGGCTTTCCGTTCCGGGATGACCGATTACTTCAATGTCCTCAATGCCCAGAACCAGACACTGATCGAAGCCCAGCGTAAAGCGCAGGTGGAGGCGCGTTTTCTCGACGCATACGCCGCCTTGATGCAAGCGATCGGAGGAGGAATACCGGTCACGCCGCCGCCAGCGAAGAGGATGCAGCAATGAGCGCTTTCGGGGCGGATACCGTGAAATCCCCGTTCGGCAAGGTATGGCAGGAACTGGCCTTTTGGGGCAGGACCGACGGCTTGGATTGGATATTCGTGTTCAAGATCATCCTGGCCGCATTCCTGGCGATGTGGATATCCATGCAACTGCGGCTCGACCAGCCGCGCACGGCCATGATGACCGCAGTCATCGTCATGCAACAGCAAACCGGCCTGGTCCTGGTGAAGAGCATCTATCGCATCGGCGCCACGATTGCCGGCATTCTCGTCGGTCTCCTGCTTTTGGGCCTGTTTGCCCAGGAGCCGGTGCTCTATGTACTCGGGCTGGCCGTGTGGGTCGGGCTCTGTACCGCCGGCTCGGCTTTCTACCGCAATTTCAGGTCCTATGGATGCGTCCTGGCCGGGTATTCGGCGGCCATGATGGGCCAATTCTCCATACCGGAGCCCATGACATTCTTCTCCATCGCCTCCACCCGGCTTACCGAGATCACCCTGGGCATCCTGTGTGCCGGCGTCGTCAGCGACGTCGTCTTCCCGCGGCGCCTTTCCGATGCCATTACCAGTAACGTCCAGAACCGCTACATGGAATTCATCGCTTTCATCCGGGCATCGCTCTCCGGCGCGGCCGGACGCGCCGAGCTCGACAGTATGCGACTCCGACTGGTCGGCAATGTGCTTTCACTCGAATCGATTCGCAGCAATGCGGTCCTGGAAGACCCGGAAGTACGGGGCCGCGACCTCAGGCTACGGAAGCTCAACAGCGAATTCATGGCGGTAACCACCACCTTCAGTTCATTCCAGCACCTTTTAAAGAGGCTGACGAAAAACGCAACCCCAGCGGGTCAGGCTCTCACCGGCCTGTGGGAATCATTCGGCGAGACGGTCGTTACCAAGGGTGAGATCCCGGCGAATGCCGATGCGGCGCATCAGGCCGCACGACGAATCGCCGCTTTCCGCGCAGTGCTGGGACGCCGCATCGAGGAAGTGCGGAAAAACATCGCGGCTGATGGTGACCCCCAAACAGTGCTGGATTTTGCGACAGCCGTGGAACTTCTGCACCGCTTCCTGCGGGAGTTGCATGCTTACACCCAAACATATGCCACACTGCCGAGCGCTGAAAACGAACCGAATACCCCGGACGATATCGACTTTTCCGTTCGAACCGACCCGGTAGTCGCTCTCTTGTCGGGGGGAAGGGCCTTTGTCGGGATCATCGTGATCGGGTGGTTCTGGATCGCTTCCGCATGGCCCTATGGTACAAGCGCCCTCACCTTTGTCGCCATCGCAAGCGCCCTGTTCGCATCGGCCCCCGATCCATCGAGAAACACCAACAGGATGTTCATTGGCCATCTGTCCGGCCTCGTTGCCGCATTCGTGTACAAGTTCCTTGTCATGCCCGACATGGACGGATTTGCACTCCTCTGCGCAAGTATGATTCCTTTTCTGATGGTCGGACTGTATATCCGCACCCGACCCGGCCTCGTCGATATCGGCTTCGGTTACACCGTTTTTTTCATCCAGATGACAAACCCCAGCAATACCATGCAATTCAACCCGGTGGACTTTATCAATGACGGTTGTGGCGTTCTCGTGGGGGTGGTGGTGGCGGGGGTCATGTACCGCACGATGATACCCGTGGCCGGTTCCTGGCTCAAGCAACGCTTGGCCCGCCAGATTCGTCATCAGGTGATCATGGCCTGCTTTGATCCCCTTGCCGGTCTCAGGAATCGCTTCGAAAGCGGCACTCGTGATTTGCTGCACAAGCAGGCTGCCGTGCAAAAAATAGAGAATGAGCAGGACCGGAGACTGCTGGCCCTGATGTTCTCGGTCGTCGAAATCGGCCGGGCCGTAATCCATCTGCGCCAGGATGCCGGGTCTCTCCGGATGCCTCAACCGCTGGCCGACAGTGTGCAGGAAGGCCTGTCCTCCACGGCGCTGTTTTTCAGACGGCCGTCTGCAACCTTTCATGATGCCGCCCTTGACCGCGTGACCAACGCCATCAAGACGATCTGCCTCGAAACTGAATCAGCAGCAGCATGCGTGTGCCCCCAGAATGTTCTGAATCGTATGCTTACTTCGCTGCACCTCATCCGGACTGCACTGCTGGACGAGGATGTCCTTGTTGCCGTTACGGTCGACAGTCCGTCGACCAACCTTTTAGGAGTAATTCCCCATGCCGCGTGAATTTGCCCTGCTTGACGCACTTGTGCCCACCCTGTTCCTCGCATTTCTGGTGAGCGTCGTTTCCCATACCTTACTGGACAGGATCATGGGGCGATGCGGAGTCTATCGGCATGTCTGGCATCCGCCGTTATTCCGGCTCAGCGTCTTTGTCTGCATCTTCGGCGCGTTCGGGCTGCTGATCCTCCGCTAAGGCCGCGGTGCGTTACGACACAATTTAATTAAAGAGGTTTCCCATGAAGGTAAGGCCGTTGTTTCAACTTACGTGCACGATTCTCATTCTTGCTGCAGCCGTGCTGTTCAGCAGAGCGTTGTGGAATAGATACATGAACTCCCCCTGGACCCGTGACGGAAGGGTTCGCGCCGACGTGATCAAGGTCGCGGCCGACGTGTCCGGCATGGTTGTGCATGTTGCGGTCAAGGACAACCAGTTGGTCCACAAGGGGGATCTCCTGTTTACCGTTGACCGGGAGCGCTACCGGCTGGCATGGGACAGGGCCAATGCCGTTCTTGCGGCCCGTAAAGCGGATATGTCGATGCGGCAGCAGGAAGCGCGGCGACGCGAGGGCTTGGAAAACGTCGTAGTTTCCACCGAAATCCTTGAAAATTCCAGGTCTCAGGCCGATTCCGCCGCGGCGCTGTATCAGGAGGCCCTGGTGATGGCGGAAACGGCAAAACTGAACCTCAACCGTACTGAAGTGCGCTCACCGGTGGAGGGCTACATCACGAACCTGAGCGTTCATCCCGGTGACTTTGCGACGGCAGGTGAGGCAAAGCTGGCCGTTATCGACAGGAATTCGTTCTGGGTCTACGGCTACTTCGAGGAGACCAAACTCCACCTGCTGCACCTGGGGGATCAGGTCGATATCCGTCTTCTGGGCAACGCGCCGGTTCTGAAAGGACATATCGAGAGCCTGGCCCGCGGCATCTCCGACCATGATAATCCCACGAGCCGCGAACTCCTCTCCGACGTAAATCCTGTTTTCAACTGGGTGCGGCTGGCACAGCGGCTCCCGGTACGGATCCGGCTCGATCCGCTTCCCGCGGGAGTTCAGATCGCAGCCGGCATGACCTGTACCGTCATCGTGTGCCCCACCCTTCCTCCTAAAAAGGCCGCATCGTCCCACTAGCATTCTGTTCGGATGACCCGGGCTCCGCTCATGGCGGCCAGTTTCCCCACCGGGAAACTGGCCGCGAAATTTCTGTATATTCATGGCAGGCCCTCCTTTGAGGAGCATGCGGCAACAACCGGATGACAAGGTAATAATCTCCCGTCAAAGGCCCCAATGACGGGAAAGCCTTCTCGTTATGACACCACGAGAAGGCTTTGGAATTCCGCATGAAGAAGGACCCGACGAACTGCGCTTTCAGCCCGGTTGCCGGACCAGTCCAAGAGGGGCGACGGTTCTGCCATAGACCTCGTTAATCACCTGCGCCAGTCCGGCGTACACGGCAGATATGCCGCAGAATATTCCTTCGCAGCCGGCAATGAATTTAATCATGTGATTTCCGGTCAGATCTCCGGCCGCGAGGAGAAAAAATAGTACCGTCAACGAACCGAACACGACCTGCATGGCCCTGTTCATTCGAAAGGTGCCGATAAAGAGAACACCGGTAAAAACGCCCCACATCACGAGGTAAGCGGTCATTGCTGAGTCGCCAGGCGCCGGTACACTTCCCGTCTTGGGCAGGATGATCAGGGCCACCAGGGTCAGCCAGAAAAGGCCGTAGGATGTAAATGCGGTCGCCCCAAAGGTGTTATTTTTCTTCCACTCCATAATGCCGACAATGATCTGGCCGAGGCCTCCGTAAAAGATGCCCATACTGAGTATCATGGAATCCATGGGAAACAGTCCCGCATTGTGCAGGTTAAGCAGAATGGTCGTCATGCCGAAGCCGAGCAGTCCGAGGGGGGCCGGATTTGCCGTAGTGTCGTTGATTGCAACAACGTTAGCAGCATCTTGCGTGTTTGCGGTCATATCAATGAGTCTCCCTTTATGTCGTTGTTGTGCGAAGTCCTGCTTGACCATCCATCCGTGCCCTGATCTTATTCACACAAATCTATTTTCACGTCCCAGTTCTTTATTTTCATGGTGCCGTTTTGGGCCAGATTCAGCTGCATCTTGAAGGCCTTATCCCACAACTGGGGTTCATGGCCGACTTTCCGTGCGATGCAGTCTTTGGTCGCAATCTCCAGGTACTCGGAGAGGATCGGCTTATAGTCGGGATGGGCGCATTTTTCGATGATGCGTTTTGCCCGCTCTTTCGGAGCCATCCCCCGTACATCGGCCAGTCCCTGCTCGGTTACCACACAGTCGAGATCATGTTCGGTGTGGTCGATATGGGAGCAGTGGGGCACAACGCAGGTGATACCGTTCGGATCGGTTTTTGATGGCCGGCTGGACGGGGTATGCATGATCTTCAGGAAACCGTTGCGCAGAAAATCGCCGGAACCGCCGATCCCGTTGATCATCCTGGTTCCGCCGACCAAGGTGGAGTTGGCGTGGGCGTAGATATCGATCTCCACCGGGGTATTCATGGCGATGACCCCCAGGCGCCGGATCGGTTCCGGTGCGTTGGAGACCGCAAGCGGCCGCAGGAGGATCTTCCCGGAATATTTATCCATGTTGGCAAAGAAGCGCGGGAAGCCTTCATCTTTTGAGAGGGAGAGCGAGCAGGATGAAGCGCAATCCAGCTTGCCCGAGTCGATCAGATCCAGCATGGTGTCCTGCAACACTTCGGTGTAGACACTGAGGTTGGTAAACGGCCCCTTGGCCAAGCCGCCGATAACCGCATTGGCGATGGACCCGACCCCGGACTGGAGCGGCAGGAGGTTCTTTGGCAGCCGCCCCGCCTTTACTTCGTGGGTAAAGAAGTCAATGATATGGTTTGCTATCGCCTCGGATGTCGTGTCCTGTTCGGAAAAGGCGCGCCCGTTGTCGCGATACCGTGATTCCACGACCGCAATGATCTTGGCCGGATCACACGGGACGTAGCTGGTGCCGATCCTTGAATCCGCCCTGGTGATATGGAGGACCTGACGGTGCGGGGGGGTGTTGCAGACGATGTTGTCATGCATGCCCTCAAAGGAGGGTTGCCCCAAATTGACCTCGACGATGATGCGATCACACGCCATGAGGATTTCCGGGATAACCCCGCCGGATGATGTCGGGACAAGCCCGCCATCTTCCGTGATGGCGGAGACCTCGATAATGGCCAGGTCCAACTTTCCGCTTTGAGTATCCTTGGTATAAAACCCATAGCCGAGATCCTGGGCAAACAGGGAGAGGTGCTTGTCGCCCATCCGGATACGCCCCTCATTGATGCCTGCCGCAATGTTCTTGCCGGTCTGGTAAGGCCAGCGGCGGTCAATCATATCGAGGGTTGCCCAGCGGTCCTCCGTTTCCGCACCGACGGATGCGCCGCTGAAGATACTAAACCGCATTTTACCCTGGAGATTGTTCTTCTCCACATGGTCCGCAAGGGCGATCGGTACCGCCTTGGGATAACCCGCCGGGGTGAAACCGGACCAGCCAAGACTCATCCCATCCTTAAAGAACTGAATGGTTTCCTCCGGTTTCATCACCCGGTCCAACAGCGATCTACAGCGAACCCGTTCTTGCAACGTCCCGTATTCAGACATGCCCCGCCTCCTGTTCTATTTTGATGTATACAACAAAGCAACTAATAAACTGTGGCTGAATTCAAGCAAATCAATATGCTGGTGCGTGGACGGGAATCCTCAATCTTCTGCTTGCGTGTTTGTTTTTCTGAGGCGATTGCCCGCCTGAAAAGGTTCCCCGCGGAGCTTTGATCAGCCATTGTCCGCATCCTTGGTCATCGCACTTTTGTGCCGTTCCTCAACGTTTATGCGTGCGGTTCTTATGTGGCGTCGCATAAGGAGGTCGGCAAGCTCGGAATCCCGCTCTTCGATTGCATCAACAATGCGACGATGCTCTTTCAAGGCCAGATAGGGCCTGGGACTCGCTGTGCTGAACTGATACCGGTACATGCGGATCAACTGGTAAAGACCGCCATCGAGGATGACGAGGAGCTTTTTGTTGCGGCTCCCCTGCAAAATCCGGTAATGGAAGTCAAGTTCTCCTTCTTTCTGATAATAGGAGAGCCCATGGTCCTCCTCGATACTCTTCTCATGCTCATCAAGAAGCCTTCTCAGCTCTCCGATTTCATCACCAGTCATGTTTTGGGCGGCGAGACTGCACGCCAACCCTCCCAGGACTTCACGGATCTGGTACGTATCAATCAGTTCCTCATAAGAAAGCGATATGACCCTTGCCCCATGGTTTGGCGACCGAACGATGAGATGCCGTTCTTCAAGGCGGCTCAAAGCTTCGCGTAAGGTCCCGCGACTGACACCATACGCCTTGGCCAGTTCCGGTTCTGAAATTTTGCTCCCCGCGGGGATCTCTCCCTTGATTATCGAATCCTGCAGCAGATCAAAAATACGATCGGTCAGGGGGGCCGATAACGGGCTCGTTTCGTTACTTAACACGGTCATGCTGTCGACACCTTTCTCTTTGAGGAGATACTATACCTCAAAAAACGTCTTATCAAGACAATTCTGTCGACACTTTTATTTTAAATAAAATATAGCTCCACAAACGTTACGCTCAGCAAAACTTTTTCGCCTGCCATTTCGAGTTCCGCATGCCCCCATGCAAGAAGAATCACCCAAGATCTGAACACCCGTTTCCACCCCCTCTCCCGTCATGAAACCTTCTGACGCATTACGAAATACAAGGGTATTTTGTTCACGGACGCTTGTGACGGGCGCGTCAAATAAACCTTATTCTTAGAATAAAATTGACATCGCCCCATGGAACTGGTAGAAAGGCCCAAATTTTAGAGATAGACGATAATACTTAACCATTCGCAAGGATGGGGCGGAAAGCCTATAGGGTCTTACTGAGACAGCCGGGTTGCCGAAATATCACAAAGATATTCGGCAACCCGGCTTTTTTTTGTCATCAAAACAGCACTGGAGGTCGAGTCAACACGAGGTGCACCTTTATAGGGCCGTAGTATGCCGGTTCGCGTCGGTGGCGGAAAACGGCATACAACTGCTTGGTGGTACACGATAATACTCAACCATCCGCGAGGATGGGGCGGAAAGCCTACAGGGTCTCACTGAGACAGCCGGGTTGCCGAAATTCACCTCTTTTTCGGCCCCGGTTTTTTTGTGTCCGGACCCGGACATTGCGGCCCCCTCCCAAGGGGAAGCTGTTGTCGGCATAACTTTTAGACCAGTGAGAAAGGTACCATATTACCCATGCGCCGAATCGTTGCCCCGTCACTCTTGCCCCAGTGGTTTCGCCTTATAGCTCTATGGTTATTCATCGTAGCTCTCCAGGGATGTGCGACGGTAAAAGCTCCCCAGGAGGACTCATGGCTTGCCCCGGACCATGTGGAAAAGGAGATCGAACGAAACAGGTTTCCGGTCGCCAAAGGGGACGATGTCATTGGTCGGCTGGCGGTCGTCAAACTTGAAAAGGGGGATACGCTGCCGGATATCGCCCGCCACTTCGGCTTGGGGCTCAATGCCGTCAGCGCCGCCAATCCGGGGGTGGATGTCTGGGCGCCCGAGGCCGGTGTGCGTACCATGTTACCCCTGAGTTTTATCCTGCCGAACGCTCCGAGAAAAGGCATTGTGGTCAATCTGGCCACCATGAGGCTCTTTCAGTATAAGGGGGATGGCACGTCGCCGGTGGTGGCCACCTACCCGGTCGGGGTCGGGACCAGAGAGCGACCCACGCCCCAAGGCCCCATGCGCGTGGAGCGCAAGGCAGCCCGGCCGACCTGGCATGTGCCCGCTTCGATTGCCGCGGATCATAGAAAAAAAGGGGACATCCTGCCCGCGGCAGTCCCGCCGGGGCCCCAGAACCCCTTGGGAGAATACGCGCTCTATCTCAGCAAATCGGGGTATCTGATCCACGGCACCAATAAGCCGGCCAGTATCGGCCTCAAGGCGACCAACGGCTGCATGAGGCTCTACCCGGAAAACATCAAGACGCTCTTCAGCGACACTCCGGTTTCTACACCGGTCGTCATTGTCAATCAGCCCTACCTCCTTGGCCAACGCAATGGCGTGCTGTACCTGGAAGCCCATACGCCCCAGGAAGACTCGGGCGCCGCAGAGTTGCAGAAAATCTATGAAAAATTGAAAGCCATTGAAAAAAAGTCGGCGCGCCCGCTCGACTGGGAAAAGATCAAGAAGGTACAGGCCGAAGCCAGGGGGATTCCGGTTCCCATCTTCGAAACGAGCCCAGGGAGTGAAGAAGGGATTCCCAAACTGGTGGAGGTCGAGCACCCGGCAAAACTGTACGGCAAGCCGGAACCGCCGGAGCTGAACATGGCAGCGTGGTATGTGCTGGCCGCCGATGTGCATGACGAGATCGACGCCCGGAGAATGGCCGCCATTATCAACCACCAGGGACCGCCGATCCCGGCGCAGGTTATACCAAAGAGCAACAGTTACCGTGTTATCGCCGGTCCCTTCAACACCGCCGGCGAGGCCAGGGAGGCGACCAGACGCCTGAAGCTTGATCTGGATATGGACGGTATCGTGATTGAGCCGGTCAGGAAGATGTGAATCGTGTTTATGGAGCAGGGCCCTGTTTTGAAGTCACACATTGAAACTGGGCAAACCAACGAAAGGGAGGTAATTAGAGATGAAAAAAAGTATTTTACTGGTGGCAATGATGTTTTTCCCCGCGATAACGTTGATGAGTTGTGCCACAACCGGTGACCTGGAGAAAATGCAGGCCCAGCAAAAACTGATTGATGCAAAGGCTGATCAGGCATTGCGGGATGCGCAGGCTGCCAAGGCGGCGGCCGATGCGGCCAAGTTAAATGCAGATGCCGCCGCAGCCCGCGCCGATGCTGCAACCAAGGAGGCTGAAGCACGGGAAAAGATCGCCGACGAGAAGGCAAAAAAAGCCGACGCGGTGTTCCAGAGATCCATGAGGAAATGAGTCGATTCCAGATGACTGCTTAGGATGATGAAGCGGCAGGGTCTCACCCCCCTGCCGCTTCATCATTCGCCATGTACGCGTATCGGGACAGGATGGTCCCGTTGCATCCGCCCGGGGGTGAAAAGATGGGGCAACCGAGAGCCTGCCAAATCATACGGTCTGATGGCTTCAGACGTTCTTCGGCATCTGGGGTCGGGAAACAGGGGGAGAGGAATGGACGCCTTTTCTTGTTCCTTGTCTGTATCGTACTGACGCCGATGCTCATGGTCGGATGCAGCGGCATGCAGGGAGGTTTTCACGACAAGGCCGCCTTCGAAGAGGCCAATGATCTCTTCAGCCAGGGGAAGTACCAGGCCTCTCTGAACAAATACGGACAGATGTTGGAAAAAGAGCCCACAGCGAGAGACCGGGTCCTGTTTGAAATGGGTGTCATTTATTCCCACCCCAAGAATGAACACAAGGATTATGCGAAATCCCTGGACTGTTTCCAAAAGCTCATCACGGGATATCCGGGGAGTGACTACCGGCCAAACAGCGAAATGATGGTCTTTACCATCAACAATGTTATTTTCAAGGACCGATTGATTGCCGAGCAGCAGGCACAAATCGGGGTTCTCCATCAAGAGGCAAAAGGCAAGGAGAATGAAGTAGCTACGCTGCACCAGCGGATAATGGCGCTCGAACAGAATGTTCTGGATTTTGCCACCCGGAAGAGATCGGTGGACAGGATCGTGATAGAAAAAAAAGAACGACGGCTGATGTTGATCTCAACGGGTGAGGTACTCAAAACCTACAAGATCGCCCTGGGGGGAAATCCGGATGGCCCCAAGGAACGGCAGGGGGATAACAAAACCCCCGAAGGGACCTACGTCATCGATGGGAAGAACAAGAACAGCCAGTACCACCAAGCCCTCCATGTCTCCTACCCAAACGAGCGGGACAAGAAACGGGCAAAGGAGCTGGGCGTTTCTCCGGGCGGCGACATCATGATCCACGGGATCAAGGCTGGTTTCTCGTGGGTTGGCGATCTTCAGGCAAACAAGGATTGGACGAAAGGGTGCATCGCCGTGACCGACGAGGAGATAGAGGAAATTTACAAGCTGGTGTCGCTCAATACAGTTGTCGAGATACGGCCGTAGGGGGCAGGGGCACGCCGTTCAATCGGATGGAATATCAGAAGCAAGCTATATCAGTTCGAAACACGGAAAGCATTACGCCCACTTTCCTTTGCCTTATACATGGCTTTATCTGCGGCATAACGTAGTGCATCATAATCTTGACCGTTTTGAGGACATATGGCAATACCTAAGCTACATGTAATTTCAAGTTTCTCTTTACCGCAGAAGATTGGTTCGGAAATATTTTTAAGAGTTTTTTCTGCTATTGCAGCTACATCTTCAACGGAGAGGATATCGTTAATCACTATGATAAACTCATCTCCACCATACCTTGCGACAGTATCAGTAGACCTAACCAGTGCTTTTATTCGTTTTGCCGTTTCGACCAAGACAGCATCACCAGCATCATGCCCAAGGCGGTCATTGATTTCTTTAAAATTATCAAGGTCAATGACAATTAATGCAGCCAATACGCCGTTACGGCGCCAACGGTTGATGGTCTGTTGCACATGATCTACCAATAGGTGGCGATTAGCCAATCCGGTCAGCTCATCATGCATGGCTAGATATTCAGCCTGTTCATGTCTCTCTGTTACAAGAGTAAGGTTTTGATAATGTCGCCTAATATTGCGTAAAATAAAATATGTTGTGCTTAAAATAAGCCCAATAACGACCAGCAGGTTAATATCTAATAACTCAGCCCAACTTAACTGGTGCTCAAAGTTTATTCTTACGGGTTGTGATGAAGATGACGATATAATACTACCTGTAAAATGTGGCAAAAACAGTCCATCAAACCATGATTTAATTTTGGCAGGGTGGTTAAAAATAATGTGAGATGTTGAAGTAGCATCATCAAATATTGTTGCAGAGATACCAACGTAACGGTCGACAATATCCGGTAGCAACTTATTTGTTTTAACTAACAACATGACAACCATGTCGTTCCCAAAGAAATTTAGCTCTAATGCAGAATTTTTATTCTCTGGTCGTTCTACTTTTTGAAGTAAAATATATGCTGAGCCTCCTTCCATCAGTTGAAATGGGGGGGTGGCAATTGGATGGTTTGATATATATGCCCTATTAAGTGCGGGTGAAAGATGAGGGACCGTATCTAGATTTACTCCATAGATTGAATCGGCAATCGGCAAATATGGGTACATAAAGATAATTGGCCATATATAATTTGACGATGGATTTACCCTGTCCGTTTTAGTAACTTCAGCAAAGTTGCGAAGCTTGAAGTCATTCCGCCATCCCTTGCGCATAGCTTTAACAAAATCATCTTGATTACTGCGTTTAACTTTTTTGGCAACCTCAATCATATATATATGTTTGTAGGGCAAAAGAGCAGCATTTGCATAACGGCAGGCAGAATATTTATCCTCTTTGTCTACGGCCTGTAGAAAAGCAGCAAATCCAGAGAGTACAGATTCGTTTGCAGCAAGCTTACGATCAACTTCTTCTGCCAGCAAATGAGCAGTATTCTTGAACTCATACTTACAATCATTAATTTTAGCATAAATGGCCAGCAATATTGCACAAATTCCAATTCCATAGCAGAGGTAAAGCCACGAAGACAAACGGTGGCATTTGATGTTACCTCTATACTCCTCTAACTTAAATTTGTGCATTTCATACCTGCTCATTCCCCGGATTCATTTCTAATCAGCGTTTTTTCTTCAGTTGTGATCATCTCCCCAGAGTAATTTTCCATAACGCAATATACTATTGTGATTTATGTTAACTTCCTCCTTCTACATCACTCGAACATCAATTTCAAATCAAATTCAAATTGTTAAAAAAATTAACATTTTTGATCAATTTCATATTCAGCTGTTTTCACATAACTAATATAGCAAACTATGTATCCAACCCCTTCGAATGTGTCGTTTTGATACAAAATTTTAATTTGATGCCATTTACATGAGATTTGGTAATTAGATTCCGATTCTGTTAAATAAGAATGGGTAAACATGCAAACAATCGGGGTGTCAAACCTACACATTTTACAAACCCAGTGCGGCCCCCATCTTTTTTACAAGCTTTCCCAGCTCCTTATCTCGGGGCGCAATAAAGGGGCAGGCACCGATCACTCTTCTGATCAGGCGATGGAAGCAGCCGTCGGCTGTCGCTCCGGCCGACCTTGGCATCCATCGCCATGTATCGCACCTTGTCCTCCGTCCCTTCACTTGTCCCTTCTACTCCATGAAAACGCATATTTCAATGCAATTTCAACATGTTAATAAATTTAACACAAACACGGCAAGCATCTATCGCCTTGTTTTAACACGAGAAACGGCACCCGAAACCTGTCCGGGCGCTGCCGTCTGTATCACTTTATACAAAAAAAGTTATGCGAGGCCGGGCGCAGGGGGACGTGCGGCGGCATTCCCGCAACGGGAAAAAGGAGGGACGAAAGAGGGCGACGGCAGGGCGAGGAGGAGTTCCATCCGAGGCGGCGTTAGTGCGGCACAAACAAAAAGGGCCTACAGAAATAATCTGTAGGCCCTTGTTTTGTTTGGCTCCCCAACCCGGACTCGAACCAGGGACAAGGTGGTTAACAGCCACCTGCTCTACCAACTGAGCTATTGGGGAATAGCGATGTAGAGCCGATTTTTTAGCATGGAATTATTGGCCGTGTCAACTCAAAATGTACGCAAAAAAATTACCGCTCGGAGGTCACGGCCAAAGCAATTGATATCATGTTATTTATCCCACTTGCCCCGCCCGGCTCATCCGCTCCGCTGTTCCTTGAAACGCTTCAGGCGGTAGAAGGATTCTCGTTCCCGCTCGCCGATATAGTGGGCGATTGCCTTGATCTCGCTTTGCAGGCCGGGGAGCACCCGCTCCTCCAGCACCCTGATTCGCCGCGTCACCCGGACCACCTCCTCCCCCAGCCGCTTCATGCGCACCTCGAAGGCGGCGATCTCCAGCATCTCCGCCACGATCTCCTCGAAGAGGCCGATGGCCTCCTCCAGGTGCGGCGTGGTGAAGCGGCAGTCGTAGCCCCGCTCGTCCGGGGGGCGGCGCACCTCCCCCTGGACCTGGATCTCCCGGTAACGGAGCCCCATGACGTTCCGCTCCCCCACCTCCACCCCCACATCCCGGGCAGTCCCCATGGGGAGGGACCCGACGAAATCGTCCCCTTCCAGGCCGCTGGCAAGCGCCATCTCGGTCAGGGCCCTGGTGTAGGCCTTTTTCACCTCGGCCCGGGACTGGAGGAAGGGGGTGGAGATGGCCAGGATCTCCCGGATCAGGGCCAGGCGGCGGGCCGTGAGGATGCCGACGCTGCCGGTCACGGAGCGGGCCTTTTCCTTGAGCAGCAGCAGGTTGGTGCGGGTCGGGTGGATCATGGCGGCTCCAAAGAGAAGCGTTTCAACAGGGCCAGGCCGGCGTCCAGGCTTGCGCCGATCCCCCGCCGGGCCTCGCCCTGGCCGATGACCTCGGCCTCGAAGGCGTCGGCGAAATCGAGCATCACCCGGTCCGCCTCCATCATCCCCTCCCGCCCCACCACCGCCTCCAGGCCGCGCACATAGCGCCCCTTGGCGTAGTGCCGGTACAGGGCGTCGGCGATCCGGCGATGGTCATCCCGCGTGTGGCCGGGGCCGATCCCGCGCTGCATGAGCCGGGACAGGCTGGGGAGCACGTCCACCGGCGGGAAGACGCCCCGCTGGTGCAACTCGCGGGAGAGCACGATCTGCCCCTCGGTGATGTAGCCGGTCAGGTCCGGGATCGGGTGGGTGATGTCGTCCTCCGGCATGGTCACCACCGGCAGCATGGTGACCGACCCGGCCGTTCCCTGTATCCGCCCGGCCCGTTCGTACAGGGAGGCCAGGTCGGAGTACATGTAGCCGGGATAGCCCCGGCGGCCGGGGAGTTCCTCCCGGGCCGTGGAGACCTCCCGCAGGGCGTCGCAGTAGTTGGTGATGTCGGTCACCACCACCAGCACGTCCATGCCGCAGGAAAAGGCCAGGTACTCGGCGCAGGCCAGGCCGAAGCGGGGGGCCAGGAGCCGCTCCACCACCGGCTCGTCGGCCCGGTTCACGAAGGCCACGAACCCGGTGCGCATCTCCTGGAGCGCGTCCATGTAAAAGGAGTAGTCGTGGTGGGTCAGCCCCAGGGCCACGAACACCACCACGAATTCGCCACCGCCCGCCAGGCGCGCGTTGCGCAGGATGCCGGCCGCCACCTCCCGGGAGGGAAGCCCGGCGCAGGAGAAGATGGGGAGCTTCTGCCCCTTGACCAGGGTGTTGAGGGTGTCGATGGCGGTAAAGCCGGTTTCGATGAACTCCTCGGGGCAGGCCCGGGCCGTGGGGTTGATGGGGAGGCCGTTCACCCCGCCCCACTGTTCGGGGATAAACAGGGGGAGGCCGTCGATGGGTTCAAAGGAGCCGTTGAAGACCCGCCCCACCATTGAACGGGCAAGGGGCGCGCGGCGGACCGCGTCGCTGAAGATCACCTCGGCCCCCAGGTCGATGCCCGCGGTCTCCCCGAACACCTGGATCAGCACGGTCCGGCCGGAGATCTTCAACACCTCGCCGGCCACGGCCGTGCCGTCCGGGTAGATGATCCGCACCATCTCCCCCATGCGGCAGTTCACGACCCCTTCCACGAAGAGGAGCGGCCCCCCCACGGAGGCGACGGTGCGGTATCGATGTTCGCTCAGTCTCATAGCCACCTCGTGTCGTCTGGGACGATTACGCCCCGCCCGCCAGCGCCTCGTCCAGGGAAAGCCCCTGCTTGAGGCCGGCCTCGGCCCGGTCGTGCAACGCCAGGATGGCACCCATCTTTGCCGCCGTCCGTTCCGGGGCGCAAAAAGCGTCGTCGCCGTAGGCGTTCTGGCAGAGAAACTCGTTCCTGATCCGCTCCGTGGTCATCATCAGGAGCCGGTCCCCATCCTGCAACCCCTCGGCCCCCACGATCTCCGCCACCTCCCGCAGGGTCTCCTCCCGCTGCAACAACTCCCGGCAGCGCTGCTGCATCTCTCCCCAGGCCGGGGCTACCTGGGCCGTGAAGTGCCCCGTCACCCCGGCGGCGTAGAGGGAATAGCTCTGGGCCCAGTTGATGGCCGGATAATGGCGGCTGTGGGCCAGGGCGGCATCCAGCATCAGGAACACGCCGGTGGTGCGGAGGCAGGCCTGGGTGACCGGCTCGGAGAAGTCCCCCCCCGGCGGGGAGACGGAGAGGATCATGGTGAGGGAGCCGATGGCGCCGTTCAGGGTCTCCACCGCCCCGGCGCGCTCGAAAAAGGCCGCCAGCCGGGACGAGAGATAGGTGGGATACCCCTCCTCGCCCGGCATCTCCTCCAGGGAGGAGGAGATCTCCCGCAGCGCCTCGCCCCAGCGGGAGATGCTGTCGGCCAGGAGCAGCACGTGCAGCCCCAGGTCCCGGTAGTATTCCGCAATGGTGACGGCTGTGTAGATGGACGCCTCCCGGGCGGCCACCGGCATGTTGGAGGTGTTGACCACCACGATGGTGCGGGACAGGAGCGAAGCGCCGGTGTGTTGATCCTTCAGGGTGCGGAACTCCTCCAGCAGTTCGGCCATCTCGTTGCCCCGCTCGCCGCACCCCACGTACACCACCAGGTCCGCGTCGGCGAACTTGGCGATGGTCTGCTCCAGGATGGTCTTGCCGGTGCCGAAGCCGCCCGGAAAGATGGCGGTGCCGCCCCGCACCAGGGGGAAGAGGAAATCAATGACCCGCTGGCCGGTGACGAGCGGCAGCACCGGGGGGAGCTTGCGCCGGAAGGGGCGCGGCCGGCGCACCGGCCATTTCTGGAGGGCAAAGATCCCGCTCCCGTTCTCATAGCGGGCCACCGGCTCCGCCAGGGTGCACCTCCCCGACCGCACCTCCCCCAGCCTGCCGGGTACCGGGGCGGTTATCAGGTGGACGAACGCCCCCTCCCGGATGCGCCCGATGACCTCGCCAGCCCCTACCTCGTCCCCGGCCTTCCGGTCCGGCTCGAATCGCCATTCCGCGGCGGTGTCCAGGGGAGGGATGTCCCGGCAGGGCCGGATAAAGGGGCCCACTGCGGCGCGCACCCGTTCCAGGGGCCGTTGCAGGCCATCGTACATGGTGGAGACCAGCCCCGGCCCGAGGGTGACGGTGAGCTGCCCCCCGGTCCCCACGACCGGTTCCCCTACCCCCAGTCCCAGGGTATTCTCGTAGACCTGGACGACGGCCTGTTCCCCCTCCAGCCGCACCACCTCGCCCACCAGCCCGGCATGGCCCACCAGGACCATGTCGCACAGCTTCACGCCGCCGATCTTTGCGGTGACCGTGGGGCCTGATATGCCGGTGATGCGTCCGTCCATGGTGAGGTCCTTTTCAGTGAGGATAGCTACTCCGGTCTTATGAAACCTATAGGTCCCGCTCCTGCCCCTACCGCTGCAAGCGCACATGATAGCCGATTGCCTTCCTGATGATACGCAGGGCGTAGTCTTCCTCGCTCTCCGCCCCCTTCTGCTCCGGCGCCGGGAGAACCACCAGCACCCCGGGCCACCGGGCGCCCATCTCCTTGAAGCGCTCCTCGCTCATGCCCGGCAACAGCCGTTCGTCCACCACCGCCACCCTGGTCTCCGGGTCGGCCAGCACGCTGCGCAACGCCTCCTCGACCCCGGCGACGGTGGTCGTGTGCTGCTGGAAACCGGCCAGGGCGAAGCCGGGTCGGGCATCCCCGGGGGTGATGAAGACGATCTTCTTCACAGCACCATCTCCCTTCCCAGGGTCTCGCGCTCCAGGTCAGCGCCGTGGAGGAGCAGGGACAGGTTGCGCGTCTCGGTCAAACGCCGCCAGAGGTAGTCCAGGATCAGGCCGACCCCGTCCGGCTCCCGCCCCTGTCGGCGGAGGGTCAAGCCGAGCCGGGCCGCCAGGAGCGGGACCAGCTCGGCGGCGGTGGGGTCCAGCTCCATCCCCAGCACGCGGGCAGTGAGACGGCGCGCCGACCTCCCCTCCCGATCGCGGGCCGCCTCCCGGAGGAGCGCCACACCGATACTCCCCCCCGCCACAAAACCGGACTCCCCCATCCTCCAGCGCAGTTGCTTGGCCAGGGCGACGAGATTCTCCAGGTCGATGAGCCGGGTCACAAACCGAGCTACAGCGGGATGGAGACGACGAGCGGCCGCGTGTTCCAAGCAGGCATCCACCAGCCGTTCCTCGCACCCCCGCATCCCCTGGTGCCGCAGGATCTCCGGCAAGGTTCGCCCCGCGTCCGGCCAAAACGACGCGTGCGCCCCCACCCCGGCCAGGATTGCCGGCAGATCCTCCCCTTCGCAGAGAAGCCTTTTTACCGGGGCGCAGAGCAGGCTGAAGCGGAGCAGGTCCTCCAGGGTGCGTCCCTCTTCCCCCCGGAACCGGAGGCGCAGCGCCATGAAAAGGGTGCGCAGTTCCAGGGTGAGAAAGAACGGCTCGAAGATCCCCTGGAGGCTTTGCCCCATCTGGCGGTGGACCCAGGCGAACTCCCGCTGGAGACCGCCCCACAGCCCCCCGTCCGCCCCCCCCTCCGGGGCCTGGCGATAGGGGGACGGGGGGAGGGAGGCCAGGGGTTCGGCCGCGGCCAGCACCCGCTGCCAGTCCGCCACCAGGTAGGCACGCCGCCCCATGATACGCGCCAGGAGGTAGGGGAGCGGCACGCCGCTCCCGCCATGTTCGACCAGGAGCCTCATGGGTCACACCGTGGGCAGGACCGCCGCCACCACCTGGGAGGCGAGCTCGGGCCAGCACCGTTCCAGCCGCTTCTCGAAGGTATTGTCGATGGTGAGCCGCCCCCCCTCCCCCGCAACCCTCAGGCCGCCGGAGATGGCACTGTCGGGTTCTATGCGAGCGCCGGGAAAGTGCCGCCGGGCCAGGGCTACGTCGGCCGGATTGACCCACACCGTTTCCCAGGCGCAGGGGAGGAGTTCCCCGACCAGGCTGGCGAAATGCGTTGCATACTCTTCATCACGCAGTTCGGGCAACGAGGCCCGGGCCACGGCGTACAACCGCTCGGCCAGGGAGCTTTCGGCATGCAGCCTGATCCGCTCGGCCCGGCGCCGCCCCTCGGCCGCCAGCTTGCCGGCCGCAGCGGCAACGGCGTCCGCCCGGCGGCGGGCGTAGTCGTCCCGCAGCGCCTGCAGCTCCAAGGCGGCATCCCCCCTGATCCGGTCGGCCTCCGCTCCCGCCGTCCGCCGGATGGCCGCGACCCGTTCCTCACCATCCCGCCGCAACGATGCGACAAGCTCATGGTATCCCATGGCGCTCCCCCTTAGCAGGCTGTTGAAAAATTCAGGTTGTTCAAAAATAGTCAGATCGTCGCACCCGCAGAATGCCCTGAGGAGGCGTAGCAGCGCTACGCCGCACGAAAGGGCTTTCGAGGACGGCGGCCTGATGGCTGTTTTTCAACAACCACTTAGAGATAGAGAATCATGGCGGCGACCACGAAGCCGAGTATAACCATGGTTTCGGGGATGGCCAGCAGGATGATGATCGTTCCCGACAGCTCGGGCTTCTCGGCCAGGGTGCCGGCGCCGGCCGAGCCGATCCGGGACTGGGCCCACCCGGTAGCGATGGCGCAGAGTCCCACGGCAAGGGCAGCGGCAAAACCGAGCAATACCTTTTCCATTTTTCCTTCCCTCCTTTCGAACGGGGAACCCCGCTGACCGTCCGGACGACGGCTATCCGGGCGGCTTTTTGAACGGCTCGAACCTCCGGCCGCCATAGACGATGAACTTGTCGAAAAATTCCACGTAATGAAGCCGCAGGCTATGGATGGTGGGGGAGAAGATTCCCAGGGCGATATTGATCAGGTGGAGCAGGCCGCCCGCCACGGCGCCGGTCAGCACATCTCCGGTCAGCCCCGCGAACCGGTTCGCCACCTGGGCGATCAGCACCGAGGCGAGCCCGATGGCCATGATCCGGGCGTAGGAGACGATATTGCCGATGTTCTTCATCATCTCCAGCGGCGCCAGGAGTCCGCCGGTCAGGAGCATGAGCGGGATGGCGACAAGCACGGCCGCGTTGAGCCCCCTTCGGACCGGGGGGGGAAACGGGCTGAACAGGGAGACGGCCAGGGCCGCGAGACAGAGCAGGAGCAGGATGTTCACGAGCTTTGCCAGGGATTCCCTGACCAAGCGCCTTCGCAGGGTCGACCAGAAGCCGAGACAGAGGCCAAGGGTGACGTGGACGACGCCGATGGAGAGGGAAAATGCCAGCATCGGCATGATCGAGCGACTACGTTCGATGACACAGGTCTGTTCCAGAAGCCGCCATCCCCCGGCCGTCCCGCCGAAGCATTCGCCGTACAGAAAGCCGAACACCACGGCATAGCAGGAGGAGACCAGCAGGATCAGGGCGGCATCGCGCAGGTCGCGCCGCGTGCGGAACAGCTTCAGCATGACCAGAGCAGCGATCATGAGCAGCAGGCCGTACCCCACATCCCCCAGGATCATGCCGAAGAAGATCGGGAAGAAGATGCCGATGAAGGGGGTCGGGTCGTATGAGCGGTACGAGGGGAGCGGCAGGATGCGCGTAAAGAGTTCGAAGGGGCGGAAATAAGGGGGATTCCTGATGGCGATGGGGATGGCCTCCATCTCCTCTTCCAGGGCCTCCTGCTCCTCCACCACCACCCGCCCCTGGAACTCCCCGTTCAGGGCGGAGCGGAGCCGGGGCACGTCCGGCGAGGGCATCCAGCCGTGGATGAAGAAGCAGAGGTCGGTCTTGTGGATGGCCGCGGTGGTGGTGAGCAGCGCCAGGCGGTCCGACAGCCACTCCCGCACGCACTGATAGGTGGGCCACCAGCGGGAGGCGAAGCGCTGCAGTTCGGCGTTCACCCGGTCGAGTTCCCCCCCGATGTCGTTGATCCGGCGGCGCACCGTGCGCACCTTGTCCGGGAACGGGAGCTGGCTCAGGGAGGGCGGGAAGGCCAACTCCGGGATGCGTTCCCCATTCAGCACGTCCCGAACCTTGGCCCCCAGTTCGACCGGCAGGGTGATGAGCACGATGATCGCCCCCTCCGGGCCGCTGGTCGTGACGAATTCAAAGGTGTCGCCCGTCAGGCGTGCGATCAACTGGTAGAGGTGATCCACCGCCTCGCTGTTTTTCAGGGACACGCCGATGAAATCGAGCCCGGTCCCCTCCCCGGCCGTCTTGAAGAGCGGTTCCAGGGCGTCGAGGAAGGCGGTCTGCCGGAGCAGTTCCCCCCGTTCCCCCTCCAGGGCGTCCCGCCGGCGGCAGAGCCCGCTGCACAGGAGTGTGTGCTTGTCCACCACCTCGGCCACGATCCCCACGGCGCTGTGCGGCTCAAGGTAGCTGCACCGGGTGGGCAGCTTGGGAAGGAAGCCGGCCAACTGGTCGATCTTTGCCAGGAGGTCGTCGAAGTACAACCGTTCCGCCAGGGTCTTCTTATCCAGCCGGACCGACCGGAACGCCTTTTCATCCTCCCGGTCCACAAAGCCGTGCATCTCCTGTTCCACCTGGAACAGCCCCAGGGCCCGGACACGGTCCAGCACCGGGAGCAGAAGCTCCATCGGCCCGATGATCTCAACCTTGGACATGGCGACGATCATGTCATTCACCCGGTAGTATGGTCCTGATCCCCTGGTGCACCCACCCCGCAAGCAGGTCGTCCCCAAGCCCGGCCAGCCGCCCGGCCCTGGCCTCGGCCTCCGTCACGGCGGCATCGGCCTGCCGGCGCGCCTCGCCCGTCTCCACGGCCGCGACCCCGGCGGCCAACTCCTCCCGCAGTCGGGCCTCCTCCCCTGCCGCCAGATCCGCACATTCCCGGCGCAGGGCGGCCAGATCGCCATCCGTCCGTTGCTGCTCGGCGGCGACCATCTCCCGGATCTCCCGCTCCACCTCAAATACCGTGTTCAGGATTTCCTGTTCCATGACGGTTCCCCTGCGGGGACATCATCCCCTCCATGACGCCCCGGCGGCAATCGCGGCGCACGGTGAATATTCAACCACCGGGGCGGTGCTCCGCCAGGTCCTTTTTCTGCTGAGCCAGCATCTTGCACAGCACGGCGGCGATCTCCTCCCCGTCGTCATCAAGACACCCGAGAAAACGTGGGTGGAGACGGTGCCCCGCCGCCACGGTCTCCGCCTCCCGGTCGGGCAGGACCAGAACGGTGCGGCAATCGTGCAGTATCCCCTTCATCTGCCGCAGAGCGGCAAGCTCGTTCAGGGAACCGACGATCAGCACAGCCACCACCGGTTCCCCGGACGGGCACCGGAACCGGCTGACCAAGTCGTCCATGGCGCTGAAGACCTCGGTTTCAGGCACGGTTCGGGTCACGGCGTTGCGGATGTGGTCGCCGACCCCGTCCCGTGCGAACAGGAGTATCTGCATGGCGTTACGATCCTTTCACCCTGGCGGCATCATGCCCTGGCCACGGCCGGGGCCGCCTTGGACGGCTTCACATGGGCAATATCGCGATGCATGTGGGGGTTGGGGAGCACCGGCAAAAACTTGATCAACACCTGGTACCCCAGGATTTCGATGGATACGATGCCGACCGAGATCATCAACTCCGCGAAGGAGGGGAAATAGCGCCACCCGGTGCCCGGGATGAACCCGATCAGGTAGACGTTGAAACGGTACAGGGCGCCGCCCAGGAGCATCATGGCGGCGGTGGCGAAGAGCCAGCGCGGCGACCGCCACCGTTTACTCTCGAAGAGGAGCAGGGAGCCGCCGGCCAGGAGCAGGAACTCCAGCAGGAAGAACAGGGAGTACTTGTCCCCCTTGAAGATGAGGGCCACCTGGTCGCGCTGGATGAGGTCGCCCAACCGCACCGACAGCCAGACAACGGCAAGCCAGGGGATGATGTGGGCCAACCCGGACAACTCATCTACTTCGTACTCCCGCTTGAGCAGGTAGGAGGAGACCAGGGATTCCAGGATCACGATGGCATACCCCATGTACATGCAGTTGATCAGAAAGAGCAGCGGCAGGAAGCCGGTATGCCAGAGCGGGTGTAGCTTGGTTGGGGCGATCAGCATCAGGGAGCCGAGGGACGACTGGTGCATGGTCGGCAGGACGAGGCCGAGCGCCACGATAAAGATCAGGATGTTGTTGAACTTGGGATGAAACCAGGCTGTGGCCGAGTGAACCCATCCCACGGTCGTCCGCACCAGGGCCTCGTCCTGGGGGGTGTGGCGCGGATGGAAGTGGTAGATGGCCTTCTGGAGCCATTTCAGCTTGCTGTGCTCCAGGACGCAGAGGAGGGAGGGGAAGAACTCGATGATCTGCACCACGCAGTACCCCATGATGCAGAGGGCCACCTCGAACATGGCCGAATTGGGCTGCCAGCGGGACGGCATGAAGAACCCATAGGCGTTCCAAGGGCGGCCGATGTCCACCATGACCGAGAAGCCGGCCAGGCAGTAGCCGAACAGGCTGGTCAGGATGGCGGAGCGGATGAGCGGATGGTACTGCCAGCGGTTGCGGATATACACCAGGATGGCGACGGCATAACCGCCGCAGGCGATGGCGGTGCCGGTGGCCACGTCGTAGGCGATCCAGATCCCCCAGGGATAGCCGTCGCTCAGGTTGGAAACCGCCCCGATCCCCTTGACGAACCTGAGGATGATGAAGTAGCCCCCCACCAGGGAGAGTACCAGGAAGAAATAGAAGGGCTTGGTCAGGATCGGGCTGTGCACCCGGACGAATTCCTTGCTGTGTTCGTGCTCCCTCATGGTCATTCCTCCTCTTCCTGGATACCCTTGCTCTCCCGTTTTTTCCGGTTCCTGAGCGCGATGATGCAGAGCATGCCGTAGAGCGCGACCGGGGCGATGAACCCCCTGTAGATGGTCTGTTGGATACGTTCGGAGAATTCGGCCGGCGCCTCGGCCGGCAGCCGGGGGAGGCCGAGCCTGGGGAACGGCACCCCAGCCAGGTAGAGATGATTGGTTCCCCCCACCTCATGCTCGCCGTAGATGTAGTTGACGTACCGGCCGCCATTGGCGTCGATCCTGCCACGCGCATCCCGCAACAGGTCGCCGCGCCTGCCGAAGGTTATGGCCCCCACGGGGCAGACCTCGGCGCAGGCCGGTATCCCCTTGCCCCGCAGGTTGGTGTTGCGGCACAAGTCGCATTTGACAATCTGGGGGGCCTTCCGTTCCCACTGAAAACGGGGGATGCTGAAGGGACAGGCGATCTGGCAGTAGCGGCAGCCGATGCACTTGTTCTTGTCGTAATCCACGATGCCGGTCGCCTTGTCCTTGGTCATGGCGCTGACCGGGCAGACCGACACGCAGGAAGGCTCCTGGCAGTGCATGCAGGAGTACTTGATGTACGACCAGCGGTTTTGCGGCCCCTTGTACAGCTTGATCAGGGTCCGGGTGTTGCCCGACAGGTCGGCCGGCGCATCCCACAATTTATCCTGATCGAACGGGGCCCGCTCGTAGGCGAGGCCGCCTGAGTCGCGGTTGACCCGCTTGCAGGCCGCCATGCACGCCTTGCACCCCACGCAGCGCGTGGCGTCGTAGAGCATGCCCAGTTCGTCATTGTTGACGGCCCGCTTCCCCTGGGCGGCGGCGCACGGCCGGCCGGCCAGAAGCCCGGCGCCGGTTGCCCCGAGCAGCTTGAGAAATTGTCTTCTGCTGGTCGTTCTCATGACTCTCGACCTCCCTTTTGCAGCCAGAACGGAAATTACTTGGCCGTTGACGGCTCGCTCTCCTCCGGTTCCTCCTCCTTCTCCCACCCGGTCCACATGGTCCTGATCTCGGAGAACGGGGTGGGGCCAAGAGTCGTCAGATAGAAATGGAAGAAGGTGAAGGCGCACAGGCAACAGGCGGTAAAGAAGTGCAGCCCGTCGATCAGCTTGATCCCCCCCAGCAGGAACAGCATGTTCCGCAGGGGCTGGATATCCAGCAGCAGGAAGCCGGTGACGATAACCAGCGGCATGAAGACGAGCATGATCACCAGATAGGCCGTCTTCTGGAGCGCGTTGAATTTGTTCTCCGGGGTGGCGTGGAAGGGATTCGGCTTGCCGCGGAAGTAGTTGAAGGCATAGAAGATCGCCTGCCGGATGAGCCCGTGCCTCACCTCGTCGCCGGTGGGGAAGTAAATCCTGCCGATGGCGTGGGAGATGACGACATAATAGAGAATCCAGTACACCATGGAGAGCGCCACCACGATCCCGGCCACGTTATGCAGCGTCACCGCAGCCCGGTAGCTTCCGAACAGGTTGACGACCTCGGGAAAGCGGATCTGCACCCCGGTGACGCAGAGGGTGACGATACTGAGGGCGTGAATCCAGTGCCAGATCCTGACCGGTGTCGGCTGCAGGTAGACGATGACCTCATGGGCGGCCTGGTCGTGGTTGTGCTCCCGCTTCCTGCGGGTCAGGAAACGTATGAACCCGTGTCCCAGGGGTATGACGATCCCACAGGCGATGATGAGGCCGCCTATGATGCTGACCCCCTTGCTGCGGGTCGCTCCGGTCATATAGAAGTCGGGGGTGCCGTAGAGGACATCCAGGATCGCTCCCTTTTCAACGGCTACGCGGCTGTAGACTCCATTCTTGCCGGGGAAGGATACGAAGCTGGTCTGCAACCCCTTGGTCCCGGAGACGTGGCAGAAGGTGCAATCCCAGCGATTATCCAGAATCTGGTAGCTGTGGGTCATCACCTCGGGCATCATCATGCCCCGCAGGCGCATCCCGTCGTCACGAGCTTTTTTGTTGAATTTCCGCAACTCCAAGAGCGAGATGTAATTGTCGCCGTTGGTATCCACCAGGGAGGCGATGCCGCTCTCGCCGGTCAGCCGCGCGAGTTCGTCGTAGGTCGCCAGGCGGAAAGCGCCCTTCTGGTCCTCCTTCTCCACAAACAGGTTGATGTAATACCCTTTTGACCCGGTATGGCAGGTGATGCACGGCATGGCATGCAGGTGCCGTCCCGCCTGGGGGAGCCATTTTTCATGGCTTTTCAGGGTCGCCGGAGGCAAGTGGCAACGGGAGCAGACGGCGTTGATCTCCACCCCCGACACATCGGCCGGTTTCCGCGCCCGGTGCGGGTTGTGGCAGTCGGCGCAGGCGGCGTTCCTGCCGTGCAGGCTTTGGGCGTACTCCTTGGCAACCGCGCCGTGGCATTCCTTGCAGGTGGCGTGTGAGGGCTTGGTCCCGTCTTCGGGATGCCTGCCGGTCACGCTGTCGTGGCATGAGGTGCAGCCGACGACCTTGTGGCTGGTGTCGGCGAATTTCAGCGGATCGACATAGAGGCGGGCGCCACCCTGCTGGATGATGGACTGCTCGCCGTGGCATTCGAGGCATTCGCTGTTGTCCCGCGCGCCGAAGGAGGCGGGCGCAAAGAGCAGCGTTGCCAGTACCACCAGGAAACATCCCCGTGCCATGCCCGTGCCGTTGGTTCCCATAGCCCCTCCGCATGTTGCCGTGATCCGTTTGTTGCGGCAGCCCCCACACACTGCACCAGGGGCGCAGGCCCGCTACCGTTAGCCATAGCATCAGGCGTACCGAAAAGGACGGTGCAAATAAGGGGAAAATTAACGAATTATTTCGTATTGTTGCGGAACAGGGGCGCGACTATGCGTGGAAAGTTTTTTCTTGCGGGACAAGAGAATTACTGCGGAACAGGAAAATATGCTGCCGGACAGGAAATCGCGGCGTTGTTCCCCCTCGATGCCGGGGGTCATTCCCCCTCGGCATCGGGATCGAAATAACGGCGGTGGATACCATGGCTCTTCATCAGGGCATAGAGGCGCGATGGGGAAAGCCCGGAGATGCGGCAGGCCTCGTTGATATTCCCCCTGGTGAGGGCGATCAGTTCGTGGAGATAGTTGTTTTCGGCCCGCTGCACCGTCTCGTCCCGAAAATCGTGCAGCGGGGGAAGCCCGTGGAAGGCGGCCGGAGGGGCGTCGCCCTGCCGCTTATGGCCGTTCGCGGCCCGTGCCGCCTTGATGCGGATGTCGCTGGGGAGATGCTTGGGAAACAGGGTAGGTTCGTAGCGCGCGGAAGCGATGACTTGGTCCAGGGTATTGATCAGTTCCCGCACATTGCCCGGCCAGGCATAGGCGGCCAGGCTCTGGAGAAACTCGGGGGCAAACCCCTTGTGGGCCAGGCCATAGCGTTCGCACAGCCGGTCCATGTGGTAGCGCACCAACTCCTTGACGTCGCCCTCCCGGTCGCGCAGGGGCGGGATCTCGATGGTAAAGGAGCGGAGCCGGAACAGGAGGTCGCTACGGAACTGCCCCCCCTGCGCCATGGCGTCCAGGTCCCGGTTGGTGGCGGACACGAGCCGAAAATCGCTCTCCACCTCCCGGCTCCCCCCCAGGGGGCGGAAGCGATGTTCCTGGAGCACCCGCAGAAAGGCCCGCTGCACGGAGACGGAAAGCTCTCCCACCTCGTCCAGGAACAGGGTGCCGCCGTGGGCCTGGAGGATCAGGCCGTCGCGCCCGTGTTCCGCGCCGGTGAAGGCCCCCTTTTCATGGCCGAACAGGAGGCTTTCCACCAGGGTGTCGGGCAGGGCGGCGCAATCCACCACCACGAAATTGCCCGCCGCCCGTCCGCTGTTATGGTGGATGGCCCGGGCAAAGAGTTCCTTTCCCGTGCCGGTTTCACCCGTGATCAGGATGGGGATGTCGTTCACCGCGGCCTGCGCGACCAAGTCGAGGCAGGCGGTCAGCTTCCGGCTGCTGCCGACGATATCGTCCCGCTTCAGGGAGGTCACGTTCTTTCGGGAACAGTAGAGCTTCTCCTGCCGGTACTGAATCGCCCGGACCAGCGGCAGCTTGACCTCCTCCGGGGCCGCCCCCTTGGTCACGTAATCCCACGCCCCGCTCTTAATGGCCGTTTCAGCGGCGTCCGGTTCGTCCGCCCCGGTCATGATGATGATCTCCGGGGTGGAGGAGGTCGCCTGGATGACCGGCAACAGGTCGAGCCCGTTGCCGTCGGGCAGGTGGATAGCGAGGAAAACGACATCGAACGGCTGGGAGACGGCCAACGGCACCCCCTCCCGCAGGTTTTTCCTCCAGGAGGCGTCGTGCCCCATGTCGGTCACCGTCCGGCAGAGTGCGGAACCGGTCGCATCGTCGTTATCGATGATCAGAACGTTCGCCATGCATCCATCCTTGGGTGGCGCTGCTGCCGGGGACGGCTACCACCCCCGCCCCCTCCTGAACCAGGAGGGGAGAAAAACGCACAAATCTCTTCCCCCTCCTTGATAAGGAGGACCCTCTGGGGCCTAAAGGGGTCAGGGGGTGGTTGATCCCCGGAGAAGGGTTCAACGTGAGATCGCTGCTTATCGGCTGACTAACTAATTATAGCGCAAAAAAGCGGAAAATATAGCATGGGGGGTGAAGCGGAGAACCAGCCTGCGGTCTATGCCGCAGGCTGGAGGGGGACGAAATCGGGACGGGCGAAGGAATAGTCGTAGTGCAGGTGGTCGCTGTACTCCCCGGCAAGGATGGCGGTCACGTCCTGGGCAAAGACGAGCTCTTCATCGGTGGGCATGACAAAGACCTTGACCGGCGATGCGGCGGTGGTAATGAGCGCCTCCTCCCCTTTCGAGCGGGCGGCGCGGTTTCTCTCCGGGTCGGGTAGGATGCCGAAACATTCCAGCCCCTCCAGGGTCAGTTCACGGGCGAGCCACTCCCACTCGCCCACACCGGTGGTGAAGACCACGGCATCCAGCGGCCCCACTGCGGCCAGGTAGGCACCGATATACTTCTTGAGGCGGTAGGCTTCCATCTTCAGGGCCAGTTTGCAGCGGGTGTGCCCGGTGGAGGCGGCCTCCAGAATATGCCGGCGGTCCGTATTCCACCCGGTTATGCCCAGCATCCCGCTCTTCTGGTTGAGGATGCTCTCCATCTCCCGCGCCGAAAGGTTCAACTCCTGCATGATGAAAGGGGTGATGCCCGCGTCGAAGTCGCCGCTGCGCGTCTCCATGACCGCCCCCTCCAAGGGGGTCAGCCCCATGCTGGTGTCAATAGACATGCCGTTTTTGATGGCGCACAGGGACACGCCCTTTTCGAGATGGATGGTGATCAGGTTGCAGGTATTGGCCGGCTTGCCCAGCAGCATGGCGGCCCGCCGGGAGAGGTAGATGTGGGACGGCCCGTGAAACCCGTAGCGCCGCACGCCGAACTTTTTGTACCATTCGTACGGCAAGGGATAGATATAGGCGAAATCCGGCATGGTGACGTGGAAGGCGGTATCGAAGATGGCCACATGGGGGATATGGGGCAGCAACGCTGCAGCGGCCTCGATCCCGGCGATATTGGCGGCATTGTGCAACGGCGCCAGTTGCTGGAGGTCCCGGATGGCGTCAAGCACCTGATCGTCGATCACCACGGAGTGGCGGAATTGTTCCCCGCCGTGGGCCACCCGGTGGCCCACGGCTCCGATCTGTACCGCTTCGTCCCCGATGCCGTGCCGGGGATCGTTCAGGATGGCGAGGATCAGGGAGACGGCCCCGCGGTGATCGACAAACTCCACCTCCCGGGTTTCATTCTCCCGGCCCGTCACCTTCAGGCTGATGGACGTCCCGCCGAGTCCGACCCGCTTGACATCCCCCGCCGCAAGCAGCGACTCGCCGCCCCACGTGAAGAGATGGAATTTTATGGAATGGGTCCGGCAACTCAGGGTCAGAATATTCATGTACACTCCGCTTTCCCTGCCGGCACGGAAGTTTCGAGGCATCCGCCCCATGCATTGAATGCCGGCTCCATCCCTATCTTACTCTTTAACCGGCACCTGCTCAAGAAAAGATGCATCCTCCTCCACCAGGCCCTCCTCATCGGCCTCCGTCGGGCATGCCTCCCGGTTCAGGACGCAGTGCAGCCGCTCCATGTCCATCTCGTTTTCCCATTTGGAGACGACCACGGTGGCGACGCCGTTGCCGATCAGGTTGGTGATGGCGCGCGCCTCGGACATGAAGCGATCGATCCCCAGTATCAGGGCCAGGCCGGCCACCGGAATGGTCGGGATGGCGGCAAAGGTGGCCGCCAGGGTCACGAAGCCGCTCCCCGTAACCCCGGCCGCCCCCTTGGAGGTCAGGAGGAGGATGGCGAGCATGGTCAGGGTCTGGGTCCAGGTAAGGTGGGTATTGGTGGCCTGGGCCACAAACAGCGCGGCCATGGTCAGGTAGATGGAGGTGCCGTCCAGATTGAAGGAATAACCGGTGGGGATGACGAGCCCCACGACCGACTTCCTGCACCCCAGATTCTCCAGCTTGGACATCATGCGCGGCAGCGCCGATTCGGACGACGACGTGCCGAGCACGATGAGGATCTCCTCGCTAACGTAGCGGATGAACTTGAAGATGCTGAAACCGGTGACCCTTGCAATGGTGCCGAGCACCACGAAGATGAAGATGATGCAGGTGAGGTAGAAGCTCCCCATGAGCATCCCCAGCTTGGACAGGGAGCCGACCCCGAACTTCCCGATGGTGAACGCCATGGCGCCGAAGGCGCCCAGGGGGGCGAGCCGCATGATGATGCCGACGATGCCGAACAGGATATGGGATATCTGTTCCACAAGCCTGCACACGACCTTTCCCCGCTCGCCCAGGGCCGAGAGGGCAAAGCCGAAGAGCATGGAGAACAGGAGCACCTGGAGGATGTCACCCTTGGCAAAGGCATCGACCACGCTCGTGGGGATGATGTTCATGAGAAAATCTGCGGTATTGCTTGAGTGGGCCTGGGTGGTAAAGGCGGTCAGGGCTTTGGTGTCGATCTTGCTGACATCGGCGTTGAAGCCGGCGCCCGGCTGGATAATGGTGACGATGGTCAGGCCGATGATGAGAGCCACCGTGGTGACTATTTCAAAGTAGAACAGCGCCTTGACCCCGACCCGGCCGACCTTTTTCATGTCCTCCATGCCGGCGATGCCGGTCACGACCGTACAGAAGATGACCGGAGTGATGATCATCTTGATCAGCTTGATGAACCCATCGCCGAATGGCTTCATAGCCACGCCGCTTGCGGGGTAGTAGTAGCCGAGCAGCACGCCGGCGGCGATTGCCGTCAGAACCTGAAAATAAAGATGCTGGTAAATCCTCTTTCCTTTCATCCTGGTTCCCTCTCAAATTGGTTTTAGGGACGTGGCATAAACGTGCCGCGGGTCTATTCCCTGGACGGGGGGGATGCCCCCTCCATGCCGTTAACTCTTATCTTCTTTTTTCTCTGCTTTCTTCGCCTGGGCCAGTTCCTCTTCCCGCGCCAGGATCAACCTGGGGGGGATTTCCTGGGCACCGAGTATTTTCACCAGTTGTTCCATGCCGTCTTCAATAAGCAGGAGCTTGTGCGCGGACAGGGTTTCCAGCCCCTTGACCAGATGCCCCTGGACGACCTCCGGGGCCTCTACGACCAGATCCTTGCCGGCCTTGGTCAACTCGATGGTTACCACCCGGCGGTCTTCCCGCGACCGGGTCCGCTCTGCCAGCCCCTTTCTTTCGAGACGGTCGAGGATGCCCACGACCGTGGCCGGCTGGACGAACATGAGCCGCGCCAGATCCGACACCTTGACCGGCGCATTCTCCGCAATCATCTTGATCGCCCAGAGTTGGGGACCGGTCAGGCCTGTTTCCCGTTTGGCCTTTTTGGAATAGTCGTTGAAAACCTGAAATACCCTGCGGATATTATTAATGATCTCTGCCACTTTGACGGTTTTGGTCATACCTCTCCCCCCTTCGTAGAAAACAATTAACAGTGCAATAATTTTAATATAAATAATTCTAGCATAAACAAATTTGAGCGACAATTGTAAATTGCCCGCGATGCAATTTTGTGTAAACAATTCTTTTTCCCCTCTCCCCATCAGCATTATTCCCGCTGCAAAATCGGGCCGGCGCCGAAACTCTCGCCTTGAAAAAACCGACAGGGTTGCTATAAGTAATCATCTATGTTTCACTCGGGAGGAATCCATGGAAAGTAACGGCAGGAGAACATTCCTGGGAGTGTGCCTGGGCGGACTGGCGGCGGCCGTTGCCGCCGTGACCGTCTGGCCGGCGTACCGCTACCTGGCGCCCCGCTCCACCAGGGCCACGGCCGCCAGGGTCGATATCCCGGAGAAGGATATCCCGGAAGGCGAGGCCAAGTTCTTCGAATTCAACGGCGCGTCGGCGGTTCTGGTGCGCAAACGGGGCGGCGGCCTGATCGCCCTCTCCGCCGTCTGCACCCACCTGGGGTGCATCGTGCAGTGGGAGAAAGACAAGCAGGACTTCCTCTGCCCCTGCCACGGCGGCCACTACACCCCCGACGGAGTGGTCACCGCCGGCCCCCCGCCCAAACCGCTCGCAAAACTTCCCTTTAGCGTCGCCAACGGCATCATCACCGTCGGCTGAAACACCAGGAGGCTGCATGGCTCTGCTCAAACGGCTTATTGATTGGATCGACGTGCGCATCGGCGCCCGGGAGATAGTGGCGAAGGAACTGACCGGCTACCTCCTGCCCCGCAACATCAACGCCTGGTATTCCATGGGGAGCATCCTGCTCTTCATCTTCGCCCTGCAGGTGGTCACCGGCATCCTGCTGTTGATCTACTATGTGCCGGATGCGGACAAGGCGTTCAAGAGCGTATCCTTCATCATGAACGAGGTCCCCTTCGGCTGGCTCATCCGCACGTGCCACGCCATCGGCTCCAACATGATGGTGCTGGTGCTCTTCCTCCACATGCTTTCCGTGCTCTTCATGAACAGCTACAAGAGCCCGCGGGAGTTCAACTGGCTCACCGGCTTCATCCTCTTCACCCTGGTCCAGGGCATCTCTTTAACCGGCTACCTCCTTCCCTGGAGCCAACTCTCCTTCTGGGCCACCACCGTGGCCACCAACAGCGCCAATGCCATCCCGGTGGCGGGGCCGTATCTGGTGGAGTTCCTGCGGGGGGGCACGCTGGTCGGCCCCCCGACCCTGGGGCGCTTCTTCGCCCTGCACGTGGCGCTCATCCCGGCCGGGATGGCGGCCGTGGTCGGCGCTCACCTGTTCTTCCTGCAACGCACCGGCGTCTCCACGCCCCCTTTCGGGCAGAAGGAGACCGCCAACCAGTGGCAGGGGGACGGCTACCGCTACGAGAGCCATCCGGGGGGCATCCCGTTCTTCCCCAATTATGCCCTGGAAGACCTGCGCTCCATCTTCATCTACCTGGCCTGCTTCCTGGCGGTGGTGTTCTTCGCCCCCAACCTGTTCTTCACCAGCGATTCCTTTCTCCCGGCCAACCCGCTCCAGACCCCGGCCCATATCAAACCGGAATGGTACTTCCTGGCCAACTATCAGACCTTGAAGATCTTCCCCAACGAGTTCATCGGCCTCGCGGTGCAGGGGGCCGCCATGACCTTCCTGGCCCTGCTCCCCTTCATCGACCGGACCAGGGAGCGCCATCCCCTGAAACGGCCGTTGTTCATGATCTGTGCCGTAGGGGGAATCCTGCTCTGGATCGGGCTGAGCGTCTGGGGGCACTACTCATGAGATACCGGGAGACTGTCATGAACCTGTTGGGAAGCCTGCTCGTCCTGCTCTTACCCCTGGCCGTTCTGTGGCCTTTGGCCTCATTCGCCGCGGAACCGCAGGAGATCGTCTGTATCCAGTGCCACGGCGCCATGCCGGGCAAGATCGGGGAGCCGGTCAAACTCTGGAAGGGGAGCATCCACGCGGAAAACGGCATCGCCTGCAACGCCTGCCACGGCGGCGACCCCAAGGATGCGGCCAACGCCATGAGCCCGGCCCGCGGCTTCCTGGGCGCGCCCAAGGAACCGGCCATCCCGGCCTTCTGCGGCCGCTGCCACGTGGGGGTGTTGAAGGACTTCCTGGCCAGCGCCCACGGCAAGGCCTTGGGCAAGGGTGGACCGACCTGCGTCACCTGCCACTCCAACCATCTGGTGGTCAAGGCGTCGCTGGAGATCATCAACGAAAAACGGTGCAGCCAGTGCCACAGCTACGAGCGAGCCAAGGTGATCCGTGCTGCCATGCAGGAAACCGAGGCCATGATCGTCGCCATCGACAAGCGGATCGCGGCCTACAAGGTGCAAGGGGTCGATACGGAGAGCCTGGAGAAGGGGTTATTCGCCGTGCGCAACCGCTTCCACACCCTGTTCCACAACGTGGACGTGGGGATGGTCAAGAAAGAGTCGGCCGGGATACAGGCGGACCTGAAGAAGATTCAGGATCAGCTCACGGCTTTGGACGAGTCGCGCCAGAAGCGGAAGATCGCCGGGGCGGTCGTTGTTTCGGCCATGCTGCTGTTGGCGTTGTTCGCCCATTTGCTGAGGAAGACGTTTGATTAGGTGATGCTTCGGCAATTACCTATGCACATCCCGGTGTAGGGGTGCATTGCATGCGCCCTGATGGGGCGAACAGCAGTTCGCCTCTACGATTCAGATAGTTAAACACCGAAGCAACAATCAAGGGTCAAGACAGAATATGTCATAGTTGTTTTCTGCGAAATATCTCTGATAATGGACCGTCCAATCATATGCTGGAACCAATCGTGTGGAGAAAAATATGAAATGGACAGATATTGCTGTAGCCGCTGTTTTCTATTTCTCGGGCATGCTGGCATATGCCGACAACTTTAGCTGTCCCAACGGCGCTATTGTCTCGACCGGAGACAAAATTGCCACGGTGGAAGCTAAATGCGATCCCCCTGCTTTCAAAACGAATGACATGAGTGCCCCGATGCATTTTAACCCGGAAGAGAACCCTTGCTATAAAAGTGGTGAACCCTATACTTGGCTGAAAAAGGAGCCGTATGTAGAATGGATATACACTGAGGGCTCTTCACTGCAACATATTTTGGTATTTTATCAAGGGTGTCTTAGAGAAGTTCGAACGGGTGGTTTTGTCAAATGATCCAAAGAACATTCGCCTGCTATGGGCACCAATAAGGGGATAGGCTGCTTATTGGTGCCCATTTCATTTCGCTACGCTCCACGGCATGAGGAGACATATAATGAATAAACTCCTGGGATTTTTACTTGTTACATTGACAATCCTTACATCCGCCACTGCTTCCAATGGTGCGACATCGGAATTAACCAAACTGTTAGAAAGCAGGGACTTCTGGTCCACATACAAGTGGGAGACCTTTGAAGACAGTGAGTTGTACAAGTCGGCACCATGGAAGTCAGGAGGATGGTCTGGTATTGGAGACACCAAAATAAGTGACAATTATACAACACCAATCAGCATAAGTAATTTAAGCGCCGAAGCAATGAACATGTATGTAAATACCAAAACCAAGGAAGTAAATTCATTCGCTATTTATTCTATCAACAGAGTAAATACTGATGATTACACACAATATGTGAGTTGGTGTAATGAAAAATTCGGTGACAATCGTGTTGAAAACAAAAGAACTGAAACTTTTGGTGAGTATGTCAGAAATACGACCACCTCTTCTTGGACCCTGGAAAACACCGTTGTCAGGGTTAGCATTGAAAACAATTTATCAAACGGCCTAAAATCAGTAGGTTTTATTACCACACTGTCTTTTGCAAAAAATTATCGCCCGCAAGTAGATATTGAAAATGGGATTCCATCGAATAAAGCGGACCAAGAAAAAGCGGAAGGACAGGCAGAAAACAAAGACTATTTTCCACCCAGCAGTCAGTCCACTCCAGCAATAAGCGGACGTGCGTTCTCTATACCCGCTCACCGGCCAGCCATTTCATCAAGTGCAAATACGCTTAGGTCAATTACATCGGAACCCAATGCAGTGAAACCTGTAACCGGAAAACAATATTCGCCACCGCCCTACATCTGGGAAAATGAACTCGGCATCACACAAGCTACCAATGACATCCTGAGTGTTCCAGAAGACAAACGAGCAATGTTTGAGATAACCATACAAAAGTAGACGGTATAAGACACTGAGGGTTCTACCTTTGAAAAGAGGATTTTGAGCAACTGTGGGGAACCATGCAAGACCTTACCGCATATCCACTCGAGACGCGCCAAAATACAGGGACATCCATGATAAGTTTTGTCAAGGGGAAAGCGGAGATTTTCCCCTCCTCCAGTGCACCTACAAATCGTTAGAGGCCCAAAATGGTTGAAAGAAAAAAGCTTCTGCCCAAATGGATTCGTTTCTTTTGCTGGATTTTCATAATCTTTTTAGGCGCACCAATTATTCTTTTTGTGGGCCTGTTTGTTGGTAATATGCGGTACAATTTATACGGAGTGGCCTATTACGGACCTGTTCTCAGCCCCCTGCCAATAGCGATGACTATCGTATTGATGGTTCATGGAATTACTGCATATGGTTTGCTTTGGGGGAGACGGTGGGCTCTGGATATGGGTATCTTGTGTGGGGTTATTGGGACAATGTTTGCGTTGGCTGGCATGGCAATTGCCCATACAAGAGGGCAGATGCATTTTGAGTTTTCAATCATAGGTCAGGTGCCATTTCTCCTGACTTTATTCAATGTCCGCAGGAAATGGCTGGAGGTTTGAGAAGTCGGCTCCCTCTCATGTATTGCCACTGATTTCATTAATTGTTTTTAGCCCCAATCGCTCCCACTCATTTTCACAAAAAATAGCCTGTCGTTATGAGTCGCTTAAAAGGCTGCTACTTGTAGTAGTATCCCATACCTGCCGTTCCTGGGTGTTTTTTTGTCATTGACTTTGATACTACAGATAGTATCATATTTCTATGACGCAAACCGACAAGACGATGAAGAAAATGCGGAACAACCCGGACGGGTGGAGGATCGAAGACCTCCAGGCTGTCGCAAATCGCATGGGGATCGGGTGGCGTCATGATGGCGGGAGCCATTGCGTTTTTATAACAGCCGCCGGCAAGACCCTTCCGGTGCCGGCAAAAAAGCCGATCAAGATGATTTACGTCAGAAAATTTCTGGCGCTGTTGGAGGAACCATGAAAGACATTACGGCATATCCATTCGAAACACGGGCGCTCACCGTAGAAGAGGGGGGCGGCTATCTGGTGACGTTTCTCGATTTCAACGAATGCATAGCGGACGGCGAAACCATCGAGGAGGCGATTGCGGAGGGTTTCAAGGCCTTAGCCGCCGTGATTGCCACGCTCGAAGAGCGGGGCCTTCCGGTCCCGGAGCCGGGCAGCTTCGGCGCATACTCGGGCAAATTCGTGCAGCGGCTTCCGAAAAGCGTTCATGCCCGGTTGCAGGCCAGGGCGCGTCAAGAGGGCGTCAGCATCAACACCCTTGCCGCAACCTACATCGCGGAGGGCCTTGCCCGCAAAGCTGCCTGATACAACCTTTTGTCCATTCGAACAACAAAACCGCCCCGGTGATCCAGGGCGGTTTTGTTGTGTATGAACCAGCCACCAATTACACGCCTGAGAACTGGCGTTCAAGGCCTTTCGGGTCTTTCGCCCACAATTCGCCCACCTGCGCGGACATGGGATCGGGGAAGATATCCTCCTGATCCGCTAGGATGCCTTTGATGATGTTCTCCGCCGTTTCCTGCGTGCTGGCCTTCGGCATGTCAAAGTCGCGGGACATGTCGGTATCGATCGGCCCGGGGAAGATGCCGTGCACGGAGATGCCCTTGGCCTTCAATTCCGCCCGCATCGCCTGGGTTGCGGAAAAGAGCGCCGCCTTTGAAGCGCTATAGCCGCCTACGGCGGACATGCTGGAGAGGCCGAGAACGGATATGACATTGGCAATGGCGCCGCCGCCTTTCTTCTCCAGTACCGGCGCAAAGGCGCGGACCACATTGAGCGTGCCCAGGTAGTTCACCTCCAGATCGTGTTTCAGCGCGTCGGGATCGCCTGTGACAACGGACGAGAATGCGGCAACGCCGGCGTTGTTGATGAGGACGTCCACATCCTGCGCCAGGGCGACGGCCTGTTGGACGAGGTCCAGGTCGGTAATGTCCAGTTTCAGCGGCACCACGCGGCTATCGCCGAATGCCGGGATGTCTTCGGTCTTGCGGGCCGCCGCATAGATCCTCGTGACCGGGTGTTTGAGCAACGCTGTAACGAGAGCCTTGCCAATGCCTCTATTCGATCCGGTTACCAGAATGGTTTTGTTTTCGAGTTTCATGGCTTTCTCCGTTCATGGGTAGGGGAGTCGGTGCTGCATCATAATAAGACTATAATAGTCTTTTGCGGCAACATCAAGTGACATTCGCGTTACTGATTCGACAAAAAAACCGCCCCGGTAAATCCAGGGCGGTTTTTTCATACATAAAGAACCGACGGCCGTTATGCTCGCGGTATGACGTTGTCCTTCACCCAGGAGACGATGTCGTCCGTGGAGGTGCCGGGGGTAAATATTTCGCAGATACCGGCCGCCTTGAGACCGGGGATGTCGTCCTCGGGGATGACCCCGCCGCCGAAGACCTTGATGTCGTCGGCGTTCTTCTCCTTGAAGAGCTGGCAGATACGGGGCAGCAGGGTGTTGTGCGCCCCGGACAGGATCGACAGGCCGACGCAATCCACATCCTCCTGAATGGCGGCCGAGACGATCTGCTCCGGCGTCTGGTGCAGGCCGGTGTAGATGACCTCGAAACCGGCGTCGCGGAAGGCGCGGGCGATGATCTTCGCCCCCCGGTCGTGACCGTCCAGCCCCGGTTTGCCCACAAGCACGCGTAATGTTCTTGAAGCCATGAAAGGTACCTCCGATATGAAATGTATAAGCCCAATCCTGTTTCAATAACGAATCCGCAAAAAGCTCCAGCCGGCAGGCGTGCGAAATGCGAGGAGTGAGACGTACCCGTGCGGTACGTCGCAGCGACGATCATGAGCGCAACGAACCGGATGGACTTTTTCCGGATTCGTGGTCACATCTCTATTCCCGTGCGGGCCGGCACCCCGGCCTTATAGTAATGCTTGATCTCGCGCATCTCGGTCACCAGGTCGGCTGCCTCGATCACCTTTTCATGGGCGTTGCGGCCGGTCAGGACCAGTTCGGTCTTTTCCGGCTTGAGGCCGATGAGTTCCAGGACCTGTTCCACATCCACCAGCCCGAACCCCACGGCGCCGTTGATCTCGTCCAGAACCACCAGATCGTACTCGCCCGAGGCGAGGATGCCCTTGGCCCGCTCCAACGCTTCCTGGGCCACCTGGCGGTCCTCGGTGATGTCCTTGGTATTGACCCATCCGGGCCGGCCGGTCTGGATGATGGTGAACAATGGGGCCAGATTGCCGGCGATCAGGTGCTCACCGTAGGGGCCGCCCCCTTTGATGAACTGGAAGACGCACACCTTGAGCCCGCGGCCGATGGCCCGCAGGGCCAAGCCGAGAGCTGCGGTGGTCTTCCCCTTGCCGTTGCCGGTGTACACCTGTATGCAACCACGCTCCAACGCCATACGCCGCTCCCGGTCAGAATTCCGCCAACCCCTTGTAGATGCTGGGTTCCTGGCGATTACAACAGAATAAAACAACGGTGTTTGACTATAGCAATTTGGCCGGGCGCGGTCAAGCAAAGGATTGCCGCGGCAAATTGCGAGCAAGGCATTGCGGAGCGGCGGAGAGACGGTATACTATGGGGCACGGACCACCATCCCACACGCCAGGAGCAATCCGATGAACCTTGCCTCCGTTATCCGCCGTTCGGCCAGGGCCGAGCGTGAAATCACCGTGCAAAATGCCGATTGGCTCCAGCGGCACATGAGCCCCTACTTCTTTCAAGCCATGGCCGACGAGCAAGAGGCGTTGACACTGCTGGCCCGCGAGATGGGCCGCCTGCGCGACAACCGCAGCCTGATCCTGACGGACCGGGAGAAACGCCTGGTGATCGCCTGCGTCAATCAGCCCGGTTCCCTCTACGAGACCTTGCGCCGGGTGGGAGAGCAGGAGATTTCCTATGCCATGTTCTCCCATTCCAATGCGCCCATGCCCGCCATGGAGAATGAACTGGAGGTGCAGCGTTTCGAGTTCGACCGCCGCCAGAACCACGAGATCGACCTGAGCAGGCAGGTGGTCATCCCCCCCGCGTTGACGCGCAAGATTCGCAGCGAATTGCGCTGTTCCTTTCCGGAGTTCGACCCGAAAAAACTCGATCATCTGCTGAAGATACTCTGGCTCAATGACGAGGATTTTGTCCGCATGACGCCGCCGTCGCGGCTGGCCTGGCTGATCTGGCTCTTTGAACGGGGCAACGCTGCGGGCGGCCTTTTTTTGGACATCAGAGAGGTGGTGCGCGAAGACCACCCGGAAACGCGGGTGCTGTTCGCCGTGGGCAACCCGCCCCAGAATGAATTCCTGCTCCAGGTGCTGGAAATCTTCAACCGCCTGGATATCGGTATCCGCCGGGCCTATTGCCACACCATCTCCAACGGCATCCATCCGTATTTCCTGGGGGCCTTTTTCGTCATCAACCGCCAGGGGGAGATCCTAGCGCCGGAGAGCGAACTGGCGGCGCGCCTGACCCGCGAGCTGTGCACCACCCAGATCATCGCCACCTCCTCGCCTGCCTACCGGGATTATGTCACCGAGGGGCAGATGTCGGGCGAGGACGCGGCCCTGGTCAACGCCTGCATCGCCTTCTGCCACACCAGCCTGGCCCATAGCCAGCCGGACCGGTTCGGCCTGGAGGATGTGCAGAAGGCCTTCTACGACCATCCCGAGATGGCCCAGAGGTTCATCAGCCTGTTCCGGGCGCGCTTCGACCCGGACCTGGCCGGGCGGGAGGCGGTCTACGGCAACCTCCTGGCCGAGACCCGGTTGGCGGCCGAGGAGTACAACACCGGCCACCGCTGGCTGGACGACATACGCCGGGCCGTCTACCGCTGCTGCCTGCTGCTGGTCACCCACACCCTCAAGACCAACTTCTTCGTAGTGGCCAAACAGGCCCTGGCCTTCCGTCTCGACCCCGCCTACCTGCGCGAGTTGGGGCGCGAGTTCACCGCCGACCTGCCCGAGACCCTCCCCTTCCGGGTGACGTTCTTCTTCAGCCGCTTCGGTGCCGGCTACCACGTGGGGTTCTCGGATATCGCCCGGGGGGGATGGCGCACGGTCATCGCCCGGAGCGCCGACGACTACACCACCGCCGCCAATACCCTCTTCCGCGAGGTGTACGTCCTGGCCAACACCCAACACTTCAAGAACAAGGACATCTACGAGGGCGGTTCCAAGATGACCCTGGTGCTGGACGCCTCGGACCTGGAGCAGGCGGGTGGCGAGGCGGAGAACTGCCGGCTCTACAAGCTGCAATACGGCATCGCCAACGCCTTCCTGGACATCTTCGTGACCGACCGCGGCCGGGCCCGGGACCCGCGGGTGGTGGACTACTACGGCGACGACGAGCCGATCGAGATCGGGCCGGACGAAAATATGCACGACGGCATGATCGAGGCCATAGCCAACCTGTCGAAAAAACGGGGGTACATGCTCGGCATCGGCATCATGTCCAGCAAGCGGATCGGCATCAACCACAAGGAATATGGCGTCACCTCCACCGGCGTGGTCAAATTCGCCGAAATCACCATGGCCGAAACGGCCGGTATCCATATCAACCGGGACGCCTTCTCCCTCAAGATGACCGGCGGCCCGGGCGGCGACGTGGCGGGCAACGCCCTGCGCATCATGCTGGAACGCTGCCCGCTCATGCAGGTGCGTCTGATCCTGGATGGCACCGCCGCCCTGTACGACCCCAACGGCATCGACCGCGGGGAACTGCGGCGCATCGTGCTGGCCCACGACCTGGACGCCTTCAACCCGGACGCCCTGGGAGAGGGGGGCTTCATCATCTACCGCACCGGCCGGCGGATCGAGGGGCTTAAGGAGACCCACCGCAAGGTAGCCAGGGCAACGGGCGGCCTCGTGGAGGAATGGCTGGAGGTGGACGACTTCTACCGCGAGTACAACAGCCTCGTCTTTACGGTAAAGGCAGATCTCTTCATCCCCGCCGGGGGGCGGCCCGAGACCGTCGACGGCCAGAACTGGCGTTCCTTCCTCGACGCAACGGGGGCGCCTTCGTCCCGGGTGATCGTGGAGGGGGCCAACTCCTTCATCACTCCCGAGGCCCGGACCAACCTCCAGAAGAACGGGGTGGTGATCATGCGCGACGCAGCGGCCAACAAGTGCGGCGTCATCTCCTCCTCCTACGAGATCATCGCCAACCTGCTCCTGTCCGAAGAGGAGTTCCTGGAACACAAGGAGGCGTATGTCAAGGACGTGCTGGCCATCCTGGAAAAACGGACCGAGGACGAGGCGCGCCTGATCCTGCGGCGGCGGCGCGAGTCCGGCGACAGCCTGCTGTACACCGAGATCTCCGACACCATCAGCCTGAACATCAACAGCTTCTACACCCGGCTGTTCGACTTTTTCTCCGCCCGGCCGGAACTCTGCCTGCAACCGCCCTTCCGGAAGGCGATCCTCAACCACCTGCCCCGGCTCCTGCGGGAGACGCCGGCCTTTCGGAAGCGCATCAGGAACCTGCCCCGCAAATATCTCTGCGCGATCCTCGCCGCCGAAATCGGCTCGTCCCTGGTCTACACCGGCAACCGCGATACGGATTTCGAGGAGATGGTGAGAAGGCACCTGGCGCGAACGCTGTAAAGGCCGTTCCCCAAACGATCCGGGAGGAGGGGTGCCGAGGGTACGCTTTTTTACGGCCCGGGAAAATTTTGCTTTATGTTGCAGCGCCTGCTGTGCTAGATATGGAGTCGATCCATTGACGATCTTACCATCACGATTGCCACGCGATAAAGGAGTCTGCCATGTCAACCACCAACGATAATGCCGCAGCAGCAGTCATTGCCTTTGTCTCCGGCGCCGTCATCGGCGCTGCCGCCGCGCTTCTCCTGACCCCGAAACCGGGACGCGAGGTGCGGGAGAAACTGACCGACCTGGGGGAAAACGCTGCCGAGAAGATGCGGCGCCTCGCCCGGGAAGCGAAATTCAAGGTGTCACCCAAGGCAAAGAACGGGGACTTCCAGTACGACGGCGGCGACGCCTGGATCTAAGCGATCCCTTTCCGGCGTGCATGCCAGGGAGATAACCAGAGGAAAATCCTTTTTACAGGGATGGACTGGATAGACAGGATGTTTGCGCATCCCCCTCGTCCCGTTCATCCCTGTTTGATTATGGGGGGCAAAGGAGGCACATCAGTGGACCTCAAATACGGATCAACCTCGTTTCCGCTCCTGCTCCCACCGGAGTGCCTGGCCGGCGTCATCGAGCCAGTTATCCCCCTCCCCTCCCAATCACCCGAAGAGGTCATCTCCGGGGCGCTCGACGATTGCGAGCCCATGCTCGCGAACTTTGCGCCGGGAGATCGGGTCGTCATCGTTACTTCCGACATCACCCGCTACACCGGCAGCGAGGTTTACCTCCCCCTGCTGGTGGAACGGCTCAACCGCCAGGGGATACCGGACCGCAACATCGAGATCCTGATCGCCCTCGGCATCCATCGCAAACAGACCCCCCATGAGCATGAAAAGATCCTGGGCCCGCTCCATGGCCGCATCAGGGTCAGCGACCACGACTGCGACGACCGCGCCGGACTGGTCACGGTGGGGAAGACCTCCGCCAACATCGAGGTCAGCCTCAACCGCCGGGCAGTGGAGGCCGACCGGCTCATTCTGACCGGGGTAATCGGCTTTCATTACTTCGCCGGGTTCGGCGGGGGGCGCAAGGCGATCCTGCCCGGCATCGCCAGCCGTCAGGCCTGCATGGCGAGCCACTTCTGCGTACTCAATCCCCAACCGGGCAGCGGCAAGAACCCGCTGGCCACCACCGGCAACCTGGAGGGGAACCCGGTGCACCAGGCCATGGTCGAGGCCTGCGCCATGGTCGAACCGGACCTGCTCCTGAACACGGTCCTCTCCCCGGACAAGCGCATCGTTGCCGCCTTTGCCGGAGAGTGGCGCGAAGCCCACGAACGGGGATGCCGCTCCTACCGGGAGTTGTTTTCCTACCCGGTGGCGGCCAAGGCCGATCTGGTCGTCGTTTCCTGCGGCGGCTTTCCCAGGGACATCAACCTCATCCAGGCGCACAAGTCCATGGAGTACGCCTCCCAGGCCCTCAAGCCCGGGGGCGTGATGATCCTCCTGGCCGAGTGCCGTGACGGTTTCGGCAATGCCACGTTCTTCGACTGGTTCCGGCATCGCACTCTTGACCGGTTCGAGGCCGCCCTCAGAGAACAGTACGAGATCAACGGCCAGACCGCCTATTCCCTGTTACAGAAGGCGCAGCGCTTCACCATCATCCTGGTATCCCGGTTCCCGGACCACCAAGTCAAGGAGATGGGCATGACCCCCGCCCCCTCGCTTGCAGCAGCCATGGAAAAGGCCGGAACCCTGCTGCCGCCCCTATGGCGGGCCCTGGTCATGCCCGATGGCGGGAGCGTACTGCCGGTGGCGGCGCCCTGATCCCTCCCGCTGCCCCCCCCGCAAACGCACAAACGCCCTTCCGGGATAATCCGGAAGGGCGTTTGTGCGTTCATACCGCGGCCAGGTTAGGGCCACAGACTATGGGATCACTTGCCGTCGCAGGTGAAGTTTGCGTCGATGCGGCGGTTCTTCTGCTTGCCGGCGGCGTTTTTGTTGCTGGCAACCGGCTTGGTGGGGCCGTACCCCTTGGCGCTGATCCGCTCCGGTGCAATGCCGAAGTTCTTGATGATGTACGCCCTCACACTCTCGGCGCGGCGCTGGGAAAGGTCCATATTCATCTTCAGGGAGCCGGCGTTGTCGGTGTGTCCTTCGATGACACCCTTGGCGCCCGGGTTCTCGGTGAGGAAATCACCCACTTTTTTCAGCTCGTCATGGTACTTGGGCTTGATGTCGGACTTGGCCGTGTCGAACTGGATTCCCAGCGTTGTGGGGCTGCACAGCTTGGCAGCCGGTTTCGGCACAGTAACCGCGACCTTGGCCGCGCTGGTGACGCTACCGCCTGCGCCGGTACAGGTCAGGGTGTAGTCGGTGTTATCGGCGGGCGTGATGCTCATGGAACCCTGGGGCTGGACAGCCCCAATGCCGGGTTGGATATCGCAGGCGGTTGCATTCTGCGAAGTCCAGCTCAAAGTGGCGGGCTCTCCCTTGGTGATGGCTGCGGGCGCAACCGCCAGGGTGCTCGTGGGTGCGACAGGAGCCGGGGCTACCGGCGGAGGTTCCACCGCCTTGGGGGGCTCGGGCGCCGGAGTCGGAGCAGGAGCCGGGGCCTCAACCGGTTTTACGACCGGAGCCGTCCCGCCGAAGGGGATGTAGGCGCCGACCGTGTACTCGACGTTATTGATGGTCTTGCTTTCGAAATTGTAGAGGATATGGCGCACATCGCCCCGCAGTGCGAAGTTGTCGGTGAGGAAGTACTTCAGGCCGGCGCCGTAATCAAAGGCCCCCTGCGGTTTGTTGTCGTTGAAGTTGAGACCGGCATAACCTGCGGCCACATAGGGGACCAGGTTGTTGTCCGGGAAGAAATGATACAGCAACTCGCCGCCGTAGCGGTACATGTCGAATTTCTTTTCCGACTTGGTCGACTCGGTATGCGCGTAGTCGAAAAGCCCCTCCACGCCGAACGCCTTGGTGAAGTTGTAGCCGAGCCGGGCGCCGAACACCGGGGTGGTGTCGCGATGCTGCACACCGTCATAGGTGTAGCCACCGATCACGGGGGAGAGGGAGAACGCCCCCTCCTTGTTTCCGGCTGATGCGGCTGTTGCAAGTGCTGCTATGGAACCGACCACAACCAATGCAAGTCTTTTTCTCATAAATGTACTCTCCTTTCATAGCATTCTTAATAGCACGGTATTGTTTACCACCAACTGCGGTGTGACACAACACAAAAGACAATTTCAATCTTTTACACCGCAGTGTTCATTTCTACTGATTGTAACGTAAAACCGCCACATGGCAAGAAGATAGGATTATTTTTCGTTGCCGGACCAGTTGGCGAGTCGTGCTGCTTGCATTATGACCGGACGTTGCAGTATTATTTCCAGATACATCTTGTCGAGGAAAGGGAGGCAACCATGTTTTTCCCCCAGTTCAGGGCACGCAGGATTCGCGGCAGCGAGATATTCCGCAGGATGGTCCGCGAGACGAGCCTGTCGGTGAACGATCTGATTTACCCCATGTTTTCAGCATTCGGCAACGGCCCGCGGAAGGAGATATCCTCCATGCCGGGCATCTATCAGCAGTCTATCGCCGATATCGTTGTGGAGGCCCGCGAGGTGTACGCCCTGGGCATCCCGGCGGTGATACTTTTCGGAATCCCGGAGACCAAGGATGCTGTGGGCAGCGATGCCTACTCGGATACCGGCATCATCCAGGAGACGATTCGGGCGTTGAAGAAGGAGGTGCCGGGACTGGCGGTCATCACCGACGTATGCATGTGCGAATACACCGACCACGGCCATTGCGGCATCATCAAGGACGGCGACGTGGACAACGACGCAACCCTGGAACTCCTGGCAAAGGAAGCGCTTTCACATGTCCAGGCAGGCGCCGACATGGTGGCGCCTTCGGATATGATGGACGGCAGGGTGGCGGCCATTCGCGAGATCCTGGACGACAACGGTTACGATGCAATCCCGATCATGAGCTATGCGGTGAAATACGCCTCGGGGTATTACGGCCCCTTCCGCGAGGCGGCAGACTCGACCCCCCAGTTCGGCGACCGCCGTTCCTACCAGATGGATCCGGCCAACCGGCTCGAGGCGCTGCGCGAGGCGGCGGCGGACATCGAGGAGGGGGCCGATATCATCATGGTCAAGCCCGGTCTCCCCTATCTCGATATCCTGCGGGACCTGCGCAACGACTACAACCTGCCCCTGGCGGTGTACAACGTCTCCGGGGAGTACAGCATGATAAAGGCCGCCGCTCTGAATGGCTGGATCGACGAGGAGCGGGTTGTCATGGAGACCATGCTCGGATTCAAGCGCGCGGGCGCCGACATCATCATCACCTACCACGCCAAGGATGTGGCCCGCTGGCTGAAGAAGTAGCTATTCGTTCAGCCGTTCCTGCATCTCTCTCTTCTGTTTCCTGATGGTCCCCTCCTCTTTTCCACCAAGAGAGGGGGGGCTCATCTCCGGCAGTTTCGTCGGCAGCGACGGCAGCGAAATGCCCGTGCCGGTTTTTTTCTGCGGTACGGCCGCCTGTGTTGGCACGACGGCGGCCGTTCCCTTATGCGGGATCACAGCATGGGGGTGGCGGCGCACGACATGGTGCCGCCGGGGAAAGGTCCGCTTCATGTCGATCTCGGACGGCGCATACTCCGTCAGGGTATCCCGGTTGACCAGCACATGAACCTTACCCGGGGAACGCCAGACCGACCGCGCACCGATTACCCCGCCATCCTTCAGATAAACCTTGGCCGCCAGGGAAGGCGTCGCCAGGCCCAACAATACCAAAGCCGTAATAATCATCCGCATCATGTTACCCCCCGCTTTCAGGATTATCCTCTGCCAAAGTGCTACCGCCGGAACGGACTCTGGGGCAGATACCGCGGCAACTCTCCGCGGATCTCGACCGCCGGCGCGTCTTCCAGCTCCTCAAGGTTGCCGCTGTCGTCCTCGTAATCCGCCTCCCCCACGGCCCACGCATACACCTTTTCAGAATCCAGCAACACCGGCTTGTCTGGGGCCCCGAAGACCCGTTTCTGCATCGCCTCGTCATAGAGCCCGATACAGCCGTGGGAGGCGGGGCGACCCGGAAGGTCCCGGGCATGAATCCAGTAGCCAATGCTCTTCTCGTCGACATGAAAACGCATGGCGTTGTCCATGGGATACTGTTCCTCATCGTTCTGGGTCTTGTAGAGGGACGAGGTGTGGTTCTGATCCCGGGCGCTGATGCGGAACTGCCCCGTGGGGGTCGGCGCCTCGGCCCTGCCGGTGGCGGCCGGAACGGATATGACGAGTTTGCCGTGTTCATAGCCGCCCAGCCACTGTTCGGTAAGGTCCACAAGGATATATTTGTCGTGGCTCCGGGCAGGTTCGTAGAAGCGCGGCAGCGGCGTATAGCCACGGATATCGGCAATGTTGTCCGGTACCTTAATCGTCATGCCGGGATACACGTGACGCCGGTCAATGCGATTGAAGCGCGCTACCCAAATCCAGTCATTTCCAAAGAGCGATTCCAAGGTCTGATTCGGCTGGATGAAATGGGGATGCCATTTGATGTTCTTGAGACTGGGGTACTCCACCCGCGAGAGGTCCTCCATCGCCTTGTCGGCCGGCGAAGCGCCCGGCTCGCTGGTTTCGGAGGGGGTACGCAGTACGGTGAACCCCACCAGCAGGGAGGTAAAAATGAACACCAGGACGATCTTGTGAGAAAGTCGCATTCGGCTGGGATGCATGGGAAATCCTTCCATTCTTGAAACGTAAAATGCTTATAATATTCGTTTGCCGCCAGATATTCAACCCCTTGCTGTTTGTTGGACAATAAATCTCTGGCGGCACGCCGGCTCTCCATGCTATTTAGTTTTCATAAGCACACCAGACAGGCGGTTTATAGGAGGACGAGATGCCATCGGACGACCAGCACACCTCGCAACCGTTATTCAACCAATTCGCCAGCGACAACTATGCCGGTATCTGCCCAGAGGCCTGGCACGCCATGGAGGAGGCTAACCACGGTTATGTCTCCTCCTATGGCGACGACGCCTGGACCGAGCGCGCCTGCGAAAGCATCCGCCGCCTGTTCGCGACCGACTGCCAGGTGTTCTTCGTCTTCAACGGCACAGCGGCCAATTCACTGGCCCTGGCATCCTTGTGCCGTTCATACCATAGCATCGTCTGCCACGACATGGCCCACATCGAGACCGACGAGTGCGGCGCACCGGAGTTCTTTTCCAATGGCACAAAGATCCTGCACACTAACGGCATCAACGGCAAATTGGACCTGGATGCGGTTGAGCTTGCCATCACCCGGCGCAGCGACATCCACTATCCCAAGCCGCGGGTTTTGAGCATGGCCCAGTCGACGGAACTGGGAACCGTCTACACGCCCGGCGAGATCGGCGCCGCCTGCGACCTGGCCCACTCCCACGGCCTGCGGGTCCACATGGATGGAGCCCGCTTTGCCAACGCCGTGGCAACCCTGGGCGTAACCCCAGCGGAAACGAGCTGGAAGGCTGGGGTCGATGTACTCTGCCTTGGGGGGGCCAAGAACGGCATGGCCATCGGCGAAGCGGTGGTTTTCTTCGACCGACTGCTTGCCGAGGAGTTCGAGTACCGTTGCAAGCAGGCCGGGCAACTGGCCTCAAAGATGCGCTTTATCTCCGCCCCCTGGATCGGGATGCTGGAGAGCGGGGCCTGGCTGCGCAACGCAGAGAACGCCAACCGCCAAGCCCGGCTGCTGGCCGACGAACTGGCCAGGGTCCCCGGCGTGCGCCTCATGTACCCCTGTCAAGCCAATGCGGTCTTTACGGAGATGCCGGAACAAGCGACCGCGGCGCTACGTGCGGCGGGGTGGCACTTCTATTCCTTCATCGGCACCGGCGGCGCCCGCTTCATGTGTTCTTGGCTGACCACGGAGCAGGATGTGCGCAACCTGGTCGCAGCGGTCCGGCAAGCCTGCGGGGAACAGTAATATAGAGGACACGAGGGAGGAGATCATGGTCAAGACGGCGACATTCGAGGCGCTGTTGGAGGATGCGGTGCCGGACGGCAAGGGTGGCTACCTCTTCACGCTGGAGGGGAAGAGCTACACGCTCAAGGATAAGGACGAGGTTCGCAGCATAGCGGAATCCCACGGTTACATCATCATTTACTAGTGGCTGGAAATAAAGTCTGAGAATGACAGAAGAGTCTGTGAATGGTGAATAGTGAGACGTGAATGAAGACCTGGCCTGACCTCATTCACGATTCACCATTCACGATTCACCATTCGCGATTCACCATTCACGATTTCCGTGAGTCCAAACGCAAGCGAGCCCTTCAGGTATGATCCTGAAGGGCTCGTTGTTTTTAATTATTCCCGGCGGCGACCTACTTTCCCACACAGCTACCCGTGCAGTATCATCGGC